>NZ_CP021992.1:1263390-1895085 GCF_002205495.2 Cryobacterium sp. LW097 | reverse complement strand
AGGGATCACGGGTGGACGTGCACGCCCTTGCCGACCACGGTGATCCCGGATTCGGTGACGCTGAAGCCCCGCGCGAGGTCACGGTCCCGGTCGACGCCGATGGCGGCGCCCTCCGCAACGATGACGTCCTTGTCGAGGATGGCGCGGTGCACGACGGCGCCCGGACGAATCTGCACCCTGTCGAACACGATCGAGTCCACCACGTGGGCGCCGGAGTCGATGACGGCCCACGGGCCGACGACGCTGCGTTCCAGGTGCGCGCCGGAGATGACGCAGCCCAGCGACACTATGGAGTCGATAGCGGTACCGAGGGAGCCCTTGCTGTCGCGCACGAACTTGGCCGGCGGAGAGTTCAGCTGCTGGCTGAAGATCGGCCAGCTCTGGTTGTACAGGTTGAACACCGGCAGGGCGGAGATCAGGTCCTGGTGGGCCTCGAAGAACGAGTCGATGGTGCCCACGTCGCGCCAGTAATAGCGGTCGCGGTCGGTCGACCCCGGCACGTCGTTGCGCTGCAGGTCGTATACACCGGCCTCACCACGTGAGACGAAGTCGGGAACGATGTCGCCACCCATGTCATGGCTGGAATCGGTGCGTTCGCCGTCGCGGCGCACGGCCTCGATCAGGGCATCGGCGTTGAAGACGTAGTTGCCCATCGAGGCGAAGACCTCGTGCGGCGCGTCGGCGAGCCCGACGGCGTCCTTGGGCTTCTCCAGGAAGTCCTTGATCCGGTCCGGGGTGGCGGCATCCACTTCGATGACGCCGAACTGGTCGGCCAGGCCGATCGGCTGGCGGATGGCGGCGACGGTCGCCTGCGCACCGGACGCGATGTGCGCCTCGATCATCTGTGAGAAGTCCATCCGGTAGACGTGGTCGGCACCGACCACGACGACGATGTCGGGCTTCTCATCGTGGATGAGGTTCAGGCTCTGCAGGATGGCGTCGGCCGAGCCGCTGAACCAGCGCTTACCGAGCCGCTGCTGGGCCGGGACCGAGGCGATGTAGGAGTTGAACAGGCCCCCGGACACGTGCCAGGTCTGCGAGACGTGGCGGTCGAGGCTGTGCGACTTGTACTGGGTGAGCACGACGATCTGGGTGACACCGGAGTTGATCAGGTTCGACAGCGCGAAGTCGATCAGACGGTAATGCCCTCCAAACGGTACAGCTGGCTTAGCGCGGTCTTCGGTCAACGGCATCAGCCGTTTCCCCTCGCCGCCTGCGAGAACGATTCCAAAGATCTTCTTGGCCTTCATACCTTCACAGTAGGGCCATACGGGGGGAACGACCAGCGTGTGGGGGTGTGTCCGTCGTTCAGCCTGCGCTAGTTTTACTGCATGCGCGTCGATCTGCTTACCAAGGAATACCCGCCCGAGATCTACGGAGGAGCCGGCGTCCACGTCGCCGAGCTGGTCAAGGCCCTCCGTACCGACATCGATGTCACCGTACGGTGTTTCGGTGCCCAGCGGGCCGAAGCCGACACCGTCGCCTACGGCGTCCCGGCCGAACTCGCCGACGCCAATGCCACGCTGACCACGCTCGGCGTGGACCTGCAGATGGCCCAGGACGTGCAGGGCGCCGATGTGGTGCACTCGCACACCTGGTACGCCAACGGTGCCGGCCACATCGCCAAACTGCTGCACGGCGTGCCCCACGTCGTCACGGCGCACAGCCTCGAACCGCTGCGCCCGTGGAAGGCCGAGCAGCTCGGCGGCGGCTACCGCGTGTCGAGCTGGATCGAGAAGACCGCCTTCGAGGCGGCGGATGCCGTCATCGCTGTCAGCGGCGGAATGCGCGCCGACATCCTCCGCAGCTACCCGGCGCTGGATGAGTCGCGGGTGCACGTTGTCTACAACGGCATCGACCTCGACCGGTGGAAGCCGACCACCGACGATGACGTCGTTCGCGCCCTGGGGATCGATCCCGACCGGCCTTCCGTCGTGTTCGTCGGCCGGATCACCCGCCAGAAGGGTCTGCCGTACCTGTTGCGTGCGGCCGCCCTGCTGCCGCCGGAGGTGCAGCTCGTGCTGTGTGCCGGCGCCCCCGACACCCCCGGCATCCTCGCCGAGGTGACCGAGCTGGTCGAGGCTCTGCAACGCGAACGTTCCGGTGTGGTGTGGATCGACAGGCTGCTTCCGCAGCACGAACTGTCGGCCGTGCTCACCGCCGGAACCGTTTTCGTCTGCCCGTCGGTGTACGAGCCGCTGGGCATCGTCAACCTTGAAGCCATGGCCTGCGGTCTGCCCGTCGTCGGCACCGCAACCGGCGGCATCCCCGAGGTCGTGGCGGATGGCGTGACGGGACGTCTGGTACCGATCAACCAGCTCACCGACGGCACCGGCACCCCGACCGACCCTGACATCTTCGTGTCCGATCTGGCCCGGACCCTCACCGAGGTGTTGGCCGACCCCGCCCTGGCGGCGCAGATGGGCCGCGCCGGCCGAGTGCGTGCTGAGGAAATGTTCAGTTGGGGTCAGATCGCCGCGAGCACTCGGGAGATTTACGCCGCGCTGCTCTAGCGTGACCGGGGGCCCGGGCGGCGCCCGATAACATGGCTGTATGGTCAACGTTCTTCACTTCACCGGAGTTTCCGTCGTCCGGGGTGGCACAACCATCCTGGACTCAGTGGATTGGAGCGTCGACGGCGATCAGCGCTGGGTGATCCTGGGCCCCAACGGTGCCGGTAAGACCACCACGCTGCAGATCGCGGCCGCGCTCATCCATCCCTCCCAGGGAACGGCCGAGGTCCTCGAAGAGCCGCTCGGCGGTAGCGACCTGTTCGAACTGCGTCCGCGGATCGGCTTCGCGTCCACCGCCATGGCCCGCCGGGTGCCCGCCGGTGAGACCGTTCTGAACGTGGTGATGACCGCCGCATACTCGGTCACCGGCCGCTGGAACGAGGAATACGAGGAGATCGACGAGCGTCGCGCCCAGCGCGTCCTCGGCGAATGGAAGCTGGATCACCTCGCCGACCGTAAGTTCGGCACCCTCAGCGACGGCGAGCAGAAGCGGGTGCAGATCGCCAGGTCCATCATGACCGACCCGGAGATCCTGCTTCTGGACGAACCGGCCGCCAGCCTCGACCTCGGTGCCAGGGAAGAACTGCTGCGCCTGCTCAGCGGATACGCGAGCGAGCCCAACTCCCCGGCCATCATCATGGTCACCCACCACGTGGAGGAAATCCCGCGTGGATTCACCCACGTGCTGCTGCTTGCCGGCGGCAAGGTCGTCAGCGCGGGCCCCCTGGCCGAGGCGCTGACCTCCGACACTCTCACCGAGGCGTTCGGTCTCCCGATCGAACTCACCGAGACCGACGGACGCTACTCGGCACGCGCAATCTGAGCTTTCCAGCGTCTGGCCACTCCCGGCCTCAAGATTCTGCTAAACTCGGTAGCTGGTCCTCGTGACCGATACACTTTTCTGCCGCAACCGGCGAGCCAGATCCCACCCATCGAAACGCAACAAGGAAGTCTCCATGAAGTCTGACATTCACCCCACATACGCTCCCGTGGTCTTCCGCGACCTCGCGTCGGGTGCGACGTTCCTTACCCGTTCGACGGTCTCCAGCTCGAAGACCATCGAGTGGGAAGACGGCACCACGTACCCGGTCATCGACGTGGAAATCTCCTCCGAGTCGCACCCGTTCTACACGGGCAAGCAGCGCATCATGGACTCCGCCGGACGCGTGGAGAAGTTCAACTCGCGCTACAAGGGCTTCGGCAAGTAACCACGCCGCATTACGCCTGAAGGGCGACCTGCTGAGGCAGGTCGCCCTTTTTTTGCGCCCTCCGGTCAGCCGCAGTGCAACCAGTAAAAGCTCTGCGTACCCAGGGTGAGGGTGAGCCCGCCCTCCTCGTCGAAGGAGGGGAACACGGCCCCGCCGAAGATGTCGTAGAGCCGGGTGCCCGCCAGGTCGGGTTCCTGGATCCGGAACGCGACGGGGTTGTGCGCGAAACTGAACACGCAGAGCAGGGTCTCCGGCTGGTCGCCGAAGCTCGACCCCGAACCGGCGTACACCCTGGTGAAGGCCAGGATGGACTCGTGATCGGTGGACAGCACGGTGAGCGACCCCAACCCGAACGCTGGATGGTTGGTGCGTACGTGGATGACGTTGCGGATCCAGTGCAGCAGCGAACCGGACTGCGCGAGGTGGGATTCGACGTTGGTCTGGCCGAAGTTGTAGACCAGTGACTGCACAACCGGCAGGTACAACTTGCCGGGGTCCGCCGCCGAGAACCCGCCGTTGCGGTCCGGTGTCCACTGCATCGGCGTGCGGGAGCTGTCCCGGTCGGGCAGCCAGATGTTGTCGCCCATCCCGATCTCATCGCCGTAGTACAAAAACGGGCTCCCCGGCAGGGAGAACAGCAGGGCGTGGGCCAGTTCGAGTTCCGAGCGGCTGTTGTCCAGCAGCGGTGCCAGGCGACGGCGGATACCGATATTGGCGCGCATGCGTGGGTCGTAGGCGTACCAGCCGTACATCGCCTGCCGGTACTGCTCGCTGACCATCTCCAGGGTGAGTTCGTCGTGGTTGCGCAGGAATACCGCCCAGCCGGCGCCCTCGGGGATGTCGGTCGTTTCGGAGAGCACCCGCACGAGCTCATCGGCGCGCTGGGAGCGCAGCGAATAGAAGATCCTGGGCATCACCGGGAAGTCGAAGGCCATGTGGCACTCCGGCTCATCCTCGGTACCGAAGAAGGCGGCCACCTCCCGCGGCCACTGGTTGGCTTCGGCGATCATGATGCGCCCCGGATAGTCCCGGTCCACAATGGCCCGCAGCCGTCTGATGAACTCGTGCGTCAGCGGCTCGCCCTCGCCGTTACCCTCGTCCGACTCGTACAGATAGGGGATCGCGTCCAACCTGAACCCGTCAACGCCCAGGTCCAGCCAGTACCGGACCACGCCGAGGATTGCGTCGTGCACGGCCGGGTTGTCGTAGTTCAGGTCGGGCTGGTGGGAGAAGAACCTGTGGAAGTAGAACTGGCGCCGGACGGAGTCGAAAGCCCAGTTCGAGTCCTCGGTGTCCGTGAAGATGATCCGGATGTCCGGGTACTTGCCGTCGTCGTCGCTCCACACATAGAAGTCACCGAACTCTCCGTCGGGCTGCTGCCTGGATTGTTGGAACCACGGGTGCTGGTCGGAGGTGTGGTTGAGCGGCAGGTCGATGACGATGCGCATGTTGCGCTCGTGCGCCTTCGTGACGAGTTCCTTGAACTCGTCGAGGGTGCCGAACTCAGGCAGGATCGTGCGGTAGTCGGCCACGTCGTAGCCGCCGTCACGCAGCGGGGACGTGAAGAACGGTGGGATCCACAGCGCGTCGATACCCAGCCACTGCAGGTAGTCCAGCTTCGATATCAGCCCGGACAGGTCCCCGGTGCCATCCGCGTTGCTGTCGAGGAATGACCGGACCATCACCTCATAGAACACCGCGCGACGGTACCACCTTGGATCGAGGGTCAACCCGGGCAGCTGGATGGGTGCGGTGAAGCTCACGGCGTTCCTTCCGTCCCTGACGCGGCCGTGGCCGGGGGCGGCCACCACCCGACGCGGATGTGGATGGTGCAGATACGACCGATTCTAGGTCGATCGGTGCAACTTCGGTCGGGCCACTCGCTCGCCGCCAGCCTAAACTGGGAGCGATGATCGTTCCTTCGCCCTACGCCGACCTGCTCACCCTCATGGACGCGCGCGCCCACACCCTCGCTGTGCTGGGCAGCGACACCCGCTACTGGGAGTACGGAGACCCCAGAAGCCCGACGACAATCGTGATGGTGCACGGGTTCCGCGGCGACCACCACGGCCTTGAAGCCGTCGTCGCCCAGCTCCAGGGTCTGCGCATCATCTCGCCGGACTTACCCGGTTTCGGCGAATCGGCGGCATTCGACACGGCACCGCACTCCATCGACTCCTATGCCGCCTGGCTGGCCGAGTTCCTGCGCCTCCTGGCGCTGCCCGGCCGGGTCGTGGTCCTCGGCCACTCGTTCGGGTCGATCGTCGTCGCCGCGGCCGCCGCGGCACCAGGCGGCCTGCCCGCCCAGGAACTGGTACTGGTCAACCCGATCGCCGCCCCCGCCCTGTCCGGGCCCCGGGGCATCCTGACCCGGCTTGCCGTCTTCTACTACTGGCTGGCGTCCAAGCTTCCCGAACGGCTCGGGTTCGCGCTCCTGCGCAACCGGGTGATCGTGCGGGTGATGAGCATCACCATGGCCAAAACCCGGAGTCGGCAACGGCGACGCTGGATCCACAACCAGCACGACAGGTACTTCTCCGCTTTCGCGGACCGGACGGTGGTGCTGGAGGCGTTCACGGCATCCGTCAGCCACGACGTCAGCGAATACGCCGCCGCCATCGATACCCACACCCTGCTGATCGCCGCCGAGAAGGATGACATCACCCCGGTGCCCGCCCAGGTTCGGCTGCGCGCCCAGTTCCCGGATGCCCGGCTGCACGTCCTGCCCGGGGTAGGCCACCTCATCCACTACGAGGTTCCGGAGGACGCGGCGCAAGCCCTGCGTGCCTTCCTCGATCCGGTCAGCCCGGCCGGCGCACCCGAAGCAGCCGCGTCGTGACGGCCTCGGCCTCTGGCCCCCTGCGGATAGTCTTCGACTGCCGCTACACCCGGATCGACCGGCACGACGGCATCAGCCGGTACACCGCCGGTCTGGTCACCGAACTGGGCCGACTGCATCCGGTGACGATGCTGATCAGCGACCACCGGCAGCTGGCAATGTTGCCGGCGCTGCCGTGGCAACTCGTGCGTTCGCCCACCAGCCTGCTGGAACCGCTGGTGGCCCTGACCGTGAACAGGCTGGCCCCCGACATCGTGTTCAGCCCGATGCAGACAATGGGTTCGTGGGGCAGGCGCTACAAGCTGGTGCTGACCGTGCACGACCTGATCTATTACCGCAATCGCACCCCGCCGCGAGACTTCTCCATCGGTATCCGCCTGCTCTGGCGGCTGTACCACCTGTCCTGGGTGCCCCAACGGATGCTGCTGAACCGGTCCGACGGCGTCGTGACGGTGTCGGAAACCACCGGCGCGCTGATCAACCGCCACCGGCTCACCCGCCGGCCGGTCTCCGTGGTGCCCAACGCGGCCGATTCCGTCGCCGCGGCGGCGGCGCCGAGTGAGCGATCCGGACCGGAGACCACACGCCTGATCTACATGGGTTCGTTCATGCCCTACAAGAACGTGGACACCCTGGTGCGAGCAGCCGCGGCCCTGCCCGGGTATGAGCTGCACCTGCTCAGCCGCGTCGGTGACGCCGAACGCGCCCGGCTGACCGCCCTCGCCCCTCAGGCGACGTTGGTCTTCCACAACGGAGTCAGTGACGAGGAATACGTCTCCCTGCTGTCCAGCGCCACGGCCCTGGTGACGACGTCCCTCGACGAGGGCTTCGGCATCCCCCTGGTCGAGGCGATGAGCCTGGGCATTCCGGTGCTGGTGAGCGATATCCCCATCTTCCGGGAGATCGGCGGCGATGCGGCCGGCTATGTCCCGCCGCTGGACCCGGATGCGCTGGCGGCCGCGGTGCGCGGACTCGAGGCGCCGGGGGAGTGGCTGAGCCGTTCACGGCTCTCCGTGATTCAGGCCGGGCGTTTCACCTGGGCCGAGTCCGCCGAACGGCTGCTCCGGGTGCTGCAGAGCACCCAGGCGGCCTCCCGCCGACGCTGACCGCGGTTTACGGCGCGGTACAGCGCGGTCTCCCAGCGCGGTCTGCCAGCGCGGTCTCTCAGCGCGCCGAAACGACGTCCTCCAGCTGGAGCCGGCCGCTCTCCCACCGGAACTCGTGAATCGAACCGTTCGGGATGAGCTCACCCGCGGCCGGCCTGGTGCCGTCCGTGGCGTAGCGGAGAAGCGTGCCGATCACACCGCCATGGCAGACCACGACCATCTCCCGCCCAGCGTAGGTCAGGGCGATGTCTTCCAACGCCGGCAGCACCCGGTCGAGCACGACCTGGCGGGTTTCGAGTCCCGGCACCGAGGAACCGTCCGGGAACCGCGCCTGGCGTTGGGCAAAGGTCAGCCCCTCGATCTGGCCGTGGTGACGCTCGGTCAGCTCGGGAACAACGAGCGGCGCCGGGAGGTCCAGCTCACCGGCGATGATCCTGGCGCTTTCGTGCGCACGCAGCAGAGGACTGGTCACGACCGCGTCCCAGTGGCGACGGCTCAGTCGCAGACCGGTTTCCGCCGCCTGAGCCCGGCCCGTGGAATTCAGCGGGATGTCGGTGCTGCCCTGAATCCGTCTTTCGAGATTCCAGTCGGTCTGGCCGTGCCTGACAATCGCGAACTTGGTGATCACAACGCTGCCTTCTGCTGGACGGGTGCTGCTCGGCGGCTGGCCGGCTAGATGTACTGCCCAGGCAGGTTAGTTAACCGCGTGATCGGTGGCTTGCCTCCGATGGCGGTGTGGTGCCTGTGGTGATTGTATTCGTGGAGCCATGCTGGCAGTGCTGCTCGGCGGGCTGATTCGCTGTTGTAGTGGCGGGAGAACGCCCAGCCGTCGGCGAGGGTGCGGTGGAAGCGTTCGATCTTCCCGTTGGTCTGTGGCCGGTAGGGGCGGGTCTTCTTGACCTTGATGCCAAGCTCGGCGCAGGTGTCGCGCCAGGCGTGGGATCGGTATGCGGAGCCGTTGTCGGAAAGGACACGTTCGACGGTGACACCGCGCGCTTCGAACCAGGACACGGCTCGTTTCAAGACGCCGACGGCGGTCTCGGCTTTCTCGTCGCCGTGGATCTCGGCATAAGCGACCCGGGAGTGGTCGTCGATCACGGTGTGGACGAACGCTGTTCCCAGAAGCTCGTGGTGATGTCTGTTCCGGGTGGTGCCTGGGGTCGATTGCCGGTTCTTGGCTCCTTGTTGCCGTCCGACATAGCGGTGGCCGCCGCCGTCCGGGATGTTGCCGATCTTCTTCACGTCAACATGGATCATCGCGCCGGGTCTCTCGTGCTCGTAGCGGCGGACCGGCTCGCCGGTACGGACGTCGACATGCCGCAGCCTGTTGAGGCGGCAGCGGGTCAACACCGCGTGAACGGTCGAGGCCGGCATCTCGAGACGGGCGCCGATCCCAACGGGCCCGAGGCGCTTCTTCCAGCGCAGATGCACGACCTTCCGCACCAGCTCCGGGCGAGTCTTTGTGGGGCTGCGGTGCGGGCGCGATGAACGATCCTGCATGCCGTCGCGGCCCATCGCCGCGTACCGGTCGGCCCACCGCTTCGCGGTCGGCCATGACACGTGGAAGAACACCGCTGCATGGGCGACAGGCCAGCCGTCATCGACGACCAGCCTTCCGATCCGCAGACGTTGAACCGGGGTGAGAGCAGCATTAGCGTGAGACACGAGGACCTCCGGACGGGTTGGGGAACTAGACAGCTCCACCCTCCACCGGAGGTCTTCGTCATTTCAAGACGTCACACATCAACCAACGTCCCTGGGCAGTACAGCTAGAGGTCGGTGAGTCTGCTCACCAACCCGGCGAACGTCTCCGACGTGCCTGCCTCCAGTTTAACCAGGGCGCGCCCGTCGCCCTTGGTCGGCCCGCGGTTGATCACCACGATGGGCAGCTTGCGGCGCCTGGCCTGCTCGAGCAGCCGGATCCCCGAATTCACCGCGAGTGAGGAGCCCGCCACGATCAGGGCGTCCGCCGCCCGCACCAACGCGGCCGCCGCGGTGAACTTCCCGGTCGGGACCAGCTCACCGAAGAACACCACATTGGGTTTGAGCAGTCCGCCGCACACCGAGCAGTCCGGCACGATGAAATTGTCGATGTCAACCACGATGGCGTCGCCGTCCGGTGCGATCTCGACCTGGTCAGGGTCCGCCAGCACCGGGTTGTGGGTCTCCAGGCGGGCGGCGATGCTGTCCCGGCCGAAGGCCTGCCCGCAGGAGAGGCAGACGACCAGGTCCATGGATCCGTGCAGGTCGACGACGTGCCGGGACCCGGCTCGGGTGTGCAGGCCGTCGACGTTCTGGGTGATGATGCCGCTGACCAGGCCGGCCGTTTCGAGGGCGACGAGGGACCGGTGCCCCAGATTGGGTTCGGCCGCCCGGAACCGGTGCCAGCCCAGGTGGCTGCCGGCCCAGTACCGCTTGCGCGCCCGTTCGTCGGCGAGGAAGGTCTGGAACGTCATCGGCACTCGCACCGGGGCGCCCGCCCCGCGGTAGTCGGGGATTCCGGAATCGGTGCTCACCCCGGCTCCGGTGAGGACCGCCGTGCGCCGGCCGCGCAGGATTGCGGCCACGGCGTCGAGGTCTTCTCCGGCCGCCGCCGACGTCGTCAGGACAGTCTCGGCCGTCATGATGCTCCATCCTCGTCCGTCGCCGCCGGCCGGGCCCCGGGGGAGCTGGCGTGGCGCCGATGTCCTCTGAGTCTAAACTGGTCAGTTTTCGGCTGTGTTACGGTTCGAGGTTCCGACGCCGGCAGCCGGCATCAGACACCACCCAGAAAGGCGGCGACTTTCGTGCAGATCGTCCCGATTACCGACCTCGATGCGCCCGGCCTCGCCGACTACTCGCGCCTGACCGACGTGGCCCTGCGCCGCGTGTCCGAACCGGCGAACGGCCTGTACATCGCCGAATCGGCCAAGGTCATCGGCCGGGCCCTCGCCGCCGGGCATCGGCCGCGTTCGGTTCTCGTGCAGGAGCAGTGGCTGCCGGATGCCCAGCGTCTGCTGGCGGACTGGCCGGATGTCCCCATCTATGTGGGCTCGGCGGCACTCCTGGAGCAGCTCACCGGCTACAACCTGCACCGTGGCGCCCTGGCGGCCATGCACCGCCCCGACCTGGCGTCGGTGGCCGACATCATCCGCGGTGCCCGGCGCATCGTGATACTCGAGGACATCGTCGACCACACCAATGTCGGCGCGATCTTCAGGTCGGTCGCGGGGCTCGGCGCCGACGCCGTGCTGATCACCCCACGTTGTGCCGACCCGTTGTACCGGCGCAGCGTCAGGGTGAGCATGGGGACCGTGCTGCAGGTGCCCTGGACCCGCCTGCCCGAATGGGACGAGGCCGCGACGGTTCTGCACGAGCACGGCTTCCACCTGGCCGCGCTGGCCCTGGCCGACGATGCCGTCTCCCTGGACGTCTTCGCGAACGACCCGCCGGATCGGGTGGCTCTGATTCTCGGTACCGAGGGCGACGGGCTGAGCCACACCGCGCTGGCCGCGGCAGACACCGTGGTCACGATCCCGATGCTGCACGGAGTGGATTCGCTGAACGTGGCCTCGGCCAGCGCCGTGGCCCTGTGGGCGCTCCGCGCCTAGACGTTTCACTGGCGCGCGGCGACCCTGCCAACCCGGCACGGCAGCCGTGGTTAGAATCATCGAATGTCTAACTCCCGTCGCCAGGTCTACCGCCGTCGGCGTTTCGCCTTCTTCGGCGTGCTCGCCGTCATCCTCGCATTCGGCGCCTACCTCACCAGCACGGGCCTCGCCCCCGTCTCCAGTACGGCCGCGACCCTCACCGAGCCGCCCGCGCTCAGCCAGGCGGCCGTCGAGCCCACCTGGCCCGGCCAGGGGGCCGGCGCCATCGGCGCCGTCGGCTTTGACGGGGTTCTGGGCTCCACCGGTGACCAGGCCTCGATGCCCGTCGCCAGCATCACCAAGATGGTCACCGCACTGGTGATCCTCCAGGCCAAGCCGCTGACCGGCGACGAGCCTGGTCCCGACATCACCTTCACCGACGATGACGTCGACATCTACTACGACGCCATCGCGGAGAACGGCTCGGTGGCGCCCGTCTCAGCCGGTCAGGTGCTCAGCCAGCGCGAAGCCTTCGAAACGATGCTGATCCCATCCGCGAACAACTACAGCGTCTCCCTGGCCGTGTGGGCGTTCGGTTCCGTTGACGCGTACTTGGTCGCCGCGGCGGACTATCTGGCCGCGAACGGCCTGACCGGCACCGTCGTCGCAGACACCAGCGGGATCTCCGCCCAGAGCGTGAGCAGTCCGGCCGATCTGGTGGCCATCGGCAAGCTCGTGATGGCCGATCC
Organism: Cryobacterium sp. LW097; assembly: GCF_002205495.2. GTDB lineage: Bacteria > Actinomycetota > Actinomycetes > Actinomycetales > Microbacteriaceae > Cryobacterium > Cryobacterium zongtaii. The sequence continues at coordinate 1,883,101 of NZ_CP021992.1, read as the reverse complement.
CGCTCTGGCGAGCATCGTGGCCATGCCCAGCGCCGTGATCCCGACCGTGGGCACCGTGACCAATACGAACAAGCTGCTCGGCGTCGACGGCGTCGACGGCATCAAGACCGGCACCACGGACGAGGCCGGAGCCTGCCTGCTCTTCGCGGTCGACGTGCCGGTCGGCGACACCTCGGTCACCCTCGTGGGCGTCGTGCTCGGCGGGGACACTCACAGCGAACTCAACGAGAGCATCCTGAGCCTCATCGAGAGCGTGAGCCCCGGATTTCGCACGGTGACGCTGGTCGAGGCCGGCACCCCCTTCGGTACCTACACGACCCCCTGGGGCCAGTCGGCGCAGGCTGTGGCCGAGACGTCCGAGTCCGCCGTGGTGTGGTCGGACACCCCGATCGAGAGCACCGTCGATGTCGCACCGGTGACCCTGGGTGAGAAGGGCGATTCCGTCGGCAGCGTCGACGTGACCGTCGGGACGAACACCGTCTCGGTTCCGCTCGTCCTCGATCAGACCATCACCGATCCGGGGCCGTTCTGGCGTTGGACGAACCCCGGCGAGATCTAACCGATTCCGCGTTCGGGTACGGGTTCGGTTTCCGCCGCCTGGTCGAGTCTGGTCACCGGGTCCGCGTCCGGACGTTTGGGCAGGATGTTGTCTCCCGAGGACTGGTGACGCACCCGGCGCAGCACCCAGGGCACCAGAAACTCCCTCGCCCAGGCGAGGTCTTCGGTGCGCGCCTGGCGCCAGGTGATACCGGGCATCGGCTCCGGCAGCTGCGGCTCGAGCGGATTGACCACGTTGAGCGCGTCCAGCACCATCCTGGCCACCGTGTGATGGCCGAGCGGGTTGAGGTGCAGACGGTCGGGGGCCCACATCCGGGCGTCCTGGATCTCGGTCAGGGACCACATGTCCGCCACGATGGCGTCTCGGGCGGTGGCGATGGCGCGGATGTTCTCGTTGTAGATGGCCACCTTGCCTCGCAGACCCCGCAGCACGGGGGAGAAGCGCACATCGGTTCCGGTGAAGACCACCACCGTGGCGCCCTCGGACCCGAGCACGCTGACCGCGTCGTCGAGCCGCGCCGCGATGGCATCCGGGTCGCTGCCCGGCCGCAGCACGTCGTTGCCGCCGGCAGAGATCGTGACCAGATCAGGGTGCAGGGACAACGCGGGACCCACCTGTTCGGCCAGGACCTGGTTCATCAGCTTGCCGCGGACCGCAAGATTGCCATACGCGAATTCGTCTGAGCCCAGACTGAGCATCTCGGCGACACGATCCGCCCAGCCGCGGTTTCCGCCCGGGCTGGCCGGTTCCGGGTCACCGACACCCTCGGTGAAGGAGTCGCCGAGAGCGACGTAGCGAGACCACGGATGCTGCTGTTTCGACATGCTGTCAGTCTGCACCGTCGGGCAGATGTCGGCGCGAGTTGGTAATCTCTTATGAAGTGACTACTCCACCTGACTTCGGATCCGCTTTCCGGGAACCCTCGCACCGGGAGACCACTGAACCCGGATTGTTCGCCCTGCCTGACCGTGACAGCGTTCTCGCCGACACCGTCGATACCCCGCCCGTGTTCGGGCCGGCTCGAGGGCCTGCCGGCACCAGCGCCGCGGAGCACCTCTCCCCGGCTTTCCCCGAACGGGCCGCCTGGGGCACCGCGAGCAAGCTCCGCGCCTGGCAGGCCGAGGCCCTCGAGGCGTACTTCCAGCACCAGCCCCGCGACTTCCTCGCCGCGGCCACCCCGGGCGCCGGCAAGACCACCTTCGCGCTGCGCCTGGCCGCCGAGCTTCGGGCCCGCCGGGTGATCGACCGCATCACCGTGGTCGCGCCGACCGAGCACCTCAAACGCCAGTGGGCGGACGCGGCCGCCCGCGCCGGTATCCGCCTGGACCCCGGTTTCAAGAACGCCCACGGCCGTTACGGCAGCCATTTCCACGGCATCGCCGTGACCTACGCACAGGTGGCCACCCGCGCGGCGCTGCACCGTGAACTCACCCAGGCCAGCCGCACCCTGGTGATCCTCGACGAGGTGCACCACGGCGGTGACGCGCTGAGTTGGGGCGACGCCATCCGCGAGGCCTTCGACCCGGCCACCCGGCGGCTCTCGCTCACCGGCACCCCGTTCCGCTCGGACACCTCACCCATCCCGTTCGTGACCTACCTGCCTGACAAGCAGGGCATCCGGCTGTCCCAGAGCGACTACAACTACGGCTACGGCAGGGCGCTGGAAGACGGCGTCGTGCGCCCGGTGATGTTCATGGTCTACGCCGGGCACATGAAGTGGCGCACCCGCACCGGCGACGAGATGGAAGCCAAGCTCGGCGAGGGCAATACCAAGGACATCACCTCACAGGCCTGGCGGACCGCGCTGGAACCCAGCGGTCAGTGGATTCCCGCGGTCCTGCGGGCCGCTGACGCTCGCCTCACCGAGGTGCGGCACGGCATCCCGGATGCCGGCGGCCTGGTCATCGCCACGGACCAGACCACGGCACGGGCCTACGCAGCGATCCTCGAGGAGATTTCCGGCGAACCGGCCACCGTGGTGCTCTCCGACGAGAAGGAATCCAGCGACCGGATCGACGAGTTCTCGCACAACACCCGGCGCTGGATGGTTGCGGTGCGGATGGTGTCTGAGGGCGTCGACGTTCCCCGCCTGGCCGTCGGTGTCTATGCGACCAGCGCCTCAACGCCGCTGTTCTTCGCGCAGGCCATCGGCCGGTTCGTGCGCGCCCGACGTCGCGGTGAGACCGCCTCGATCTTCCTGCCCAACGTTCCCGGACTGCTGAGCCTCGCCAATGCGATGGAACTCGAACGCGACCACGCGCTGGATCGCAGCAACCGTGACGACGGCGACGACGGTATGTACAACCCCGAGGACGCCATGGTGGCGGCCGCCAATAAGTCCGACAAGGCCTCGGACGACCTCGGCCAAGAGGAATTCACCTGGCAGGCGCTGGACTCCCAGGCCACCTTCGACATGGTGATGTTCAACGGTGACGAGTTCGGTGAACTCGCCGAACCCGGAACGGACGAGGAGTTCGACTTCATCGGCATCCCCGGGCTGCTCGAGCCCGAGCAGGTCTCCGAACTGCTGCGCCAGCGGCAGCAACGCCAGGCCAAGCGCGGCTCTGAGCGGCGCACAGCGGCCGCCGCGGTCGAGGGGGCACCGGAGGAGCCGATGCCCCTGTATCGCACGCTCAAGGAGCAGCGGGCGCTGCTGGGCAGCCTCGTGGGCATGTGGTCGAAGCTGGCGGGGGAGCCGCACGCGATGGTGCACGCCGAGCTGCGCCGCCTGTGCGGGGGGCCCGCGGTCGCTCAGGCCAGCGTCACCCAGATCCAGAAGCGCATCGACCTGCTCCGCCGCCGCCTCGGCCGCAGCTGACCCGGTCGCAGCTTCACCGGCGTCATCCGCCGGAAACCCCACTGTGACGCAGTTGATGCAGGGGCGGGTGTCGCCGTCGAAGATCGGTCGATAAACTTGCGCTCAAACGAAAGAGAGCGTGTATGGATTCCAAGAAAGCCGACCTGGACCGCGTCGACCGGGCGCTGCTCCGCGCGCTCTCGGTCAACGCTCGCGCGTCCGGCGCCGCGTTGGCCGCCGAGATCGGCGTTGCCGAGTCCACGGTGTCCCTCCGGCTGCGCCGGCTCCAGCAGCTCGGCCACATCCGCGGCTACCGGGCCAATATCGACCTCGCCGCCCTGGGGGCTTCGCTGCAGGCCCTGATTTCGGTGCGGCTGGCGAAGCACGCTCGGGAGCAGATCGATGACTTCCGCAGCGCAGCGCCACACTGGCCGGGCGTGATCGGTTTGTTCCACACCGCCGGCGCCGACGACTACCTGTTGCACGTGGCCGCGGCGGATGCTTCCGACCTGCGCGACTTCGTCCTCGAGCACCTGGCGGAGCATCCGGCGGTGGCGCACACCGAGACCAACCTGATCTTCGAGTACGTCGACGGTGACGGCTGGCAGGACCTGGTCAAGTAGCACGACGGCCCGCTTCGCCGCCCAACCGCACCAACTGTTCCCCGTGCGGACAACTGCACCCGGCACACCGGGCGCACGTGTCCGGATGGGGAACAGTTGTGTTGGGTGTGCGGCTTAAAAAAACAACGCCCCCGCCGAAGCGGGGGCGTTGTTAGCAGCTTTAGAGAGCTGCCGCAGCTCTATTTAGAGGGCGCGGATGTTCTCGGCCTGGGGACCCTTGGGGCCCTGGGTTACCTCGAACTCGACCTTCTGGTTCTCGTCGAGCGACTTGTAGCCGTTCGAAGCGATCGCGGAGTAGTGCGCGAAGACATCGGCGCTTCCGTCGTCGGGAGCGATGAATCCGAAGCCCTTTTCAGCGTTGAACCATTTCACGGTACCTGTTGCCATTATGAAACTCCTCCAGGAGTGTTAGAAAGGCCCCGACTTTCGAGGCCGTTCGTCGCGGTATTCGTCGTCCGCTTCCGAAAGGAATAAGCCCGCACCGACCGGGGTCGATACGTTTTTTAGACGTGCAAGCACTACAACTACTTCGACAACACTAGCCCACATCGCTCGGTCTGCGTGAAGATCTGTGCGAAAAAACGATCAAAGTGTTACGAATTCTGACAGAAATGCTCAAAGTGTGCCGGTGACGGCGCTAATCGACGGTGACGAAATCAATCAGCTGTTCGACCCTGCCCAGCAATGCCGGCTCAAGATCGGCGTAGGTGCGCACCTGGCCCAGGATCCGCTGCCAGGCCCTGGCGATGTCGGCCTGGTCGTCGTGCGGCCAGCCGAGGGCAGCGCAGATGCCGTGCTTCCACTCGATGTTGCGCGGAATCTGAGGCCAGACCGGCAGATTCAGTCGGGCCGGCTTCACCGACTGCCAGACATCCACGTAGGGATGCCCGACCACCAGGACGTGCCGGCCGTGCGGACCGCGGGCGACGGCCTCGGCGATGCGGCTCTCCTTGGATCCGGGTACCAGGTGGTCGACGAGAACACCGACGCGGCGTGTCGGACCCGGCTTGAACTCCGCCAGCAGTTCGGCGAGGTTGTCCACACCCTCGATGTACTCCACGACGACACCCTCGATGCGGAGGTCGGCGCCCCAGACCTTTTCGACGAGCTCGGCGTCGTGGCGGCCTTCCACGAAGATGCGGCTGGCCCTGGCCACCCGCGCCGGCGCATCCGCCACCGCCAGAGACCCGGACGCCGTGCGTCCCCGGCTGGCCGGGGCGGCTGCCCGGGGCGGCACCAGGACGACGGGCTCGCCGTCGACCAGGAATCCACCGCCGAGCGGGAACAGCCGGAGCTTCCCGTGCCGGTCCTCCAGGGTGACGACCTTCTTCTCGACCCTGATCACCGCACCGCAGAACCCGGTGGCGACCTCCTCGACAACCAGGTCCCGCACGGCTTCCTGCTGGGGGACGACACGGCGGCCGGCCTCCCGCCATCCGGCGGCGAGCACGTCATTGGAGTATCGGTCTTCATTCACTGGATCGACGCTAGCGGAAGTCCCGCGACGACGTGTGGGCCGCCACGGTGAGGGGTTCGAATCGATCGGCGATGAGGTTGACGACGCCTTCCGGCGAACGTTCGAGGATGCCGCGGATCATCAGGGCGGGGGATTCCCGGGCGATCCGGCGGAAGTGGGTCCAGACCCCGACGCTCACCACGACGTTGACGTTGCCGGTCTCGTCCTCCAGGTTGATGAAGGTGACACCGTTCGCCGTGGCCGGTCGCTGGCGGTGGGTGACCACACCACCGACCTCGATCCGGCGACCGTTCTCGCTGGTGGCCAGCTGGTTCGCGGCCAGCGCGCCCCTGGCGGCGAGGACCGGCCTGGCGTGTCGGATCGGATGGTCGTCGGTGGAAACCCCGGTGGCCCAGAGGTCGTAGGCCACCTGCTCGACAGGCGTCATCAGGGCCAGGAGGGGTGGTTGCACGGTCTCGAAGGAGCCGCGCAGGTGGGCGTCGGTCTCCTGGGCCGCCTCCCCGGCCGACCACAGGGCCTGTCGGCGTTCGAGGCCCAGCCCGTCGAAGGCTCCGGCGGTGGCCAGGGATTCGAGCTGTTCGGTGTTCAGCCGAGCCCGCCGGGCCAGGTCGTTCATGGACCGGAACGGCCCGAATCTGTCCCGGTCGGCGACGATCCGCTCGGCCACCGCCTGGCCGATGGAGCGCACATCGGCGAGACCGAGCCGCACGGCGAGGGCGCCGTCCCTGCGGTGGCCCCGATCATCCACGGGCAGGGTCCTGTCGTAGTCAGGCACCGCGGGTTGCTCGTGATCCAGACAGCCCGGGCGGCCCGCAGGCTCGCCCGACCCGTCGGCCAGCGCCTCGAGCAACGCGGCGGTGCCGGAGAGCTGGACATCGGGGCGCAAAACCTGCACACCGTGCCTGCGGGCGTCCGCGACCAGGGATTGCGGCGAGTAGAAGCCCATCGGCTGGGCGCGCAACAACGCGGCGAGGAAGGCGCCGGGGTAGTGCAGCTTCAGCCAGGCGCTGGCGTAAACGAGCAGGGCGAAGCTGATCGAGTGGCTCTCGGCGAAGCCGAAGTTGGCGAAGGCCTCGATCTTTTCGTAGATCTCGTCGGCCAGGTCGCCGGTGATGCCGTTGCCGGCCATGCCCTCGTACAGGGTGGCGCGCAGGGAGGAGATCTTCTCGACCCCGCGCTTGGAGCCCATCGCCCGGCGGAGCAGATCGGCGTCCTCGCCGCTGCAGCCGCCCACGGCCATGGCCATCTGCATGAGTTGCTCCTGGAACAGGGGGATGCCCAGGGTGCGTTCGAGCACCGGCTCGAGCTTGGGGTGCAGGTAGCTGACCGGTTCCTGGCCGAGCTTGCGTCGGATGTACGGGTGCACGGCACCGCCCTGGATCGGGCCGGGACGGATGAGCGCGATCTCGACCACAAGGTCGTAGAAGCGGCGCGGTTGCAGGCGCGGCAGGGTCCCCATCTGGGCGCGGCTCTCCACCTGGAAGACACCGATGGAATCGGCGCGGCAGAGCATGTCGTACACCCCGGCTTCCTCCCGAGGGATGCTCCCCAGGCTCCAATCCTCGCCGAGAGCGTCCTTGACCAGGTCGAAGGTGTACTGCAGGGCGGCGAGCATGCCGAGGCCGAGCAGGTCGAACTTGACCAGGCCCATCCAGGCGCAGTCGTCTTTGTCCCACTGCAGAACCGTCCGGTTCTCCTTGCGGGCGTGTTCGATGGGGCAGACCTCGCCGACGGGTCGGTCAGTGAGCACCATGCCGCCGGAGTGGATGCCGAGGTGGCGAGGGAATCCGAGTACCTGAGACGCGAGGTCGGCGACCTGGTCGGGGATGTCGTGATCGGGGCTCGACACCGCTGAACCCCAGCGTTCCACCTGTTTGGACCAGGCATCCTGCTGTCCGGTGCTGTAGCCGAGGGCCTTGGCCATGTCCCGAACCGCGAACTTCGGCCGATAGGTGATCACGTTGGCCACCTGGGCGGCGTTGAGGCGACCGTAGCGTTCGTAGACATACTGGATCACCTCCTCCCGCCGGTCCGAGTCGAAGTCCACGTCGATGTCGGGTTCTTCTTCCCGCAGGCTGGAGAGGAACCTCTCGAAGGGCAGGCGATAGAAGATCGAGTCCACAGCGGTGATGCCGATCACGAAGCAGACCGCCGAATTAGCTGCGGACCCCCGGCCCTGGCAGAGGATGCCCGAACGCCGGGCGAACTGCACGATGTCGTGCACGATCAGGAAATAGCCCGGGAAGTCCTTTGCCTCGATTACGGCGAGCTCCTTCTCGAGGCGCTCACGCACATTCGCGTTGTAGCCGGGGTACGCACGTTCCGCACCGCCCCAGACCAACTGACGCAGCCAGCTCATGGGCGTGTGCCCGTCCGGAACGTGCTGACGGGGGAGCCGGGGCCTGGCCCGGCGCAACGAGAAGGCGAGCTCGTCAGCGAGGGGCACCGTTCGGGCGACAGCCCCCGGATAACGGCTGAATCGGGCGGCCATCTCGGCGCCGCTCCGCAGGTGCTGGGTGGGCGCCGCGGGCAGCCAGCCGTCCATGTCGTCCAGGCTGCGTTGGGCGCGCACGGCGGCCAGCGCGGAGAACAGCCGGAAGTCGGCCGGCTGGGCGTAGTGCACGTTGTTGGTGGCGAGCACGGGTAGGCCTGCCCGTTCGGCCAGTGCGGCCAGCCTGTCGTTGGTCACAGAGTCCTGCGGTCGGCCGTGGTCGACCAGTTCGACGTTCACACTGTCACGGCCGAACAGGGCGATCAGGCGGTCGAGCTCCCGGGCCGCCGCCAGGTCACCATCCTGCTGCATGGCTTGGCGCACCGCGCCGGACCGAGACCCGGTCAGGATGCTCCAGTGCCCGCCGGATGCCTCGGCGAGCTCCTCGAGGTCGTAGACGGGTCGCCCCTTCTCGCCGCCGGCGAGCTGACCGTGGGTGAGCGCCGCCGCCAGCCGGTGATAGCCGTCCTGGCCCCTGGCCAGGACCACGAGGTGGCTTCCCTCTGGGTCTGGCACCCCGTTTTGCCGACGGGTCAGCCCGAGGGACAGTTCTGCCCCGAAGACGGTGCGGACGTCCGGGTAGCTCTCCGCGGTTTCGGCCAGCCGGACCGCCCCGTACAACCCGTCGTGGTCCGTGAGGGCCAGGCCGTGCAGGCCCAACGCACCGGCTTCCTCGAGGAGGTCCTCCGGAGAACTGCCGCCGTCGAGGAAGCTGAAGTTGGAGTGGGCGTGCAGCTCCGCGTAGCCGACGACAGTCTCGGCCGGCGGACGCTGCGGGGTCGGGGCCGCGTAGGGCTGGCGGTGTCTGGACCAGGCCGGGCTGTCGCCGCCGTCGGCCTCGGGGGGCGGGCCGCCGGGGCGCCGGTCGGAGAGCCGGCGCTCCAGTTCCGACCAGGGAATGGGCGGGTTATTGAATCCCATCGGGGTGGCCCGTCCTCTCTGCTCTGCTGGTCGGCCCCGGCCCGGTCATGCCGGGCCTCGTCATACCGGGCCTCGTCATACCGGGCCTAGTCATACCGGGCCTCGGCGCGCCAGCCGTCGTCGTCCAGTGCCAGCAGCCACGCGCCGTCGCGCTCGTCGACGATCTGCGCCCGGTGCACGGTGCGCGCGGCCGCCGAGTCCCACCAGCGTTCTCGCACGGGCCACGGGCCGGCCCAGGCCAGCACCCGACTCGGCTGGGCCCCGCCGGCGCCCTCGAGGAACCGAGGTGCCGAGAACCGCGCCGGCTCACCATCGAACGCGCCGCGGTCATCGACGCGCAGGGACCGGCCGTCGTCGGCGACGAGAGCGACCGGATGGCGTTCCCGGTACACCGTGGCGGGGAGCAGCCCGTCTAGGCTCCCCGACCAGGGCCTGGCGGCACCGGCCGGACTCCCGCCTGGACTGCTGCTCAGACCACGGCCCGACGAAGCGGCGCCGTCATCGCCCCAGGGCACGGAAAGTTGTCGGTCGGCAAGCATCCGCCCACCGCCGATGGCCGCCGTGACGACGCCCGCGTGGCCGACCAGGCCCTGCACCCGGGTGAGGGCATGGTGGATCCGCTCGTCGGGCCCCGTTCCCCACAGGCCGTCCTCGTGGTTCGCGACGGCGTCGACCCGATCGGGGGAGAAGACCACCCGGACGACGCCGGCGGCCAGGCCGGAGTCGGCCCGCCCCTCGCCCTGTAACTGCCAGCGCACCCTGTCGATCAGCTCGGAGGCCGAGAACCACCGGGGATGCCGCCAGGTCCGTTCGGTCAACAGACCGTCTTCGGTGCTGACCAGGATCGAGACGGCCGTGCAGACCAGGGTCTGCTCCCGCAGACCCTGCACGAAGGCGTCCGCGGTGCTGCGCAGCGCGAAGGCGAGTTGGTCGATGCGATCCAGCGCCGGTTCGAATTCCTGGCCGCGGTCGAACACCGGGGTGGGGGTGCGGGGCACGACCTCCTCGTGCTCGCGCCCGGCCGCCCTGGCGTGCGCCTGCGCCGCAGCAGCACCGAAACGACGATGCACGTCCAGGGCGGGCAGGGCGGCGAGCTGGCCGAGGGTGTGCACCCCGAGCCGGGCCAGCAGGGTGCCGAGCCCCGCCTCAGCCACTGCCGACACGGGCAGGGGTGCCAGGAACGCGGCGGATTCGCCGGGCGGGACGACGTGAACCCGAGGTTCAGGCCCGACACCAGCGGGACCGACCGCCCGCGCCGCCTGCTCGGCGGCAAAGGGGCCGTCGGCGATTCCGACCCTGGCCTCGGGAAGTCCGGCGCCGTGCAGGTAGCCGAGCATGGCTCGCGCCGCGGCGGCCTCACTGCCGTAGTACCGCACCGGGCCACGGGCGCGGATCGCGCAGGTGCCGGGCCGGAGCACGGCCACACCGAGCGTGATGTCCTCGAGGCCATCGAGAATCGGGTCGAAGGCCCGCCGGTCCAGCGCGGGGTCATAGGGCAGCACGACGAGGTCTGTGCACCGGAACTGGGCCTCCCGCACGGTCAGTCCGCGCCGGACGCCCAGACGGCGCGCCTCGGGCGAACAGGCGAACACCAGCCCGTGGTCGATGAGAGCCAGCGGGGCATCCGCGGGCAGGCCGGTGGCCGACCGAGCGGCGAGCACCGGCCAGTCCGGGCACCACAAGACGATGGTGCGTTCGCGGTTCATGACTCAGCCCGCTGCCGGCTGCCGGCCCGCGCTCGGCCGCCTCGGCCGCTGTCCAGACGCGGGGCAGGTTCGGCTTCGCCCGGGGTGGCGACCTCCGGAAGGTGCACAAGCGTGGAGCGCCGTCGTCCGGAGCCGTTCCGCCCGGAGACGTGGACGGTCACATCTCGACCTGCCAGGTAGCCGTGTCCGGCGCCCAGGCCGTCCCAGCGGGTGTCGGTGACCCGAAGTGCGGCCTCACCCTGGGGCCAGGTCCCGGCGACGATCAGGGTGCAGCCGCTCTGCCGCAGCCGCGCGGCGAGCCTGGCCGCCTCCGCGTCGCCGACCGCACGCTCGGGATGCACGACAACGATGGGCAGCACATCCACCAGCGCCGCCGTCACGGCCAACCACTGATCGGCGGGGGAGGGAACAAGCACGATTCGCTCGAGGTCGATTCCGAACCCGATCGCCGCCTCCGCGCCGAAATCGGGTAGACCCACCACGGCGCCCCATCCGCCGTCCACTGTCGCCGCGGCGAGCACGGCCATGATCAGCGACGTCGAGTTGTTGACGGTGTAGACCACACCCGTGCGCAGGATCCCGTCGGGAAGGAGCCCGGCGAGGACCCCGGAGACGGGCCGCCCACCGGCATCCCAGCGGTCGCGCTGCATTCCGTGGATGCGCGCCTGGAGCTCGCTGACCCGCTCGGCCGCGGAGCCGGCGGGAGAGCCGGCTGCGTGCGCTACGGAGGTCAGCGGAATGGACACCCTCTAATTTTCGAACACAGATTCGATTTCGTCAACCCGTGTGGATAACCGGGTCCTCCTCGGAGGCACGGTAACCTGAGCCTATGTGTGGGCGATTCATCATTACCGATTCGGCGCCTGACCTCGCCGCCATGTTCGACATCGAGCACGAGGCCGGAGAGCTGCCGGCGGCGTCCTGGAACGTGAAACCGACCGAGCAGATCGCCATTGTGCTCGAATCGATGAAATCAGATCCGGTCGTTCGCCGGCTGGAACCGGCGCGCTGGTCGCTGGTGCCGACCTTCTCTCCGGAGCTGACCGCCGCGTTCGCCACCTTCAACGCACGGGCCGAGACCGTCGCCGAGAAGCCGACATTCCGCACCGCCCTGGCCAAAACCCGGGCCATCGTGCCGGTCACCGGCTACTACGAATGGCACACCGTGGGAACCACGAAAACGCCGTACTTCGTACACTCCGAAGACGGCCTGCCGCTGGCACTGGCCGGACTCTACTCGTGGTGGCGCAATCCCACTCTCGGTCCCGACGACCCGGCCCGATGGGTGCTGACGGCCACCATCCTCACGACAGCCGCCCAGGGCGCCCTCGCCGAGATCCACGACCGGATGCCCGTTGTGCTGCCTGAAGAGTGCTGGGACCGCTGGTTGGACCCGCACGCCGATGGCGATCAGGCCCTCGTCGACGCGGCGGTCGAGGCCTCCTCGGAGGCGGCGGCCGGGTTGGCCTTTTATCAGGTGGCGCCGGTCTCCGGTGATGCGCCGGACCTCATCGACCCGCTCGGCCCGGAGCGTGAGGTCGGGTACAGCGCCTGACCGGCGCGCAGCTCCACGCCGTGCCCGGCGAACTAGTACTCTCGAAACGAGCCCGGATAAGCTTTCGCGGCACCGTTGAGAGGAACATTCCATGCCCATTCTTACCTTCGTCGTCGCGATGGCCATCTTCGTCCTGGGCCTGTGGCTGTTCGGCTTGGCCTTCACCGTGACCGCCTGGCAGGGCGCGATCTTCTTCGCCGGCATCCTGGCCGTCAGCGCGGCCGTCGCCATCCCGATGCGGGCACTGCGCAACTAGCCCGCCCGATGATGCCGGGCCGGCACCCAGCCCGACCAGCCCAGCCACGAGGAACCCATGCGCGCCGAACAGCTCACCGACCCGATCACCTTTCACGGTGAGGGTCCGGTCTTCGCACAGTCCTGGGGCGGTCTGCGCCTCGTCGACCTGTTCGCCGGTGACGTTCTGTCCCTGGCCGCCGACGGCACGGTCACCCGGCGGCACGTGGACAGCATCGCCGCGGCCCTGCGACCGCGCGTGGGCGGCGGTGCGGTCATCGCCCTCGAACGCGGTTTCGCCCTCGAGGACGCCGACGGCACCCTGACCCGACTGCCGGAGGTCTGGGCGGATCCGAGCGTGCGGATGAACGACGGGGGCGGCGCTCCGGACGGCTCGTTCTTCTGCGGTTCGATGGCGTATGACCAGCGCACCGGCGCCGGATCGCTCTACAGGCTCGCACCGGACGGATCCGTGGAGCTGGCCCTGGCGGGCGTGACCATCTCGAATGGTCTCGCCTGGAGCCCGGACGGCTCGTTGGCCTACTACAACGACACCCCGACCGGCCGGATCGGGGTCTTCGATTGGGCCCCGGAGACCGGACTGACCGGGTTGCGCCCCTTCGTCGACATCCCCTCCGCCGACGGCTACCCCGACGGCCTCACCGTGGACAGCGAGGGCGGCGTCTGGGTCGCGCTGTACGCCGGTGGGGCGGTGCGCCGCTACTCGCCGGAGGGCACCCTGGACGAGGTCATCGAGGTGGCCGCGCAGCGGGTCACGGCGTGCACCTTCGGCGGCGACGACCTTCGCCGGCTGTACATCACCACGTCCCGCGAAGGTCTCGCCCCCGGCGAGGACCCGCTGGCCGGCTCGGTCTTCACGGTGACCCCCGGGGTGGCCGGACTGGCGGAAGCGCCCTTCGCCGGTTAGCGGCCCGGCACGGCGCCGCGGCCACGGCTCAGAGGCCGGCCACGAGGTTGATCAGTGTTGCCAGGATGATCGAGCCGAACAGGAATGACATCAGCGCGTGCCGCAGGGCCACCGCACGAATGGTCGACGACGTCAGTGATGTGTCCGACACCTGGAAGGTCATCCCCACTGTGAAGGACAGGTACGCAAAGTCCGCGTACCTGGGCGGCTCCAGCTGGTTGAAATCGACGCCACCGTCATCATCCGCGTAGTAGAGCGAGGCGTACCGCAAGGCGAACAGGGTGTGCACGAGCACCCAGGACAGCGCGACGACGACCAGCGCCAGCGCGGCGAGCAGGCCCTGGCCCGCCCCCTCAGCGGCGCGTGCCTGCACCAGCACGATGAGGATGCTGCCGAGGCTGGCCAGGCTCGCCAGGATCAGCAACAGGTCGGTGATGCCCCGTGACGGGTCTTCCCTGGTGGCGTGCGCGGCCGTGGTGGCGGCGTCCAGCGGAGCGACGCTGACCCAGACCCAGCCGATGTAAAGCACAGCCGCGACCGCCCAGCCGATCGCCGGCGCCAGCAACCAGTTGCCCAGCAGGCCAGACGCCAGACCCGCGAGGATGCCGACGGTCACCATGACGATGAACCGGGTGCTCGATCGGTGCACCCGGGGAACCGGAGTTGAGGTCTTCACTCGCTGATCGTTGCACAAATCAATCGCTGCGCGGGCGCCACCCGGTGTCGGGGAGATACCAGCAACGCTGGCTAGGCTGGGAGACGTACGACCCAACCCGTTCCAGGCCGAAAGAGACCGCACGAATGTCAGAGAGTCCGGCCGCAGCCAGCCCCTACGAGGTGCTGGGCGTGAGCCCGTCGGTGACCGACGAGGAGCTGCGACGCGCCTACCGCCTCAAGCTGCGGCAATCCCACCCAGATGTCGGCGGCAGTGCGGCCTCCTTCCACGCCGTGCAGATCGCCTGGGAACGCATCGGAAGCCCGGAGTCCCGGGCCGCCTACGACGGGGCCCGCTACCCGGAGACCGCATACTCTGGCGCCAGCACCGCGTCACGCCCGACAAGCAGGCCCACCTCGACCGGGATGAAGGCCAGGATGCACGGGCATCCCGGCGGCCACTCCCGCCAGCGTTATCTCGCGATGCTGCGGGAATGGGCCGGTCGCGGCACCGTCATCGCTGACCCGTACGCCCCCGATCTGGTGCGGTCCGCGCCACGGGAGATCCGACACCGGCTGGCCAAGGCCCTCGCCGAGGAAAGCACAGCCCAGCTAATCTCGGGCCTGGGCATCGGCTACACCGCCTGGCACGACATCGCCACCCGCGAGGACCTCGAGAAGATCGACCACGTCGTTCTCGGCCCGGCCGGACTGTTCGCTATCCTCTCGGAGGACTGGGGGTCGCCCGTTCAACTCAAGCGCGGCGAACTCGTCGGCGATGGCCTTGCGCCAGGCGAGGAGCCGCTGGACGAGTTCGCGTCCGCGGCACGCATCCTCGCCAAGTCCCTGCGGGTGCGCTTCACCGCGCTCGTCGTGGTGGTGCCTGATCAGCTCGTGGCAGAACCCGTGTCGCTGCCGAGCCGGGGCAGGCGGCCAATGGTGGTCGTGATCCCACGGTCCCGCCTGGTCGGGGTGCTGCGTGACGGCATCGCCGGGATGGAACGGGGCAGCTTCGAGAAGGTGTTCGAGCTGCGCAGCACCCTGCAGAACGGCATCCGCTTCGTCGAAGACTAGGCGGGCGCGGCCACGCCGAGACCGAGCTTCTGCACCCAGTAGCCCAGAAATGCGGCGCCGGCCTCATCGTGGATGAGGTCGCCCTCCACGATCACCGGGTACGGCCGCTCCAGGATGCCGTCTGCCGGGCGCACGTCCACGTGTGCCACCTCGTAGCCGGCGGCGTGCAGGTGGTCGGCCATGAGGTAGTCGCTGCGGGAATCGCCCACCGAGCGCCACACCCGGGGGAGCGGTCCGCCCTCGGCGAAGAAGGCCAGGGCTCGCTTGGCGGCGTGGTCCTTGTCAAGGTCGACCGATTCGATGTCGGTGGAAATGATGGTGGTGTCGATGCGGAACGGGACCGTTCCCTCGGCGTCGGGGGAAACCCTGTCGCCGAAGCGCACGCCCAGTCCGTGGTCGATCATGATCGTGTACGCGGCGTCCTCGAACGACGCTTGATCGGCGTGGTAGGCAGCCCGGTCGACATCCGTGCGTTGTTCAACGGAGACCATGGCGAGCTTGGTCTCGTCGAAGAACATGGTGTCGGCGTAGTCGGTGGCGACCAGCTCGCGGATGCGGCTCACGACGGGGTCAGGCAGGGCGACGCTGGCGTCGACGACGACCTCGCCCATGCCGGTCTGGGTGATCGGGAACCACACGGCGCCCTTCTCACAGACCCCGTACATGCGCATCTCGCGCGGCAGGCCCGCGGCGACCAGCGGGGCCACCACCTGCTCACTGATGAACTGCGCCGACCGACCGGTGATGAAACCGATGGGTACGTTCGCGCCGGCCAGGGTGATGAGGTCGGTGATGATGCTCGGTGTGGCGATGGTGCGGGTGTCCGGGCTGGCGATCGGACCATCGACATCGAGCAGCAGGCCGAGCGGGGAAACAGTTTCAGGCATGCTTCATTGAACCAGTTCCCGCCCCGGGGCGTTGGCGCCCGTCGCAGCACCTATCGTTGAACCTGATGATTACCAGACGAGAAGCAGCGCTCCGCCTCGACATTCCCCTCGAGATGGCGCAGCGCCACGACCTTCCCAGCCGAATGACCGAAGCCCAGCTCGCCGAGATCGAGAACAACCCGCCGGCCTGGCTCGTGCAGTCCCGTGCGAACCGCACCGGCAAGAAGCCCGTCTGGATCGAACTCACCTGCAGCGTGTGCGGGTTCACCGAGGCGGCGCGGCCGAAGAAATGGTGGCCGACGTTCACCTACCTCAGCTGCGACCACCACGGTTACGACGAGCTCCCGGCCGCCGCGGCCGGCCTCAGCCGCCGCGAAGTCGACGGCATCGGCAGCCGGTTCATCGGCATCGTCGACGCATCCGAGCAGGGGGAGCAGGACTCATGAGCCTGATCCGGCTGAACGACGTCACCGTGCGTTTCGAAAACACCCAGGTGCTCCGCGAGACCTTCTTCAGGCTTGAGCCGGGCGACAGGGTCGGCATGATCGGCCGGAACGGGTCGGGCAAAACCACCCTCATCAAGCTGATCCTCGGTCAGGTGACGCCGGACACCGGTACCGTCACCGTCGACGACGGCGTGAAGATCGGCTACTTCTCCCAGTTCTCCGAGCTGAACGGCGAGTCCACCATCACCGAGGTCCTCGACGCCCTGTTCGTGGAGATCAAGGCCGTCGAGGCCGAACTCGCCTCCATCGACGTTGCCATCGCCGCCGACTCCTCGGCCAGCGCCGAGCTCGACAGGCTGATCCACCGCCAGTCCGAACTGTTCGAGGACATGGACCGGCTGGACGGCTGGGACTACCCGCGCCGGATCGACGCTGCCCTGACCATCCTCGGCTTCGACGAAGCGCACCGCAGCTGTGCGATCGACGAACTCTCCGGCGGCTGGCGCAACCGCGCGGCCCTGGCGAAGATCCTGCTCGAGGCACCGGACGTGCTTCTGCTCGACGAGCCCACCAACTACCTCGACGTGGCCGGTGTGGAGTGGCTGGAGGGCTGGTTCCGCGACTTCAAGGGCGCCGCCGTGATCGTGTCGCACGACCGCACCTTCCTCGACGCCGTCGTCACCCGCATCATCGAGTTGGAGAACTTCCACCTACACGAGTACCCGGGCAACTTCGGCGAGTACGTGGTTCAGAAGCAGTTCCGGCTGAAGACCCTCGAGCAGCAGTTTGTGCACGAGTCCGAACTGCTCGCTTTCGAATCCGAAGGCATCGCCGACCGGCGCGAGGCCCAGAAGAACGCCAGCCGCACGCTCGGCAGCCAGCTGGCCACCATCAAGAAGTCCCGCACGCCGCGGCCGGTCGACAAGATCATCACCGAAATCTACGGCGGTCTGCACGTGAAGGATGTGCTCTGCCGGGTGGAGATGCTCAGCAAGGCCTACGGCGAGAAGGTGCTCTTCAACGACCTGAGCTTCGAGATCCGCCGCGGCAACCGCATCGTGGTGCTCGGTGCCAATGGCAGCGGCAAGACCACCCTGCTCCGGGTGCTCACGGGTGAGGAATCCGCGGATCACGGCGAGGTCGACTGGGCGAAGGGCGCCGGGATGGTGTCGTACAACCAGGTACTCGCCGAACTGGACGACACCGACACCGTCAGCCACGCGGTCAACGCGCTCGAAGGCAGCCTGGCGTTCACGGCGACCCGCAAGTCGGTGAACCGGTTCCTGACCATGTTCCAGTTCTCCGAGGCCGACCTCAAGCAGAAGATCGGCAACCTCTCCGGCGGCCAGAAAGCCCGGGTGGCCATGGCCCAGTGCCTGCTCTCCGGTGCGTCGGTGCTGCTCCTGGACGAGCCAACCAACCACCTGGATATGTCCAGCACCCAGGTGATGGAGCGGGCCCTGTTGCACTTCCCCGGCGCCGTGGTCGTGGTCAGCCACGACAGGTTCTTCACCGACAAGATCGCCAACCGTCGGCTGATCTTCGGACAGCTCGGTGCCGACCCCGGCGAGGTCGAGGTCGCCGTCGCCTGACCGCCTGACCGCCTGCCGGCGCGGCCCGCGGGTGTGGGGCTGCTCTTGCGACCCCTCAGGATCGCTAGGGGCCGGCGAGGGTGCCGTCCGGGAGGGCCTCACGTATCGACCCGGGACCGGTGCCCAGGTAGAGCGGCCAGATCACCTCGGCGCTGCCCGGTAGTTGCCAGACCAGACCCTCGAGCGCGGATGCCTGGTAGAGCGGCTGGCCGGCGGGCCGCCCGGCGCCGGGCTCCTGGATTTCCGTGTACTCGGAGGTCGGGTCCTCGTCGACGTAGCTGCGGGCGCCATCCCAGGCCGGCTCCAGATAAGCGACGATGGCCGTTCCGGCCGGCACAATCCGCGAGCACTCGTCCGGGCCGCCCGAAGCGAATTCGATGTACACGCTGCCGTCGGCGGCCGGGTCCAGTGTCCCGTGCACAACCGTGACGTTCGACACGACGATCACCGCGCTTCGCGTCGTCGACGTCTCCTTCGATGCGGAGTAGGTGCTGTCGCGGCCCGCCTGGATCCGAGCGATCTCGCCCATGATCACCACGGTGCTGTCCCCGGCCAGCACCGCCAGCGACTCGATCGGGTCGTAGTCCACGATCCCCGGTGTGCTGCACGCGGTGAAGACCTCGTCAGCACTGGGCCCGGCCGGCGCCGACCCCATGGTCGGGCCGGCGGCGGACGGAGCCGTGGCGTCGCCGTGGCCGCATCCGGTGATCAGCACACCGACGCACGCAACGGCGACGCACAGCTGCCAGGCCCGTGCGCGGGCTGTTCGGTAGACGTCCATACTCACTAGTATCCGGCCGGCCGCAACTGGTTCCCCTACAGGGTCGCGCGCACCTGCACTGTCGCGCCGGCGGGCGCGTACGGAACCGTGCGCCCCTCGATGGCAACACCGTCGACCTCGAGGCTGGCGCGCGAGCCTTCACGGCCCGAGTTGGCCACGGTGATGACGTACGTCGCACCGCGGGCCTGCCGGGTCACGGTGAACTCCGCGACGTCCGGTCCGATCTGCGGGTCGACCACGAGACCGTCGTAGTCGGTGCGCACACCCAGGAGGTACTGGGATACGGTCACGAAGTTCCACGCCGCCGTGCCGGTCAGCCAGGAGTTCTTGGCCTCGCCGTGCCTGGAGGCCTCCTTGCCGGCGATCATCTGGGCGTACACGTAGGGCTCGGTGCGGTGCACCTCGGAGATGTCCTCCCGGTACGCGGGGGTGATCTTCCGGTAGTGGTCGAACGCCTTCGCGCCGCGGCCGATCACGGTCTCGCCGATGATCACCCACGGGTTGTTGTGGCAGAAGATGCCACCGTTCTCCTTGTAGCCCGGGGGATACGTCGAGACCTCGCCCAATTCGATGCGGTAGCTCTTGTACGCCGGGTACTGCAGCACCAGGCCGTGCTCGGAGCCGAGCAGCCGGTCCACGGAATCGAGGGCACGGAACGCGGGACTGGTCTTGACCGGGGTGCCGTCGCTGTTGTGCTCGACGCCGACACCGGCGAGGACCGCGAAGCCCTGCGGCTCGATCCAGATCTGACCCTCGGTGTCCTCGGCCGTGCCGACCTTGTTGCCGTAGAAGTCGTAGGCACGCAGGAACCAGTCGCCGTCCCAGCCGTGCGTCAACAGTGCCTGGCTCATGTCGGCGGCGGCCTTGCGGGCCTTGTTCGCCTGCACGGTGTCCCCACCGCGTTCGGCGATGGTGGCGTACTGGCCCGCGGCGAGCACGAACTGCGCGGCGATGAAGGTAGACTCCGCGACCCCGCCGGCCTGGTTCTCGGTGGTCTGGAAGGACTCGCCCGGCGTTGTCGAGAAGCAGTTCAGGTTCAGGCAGTCGTTCCAGTCGGCGCGCCCGATCAGCGGCAGCCCGTGCGGACCGAGGTTGTTCAGGGTGAACTCAAACGACCGGGTCAGGTGGGTGTACAGGGTCTCGGCGAGTGCGTCGTTGTTGTCGAACGGCACCACCTCGTCGAGGATCGTGTAGTCGCCGGTCTCCTTGAGGTAGCCGTCCACCCCGATGATCAGCCAGGCCGGGTCGTCGTTGAAGCCGGACCCGAGTTCGTTGTTGCCCCGCTTGGTGAGGGGCTGGTATTGGTGGTACGCCGACCCGTCCGGCAGCTGGGTCGCGGCGATGTCCAGGATGCGTTCACGAGCGCGGTCCGGGATCAGGTGCACAAAGCCGAGCAGGTCCTGGGTCGAGTCCCGGAAGCCCATGCCGCGACCGATGCCGGTCTCGAAGTACGACGCCGAGCGGCTCATATTGAAGGTCACCATGCACTGGTACTGGTTCCAGATGTTGACCATCCGGTTGAGCTTGTCGTCGGGCGAGGTCACCGTGTACGCGGAAAGCAGGTCCGTCCAGTAGACCCCGAGGGCGTCGAAGGCGGCATCCGCGGCCTCGGTGGTGGACAGACGCGCGAGGAGGGCCTGGGCCCGGGTCTTGTTGATGACCTGCTTGGCGTCGTCGGCCCACTTCTCTTCGCCGGTCTCGGCGTTGTTCTCGACGTAGCCGAGAACGAAGACCAGGTCACGGCTTTCCCCGGGCTGCAGGGTCGAGTCGACCTGGTGGGAGCCGATCGGGTACCAGCCGGAGGCCATCGAGTTCGCCGCGGCGCCGGCGTGCGGGACCTTGGCCTCCGCAAGGGTTTCGTAGAGGCCGACGAAGGTCTCGCGGTCGGTGTCGAAGCCGGCGATCTCGGCGTTCACGCCGTACACGGCGTAGTGGTCGCGACGCTCCCGGTATTCGGTCTTGTGGTAGATCGCGCTGCCGTCGACCTCGACCTCGCCGATGGAGAGGTTGCGCTGGTAGTTGGTCTGGTCGTCCTGGGCGTTCCACAGGCAGAACTCCAGGTAGGAGAACAGGGAGAAAGTCTTGACCGCATCCGACGTGTTGGTGATCGTGACCTTCTGCACCTCCGCCGTCTCGCCGAGCGGAACGAAGTACAGCGTGGAGACCCGCAGGCCGCCGCGTTCACCGGTGATGCGGGTGTAACCCATGCCGTGGCGGGTTTCGAAGAAGTCGAGGTCTTTCTTCATCGGCAGCCAGCTGGACGTCCAGACGTCGTCGCCGTCCTTGATGAAGAAGTAGCGTCCACCGGAGTCGGTGGGCACGTCGTTGTAGCGGTAGCGGGTCAGGCGACGCATCTTGGCGTCCTTGTAGAAGGTGTACCCGCCCGCCGTGTGGGAGACCAGCGAGAAGAAGTCCTCACTGCCGAGATAGTTGATCCACGGGTAGGGAGTCAACGGGGTCTCGATGACATATTCCCTGGCTTCATCGTCGAAGTGGCCGAACTTCATGCGTGCACCTTTTCGGTTCAAGGGACCGGGTGTCGCGGGGAATTCATCGTTCTGAATCCGCCGGCGCAGCCGGGCCTGGTCTCTGTGAGAGCGCTCTCACGAGCGCCTGGGATGACTCTAGCATCAGGACCGCGGAGCCACCACACGCTAGGGGAGTCGTGCCGCTGGCGTGCGGGGGTGGATAGGGTTCAGCAGATAGAGGCGTGCGCACGTACAAGCTTTTGGCCACCGAAGCTCTTCTGGTTTTCGGTGATATTTACGATGGTGATTCCAGGCCGGAGGGCTTTGCCCGGGTCGAACTCGACGGGGTGATATACACGCTGGCGAGCTTCGGGCACCCATCCGGATCGACGTCCCACTGATCCAGTCAACCTTTACCGGGGCACACCCTGGAGAACCTGTTGACGCGCGTTAACGAGACAGGGCCGGATCCTAAGATCCGGCCCGTGAACTGTCTCAACCAGTTCTCGTTGATCGTTGTCTTACCAACAATCTCCGTGTCCGAGGGGGGACTTGAACCCCCACGCCCTATACGGGCACTAGCACCTCAAGCTAGCGCGTCTGCCATTTCCGCCACCCGGACTGGATGTTTTGGCCGCAGTTATGTTTTGCTGCCGGGGAATAACTTAGCACGGATCCAAACCACTTCCGGACACCGGTGGGTTCCATGCCCGGTAGCGTGAACTGCATGACAGCCCCCGCCACCGGCCCCGTTTCGGCCAATGCTCTCGACCTCACCACCGAGATCGCCCGCGACCTCATCAGGTTCGACACGACGAACTATGGCGAGGGGCGCTCCAACGGCGAGACGGATGCGGCGGAGTACGTCGCCGAGAAGCTGCGCGCCCTGGGCCTGGCGCCGGAGCTGTTCGATTCGGAGCCGGGTCGCACCAGCGTGGTCGCCCGGGTACCCGGCCGCGACCGCAGCAAGGGCGCACTGGTCGTGCACGGCCACCTCGATGTGGTGCCCGCCGACCCGGCGAACTGGTCGGTGGATCCGTTCGGCGGCGAGATCAAGGACGGCATGCTGTGGGGGCGCGGCGCCGTCGACATGAAGAACATGGACGCGATGATCCTGGCGTCCCTCACGGATGTGCTCGACCAGGGTGGCCAGCCAGAGCGGGACCTCGTCATCGCGTTCTTCGCCGATGAGGAGGCCGGGGGAGTGTACGGCTCGCACCACCTCGTCGACACCCGCCCGGACCTGTTCGCGGGAGCGACCGAGGCCATCAGCGAGGTCGGCGGCTACTCGATCAGCATCGGCGGCCAGCGGGCCTACCTGCTCCAAACCGGTGAGAAGGCTCTCATCTGGCTCAAGCTCGTGGCGCACGGCCCGGCCGGCCACGGTTCCCGGCTGGTCACGGACAACGCCATCACCCGGCTCGCCGAGGCCGTCGCCAAGGTGGGTCGGCGGCAGTGGCCGATCCGCCTGACGAACACCACCCGGCAGTTGCTTTCGGAGATCGCCCGGATCCTCGGTGTGGAGCCGCAGTCCATGGGTCCGGACGAGCTGGCCCTGGCGACGGGCACAGCATCCGGATTCATCCAGGCGAGCCTGCGCACCACCATGAACCCGACGGTGTTGCAAGCCGGCTACAAGCACAATGTCATCCCCGATCGCGCCGAGGCCCTCATCGACGTGCGTTCCCTGCCCGGCGAGGAAGACGCCGTGCTGGCCGAACTGGCCGAGCTGGTCGGCCCGGATATCGAAATCGTGGTGATGCACCAGGACGTGGGGCTGGAGACCGAGTTCGCCGGCCCGCTGATCGACCGGATCGTCCAGACCCTCGGCACCCACGACCCGGGCGCTCCGGTGCTCCCGTACCTCATGCCTGCCGGCACCGACAACAAGGCGTTGAGCAAACTGGGCATCAAAGGATACGGCTTCGCCCCGCTGAAACTCCCAGCCGATTTGGATTTTCCGGCGCTGTTCCACGGCGTTGATGAGCGTGTGCCACTGGACGCATTAGTGTTTGGCAGGACGGTTTTGACCGATCTGCTGACGACGTACTAGCCCACTGAAGCGCTAACGGCCAGCACACCGCACAAGCGAAACGAGTATCACGTGGACTTCCTCAACGCGGTCATCCTGGGCCTGGTCCAGGGCTTGACCGAATTCCTGCCGGTCTCCTCCAGCGCCCACATCAGCATCGTGGGTCAGTTCCTCGGCACCGGTGAGGACCCCGGCGCCCGGTTCACGGCGATCACCCAGATCGGCACCGAGGCGGCCGTGGTGATCTTCTTCTGGCGCGACATCGTGCGCATCATCGGCCAATGGGCGAAGTCCCTGGTCGGCAAGGTACCGCGCAGCGACGCGGATGCCCGGATGGGCTGGCTGATCATCCTCGGCACCCTGCCCATCGTCATCCTGGGCCTGCTCTTCCAGGACCAGATCGAAACCAGCCTGCGCAACCTATGGGTCACCGCGATCATGCTCATCGCGTTCGGCGTGCTCCTGGGTGTCGCCGACTATGTCGGTGCCAAGCGCCGCAAACTGGACGACCTCACCGTCGGGCACGGCGTCATCTTCGGTTTCGCCCAGGCGCTGGCGCTCATCCCCGGGGTCTCGCGTTCCGGCGGCACCATCACGGCCGGCCTGTTCCTCGGCTACGAGCGGGCCGCCGCCGCCCGATACGCGTTCCTGCTCGCGATCCCCGCCGTTCTCGGCAGTGGCTTCTACCAGGTCTACAAGTCCATCAAGGAACCCTGCGTCGTGGCCGCCGCGAACTGCACGCCCGAACTGTTCGGCCCGCTGGAAACCCTCGTCGCCACCGTCGTGGCGTTCGTCGTGGCGCTGTTCGTCATCGGCTTCTTCATGAACTACATCTCCAAGCGCAGTTTCATGCCGTTCGTGGTCTACCGCATTGCGCTGGGCATCGTCGTGATGATCCTGCTGGGCACGAACACCATCACGGGGTAGTTAGGCTGGAAGTATGCGCGCCTGGTCACACCCCGTCATCCCGTCGATTCCGGGACTCTCACAGGCCCCGCGCCTGCACGACACCGCCACGGACTCGATCGTCGAAGCCAAACCGACCGACGTGGCCAGGCTGTACGTCTGCGGCATCACGCCGTACGACGCCACCCACCTCGGCCACGCGGCCACCTACCTCGCCTTCGACACGCTGCAGCGCGTGTGGCGTGACGGCGGTTACCGGGTGCACTACGCCCAGAACGTGACCGACGTCGACGACCCGCTGCTGGAACGTGCCACCGCGACCGGCGTCGACTGGCGTGACCTCGCCGTGGAGCAGACCGACCTGTTCCGGGCCGATATGGAGTCCCTGGGCATCATCCCGCCCGACGATTTTGTGGCCGTGACCGACGTCATCGACGACATCAGCGCCGCGGTGCTGGCACTGCGCCAGTCCGCGCTGGCCTACAAGGTGCCGACACCGGATGCGCTGCCCACGCCCGACGGACCCGGCGCCGACCTGTACTTCGACATCCGGGCGGCCGAGCGCCAGGCGCCGTGGGCCCTCGGCGAGGAGAGTAACCTCGATCAGAGCACCATGCTCACCCTGTTCGCCGAGCGCGGGGGAGACCCCGACCGGGCCGGAAAGCGCGACAGGCTCGACCCGCTGCTCTGGCGTGCCGCCCGCGCGGGAGAGCCCTCCTGGGAGTCACCCGTGGGGGCCGGCCGCCCCGGCTGGCACATCGAGTGTTCGGTCATCGCCCTCGCCGAGCTCGGCACCGACTTCACCGTGCAGGGCGGCGGGAGCGACCTGATCTTCCCGCACCACGACATGAGCGCCGGCCACGCCGCCGCGCTGTCCGGGCATCCGCTGGCCCAGGTGTACAGCCACACCGGCATGGTCGCCTACCAGGGCGAGAAGATGAGCAAGTCGCTGGGCAACCTGGTTCTCGTCTCCCGCCTTCGGGCCGGCGGCACCGACCCACGCGCCATCCGCCTGGCCCTGCTCGCTCAGCACTACCGCACCGACTGGGAGTGGACCGCGCAGCAGTTGGTTGATGCCGAGGCTCGCCTGGCGGCGTGGACGTCGGCCTTCGGCCCCGTCGACCCCGTTGACTCCGCGGCCGGCGCTGCAGTCTCGGCGTTCGAGAGCGCTGCGGCGGTTGTCGAGCGGATGCGCGCCGCGCTGGTCGACGATCTCGACACCCGGGGTGCCCTGGACGCTGTGGACGCTGCTGTGGCGGCCGGCGTGGACGACCGTGCCCTCGTCGCCGCGGCGATCGACGCGCTCCTGGGCGTCAAGCTCTAGCCCACCCTGGCTGGTCCGCCTTAGGGCTGGCGGGGCTCCGGGCCCTGACGGCCGTCGGCCCAGCCGTCCCGGCCGCCGTCGCCGCGTTTCCGCAGGTACTTCTCGAACTCCTGGGCGATCGCCTCTCCGCTGGCCTCCGGTGAGTCGACGGTGTCCCTGGCCTGCTCGAGCTGACCGATGTACGCTGCCATCTCCTCGTCCTCGGCGGCGAGGGCGTCGATGCCCGTCTCCCACTCGGAGGCGTCGGTAACCAGGTCGCCGCGGGGGATCACAACGTCGATGATCTCCTCGAGCTTGTCGATCAGGGCGAGCATGGCCTTGGGCGACGGAGCGTTGTGCACGTAGTGCGGCACGGATGCCCAGATCGACAGGCTCGGGATACCCACGGTCTCGGCCGCCGAGGCCAGCACGCTGAGGATGCCCACGGGCCCCTCGTAGCTGCTGCGCTCGATCTGCAACTCGGCACGCACCTCGGGATTGTCGCTCGAGACGAAGATCGAGATCGGCCGGGTGTGCGGCACGTCCGCCAGCATCGCGCCGAGGAAGACGATCCCGCTCACATCCGCGGCGAGCACGGAGTCCAGGATCTCGGCCGTGAAGCTCTTCCAGCTGCGCGAGGGCTCCGTTCCGACCAGCAGGTAGATGTTTCCGGCGTTGGTGCCGCTGACCTTGAGCTGGGCGTCTTCGGCCAACGGAACCCCGCTGGCCCCGGGAACGACGGGACCGTACATGACCGCACTCGGCCACTCGATGACCCGGTGGCCGTCCTCATCGGTGGAGATGCTGGGGCGGTTGAACTGGTAGTCGAAGTAGAGTTCGGGGTCGATCCGCTTGACCTCTTCGACATCGAGGAGCTCCTTCAGCGTGCTGACGGCGCCCGTTGCGGCTTCACCCGCATCGTTCCATCCTTCGAAGGCGACCACCAGGAGACGTCCGCTGAGGAACCCATTGCCGTCTGTCACTTGAGTGAAACCTCGTGTATTCCGGCCACCACGACTGGGTTGCCTCCTTCAAGGATAGGCCGTGCCCCCTAAACTTGAACCCCGTGACACTGATCCCCGCATTCTCGTCCCCACCCGCCGCCGTTCTCTGGGACATGGACGGCACCCTGGTCGACACCGAACCGTACTGGATGCGAGCCGAACACGAGCTCGTGGAGTCCTTCGGCGGCGTCTGGACGCACGCAGACGCCATGCTCCTGGTGGGCTCCGGCCTGCTCGGCTCCGCCGCCATCCTGCAGAACCGCGGGGTGAACCTCGCCGCTGAGGCCATCGTCGAGGTGCTGACCACCCGGGTTCAGGAGCAGCTCGGTTCGGCCGGCATCCCGTGGCGCCCCGGGGCCCACGAGTTGCTCACCGAGCTGCACGGCGCCGGGATGCCGATGGCCCTGGTGACGATGTCCGAACACAGGATGGCCCGCCAGATCGCCGACCTCGTCGGCTTCGACGCCTTCGCCACCATCGTCTCCGGCGACATGGTGCAGCAGAGCAAGCCGCACCCCGAGGCCTACCTCACCGCTGCGGGCATCCTCGGCGTCGACCCCAGGCACTCCGTCGCGATCGAGGACTCCCTGCCCGGCGTCGCAGCGGCCGTCGCCTCCGGCGCCGTCGTCGTCGCGGTTCCGCACATGGTTCCCCTCGAGGAGAGTGAGCACTACACGCTGGTGCAGAGCCTGACCGGCAGCTCGCTGGCCACCCTGACGGAGCTCTACCTGACCCGACGACCTTCCCCATCCACCCGCACCGTTACCCACACCGAGGACGCAACACGCGCATGAGCGACAACCAGGTCATCCAGAACAGCGGTCCGTTCCGCGCCGGCGACAGAGTGCAGCTCACCGGCCCCAAGGGCAAGCTGAACACCATCACCCTCGAACCGGGCAAGACTTTCCACACCCACCGGGGCATCCTCGAGCACAACGACATCATCGGCCTGCCCGACGCGTCCGTCGTCACCAACAACGTGGGCGTCGAACACCTCGCGTTGCGTCCGCTGCTCATCGATTTCGTCATGAGCATGCCCCGCGGCGCGGCCATCATCTACCCCAAGGATGCCGCCCAGATCCTCGCCCAGGCCGACATCTTCCCCGGCGCCACGGTCGTCGAGGCCGGCGTCGGCTCCGGGGCGCTGTCCCTCTGGCTGCTCCGCGCCATCGGCCCGGCCGGCACCCTGGCCTCCTTCGAACGCCGGGAGGAATTCTCCGACGTGGCCCGCGCCAACGTCGCCACCTTCCTCGGCAGCGACCCGCAGAACTGGTCCATCACGCTCGGCGACCTCGCCGACACGCTGCCGGAGACCATGCCGGCCCAGTCGGTCGACAGGGTCGTGCTCGACATGCTCGCCCCGTGGGAGTGCATCGCTGTCGTCTCCGACGCGCTCAAGCCCGGGGGAGTGCTGCTCTGCTACGTGGCCACCGTCACCCAGCTGTCCCGCGTCGCGGAGGCCATCCGCGCCACCGGCAACTACACCAACCCCGATTCACACGAGACGATGGTGCGCGGCTGGCACGTGGAAGGCCTCGCGGTTCGCCCCGACCACCGGATGATCGGTCACACCGGTTTCCTCATCACCGCCCGCCGTCTCGCACCGGACACGATCCTGCCCGAGCTCAAGCGTCGCCCTTCAAAAACTGACTTCAGCGACGCCGACGTCGAGCTGTGGACCCCGGGCGCCCTGGGCGAGAGGTCCGTCAGCGCCAAGGTGATGCGCAAGCGCAACCGCACCGCCGAGAACGGCGCGGCGCTCTCCAAGGCTCGGGACCTCGACGCCGGATAGGATGGGCTTCGGCCTGCCGCCCGCACCAGCGGTTTCGGCCAGCATTCACCCCGAAAGTCACTCGACGGCATCACGCTGCCGCCTCCCCGTATCGAAATGAGGACCCGTGCGTAAAGTTCCCGCACTTATCGCAACCGCCGGCCTGGTGCTCGCGACCCTGACCGCCTGCAGCGCCGGCCCCGACAATGCCGACTGCACGGCTCCGGTGTCCTCCGGCGACGCGTCCAAGCTGGTGGAGGTGACCGGCAAGTTCGGTTCGTCCCCCACCGTCGACTTCCCGACCCCGCTGAAGACCGAGACCACTCAGCGCAGCGAGATCATCGACGGCACCGGCCCCGGCCTCACCGAAGGCCAAAAGGTGCAGGTCGACCTCAGCGTCTTCAACGCCACCACGGGTGAGGCCATTGAGCAGAGCTCGTACGACGGCACCACCATGGCCAGCTTTGTCCTCAACGACCAGACCCTCACCGGCCTGACCGACGGTCTGCTCTGTGCCCAGGTGGGCTCCAGGGTCGCCGTTGTCGCGTCGGCGGCCGACACCTTCGGTCCGGCCGGCGGCAACGAAGACATCGGCGTCGCCGCGGACGATTCGCTCGTGTTCGTGCTCGACGTCGTCAAGGCGTACCTCACCCGCGCCGACGGCGCCGACCAGCTGCCCGTGGCCGGACTGCCCGCCGTGGTCCTCGCGGATGACGGCACCCCCGGCATCACGATTCCCTCGGCCGAGCCGCCCACCGAGCTGAAGGTCGGCGTGCTCAAGAAGGGCGACGGCGAGACCGTCACCGACGGGTCCACGGTCACCGTGCACTACACCGGTGTCGTCTGGGACTCCAAAGAGGTCTTCGACTCCAGCTGGGCCGCCGGAACCCCGGCCGCTTTCGTGGCCGCGGACGGTTCCACCACCGAGGGCGGCGTGATCCCCGGCTTCGCCAACGCTCTCATCGGCCAGACCGTCGGATCCCAGATCGTTGCCGTCCTCCCGCCCGACCAGGCTTACGGCGACCAGGCGACCGACACCATCCCGGCCGGCTCCACGCTGGTCTTCGTCGTAGACATCCTCGGCGTCGACTAACCGGCTTCCCGGCCCATCCCGCGGTCCCCAACGGGATGGGCCGACCATTGAGTGCACCACCGATAGAATCGCGTACGTGTCGCCCACCACAGAACAGCCGCACCCGGTCACTGTCGAAGAACGCCTCTTCAGCCTGGTCCTTGCGCTCATTGCCACCCAGATCGGCCTGACCAAGGCCGACATCCTCTCGACCGTCCAGGGCTACCGGCAACGGTTCCGGGTCGGCGGTGACAACGCCAGCCTCGAGCGGCAGTTCGAACGCGACAAGGACGACATCCGGGAACTGGGCATCCCGCTCGAGACCATCGAGTCGCCCGACGACCCGGGCAGCAACCACCATCTGCGCTACCGCATCCCCAAGGGACTCTACGACCTGCCGGCAGACATCGTCTTCTCGCCCGACGAGATCATGCTGCTCAAACTCGCCGCCGCGGTGTGGCGGGAGGGGTCCCTCTCCGCCGAATCCCGCCGCGCACTCACCAAGCTCAACTCTCTCGGCATCGACTCGAGCGACCCTGTGATCGGTTACGCACCGTCGCTGCGCGCCCGCGAGGCGTCCTTCGAACCCCTCGGCAAGGCCATGGACCGCGGCCAGGTCGTCGCATTCCTCTACCTCAAACCGGGCGAGAGCGCGCCGCGCCGCCGGGTCATCGCCCCGCTGGCCGTGGTGCTGCACGAGGGCCGGTGGCACCTGTACGCCGCCGATCAGGATGCCGGAGCCACCCGCACCTTCCTGCTCGCCAGGATCGTCGGCCCCGTGGTGACCGTGCCCGGTCGCACCATCGCGCCGGCCGAGGACGGTCAGGGCGAACGGGCCCTCGCCGAACTCGACGCGTTATGGCAGGCCCAGGTCGCACTGATCACCGTCGAACCCGGCTCGGATGCCGCGGTACGGCTGAGCAAGCGCGGCGAGCCCGGAAGCGCCGCGGACAGCGTCGAACTGCACTACACCGACGTCAACATCCTCGCCGACGAGCTGGCCGGCTACGGACCGGAGGTCTACGTGCTGTCCCCGCCCACCCTGATCGACGCCGTCCTGGAACGGCTCCGCCGGGTGCGGGACAGCCACGCCCCACTGATCGAGACGCCACTGCCCCGGCCGGAGGCCGCACGATGACCGCCGCCAAGCCCGTCGCGTTCGGAGCATCGGACAAGCTCACCTTCCTGCTGTCCCTCGTGCCGTATCTGATGGACCACGACAAAGTGAGCGTCACCGCGGTGGCCGACCACTTCGGGGTCACTCCCGAGCGGGTGCGGGATGCGGTGAACCTCATCGCCATGTCGGGGGTGCCTGGGGAGACCCGGCAGTACCTGCACGGCGACCTCTTCGACATCCAGTGGGACGAATTCGAAACCAACGACAACATCGTCCTCACCCACCTGGTAGCCATCGACGATTCGCCGCGGTTCTCGGCCCGAGAGGCAGCCGCGCTCATCGCCGGGCTGCAGTATCTCTCCGCCCTCCCCGAGAACGGCGACCGGGACGCCATCGCCACGCTGATGGCCAAGCTCACCCGCAGCTCCACGGGCGCTCCCAGCCAGCTCGCGGTGTCCCGCACCGACGCCGACGTGGCCATTTCGGTCATCCAAGCCGCCGTGCGGGCGGGTACCCAGGTGGAATTCGACTACCTCAATGCCCGGGGGACCGATGAGCATCGCTGTGTCGACCCGTTGCGGATCGAATCGGTCGACAGCGATTGGTACCTGCGCGGCTGGTGCCATCTGCGCGAGGCCATGCGCACATTCCGACTCGACCGGATGAGCAACCTGCGTTCGACGGATGTGCCCGCTGACGCCCACGATGACGGCGTCCTCCTGCCGGACACCCTGTTCCAGGGCACGGCCGACGACCTCACCGTCACGATCGAACTGCCGGCTGCGGCCCTGGAACTCCTCGCCGACTATGGGCCGGTTCCGCACGGACCGGCCGACGACGAGGGACGCTCCAGGGCGCAGGTGCGGGTGTCGCACTTCCACGGTCTCAAACGGCTCGTTGCCGGCCTGTCCGGCGTCGTCACCGTGGTGGATCCGGGCCTGGCCAGACAGACCGTCGCCGAGTGGGCGGCCGCCGGCGCCGCCCGGTACGAGTCGCCGGCTACCGCGCAGAGCGAGCCCACCGCCGGGGCGACGACCTGATGCCGGTCTGGTCCTGGATCCTGATCTGGGCGCTGCTGGTCGCCGGGCTCCTCGCGATGCTGGCCTGGTTCGCGGTGCGCCTGTTTCGCAAGCTGATGGTCACCTTCGGCGCCCTCGAAGACCTTGGCGACCAGCTGGCCGAACTCGACCTCGACACCGCGCTGCCGAGGAAACCATTCTCACCGGCGGTGTTCCAGAAGCGACGGGACCTGGCCGCCGCGATCGACCAGGCTCGCATCGAGCGTGCGCACCGACGAGCGCACCGGCGGGATCTCAGGATCAACCGGGGTAAACTAATCCAACACACTCCCTACAAGCCAGAGGATCGACCCTCATGTTGAGCAATCTGACCGGATGGCACTTTCTGATCATCCTCGTCGTCATCCTGCTGTTGTTCGGTGCGCCCAAGCTGCCCGGCCTGGCCCGCAGCCTCGGCCAGTCAATGAAGATCTTCAAGAACGAGATCAAGAGCGACACCGTTGACGAGCCTGCAGACAAGACCGGCACGCCGGCGCACCCGGACGCCGCTGACGGTACGACGCGGACCGTCGGCCCGGGCGACCAGACGAAGTCCTAACTCCCGTGGCCGTGCGCACCACCAAGCGTGCGAACCGTGCGGGCACGATGTCGCTGGGCCAGCATCTGGTCGAGCTGCGCAAGCGCCTGTTCCGTGCCGCCGCGGGTATCCTCGTCGGAGCCATCATAGGTTGGATGCTCTCCGAGGGAGTCTGGTCCGCGCTGCGCGAACCGATCTACGCCATCATCGAGGCGCAGGACCGGAACGCACAGATCAATTACCCCGACATCACCTCTGCCTTCGACCTCAAGCTGAAGATCGCGTTCTACGTGGGCCTGGTGGTGTCCAGCCCGATCTGGCTGTACCAGATCTTCGCGTTCCTGATGCCGGGCCTCACCCGCGGCGAGAAGAAGTACGTCTACGGCTTCGTGCTGACGGCGGTGCCCCTGTTCCTCGCCGGCTGTGCGGCCGGCTGGTATGTGCTGCCGCAGGTCGTCGGCCTCATGACGAGCTTCGCGCCGCCGGAGGACGCGGCCTTCATCAACGCCCAGAACTACCTGGATTTCACCCTCAAACTACTCGTCGCCATCGGCATCGCCTTTGTGTTGCCCGTCTTTGTGGTCCTGCTCAATTTTGCCGGGGTGATCAGCGCCGCCTCGATCATCAAGTCCTGGCGCATCGCCGTTCTGGTGATCATCCTCTTCACCGCCATCGCCACCCCGGCCGCCGACGTGATCTCGATGTTCATGCTCGCGGTCCCGATGATCCTGCTGTACTTCGCCGCATACGGAATCGCGTACCTGCACGACAAGCGCGCCGCCCGGCGCGCCCGTGCCCTCGAACGGGAGTTGGCGCTCTAGCGCACCAGATGACAGACCTCCAGTCACCGGCGGACCGGTACACAGCAGCACGCCTGCGGGCGCAGACCCCCAAGCTCGAGACATTCCGTCGGGGCTTGCGCTTCGACCTGGATTCCTTCCAGCTCGCCGCGGGGGCGTCGCTCGAGGCCGGGAACAGCGTGCTCGTCGCCGCGCCCACCGGCGCCGGCAAGACCGTCGTCGCCGAGTTCGCCATTTTCCTGGCCATGCAGCAGAAGACCGCCAAGGTCTTCTACACCGCGCCGATGAAGGCGCTGAGCAACCAGAAATTCCAGGAGCTCGTCGCCGAATACGGCGCAGACCAGGTGGGCCTGCTCACGGGGGACACCAACGTCAACGCCGGCGCCCGGATCGTCGTGATGACGACCGAAGTGCTCCGCAACATGCTCTACGCCGATTCCGACCTGCTCGGCAATCTCGCGTTCGTCATCATGGACGAGGTTCACTACCTGGCCGACCGCTTCCGCGGGGCGGTCTGGGAAGAGGTCATCATCCACCTGCCCCAGTCGGTGCGGATGGTGTCGCTGAGCGCGACGGTGTCCAACGCTGAGGAATTCGGTGACTGGCTGCAGGCCGTCCGCGGCGACACCGACGTCATTGTTTCGGAGGAACGGCCGGTCCCACTGGACCAGCACGTGCTGGTCAAGAGCAAGATGCTGGACCTGTTCGATTCGTCGGGGCTGGCCGCCACCCACCGGGTGAACCCGGAGCTGGTGCGACTGAATCAGGCCGGCGGTCGGCCGCTCTCCGACAGGTCAGGCCGTGGCCGCCGCGGCTCGAACCAGAGCAGGTACCACCAGCAGCGCGCGCAAGCGGAGTCCGGTCGCATGGACCGAGCCGAGATCGTGCGGATGCTCGAGGGCAAGCACCTGCTGCCCGCCATCTTCTTCATCTTCAGCCGGGTCGGCTGCGATCAGGCCGTGCGCCAGGTCCTCCGCGCCGGCGTGCGCCTCACCGACACCGCCGAGCGCGATCAGATCCGGCAGATCGTCGACGAACGCTGCCGCACCCTGCTCGACGAGGACCTTGCCGTTCTGGGCTACTGGGAGTGGCTCGACGGTCTTGAACGGGGCGTGGCAGCCCACCACGCCGGCATGCTGCCCGCCTTTAAGGAAGTGGTCGAAGAGCTCTTCCAGAAGAAACTGGTCAAAGCCGTTTTTGCCACGGAGACGCTGGCGTTGGGTATCAACATGCCGGCCCGCACCGTGGTGCTCGACAAGCTCGAGAAGTTCAACGGTGAAGCGCGGGTTCCGATCACGCCGGGGGAGTACACCCAGCTCACCGGTCGCGCCGGCCGCCGCGGCATCGACGTTGAGGGGCACGCCGTCATCCAATGGCAGCAGGGCCTGGACCCGCAGGCCGTCGCCTCGCTGGCGTCCCGGCGCACCTACCCGCTGAACTCCAGCTTCAAACCCACCTACAACATGGCCGTCAACCTCATCGACCAGTTCGGCCGGGAACACACCCGGGAGGTTCTGGAGTCCTCGTTCGCACAGTTCCAGGCCGACCGCGCCGTGGTCGACCTGGCCCGCCGGGTGCGGCAGCAGCAGAGTTCGCTGGACGGGTACGCCACCTCGATGGCCTGCCACCTGGGCGACTTCACCGAGTATTCGGGCATCCGGCGACGTCTGTCCGACCTCGAACGTGAGAATGCCGCCGCCGATTCGAATGCGCGGGGCCGGGACCGACGCCAGAAGGAATTGGCCGCTCTGCGGAAGCGCATGCGCGCGCACCCCTGCCACAGCTGCCCGGACCGCGAAGCCCACGCCCGCTGGGCACAGAGGTGGTGGAAACTGACCCGGGAGACCGAGGCGCTGACCAGCCAGATCACGGCCCGCACCGGGGCCGTCGCCCGGGTGTTCGACAGGGTC
This sequence comes from Cryobacterium sp. LW097, assembly GCF_002205495.2. GTDB lineage: Bacteria > Actinomycetota > Actinomycetes > Actinomycetales > Microbacteriaceae > Cryobacterium > Cryobacterium zongtaii. Next base: position 1,848,397 of record NZ_CP021992.1, on the reverse strand, counting down.
ACCGATGTCTTGCTCGGCTTCGGCTACCTTGTGCCCGGCGAGGGCCGCGCCGTAACGCTGAGCGAGAGCGGCCGCATCTTGCGCCGCATCTACGCCGACCGCGACCTGCTCGTCGCCGAATCGCTGCGCCGTGGCCTCTGGAACTCCCTCGATGCGCCCAGCCTCGCCGCTATGGCGTGCGCCCTGGTCTTCGAACCGCGCCGGGACGAGGGCGAGACCGACGAGAGGTTCCTGCCCAAAGGCCCGTTCCGGCCCGCGCTGGACGCCACCTCGATCCTGTGGAGCCAGCTCGACGACCTCGAACGGGACCACAAGCTGCCCGGCAGCAACCCCCTCGCGGGTGGTCTGAGCCTGGCGATGTGGAAATGGGCGCGTGGCGACTCGCTCGGCCTGGTGCTGGAGGAGGCCGAGATGGCTGCGGGTGACTTCGTGCGTTGGACCAAGCAGACCATCGACCTCCTCGACCAGCTCTCGCTCGTCGCGGACGGCCCCGTCGGTCGGACGGCGCGGGTGGCGATGGACTCCATTCGGCGCGGCATCGTGGCGTATTCCTCGGTCGCTTAGGCTATTGAAGTGAACACCGGCATACTCCGACGCACCGGCCTGCCCCTGTGGGCGGCGATTCTGCTGGCCGCCGGTGCCGGCGCGATCATGGACGCCGGGTTCCCGGATCGGTCCTGGTGGATCCTGGCCCCCGTCGGTGCGGCGCTGATGTTCCTGGCCCTACTCGGACGCGGGCCCTGGACGGGCCTGCTGGTCGGCCTGGTGGCCGGCCTGTCGTTCTGGCTCATCCACATCAGCTGGCTCACCCTGTACCTCGGCCCGGTGCCCTGGCTGGCCCTGGCCGGGCTCGAGGCGCTCTTCTTCGCGGTCGGCCTGGCGCTCACCGCAGTGGTGCTGAACGTCGGCCCACGCCTCTGGCCGTCCGTCGCCGGCCGGATCGGTGTCCTGCCGGTCGTCGTCGCCGGGTTGTGGACGGCTCGGGAAGCGATTTCCGCGGTGTGGCCATACGGTGGTTTCGCCTGGGGCCGCATCGCCATCTCCCAATCCGAGAGCCCGTTCAACGGGCTCATCGCCTGGGTGGGCATGTCCGGTCTCAGTTTTGTGATGGTCTGGCTCAGCGCCCTGGCTGTGCAACTGTGCCGCGAGCCCGGGGTGCGCGTCGGCGCCAGGTCTGCGATCGCGGTGGCCGCGGTGGCGGTGCTGTTGGCGTTCCCCGCCTGGCCGACCCTGCAAAGCGGGACCGCCCGTATCGCGGCCGTGCAGGGCGCCTCCGACGCCGGCCTGTTCGCGCAGAATGAGCCCGGCCAGATCCTGAACGACCACGTCTCGGCGACCCTGCCACTGGTGGGTGACCCTGTCGACTTCGTCGTCTGGCCGGAGAACGGCATCGACGTCGACCCGCTCCGCTCGACGGAATCGGCCCGCGTTCCGGATTACATCAGCCGGGCCATGGATGCTCCGCTGATCGCCGGAACCATCACCGAGCGGGACGGCAAGTTCTACAACACCTCGTTGCTCTGGACGGCCGACGACGGCGCCGTCGACCTCTATGACAAGGTGCACCCGGTCCCGTTCGCGGAGTACATGCCGGACCGGGCCTTCTGGCGACCGTTCGCGCCCGATCTGATCGACCTGGTTTCCCGGGACTACGAGATCGGCACCCGGGACAATGTCTTCGACATCGACGGCATCATCGCGGGCATCGCCATCTGCTTCGACATCGCCGACGACCAGCTCGTGCACGAGATGATCGACGACGACGCCGAGATCATCCTGGCCCAGACCAACAACGCAGACTTCGGTCGCACGGATGAGTCGGTGCAGCAGCTGGCGATCGCGAGGCTCCGAGCCATCGAGGCCGGACGCACGGTGGTGAACATCTCGACCGTCGGAACGAGCGCTATCATCACGCCGGACGGTGAGACGCTCGACAGCCTGCCCACCTGGGTGCCCGGTGCCATGATCCAGACCGTTCCGCTGAGCGTGTCGACCACACCGGCGATGACGGCCGGCCGGCCCCTGGAATGGTTCGTGTCCGGCCTCGGCCTGGCGGGGCTGCTGTTCTGCGTCGTGTCGGCCAGAGCCCTACGGCTCTCCGACGCCGGCCCCCGGTTGGCGCCGGCGCCGGTTGTCGCCGACCGCGCGAAGATACGCAAACGGCGCCGGGGTTAGCCGACGCCGTCAGGTGTGTGCGCGGGAGCCAGGCTGCCCGCTGAGCCGGTTACGCGCCGACTTTTTGGCCCCGACGCTGACGCAGGACCGCGAGGCGTTCCTCCAGCAGCTCTTCGAGCTCGGCCCGGGTGCGACGCTCCAGGAGCATGTCCCAGTGGGTGCGGGCGATCTTTTCGTCGGAGTGGTCGACGACCACGGGCTTCGAATCAACCAACCGGGTTGCGGTCTGGGAGCAGAAACGGCACTCCCACTCATCTGGTGCCTCGGCTTCGGCGGAGAAAATCATCACCGTCTCGCGTTCGCACGTTGCACACAAGTACGTGTGACTCACGCGTGGGGAAAAGGTCACGCCCTCTTCGCTCTGCAGGCTCTGTGAACCCAACCTCATGCCACGCAAACTACGATCTGCCATCGTGTGGTCTCCTCTCGCGATGCATTCTCAGTTCTAAACCATCAAGCTGTGCGTTATCTTTCCGTTACCGCCGATCTCGCGGGGATCTCTCAGAAACCGCCGCCTGTCGCAGACGGTTTCACCGCCGGGCGACCACATGGGCAGCGAGGTCGCATCGGTCGGTGACGAGACCATCCACGCCGAGCGCCAACAGCCGGGCCATCACGGCCGGGTCGTTGACGGTCCACACGTGCACCTCCACGCCGATGGCATGCATCCGGTTGATCACCCGCGGGGTGACGATACGCAGCCGTCCGGCCCGAACCGGAACCTGGATGGCGTGGACCCCGCGCAGGATGCGGGGGAGCGCCCAGTGCTGCCGGAGGCCGACCGCGGCCAGCATCAGGGCGATTCCCTGGGCAGACGCCGACGTCGCCGCTCCGGGGACGGCCCGGAGCACCCGACGTCGCCGGCTCTCAGAAAACGAGGTGAGGAGCACCCGGCGGGATGCGGCGGCGGCCCGGATGGCGCGCGCGGCGGGCAGCACGGCGTCGGCGGACTTGACGTCGATGTTGAACCTGGCGTCCGGGAAGGCGGCCAAGGCCTCCGCGAGCGAGCAATAGGTCTGGCCCGCGCCGAGGTCGACCCGGCTGAGCTGGGCCATCGTGAGAGCGTTCACGGCCGGGCCGTCATTCGGCAGGACCGGGTCGTGGCTGATCACGGCGACGCCGTCGCTGCTGGCGTGCACATCGGTTTCGAGGTGCGTAGCCCCGCCGACGATGGCCTGTAGAAAGGCGAGCAGGGTGTTTTCCGGCGCCTGCGTGCTCAGGCCCCGGTGCGCGAGGATCCGCGGCCCTGGCGGGGACAGGAAGGTCGTCAGGTCAGCGTTCACGATCGGGTCCCGGGGCCTCTGGGCCGATCCCGGCTGCGTCGGCGGGAGCCGGGTGGGAGCCGGCAACCGGATTCGGGCCGAAGGCCCGACCGATCCCCTTCATCGCCTCGGTCAGCTCGCTGGGCACGATCCAGAGCTTGTTCGCCGTGCCGTCCGCCAGCTTGGGCAGGGTCTGCAGATACTGGTAGGCGAGGAGCTTCGGGTCGGGGTCGCCGTCGTGGATGGCCTTGAAGACCGTGGTGATGGCCTCCGCCTCTCCCTGGGCCCGCAGCACGGCAGCCTTTGCCTGGCCTTCCGCCTGCAGGATCGAGGCCTGACGCGCGCCCTCCGCAGTGAGGATGGCGGACTGCTTGGTGCCCTCGGCCGTGAGGATCAGAGCTCGGCGGTCTCGTTCGGCGCGCATCTGCTTCTCCATCGAGTCCTGGATCGAGTGCGGCGGGTCGATGGCCTTCAGCTCCACCCGGCCGACCCTGATGCCCCACTTCCCGGTGGCCTCGTCCAGCACGATCCGCAGTTGCCCGTTGATGTTGTCGCGGCTGGTCAGAGCCTCTTCAAGGTTGAGCCCGCCGACCACGTTGCGCAGGGTGGTCGTGGTCAGCTGCTCGACCGCGCCGAGGTAGTTGGCGATCTCATAGGTCGCGGCGCGGGCATCCGTCACCTGGAAGTAGACGACGGTGTCGATCGACACCACCAGATTGTCCTCGGTGATCACCGGCTGCGGTGGAAAAGACACCACCTGTTCGCGCATGTCGATGAGCGGCCGCACCCGGTCGATGAACGGCACCAGGATGTTGAGGCCGGGCATCAGGGTCTTGTGGTACTTGCCGAGGCGTTCGACGACACCGGCACTGGCCTGCGGAATGATGCGGATGGTGCGCACAAGCACCACCACGACAAAGACCAGAACGACGATGATGAGGACCACAACGAAGATCTGGAGAAGGAGTTGATCGAGATTTGGCACGTTAATCGGTCCTTTCCTCGGGGACGACAACAGCTGTGGAGCCTTCGATGGCCGACACCAGGACCCGCTCGCCGGGATCGATGCGGGTCGGGGTCCGGTCGGGGGAGAGGCGGGCCGTCCAGGTCTCGCCGTTGTCGAGCCTGACCAGGCCGCCCAGTTCGGCGATGGTGGAGGACACCCGCCCGCCCATGCCGATCAGCGCGGCCACGTTGCTGGGTGGCACTGCCGCCGCGCTCTTGGCCATCAGGCGTAAGAGCACCGGGCGGATGAGCAGCAACAGCAGCACCGACACGGCGCCGGCGACGAGGATCTGCACCCACCATTCCCAGCCGAGCAGGTTCGCTCCCAGCCCGGCGAGACTGCCGACGGCGATCATCAGAAAGGTGAAATCCAGGGTCAGCAGCTCGATGATGACGCAGACCAGGATGAAGACCAGCCATACGATCCACAGGTAGTCCGTCAAATCCACCATGTCGTCGCCCCTCTTAGCGTCGCTTGCAGATGACGCTAGCACTTGGAGGTGTTGGGCATGTTGGTAGTGTTTATCACCGTGAGCACACCTACGATGAATCCCCTCCAGCCCGGCAGTCTCTCGGGAAAGCGCATCCTCGTCACGGGCTCGTCCCGGGGGATCGGAGCCGACACCGTCGCCTACTTCGCCGAAGCCGGCGCGAAGGTCGTCATCAACTACCGCAACAAGGAAGCGCGCGCCACCAAGCTGGCCGACGCCATCCGCGCCGCCGGCGGAACCGCGATCACCGTGGCCGCCGACCTCACCGACGCGGAATCCGTCTCGGCCATGTTCGACACCATCCGCGCCGAGTACGGCGGACTCGACATCCTCGTGATGAATGCGTCCGGCGGCATGGAGTCCGGCATGGCCGAGGACTATGCCATGCAGTTGAACCGCGACGCCCAGGTCAACCTGCTCACCGCGGCCGTGCCGCTGCTCAGCGACGGCGCCCGCGTGGTCTTCATCACGAGCCACCAGGCGCATTTCGTCGACACCGCGTCGAACGTGGCCGTCTACGAGCCGGTGGCCCGCAGCAAGCGTGCCGGCGAGGACGCGCTCCGCGCCGTCATTCCCGAACTTGCCGAGGCCGGCATCGGTTTTGTCGTCGTCTCCGGTGACATGATCCAGGGCACCATCACGGCGGTCCTGCTCGAGCGCGCGAATCCCGGTGCCATCAGCGCCCGCCAGGATTCTGCCGGCAAGCTGTACAACGTCAGCGAGTTCGCCGCGGAGATCGTACTGGCCGCCGTCGAGCCGGTCCCGGCGAACAACACCCGCTACGTCGGCGACACCTCCGACTTCACCAGCTAGTACCGTCAGTCACCCGGCACTGACGCCCCGCCCGAAGGTGAACGCGCGCACCAGCTGAACGAGTCCCGAGATGATCAGCATGATCCCGCCGATCGTGACGAGGACGCCGATGGTCTGCACCGGGGCGAACAGCACGATCAGGCCCGCCAGGACGCCGACGACGCCGAGCAGGATTCCGGGCCAGCGGCTGGAGTCCGTGGTGTACTCCACCAGCGCCGCAACGCCCTCGACGATCCAGACGATGCCGACGACCAGTCCGAGAACGGCCAACGACCCCTCGGGGTTCCGGAGCGCCAGGATGCCCAGGATCAGCACCAGCACGCCGAGAACTATATTGAGCACCCGGCCGCCGGCGGCCGACCCGGTGCTGGCCACCCCGCGCGCGATCCTGACGACACCGCTGATCACGAAATAGAGCCCGAACAACACCGCGATGACCGTGAGGGTGGCCTCGGTCCAGACCAGCAGGATCGCCCCGATGGCGATGGCCACAACGGCGCTGACCGCGAAGGCCACCCGGATCCCGCTTATCTCTCTGGCGCTCAGCTGCCGAGGGTCGATGGCGATGGCGAAGACTGCGCTGGTGGGTCCGACGGTGTTGGGCATGGCGCCAACCTAATCCGATGCCGCTCCCACGGCTACGCGCCGTCGACCCGACAATCAAACTGCCCGGTGACCATGGCGATCCTCACGTATGCTCGAAGCTGGTCGACTGCAGAGCCCCGGCACCCATTCTTGGAGACACGATGAACGCTTCAGCCCCCACGGCCCCGCCGTCGTCCAACCAGGTTGCCGACAGCCACGACCTGATCCGGGTGCAGGGCGCCCGGGAGAACAACCTCAAGGACATCAGCGTCGAGATCCCCAAACGCCGACTGACCGTGTTCACCGGCGTGTCCGGCTCCGGCAAGAGCTCACTGGTGTTCAGCACCATCGCCGCGGAGTCCCAGCGGATGATCAACGAGACCTACAGCACCTTCCTGCAGGGCTTCATGCCATCGCTGGCCCGGCCGGATGTCGACCTGCTCAGCGGATTGACCACCGCGATCATCGTCGACCAGGAACGGATGGGCGCCAACGCCCGGTCGACGGTCGGCACAGCCACCGACGCCAACGCGCTGCTGCGCATCCTGTTCAGCCGGCTCGGCCAGCCGCACCTCGGCTCGCCGCAGGCGTTCTCCTTCAACGTCGCATCCATCTCCGGCGCCGGCGCCGTCACCATCGAGCGAGGCGGCACCACGACCAAGGAACGGCGCAGCTTCAGCATTACAGGCGGAATGTGCCCGCGCTGCGAGGGTATGGGCACCGTGAACGACATCGACCTGACCCAGCTGTACGACGACTCCAAGTCGCTGAACGAGGGTGCGCTCACCATCCCCGGTTACACCGCCGAAGGCTGGGGCGTCAAGATCTTCACGGGCTCCGGCTTCCTCAACGCCGACAAGCCGATCCGTGACTACACCACGAAGGAACGGCACGACTTCCTCTACAAGGAGCCGGTCAAAGTGAAGGTCGGTGACATCAACATGACCTACGAGGGCCTGATCCCCAAGGTGCAGAAATCGTTCCTGGCCAAGGACCGTGAGGCCATGCAGCCGCACATTCGCGCCTTCGTGGACCGCGCCGTCACCTTCGCGACCTGCCCGGACTGCGGTGGCACCCGTCTCAGCGAGGGCGCCAGGTCGTCCCGCATCGACGGCGTCAACATCGCGGATGCCTGCGCCATGCAGATCAGTGACCTCGCCGCGTGGGTGCGCACCATTCACGACCCGTCGGTGGCCCCGCTGCTGGCGGCTTTGCAGCACCTGTTCGATTCGTTCACCGAGATCGGCCTGGGCTATCTGTCGCTCGACCGGCCGGCCGGCACCCTGTCCGGGGGAGAGGCGCAGCGTACCAAGCTGATCCGGCACCTCGGCTCGTCGCTCACCGACGTCACTTATGTCTTCGACGAACCCACCATCGGCCTGCACCCGCATGACATCCAGCGGATGAACGAGCTGCTGCTGCGCCTGCGGGACAAGGGCAACACCGTGCTCGTGGTGGAGCACAAGCCGGAGATGATCGCCATCGCCGACCACATCATCGACCTCGGCCCCGGCGCCGGCACGGCGGGCGGATCGGTCTGCTTCGAGGGCACCCTCGAGGGCCTCCGGGCCAGCGACACCCTCACCGGCCGCCACCTCGACTACCGCGCGAGGGTGAAGAAGGCCGTGCGCACGCCCACCGGTGCCCTGGAGATCCGTGGCGCGACGGAGCACAACCTTGAGGACGTCGATGTCGACATCCCACTCGGGGTGCTCGTGGTCATCACCGGCGTGGCCGGCTCGGGCAAGAGTTCGCTGGTGCACGGATCGATCCCCGCCGGCGCCGGCGTGGTATCGATCGACCAGGGCGCGATCCGCGGCTCACGCCGGAGCAACCCGGCCACCTACACGGGAATGCTCGAGCCGATTCGCAAGGCCTTCGCAAAGGCCAACGGTGTCAAACCGGCCCTGTTCAGCTCCAACTCCGAGGGCGCCTGCCCGAATTGCAACGGAGCCGGCGTGATCTTCACCGACCTGGGCCCGATGGCGACGGTCTCAACCACCTGCGAGGTGTGTGAGGGCAAGCGGTTCGACGCATCCGTGCTGGAATACCGGCTCGGTGGCCGGGATATCAGCGAGGTTCTCGCAATGTCGGTCACCGAGGCCGTGGCGTTCTTCGGCGCCGGTGAGGCCCGGATCCCGGCCGCGCACGCCATTGTCGTCGGCTTGGCCGACGTGGGGCTCGGCTACCTCAGCCTGGGCCAGACGCTCTCGACGCTGTCCGGAGGAGAGCGGCAGCGGCTGAAGCTGGCCATGCACCTGTCGGAAAAGGGCGGCGTGTACGTTCTCGACGAGCCGACGACGGGCCTGCACCTCGCTGACGTCGAACAGCTTCTCGGCCTGCTGGACCGGCTGGTCGATGCCGGCAAAACTGTCATCGTCGTTGAACACCACCAGGCGGTGATGGCCCACGCTGACTGGATCATCGACCTGGGTCCCGGCGCCGGTCGCGACGGCGGCCGGATCGTTTTCGAGGGAACTCCGGCCGACCTCGTCGCCGCACGGTCCACCCTCACCGGCCAGCATCTGGCGGCGTACGTCGGCGCCTGAGCCGATTTTCTTGACATAATATGCGTGGGGCTCGGGCCGCACCGTTTCAGCCAGAAGGGGTGCGACGACTGGTGCCACCGGCGTCGTTCCTACGGCGCCTTCGGGTTTCCGCACGCTCTCGTTCCGTGACCGGCGTGCGATCGAAAACCCTGCCGAGCCGACCCAGGCGGGCAGTGATGGGGATCTAGCCGGAGAGTTTCCAACGCCGGATGAACGAGGACCGACCCTGTTTTCCCGGGATTGGATATGACCGATAATGCACATTATGTCAACAAGCGGAGATTGGACCGAGAATCAATCTCGGGTTGAGGGTTTCACAGCTCGTCGGCGATCCGCGTGACGACCGCCACCTGCGGTCGCACTCCGCGCAGACTCACTCCGGCAAGCCCTCGTCCGGGCGACGACGGATCACCATGCCGTATTCATTCACCGGCTCGAAAGCATCCCGGTCCCAGGCCCCGGGGTGCGGGACCGGGCAGTTCAACACGGTGTCATGTGCCGAGTGCTCGATGGTGTGCTCGGTCATCGGCCGGCCGCACACCGGGCACTGGGCCAGCCCGGTCGTCTCGGCCGCGTCGTAGGTGCCGACGGGCGGCGAGTCGAAGGCGGGCCGGAGTCGGTCTTCTACCCAGTCGAACAAGCGGTTCGCGCCCTTGCGGTGAGCCTGGGCCGAGGATTTCTCATTCTGGACCATGGCCACAGCGTACGCCCCTGCAGCGCGCCCAGCCAACCAGCGGCAGCGCGGGAACTATTCTTCGCCGAAGCCGGTCTCGATCAACTCGGCCAGGGCGTCTACTGCCGCCCGCGATCGTTCGTCGGGTCCGGAGATCTCCACGCTCATCCCCCGGGTCAGTCCGAGCGACATGATGCCCAGCAGGCTGTGCGCGTCCTTGCCGTTCACGGACACTTCAGCGTCGAATTGGCTGGCGAGCTTCACGAAGTCGGCCGCCGGCCTGGCGTGCAGCCCGTCCCGGTTCCGCAAGGTCACCGTGCGGCTGACCGGTTGCGGCAGGTCCTCGGTACCGACTGTGCCCGGTGCGGGCGGCGCGGCATTTGCCGGTGCCGACCCGGCACCACTGGCCGACTCGGCCGCCGCCAGCACCGCCGCGACGTCTCCCCCGATCTCGGCGGCCACGGCGGCAGACACGCCGCCCTCCACGAGCGGTGCGTCGGCGATGCGCACCCGTGCCCGCACCTCGTCGTCGAGGAAGTCCACCGCGGTTTCCGCGGTCAGGATGGCCGAGCCCAGGTCGCAGAGCAGCACGACGCCGCTGCCGTGGTCGGCTTCCTCGATGCCTGCCGCGATTTTGTCGAAGCTGGTGCCGATGCCGCCATCGTCCATTCCACCCGCGGCCACCAGGGCGACGTTAGGGGCCATCTGACGGGCCAGTGTCACCAGACCGGATGCTATCTCGACGCTGTGTGAGACGAACACCACGCCGACGCGGGACGCTGCCACGCTCTGGTCAGCGTCGTTGAGGTCAGCCACGATCAGGACTGTGCGGCCGCATCGGCGCCGCAGCGCAGGATGAGCGCCGTCGACTGGGCGCCGGGGTCGCGATGGCCGATGGCCCGCTCCCCCAGGTAACTCGCCCGCCCCTTGCGGGCGACCCAGGGTTCGGTCGCGACGGCGCCGGCCTCGGCGGCGTCAGCGGCGGCGGCCAGGATCAGGCTGGGGCTGGCCCCGGCGGCTTCGGCCTCGACGGCCGCCTCCACTGCCGGGGTCCAGGCATCCACCATCGTCTTGTCACCGGATTCGGCCTTGCCGCGCAGCACGATGCCGTCCCGTCCGGCCGTGAGCAGGGCGACGACGGCCGGGCCGTCCAGTTCGGCGGCCCCGCTCACGGCGCCGGCGGCCTTGAGGTACGCCGTGCCGTAGAGCGGACCGGCCGCACCGCCGACGGTGGAAATGAGCGTCGCCGCGAGAGTCTTGAGCAGTTCGCCGGGCGTGGCAGCGTCGGCCAGCGCATCGAGCTTGGGCAGCACGGCCTGGAAGCCCCTGTCCATGTTCTCGCCGTGATCACCGTCGCCGATCTCGCGGTCGAGTGTGTTCAGCTCGGCGCGGTGCTCGGAGAGAACCTTCGCGCTGCTCCTGATCCAGGCCTGGGCCCATGCGACGTCTACGCTCATTCGGTCTTCCCTACTTTCCCCACCGCAGTGCGGCTGTGTGCACCGGAGCATCCCACAGGGCGGTCAACTCATCGTCGAGCTTGAGAATCGTGATCGACATGCCCTGCATCTCCAGTGATGTTGTGAAATTGCCGACGAGCGTGCGAGTCACCTCGATGCCTCGTTCGGCGAGAACTTCGGCGGCCCGTCGAAATACAATGTACAGCTCAACCTGGGGCGTCCCGCCCATTCCGTTGACGAAGAGCAGAACCTTGTCTCCGGATGCGTAGGGGATGTCGTCCAGGATCGGACCGAGGATCCGGTCGACGATGGCGTCGGCCGGTTCGAGCTTGATCCGCTCGCGCCCGGGCTCGCCGTGGATGCCGATGCCGATCTCGATCTCGTCGTCGGCCAGGGTGAAACTCGGCTCGCCGGCGTGCGGCACGACGCAGGGGGTCAGGGCCACGCCCATAGAGCGCACCTGGCCGATCACCTTTTCGGCGACGGTCGCCACGTTCGTCAGGTCATCACCGCGTTCGGCGGCCGCACCGGCGATCTTCTCCACGAGCACGGTGCCCGCCACTCCCCTTCGCCCCGCGGTGTACAGCGAGTCCTTCACGGCGACATCATCGTTGACGATCACCGTGCGCACCTCGATCTCATCGGCCTCGGCCAGATCCGCCGCGGTCTCGAAGTTCAGCACGTCGCCCGTGTAGTTCTTCACGATATGCAGCACCCCGGCTCCCCCGTCGACGGCCTTCGTCGCGGCCAGGATCGGGTCGGGTGTCGGCGAGGTGAACACGGCGCCGGGCACGGCGGCGTCCAGCATGCCCGACCCGACGAATCCGCCGTGCAGAGGCTCGTGCCCGCTGCCGCCGCCGCTGACGATACCGACCTTGCCGGCCACCGGCGCGTCGGCCCGCACGATGAACACCGGATCCATCGAGACTCGCACGATATCCGCGTGCGCGGCACCGAAACCTGCGACGGCTTCGTCGACAACGTTCTTCGGGTCGTTGACAAGCTTTTTCATGACCATTCCTTCATTTCGTCGGGATCGATCGGCGCACGCTAGAGCGCCGGGCACGCAACTGTGCTCCGTGCCCAACCTACGCGCTGCCAACGGTCTCGGTAAGAGGCAGATGATGCAGCCCATCGGGACTATTTCGCTCACGCCCCGCCCGCGCTATGGTGACTGCGAAATCGCTCACCGCGAAGGGATTGCTCCGGTACTGCCGGCATCTCGCTACTACGAGAAAGGTCATCGTGGACAATATCGGTCTAGTGTTTTTGTCGGAGGTGCTGGGCACAGGGATGCTCACCCTCCTCGGTTGTGGTGTCGTGGCGAACGTGGCCCTGACGAAGAACAAGGGCTTCGGCGGCGGCTTCCTGATGGTGACCATCGGCTGGGCCTTCGCGGTCTTCGTCGGTGTGGTCGTCGCGTACAACTCCGGTGGCCACCTCAACCCGGCCGTCACCCTCGGCATCGTCGCATCGGGCTCCGACACCTTCGGCGGTGCTGCGGACGTCCCGGTGAACTTCCTTTCGACGCTCGTGTATCTGGCCGGCGAGTTCCTCGGCGCCTTCCTCGGCGCCGTGGTGGTCTGGCTGGTGTACAAGCAGCACTACGACGAGGAACCGGAACCGGCGAACAAGCTCGGTACCTTCTCGACCGGGCCGGCCATCCGTTCCTACGGCTGGAACCTCGTCACCGAGATCATCGGCACCTTCGTCCTGGTCTTCGTCGTGTTCGCCTTCGGTGGTTGGGGCCAGTCCGGTGACGTGGGGGCCGTAGCCGCCTTACCCGTCGCCCTCCTCGTTCTGGTCATCGGCGTCTCACTCGGTGGCCCGACCGGATACGCCATCAACCCCGCCCGTGACCTGGGCCCCCGGATCGCGCACTTCATCCTGCCGATCAAGGGCAAGGGGTCCTCGGACTGGGCCTATTCCTGGGTCCCCGTGGTCGGTCCCGTCATCGGCGGAGTCCTCGCGGGCTGGGCATCGCTGGTCTGGCTGCCCATGGTATGACCGTGGCAGGCCGGTCCCTCCCCGGACTGGCCTGCTTCGCTGTGCATCAGTCAACCTGAAAACCGCCACACGGTTTTATAGTCTGTTCAAGCCATCATGCAACGTACAAGGAGGTACACCATGGCTAAGTACGTACTCGCCATCGACCAAGGCACCACGAGTTCACGCGCCATCATCTTCGACCACTCGGGGTCCATCGTCTCGACCGGACAACTCGAACACGAGCAGATCTTCCCCCGCGCCGGCTGGGTCGAGCACAACCCGATGGAAATCTGGGACAACACCCGTGAGGTGATCGGCCAGGCGCTCTCCAAGGCCAACCTCACCCGGCACGACATCTCCGCTGTCGGCATCACCAACCAGCGGGAAACCGCCGTGGTCTGGGACCGCACCACCGGCAAGCCCGTCTACAACGCCATCGTCTGGCAGGACACCCGCACTCAGCCCATCGTCGACCGTCTCGCCGCCGACGGCGGCGTGGAACGGTTCAAGCAGAAGGTGGGCCTGCCACTGGCGACCTACTTCTCCGGCACCAAGATCGTCTGGATCCTCGAAAACGTCGAGGGAGCGCGGGCGAAGGCGGACGCCGGCGACCTGATGTTCGGCACCACCGACTCCTGGGTGCTCTGGAACCTCACCGGCGGCCTGGAGGGCGGCGTGCACGCCACCGACGTCACCAACGCCAGTCGCACCCTGTTCATGGACTTGGAGACGCTGCAGTGGGATGACGAGATCCTGAGCATCTTCAACGTACCGAAGTCGATGATGCCGGAAATCAAGTCCTCCAGCGAGGTCTACGGCACCGTCAACGAGCACAGCCTGCTGCGCGAGGTGCCCATCGCGGGCATCCTCGGTGACCAGCAGGCCGCCACGTTCGGCCAGGCCGCCTTCGACCAGGGTGAGGCGAAGAACACCTACGGCACCGGTAACTTCCTGATCTTCAACACCGGCACCGACATCATCCACTCCAAGAACGGCCTGCTCACCACCCTGGGCTACAAGCTCGGCGACGCCGAACCGCACTACGCGCTGGAGGGGTCGATAGCCGTCACCGGCGCCCTGGTGCAGTGGCTGCGCGACAACCTGGGCATGATCACGTCGTCTGAGGAGATCGAGACGCTGGCCGCCACGGTCGATGACAACGGCGGCGCCTACTTCGTGCCGGCGTTCAGCGGCCTGTTCGCGCCGTACTGGCGTTCGGATGCGCGCGGCGCTCTGGTGGGCCTGACCCGGTTCGTGAACAAGGGCCACATCGCCCGGGCGGCGCTGGAGGCCACTGCCTTCCAGACCCGCGAGGTCCTCGACGCGGTCAACGCGGACTCCGGGGTGCCGCTGACCGAGCTCAAGGTCGACGGCGGAATGATCAAGAACAACCTGCTGATGCAGTTCCAGGCCGACATCATCGGTGTGCCGGTGATCCGCCCGGTTGTGGCGGAGACCACCGCGCTCGGCGCCGCGTACGCGGCAGGCCTGGCGGTGGGCTTCTGGAGCACCCTGGACGAGCTGCGGTCGAACTGGCAGGAAGACAGCCGCTGGACACCGAAGTTGAGCGCAGACGAGAGCGCCCGGCAGTTGCGGAACTGGAAGAAGGCCGTCACCAAGACCTTCGACTGGGTCGACGAGGACGTGCTCTAACCGTCAAACCGCCGTGTGGTGCAGGTCAGGCGCGGCTGGCCTGCACCCAGTCGGCGAGTTTCGCGGTTCCGGCGCCGGAGTCGATGGCCTGCGCGGCCACGGCGAGTTTCGCCCGGAACCGGTCCAGGATGCTGACCTGTGACTGAGCGGGATCGTCGGCGAGGTCGTAGGCGACCAGGCCCGCTGCCGCGTTCAGCAGCACGATGTCCCGCACCGGTCCCTGCTCTCCGGCGAGGACCGAGTGCACCACTGCCGCGTTGTGTTCCGGCGAACCGCCGATCAGCTGGCTCATGGTCGCCCGCGGGATGCCGAGATCGCGTGGGTCGATGTCGTGCTCGGTGACCAGACCCCTGGAGACCTCCCACACGTGGCTGTGCCCCGTCGTGGTGAGTTCGTCGAGGCCATCGTCGCCACGGAACACCAACGCCGATGCTCCGCGGGTCTGGAACACCCCGACGAACAGAGGGACCCTGTCGAGGTTGGCCACACCGACGGCGGAAGCTTCCGGCCGGGCCGGGTTGACGAGGGGGCCGAGGAAGTTGAACACAGTGGGGATACCCAGCTCGGACCGAACGGCAGCGGCATGCCGAAAACCGGGGTGGAACGCGGCAGCATAGGCGAAGGTGATGCCCGTGGCAGCCAGGATCGAGGCCACTGCGTCGGCCGAGAGGGTCAGGTCGATGCCCAGCGCGGCAAGCACGTCCGACGAACCGGATGCCGAACTGGCCGCCCGATTGCCGTGTTTGATCACCGGCACACCGGTTGCCGCACACACTATCGACGCCATGGTCGAGACGTTCACGGTCCCGAACCGGTCTCCCCCGGTGCCGACGATGTCCAGCCCCATCGAGTTGACGTTCAGCGGAACGGCGTGGTCCAGGATCGCGTCGCGGAAACCGACGATTTCATCGACGGTCTCACCCTTGGCGCGCAGAGCCACCAGGAATCCGGCCAACTGAGCCGGGGTGGCCTCGCCGAGCATGATGCGTTCCATACTCCACGCCGCATCGGCGACGCTCAGGTCCTCTCTACGCAGGAGGGCATCAAGAACGGCGGGCCATGACTGGGATTCGAGCATGGCCCAATCTTAAGCGCCGGCGCTCCCCCGACCGGTATTTCGGCGTCGTCAGGCCTCCGTTGGGGATACCAATTTTCACATTAGGGTCTTATGGCACTTCACCTTGAGAAAAACCTGTGGAGGAATCGGTCATAATGGAATAGTGACGACGACCTCAATTACTCCCCGGGCGACCATTCCCGTAGTTAACAGGCCCAACAGCGTGGCGGTTGGCACCATTGTCTGGCTGGGCAGTGAGGTCATGTTCTTCGCTGGCCTCTTCGCCATCTACTTCACGTTGCGGTCCACCTCCCCGGAGCTGTGGCAGTTCGAGACGGAAAAGCACAACTTCGTCTTCGCCCTGGTGAACACCCTGATCCTGGTCTCCTCCTCGATCACCTGCCAGTTCGGCGTCTTCGCTGCCGAGCGCCTGCAGGCCAGGTCCACCGGGTGGAAGCCCAGCCAGTGGGGCATGGTCGAGTGGTTCTTCCTCACCTATGCCCTCGGCGCCGTCTTCGTCTCCGGCCAGGTCCTCGAGTACGCGACCCTCGTGTCGGAGGGCGTCACCCTCGCCTCCAACGCCTACGGCTCAGCGTTCTACCTCACCACCGGATTCCACGGCATCCACGTGACCGCCGGACTCATTGCCTTCCTCCTCGTGATCGGTCGCGGTTTCGCGGTCAAGAACTTCGGTCACAAGGAAGCCACCAGCGCCATCGTGGTCTCGTACTACTGGCATTTCGTCGACGTCGTGTGGATCGGGCTCTTCCTGGTCATCTACGTTCTTAAATAACAAGCAGGAGCGGACACACTCAGTATGCCCAGGACTCAGAAACCTACCAACGGCCGCACACGTCGCAGCGGTCGGCGCAGCCCGCTGGCCAGCGTCGCCCTGATCGCGATCGGCCTGCTCTTCACCGGCGGCGCGTACGCGATGATCAGCACCAGCACGGCAACCGCACAGACCGAAACGGCATCGCAGCAGACCGTCAGCGAGGGCGAGAAGCTTTTCGCCGCGAACTGCGCGACCTGCCACGGCCTCAGCGCCGACGGAACCGGCACCGGTCCCAGCCTGATCGGCGTGGGCGCCGCGTCCGTCGACTTCCAGGTCGGCACCGGGCGCATGCCCATGCAGGCCAACGGCCCGCAGGCCATCGTCAAGCCTGTGCAGTTCACCGAGGAGCAGACCGCGGCTCTCGTCGCCTATGTCGCATCCCTCGCGCCCGGCCCTGCCATCCCCGAAGCCGAATACCTGGATGCCGAGGGCGACGCCGCCGCCGGCGCCGAGCTGTTCCGGATCAACTGCGCCATGTGCCACAACGTCGCCGGAGCAGGCGGCGCGCTCACCGAGGGCAAGTACGCTCCCGCGCTGGACGGCGTCACCCCGCAGCACATCTACGAGGCCATGATCACCGGCCCGCAGAACATGCCGGTGTTCAACGACATGAACGTCTCGCCGGAAGACAAGCGCGACATCATCACTTACCTCAAGTACATCGAGAACAACCCGTCGCCGGGTGGATTCGCCCTCGGATCCCTCGGACCGGTGTCCGAAGGCCTCTTCCTCTGGATCTTCGGTCTGGGTGCCATCGTGGCCCTGACCGTGTGGATCACGGCGAAATCGAATTGATCGGCACCCGGCAATGACACACCCAGCACAGACAGCGCCCACGAAGGAGAACAATGGCCAGCGATGAGACCAGCGGAAAGGATCTGACCGCTGCCGACTCCTCGAGTGTCGAGCACGTCACGGCCGCCGTCGGCACCGCCGTCGTCGCCCGCGACGCCGTGGCCAATCCCGGCTTCCCTCCGCACCGCCCCCGGATCACCGACCTCGACCCGCGCGCCGAGAAGCGCGCCGAGCGCACGGTGTACACCCTGTTCTACCTGTCGATCGTCGGCAGCATTTTCGCCATCGCGGCGTACATCATCTTCCCGATCGTCCCCGAAGACCCGGGCTCCGTGCGGCTGAACAACCTGTTCATCGGGATCGGGCTCGCGTTGGCGCTGCTGGCGCTGGGCATCGGTGCGGTGCACTGGGGCAAGGCGCTGATGCACGACGAGGAGGGCGTGGACGAGCGTCACCCGGTCCGGGGCAGCGACGAGACCCGCGCCCGCGCGGTCGAAATCTTCCAGGAAGCCAACACGGAGTCCGGCATCGGCCGACGCGCCGTGATCCGCAACAGCCTCATCGGGGCCCTCGTGGTCTTCCCGCTCCCCGCCGTCGTCCTGTTCCGCGGGCTCGCCCCGATGGACCAGGATCCCGTCGCCCTCCTGAAGCAGACCATGTGGGAGAA
The DNA here is from genome assembly GCF_002205495.2 of Cryobacterium sp. LW097. Lineage (GTDB taxonomy): Bacteria > Actinomycetota > Actinomycetes > Actinomycetales > Microbacteriaceae > Cryobacterium > Cryobacterium zongtaii. The sequence goes on along the minus strand of NZ_CP021992.1, from coordinate 1,830,391 downwards.
GGGCACCAGGCTGGCCCTGGACCCGTCCGGTGCGCCGATCAAGGCCTCGGACGTCACCCTGGGTTCGTCCTTCGCGGTGATCCCGGAGGGCCTGATGGATCTTGAGCACGGCCGGCTCGAAGAGAAGGCCAAGGCTGTGGTGATCCTCGTGCGCATGAAGCCCGAGGACCTCATCGAAACGCCCGAGCGGGCTAGCTGGTCCTACGACGGGATCGTCGCGTACTCCAAGATCTGCACACACGTAGGCTGCCCCGTCGGCCTGTACGAACAGCAGACGCACCACCTCCTCTGCCCCTGCCACCAGTCACAGTTCAATGTGGCCGACCAGGCGAAAGTCATCTTCGGACCCGCCAAACGCGCCCTTCCGCAGCTGCCCATCGCCGTGGACTCCGAGGGGTACCTCATCGCGCAGAGCGATTTCCTTGAACCGGTCGGACCGAGCTTTTGGGAGCGACAGTGAGTACCACAACCGATATGAAACCCGCCGAGTCGAAGAAGTCCGGTGGCTTCACCGGCGCCGCGGCGAACTACATCGACGAGCGCACCAGCATCTCCACCGCGGTCAAGGAACTGGGTCGCAAGATCTTCCCCGACCACTGGTCTTTCCTGCTCGGTGAGGTGGCGCTCTACAGCTTCGTCATCATCCTGCTGTCCGGATCGTTCCTGACCTTCTTCTTCCAGGCCTCGATGGCCGAAGTGCACTACGAAGGCTCCTACGTGCCTCTCAAGGGCGTGGAGATGTCGGTGGCCATGGCATCCTCGCTGGACATCTCCTTCGACGTGCGCGGCGGACTGCTGATGCGTCAGGTACACCACTGGGCTGCGCTGCTGTTCGTGGCATCCATCGGACTGCACATGCTGCGCATCTACTTCACCGGAGCCTTCCGCAAGCCTCGCGAGCTGAACTGGGTGATCGGCTTCGTCCTGTTCATCCTGGCCATGGCTGAGGGCTTCACCGGCTACTCGCTGCCCGACGACCTGCTCTCCGGAAACGGCCTGCGGATCATCGACGGCATGGTCAAGGGCATCCCCGTCGTCGGAACCTGGATCTCGTTCCTGCTCTTCGGCGGCGAGTTCCCGGGCACCGACATCGTCGGTCGTCTGTATTCGCTTCACATCCTGCTGCTTCCGGCGATCATCGTCGCCTTGATCGCGCTGCACCTGCTCTTCGTCGTGGTGCACAAGCACACCCAGTACCCCGGAGCGGGCCGCACGGACACGAACGTCGTCGGCTACCCGGTGCTCCCGGTCTACGCCGCCAAGGCCGGTGGATTCTTCTTCATCGTCTTCGGCGTCGTGATGCTGATGGCCTCGTTCTTCACGATCAACCCGATCTGGAACTACGGACCGTACGACCCCTCACCGGTGTCCGCCGGGACCCAGCCGGACTGGTACATCGGCTTTGCCGACGGCGCCCTCCGGTTGATTCCGCCGGGACTGGAATGGGTTGGTCTGGGCGGCACCTGGTCGTTCAACATCCTGATCCCCCTCGTGGGCCTCGGCATGTTCATCGGCGTTGTCCTGCTGTACCCGTTCCTCGAAGCGTGGATCACCGGTGACAAGCGCGAGCACCACATCCTGGACCGTCCGCGCAACGCGCCGACCCGCACGGCCATCGGCGCCGCGGGTGTCACGTTCTACGCCGGCCTGTGGGCGGCGGCGTCCTCGGACATCATCGCCACGCACTTCTCGGTGACCATGGAGGGTGTCATCCACACCCTTCAGGCCGTCGTGATCCTCGGCCCGTTCGTCGCCTACTTCATCACCAAGCGAGTGTGCCTGGCGCTGCAGAAGAAGGACCGGGAGATTGTCCTGCACGGCTACGAGTCCGGTCGCATCGTCCGTCTGCCCGGCGGCGAGTACATCGAGGTGCACCAGCCCGTCGACGAGTACGAGCGTTGGAAGTTGGTCAGCTACACCAACTACAAGCCGCTCGAGTTGACTCCGAACGCCCAGGGCAAGGTGTCCCCGGTTCAGCGGGTTCGTGCCGGCCTGTCCCGCTGGTTCTTCGAAGATCGGATTGCCCCGGTCGGGACCAAGGAACTCGAAGAAAGCCACGGCGATCACCACTAGTTCCTCAGCCGAATCGGTTCGGGCACCCCACCCACTCCAGACTCTGTCTGAGTGGCTGCGGTGCCCGAACTGTTTGGGCGACCTGGTCCCGGCCGGCGACCGAGTTCTCGCCTGCAGCACCGGTCACCGTTTCGACACGAACCGGCGGGGCTTCGCGTCCCTCATGGTCGGTTCACGCAAACTCATCGGCGATTCCGCCGCCATGCTGGACGCCCGCGACATCTTCTTGGAACGCGGGTGGTATACCGAACTCCGCGAGGCCCTCAGCGCTCTCGTGGCCGCCGAATCCCCGCACCGAATCATCGACATCGGCTGCGGCACCGGCTATTACCTGCGGGGGGCCCTGCACGCCGCCTCCGGCGGCCACTCCCCCGGTTCCCCGCTGTCCCGTACCCCTGGCGTCGCGGCACTGGCCATGGACCTGTCAGCGGCCGCGGTCGCACGAACGGTCCGGGCCGGTCTCACCGAACCTCACTCGACCACGGACGGGCTCGTCGCGGATGTCTGGTCGCCGCTGCCGATCCGGGACGGGGCCGCTGACGTCGCCATCAACGTGTTCGCTCCCCGGAATCCGGCCGAGTTCCATCGCATCCTGGCTCCCGGAGCACTTCTCGCCGTCGTGGTGCCGCACGCCAGCCATCTCCAGGAACTGCGCGCCGCCGGCCTGGCCCTGGAGGTGCACGGGAACAAGACCGACGACCTGGTCGCCAGCCTGGCGCCGGGCTTTCACCTGGAGTCCACGGCGGACCTCTCCAGGGTCCTGGTACTCTCCCCCGACGACGTTGCCGCCCTCATCGGCATGGGCCCGTCCTCGCACCACACATCCTCCACAGACCCCGCAGACCCTACCGGGCCGCCAGGGTCGACCGAGGTGACCGTGGCGTTCCGACTCCTCGGCTTCCGCCGCTCCCTGCACTGAGCATCGGTGCACGACAAAGCGCCAGTGACCCGAAGGTCACTGGCGCTTTGTCGTGCGGTGGTGGGGCCTAGCGGGCGAAGAGTCCGCGGTAGTACTCGTAGACCCAGCCGACGAGGCTGATCACGCCGATGCCGACGGCGATGAAGGAGATCCAGAAGCCGACGGCCAGTCCCAGGAACAACAGTGCCGCGCTGGCCGCGAGCATGATCGGCCACCAGCTCCACGGGCTGAAGAAGCCCAGCTCGGGGTCGCCGTCATCAATGTTGGCGTCGAGCATGTCCTCGGGAAGTTCGCCGCCCTGCGCCTTGTAGACGCGAGACAGGTAGAACGCGATGAACGCCACGAGCAGTGCGCAGAGGGAGATCGCGAAGGCTCCGACCCACTCGATGCGACCCTGGCTCGGGTCGACGAGGCCCCACACGACGTACGCGACTGCTACCAGCGCGAGGAATCCGGTCAGGATCCAGTAGAGGTTGACATTGGCTTTCATCTACTTAACCTTTTCCGATCCTGCGTCATAGGTGGGAGCATCCGGGGCGTCTTTTGCCGGACCGATGCCGACGGGCATACCGACCTCCGGGTGATTCAGGTCGAATGCGGGACGCTCGGAGCGGATACGCGGGATCGACGTGAAGTTGTGGCGCGGCGGCGGGCAGGATGTAGCCCACTCCAGGGAGGCGCCGTAGCCCCACGGGTCGTTCACCGTGACCCTCGGAGCCGTTCGGGCGGTGACGTACACGTTCAGGAAGAACGGGATCATCGAGATCGCGAGGATCATCGAGCCGACGGTCGAGAGCTGGTTCATCCAGGTGAACCCGTCGTCGGGCAGGTAGGACGCGTAACGGCGGGGCATGCCCACCACACCGAGCCAGTGCTGCACGAGGAAGGTTGTGTGGAAGCCGATGAACAGGAGCCAGAAGTGCCACTTGCCCAGGCGTTCGTTGAGCATCTTGCCGGTCCACTTGGGCCACCAGAAGTAGAACCCGCTGAACATGGCGAAGACGACCGTGCCGAAGACCACGTAGTGGAAGTGGGCGACCACGAAGTAGGTGTCTGACACGTGGAAGTCCAGCGGCGGTGAGGCCAGGATGACGCCGGTCAGCCCACCGAAGGTGAAGGTGATCAGGAAGCCGATGGCCCAGAGCATGGGGGTCTCGAAGGTCAGCGAACCCCGCCACATCGTTCCGATCCAGTTGAAGATCTTCACGCCGGTCGGAACCGCGATGAGCATCGTCATCAGGGAGAAGAACGGCAACAGGACCGAGCCGGTCACGTACATGTGGTGCGCCCACACCGTCACGGACAGCGCCGCGATGGAGATGGTCGCGTAGATCAGGGTCTTGTACCCGAAGATCGGCTTGCGGCTGAAGACCGGGAACACCTCGGACACGATGCCGAAGAACGGCAGGGCGATGATGTACACCTCGGGGTGACCGAAGAACCAGAACAGGTGCTGCCAGAGGATGGCACCGCCATTGGCCGGGTCGTAGATGTGCGAGAGGAAGATCCGGTCGCTGGCGGCGGCGAGCATGGCGGCGGCGAGCACCGGGAACGCCATCAGGATCAGCAGCGAGGTGACGAGAGTGTTCCAGGTGAAGATCGGCATCCGGAACATCGTCATGCCGGGGGCACGCATGGTGATGATGGTGGTGATGAAGTTCACGCCACCGAGGATCGTGCCGAAGCCCGAGAGCCCCAGGCCGACCATCCACAGATTACCGCCGACCCCTGGCGAGAAGGTCGTGCTCGCCAGCGGTTGGTAGGCGAACCAGCCGAACGACGCCGCTCCCTGCGGGGTGAGGAAGCCGCCGACCGCTATCAGGCTGCCGAAGAAGAACAGCCAGAAGGAGAACGCGTTGAGTCGCGGGAACGCGACGTCGGGTGCACCGATCTGGAGCGGCATCAGCGCGTTCGCGAAGCCGAAGAACAGTGGTGTCGCGAACATCAGCAGCATGATGGTGCCGTGCATCGTGAAGAGCTGGTTGTACTGCTCCTTGGTCTGCACGATCTGCAGTCCGGGTTCGAAGAGCTGGGCGCGCATCACGAGCGCCATCACCCCGCCGAGGCAGAAGTAGATGAACGAGGTGATCAGGTACATGTACCCGATGACCTTGTGGTCGGTGGAGGTGATCCACCGAACGACGATGTTGCCCTTGCGGTCAACGCCGGTCGGCCGGGCGGCCGAGGACGCTGCCGGAGCGCCGGCGGGAGCTGTTGTGGTGCTCATGGTCTAGTTGCCTTCCTCAGCCGTCGGGGCGTCGGTGCCTGGTTGGTTCAAGTTGCGGTCGTATTCGCTGTCGACCTGGCCGTCGTTGCCGGCGGCGCGCAGGGAGTCGACATAGGCTTCGTAGTCGGCCTCGGAGACGACCTCCACGTTGAAGAGCATCAACGAGTGGTACTCGCCGCAGAGCTCGGCGCATTTGCCGGCGTAGGTGCCTACGCGTTCGGGGATGACCGACATGTAGTTGGTCTTGCCCGGGATCATGTCCTTCTTGTAGAGGAAGTCGATGACCCAGAAGGAGTGAATGACGTCGCGCGCTTCCAGCGCGATCTCGATCTTCTTGCCGACGGGCAGGACGAGCGTGGGGATCTCGGACTCGACCAGCGCGCCCTTCTCACCCTCGAGGTCAGGCTGGCCCTGAATACCCTGAGTGAAGACATCGTCGGTGACGTAGTTGAAGTCCCAGGCCCACTGCTTGCCGATCGCTTCGATCTGCAGGTCAGGCTCGTCGAACCGAGCCTCGATGGCGTTCTGGTCCCGCGCGGTGAAGGCGAAGAAGCCCAGCACCAGGATGAGCGGGACGATCGTGTAGAAGATCTCGATCGGCATGTTGTACCGCAGCTGCACCGGGAGTCCGGTCTGGCCCTTGCGCCGACGGTAGACGACGACGGACCAGATCGTGAGGCCCCAGGTGATCAGGCCGACAATGAGCAGCACGATCCACGAGGTGGTCCACAGACCGGACACGCGCTCGGTGTTGTTGGTTACCGGGGACTCGCCCTCCTCGAAACCGGGCAGGTACCCGTTGAGCTGAGCCTGGGTGCATCCGGCGAGGACAATGGCTAGCGTTGCTGCGACCGGTATGACGGCCCATCGGAGACGGCGGTTTTTGAGCACCGGTGACCTTTCGGAAAGACGTGAAGGCACTACACAGGAAGTGCGTTTATCATCTTTAGCTTACTCCGCGCCGGTCGCACCCGAGTGCACGAGCGACGGACCCGTCGCAATTCTCCGCTCCGATTGGGGAGTGACAACAGGGTCGAAGGGCCCGTCCTGAGCCGTTTTGAGCCAGAAGCGCCGACGACGACGGGACCCGAACCGGATGTGCAGAAAGGAGACCGTCCAGTGGACGGTCTCCTTTTTTTTTTTTTATGATCACACGCTAGTTGAAGGAGTCCCCACAGGCGCAGCTGCCGCCGGCGTTCGGGTTGTCGATGGTGAAGCCCTGCTTCTGGATGGTGTCCTCGAAGTCGATGGACGCACCCTCGAGGTACGGGACGCTCATCTTGTCGACGACGACCTCGACACCGTCATAGTCCATGACGGCGTCACCCTCGAGGGTGCGCTCGTCGAAGTACAACTGGTAGATCAGGCCTGAACAGCCGCCGGGCTGCACGGCGACGCGCAGTCGCAGGTCTTCGCGGCCTTCCTGGGCGAGCAGGCTGCGCACCTTCGCGGCGGCGACGTCGGTAAGACCGACGCCGTGGGCGATGGTGCTGGTTTCGATCGTGTCGGTCATGGTGCTCCTCGGTATTATCCGGTTTCGCGTCGGTGAGCATCCCACGCGCATGGGGTCCGCCGGCGAATCTGTTCCTAGTGTATCCGCCCGGGCCGTGAGCGGGCTGGATGACGCGGACGCCTTCTCAGGCCCTGCGGTGGGGTCAGTGGCCGGTGCGGTCGTTGAGGCGGCCCAGAAGGAAGGCCTCACTGAGCACGGCTCGCTTGAAGACGCCCAGGTGAAGCGACTCGTTGGGGCTGTGCGCCCGGGAATCCGGGTCTTCGACCCCGGTCACCAGGATCTGCGCTTCGGGAAACTCCCGGACCAGGTCCGCGATGAACGGGATCGACCCGCCCACACCGATGTCGACGGGCTCCACGCCCCAGCCTGCCGTCATGGCCAGGCGGGTCTCCGCAACGGCCCACCCGCCGGTGTCGACCAGGAACGGTTCTCCGGTGTCCAGGTCGTCGATGGCGAGGTGGGCGCCGAACGGTGCGTGTGCACGCAGGTGGGCCTCGATCACGCCGGCAGCTTCCTTGGCGGACTGGCCGGGCGCGATGCGCACGCTGATCTGCACGCTGACCGCGGGCGTCAGGGTGTTGGACGCGTTGGCGACGGTGGGAGCATCGATTCCGGTCACCGTCAGCGCGGGCTGGGACCAGATGCGGCTGAGGATGGATCCGTGCCCGATCGGGGAGACTCCGTCGAGCAGGCCGGTCTCCGCTCGCAGCGCGGACTCATCGTACGGCGGTGTCGGCGCGTCGTGACTGGTCAGACCGCTGATCGCGACGGACCCGTCTGCGGCGTACAGGGTGCCCAGCAGCTTGATGGTCGCCATCATGGCGTCCGGGACGGCGCCGCCGAACATTCCGGAGTGCGAGGCGTGCGCCAACGTGCTCACGGTGAGCCTGAAGGTGACGTTGCCGCGCAGCCCGATAGTGATGGCCGGAGTGTCGACGTCCCAGTTGTTCGAGTCGGCGACGACGATCGCGTCGGCGCGGAGCGCCTCCCGGTTCTCGGTGAGGAAGGTGGCGAAGGAGCGGCTGCCGAATTCTTCCTCGCCCTCGATGAAGAGGGCCAGGCCGAGGTCGAGGTCCCCGTCGGTGGCCGCGAGGAGCGCGCGCAATGCGGCGACGTGCGCCATGACGCCGGCCTTGTCGTCCGCGGCGCCGCGGCCGTACAGGCGGTCCCCGCGCAGGGTCGGTTCGAAGGGCGGCGAGTCCCACGCGTGGTCGAGCCCGGGAGGCTGCACGTCGTGGTGGGCGTAAAGCAGAACCGTGGGGCGGCCGTTCTTGGCCGGGCGGGTCGCGAGGATGGCGGGCTGTCCGAGTTCGTCGGTACCGGGGATGCCCGCCTGCGTGACCGTGACGGTGTCGAAGATCCCGATCTCCCGCACCAGATCCGCGACGGCGTCGGCGCTGGCGCGCACGTGATCGCGATCGAATGCGGCCCAGGACACCGAGGGGATCCGCACGAGGGCGCACAGGTCGGCGACCGTCCGCGGGAGCTCCCGTTCGACGGCGTTCCGCAGCGCCGATTCACGGGGGTGTGCTGCGACTTGCTGGGTGGTTGCTGCTGCTGTGTCCGCGGTATCCGTCATGCGAGTAATCTTAAGGCAACCTAACTGCAAGGAACTGATGTGGCTAAGCAACCTGTAAATCCCGGCGCAGAACCGTCGATCGAATCCGCCGACGATACGAAGTCCCGTCTGGCCGGTCAGTCGACGCGCAAGGGCCAGCCCACGCCGAGCCGCCGTGTACAGGAGGCCGCGAACAAACGCCCACTGGTTCCGGACGACCGCAAACTGGCCGCCAAGCAGGCGCGGGCGAAGTCGGCCGAGGCCCGTGAGAGGGCGCGTCTCGGCATGGCCGCCGGTGACGACAAGTACCTCCCGGTGCGCGAGCGTGGACCGCAGAAGCGTTTCGCCCGTGACTACATCGACGCCAGATTCAACGTGGGCGAGTTCATGATCCCGGTGATGTTCCTGGTCATCCTGCTCACCTTCTTCCCGGATCCGTCCGTCCAGACGTATGGCATCCTCGCTCTCTGGGCCTTCTTCCTGGTCGCGATCGCGGACTGCGTAGTGCTCGGTTTCATCCTCACCAAGAAAATCGAGGCCAAGTTCGGCGCCGACCGGGCCGAGAAGGTCCGTTGGTATGCGGCCATGCGAGCCCTGCAGTTGCGGGTCATGCGCCTGCCGAAGCCCCAGGTGAAGCGGGGCCAGTACCCGGCCTGATCCACGAAAACACGAAGAACCCCTCGGAGCCGGCTCCGAGGGGTTCTTGCGTGCATCGGGTCAACGCCGGTATGCGCCCAACCTGATGACCGGAACACGCAGTTCCTCATCGGTCAAGGAGCCGTGCTGGCCGACCATGCTGCGCGCCGACTGGTTGGGTTCCCGGGAGTCGTAGTACGCGATCAGCTTCCGGGCGGCCACGATGACGTCGCCGATCCGTGCCGCGGCGTCGTCTCGCACAGCACCGAACAGTCCCGCGGCCACGGCCTCGCTCCGGGTGAAGATCCAGGCGCGCTCGCCCTCGACCGCACGCCAGGTTTCGGCCAGCACGTCGGCGTCGACACCGGCCTCGGTGTAGAGCTGCAGGCAGCGCGGGTCACCGCCGATGTGGCGCACCCCGGCGACGAGGGCCGGCACGGTGTCGAAAAGCACCTGCTTGGCCGCCGGAACATCCACGACCCCGTGGTCTGCCGTGACGATCATGCCCTCGTCCGGGCGCAGGGTGGCGGCGAACCTGGCCGTTTCGGCGTCGAGGTTTTCCAGCTGCGCCAACCACCTGGCGGATTCCCAGCCGTGGGCGTGCGCGTTGATGTCCAATTCGGGCACGTACAGGTAGATCAGGGCCGTGGGCTCGGCGTCGAGAATCGCCCGCGCCGCGTCGAACCGCGCGCCGATGGTCTCGGCCGGCACGTAGCCGGCACCGCGAAGCACGGCCCGGCTGAAGCCGGAATCCGTGAACCTCTTGGGGCCGACGGCGAAGCTGGGGATCCCGGTCTCCGCGGCCGTGTCGAAGACCGTCGGCTGGTTCTGCCAGCTGTGCGGCTCCATCCGCTCGTCCCAGCCCGTGAGCTGGTTGACGACCCTATCGTTGGCCGCGTCGAGCACCTTGTAGCCGACCAGCCCGTGGGTGCCTGGCGCGACCCCGGTGGTCAGTGAGGCGATGCCCGCGGCGGTCGTGGCCGGGAACACCCCGTCGACGACGTCGGTCTTGGCCAGATGCGAGGTGAGGAACCGGGCATGCCCGGCGCGAGCTCGCAGGTTGCTCATCCCGAGACCGTCCGCGAGGAGCACGAGGGCCTTGCCAGCGGGCGGGAGCCTGAGCGGGTTCGGCTGGGACCGGAGCGAGGCCAGCGAACTTGTCAAAACGTCGGCAAGGCGAACGGCGCTGAAGGGCCGGACCGGTAACATAGGGGGCATCTGGCCCAGTCTGACATAGACCCGGCCGCAGGTTTCCTCAGCGCAGGTCCGTGCGCATCAGCCTGGTGCTCCCGGTTCCGCCGACATGCACCACACAGCAGAATCTACGAATGAGCCGCTCAGACAAGACAGTGTCAGCCCACCAGGGGCCCGCCGCATCCACCGAGCGCATCGAAGACGTCGATGTGTCGACGGAGATGCAGGGGTCGTTCCTCGAGTACGCCTATTCGGTGATCTACTCCCGAGCTCTCCCGGACGCCAGGGACGGCCTCAAGCCTGTGCAGCGCCGCATCCTGTACCAGATGAGCGAGATGGGCCTGCGGCCCGACCGCGGGCACGTGAAGTCGGCGCGCGTCGTCGGCGAGGTGATGGGCAAGCTGCACCCGCACGGCGACACCGCCATTTACGACGCCATGGTGCGGATGGCCCAGGCCTTCACCCTGCGGGTGCCGCTCATCGACGGGCACGGCAACTTCGGTTCGCTCGACGACGGGCCCGCTGCGCCCCGGTACACCGAGGCGCGCCTGGCGGCACCGGCACTGGCCATGACCGAACACCTCGATGAAGATGTCGTCGACTTTGTGCCCAACTACGACAATCAGCTCACCCAGCCCGACGTGCTGCCGGCGGCGTACCCCAACCTGCTCGTGAACGGGGCCAGCGGCATCGCGGTGGGCATGGCCACCAATATGGCCCCGCACAACCTCGTCGAGGTCATCGGTGCCGCCCGGCACCTGCTCGCCCACCCGCGTGCGACCCTCGACGAGCTCATGGAGTTCGTGCCGGGCCCTGACCTGCCCACCGGCGGCACCATCGTTGGCCTGGCCGGCATCAGGGATGCCTACCTGACCGGGCGTGGCAGCTTCAAGACCAGGGCCAAGGTGTCGGTTGAGGCGATCACCGCCCGCAAGGCCGGGCTCGTCGTCAGTGAGCTGCCCTACCTGGTCGGACCCGAACGGGTGATCGAGAAGATCAAGGACGGCGTCAACTCCAAAAAGCTCAGCGGCATCTCCGACGTCACCGACCTCACCGACCGCACCAAGGGTCTGCGCCTGGTGATCGGGATCAAGACCGGTTTCAGCCCGGAGGCCGTGCTCGAGCAGTTGTACAGGGTGACCCCGCTGGAGGACTCCTTCAACATCAACGCCGTCGCTCTCGTCGACGGCGGTCCGCAGACGCTGGGCCTGGTCGAACTGCTGCAGGTGTACGTCAACCACCGCGTCGAGGTCGTCACCCGGCGTTCCGCGTACAGGCTGGCCCGACGCCGCGAACGCCTGCACCTGGTCGAGGGACTGCTCATCGCGATCCTCGACATCGACGAGGTCATCCAGGTGATTCGCGCCAGCGACGACACCGAGCAGGCCCGTACCCGGCTCATCGACGTGTTCGACCTCAGCCAGCTGCAGGCGGAGTACATCCTCGAGTTGCGGCTGCGCCGGCTCACCAGGTTCTCCCGCATCGAACTGGAAACAGAGCGAGACCAGCTGCTCGCCGAGATCAAGGAGTTGGAAGCCCTGCTCGCCAGCAAGCAGGCCATCCGCACGCTGGTCTCCGACGAGCTGGCCACCATCTCCGACAGGTTCGGCACCCCGCGACGCACGCTCCTCACCGAGGCGCGTCCGAGCATCGCCGGAGCCTCAGCGCGGAAGACGGCCGTGCTCGAGGTTTCAGACTCCCCCACCCGCGTCTATCTGAGCAGCACGGGCCGCATAGCCAGGGTGGACCTGCCGCAGCCCGGCGACGACCAGATCGAACGCATCACTCCGGCGCACCGCCGCAGCAAGCACGACGCTGTCCTCTCGGCGCTGGACACCACCAGCCGTTCGGAGATCGGTGCCGTGACCAATCGCGGCCGACTCATCCGCTTCTCCCCCGTCGACCTGCCCGTTCTGCCACCCACCTCGATCCAGTTGGCGGCCGGTGTGCGGGTGCGCGACTACCTCTCGCTGGGCAGCGGCGGTGAGGTGGTCCGTGCCCTGGTCTCTCTGGACAGCGAACGTGCCATCGCGCTCGGCACCCGGCAGGGCATCGTCAAGCGGGTCACCCCGAACGACTGGGCGAACAAGCCCGACTTCGAGATCATCGCGCTCAAGCCCGGAGACGAGGTCGTCGGCGCCGTCCAGGGTGCGGAGGACGACGAGCTGGTCTTCGTCGCCTCCGATGCCCAGCTGTTGCGGTTCCCCGCATCGACGGTGCGCCCGCAGGGCCGGACGGCCGGCGGGATGGCGGGCATCAAGCTGGGCCCGGACGCCCGGGTGGTGTTCTTCACGAGCCTGGCGGGCGACGCCGCCGAGGACGCCGTGGTGGCGACGATCGCCTCCGGAAGCCAGACCTTGCCGGGAACGGATCCAGGTAGCGCCAAGGTGTCGGCCTTCACCGAATTCCCCGCCAAGGGCCGAGCCACCGGTGGGGTGCGCTCGCACCGCTTCCTCAAGGGCGAAGACGCCCTGGCTGTGGCCTGGGTGGGCGCGGCACCCGCCCGCGCGCTGGGCGTCGAGGGCTCTCCCCGGACCCTGCCGGACACCGGGGCGCGACGCGATGCTTCCGGAACCATGTTGGATGCCGTCGTCGGCTCGATCGGTTCGGGTATCGGCTGACGGGCTGTCCGACCGCCGTTCGTTTCCTGACCGCGTTTCAGCCACGGTCGGGGCGCCCGCAGTAGGGTGAAACATGCCCGAACTCCACGGTTCCACAATCCTCGTCGTCGGCGCCACGGGCGGACTCGGCCGGGAGATCGCCCGGCAACTGTCCGACGCCGGAGCAACCCTTGTGCTCAGCGCCCGTGACCCCGCCGCCATCGCCGAACTCGGACTGCCCGGCACTGTCATCCCCGCAGACCTCACCGATCCCGCCGCCGTCCGGCGCCTCGTCGACGTGGCGGTCTCGGTGACCGGCCACCTCGACGGGATCGTGGTCGCCGCGGGTGTCGTCGCCTTCGGCCCCGCTGCTGAGTTGACCGGAGACACCATCGCCCGGCTCTTCGCCGTGAACACCACCGCGCCCATGCTGCTGCTGCAGGCCGCCCACGGGCCGCTCTCGGCCTCGGCCGCCGCCGGCCGCGCACCGTTCTTCCTCACCCTCAGCGGGGTGGTCAGTGAGAGCCCGACCGCCAATCTCGCGGCATACTCGGCGTCCAAGGCCGCCCTGGCCGCCTTCGGCATTGCGGCCGGCCGGGAACTGCGGCGGGCGGGTATCCGGGTCATCGACGCGCGGCCCGGGCACACCGAGACGGCGCTGTCCAGCCACCCGATCAGCGGCACGGCGCCGCCCTTGCCCGTCGGCCTTGACCCCGTGGCCGTGTGCGCCCGAATCGTTCGGGGCCTCGCGGACGGCGACCGGGATCTGCCCAGCACCGTCTTCGCCGCCGCCGCGCCACGCTGACCGCCGCCCGCGACGCGACCAGGCTCACACCCGCAACTGTTACCCATTCGGACTTCTGCGTCCGGCACACCGGACGCAGAAGTCCGCTTCGGGAACAGTCGGGCCCGGTCAGACGTCGATGCGGTCGCGGCTGAGCTTGTCGGAGCTTTCGATGATGAACTCCTTGCGCGGGGCGACGTCGTTGCCCATCAGCAGTTCGAACACCTTTCCGGCCATTTCGGCGTCGGCGACCCTGACCCGGCGCAGAGTGCGGTGGGCCCGTTCCATCGTGGTGGTGGCCAACTGGTCGGCATCCATTTCGCCCAGCCCCTTGTACCGCTGGATGGGATCCTGAAAGCGTTTGCCGCTCTTCTTGAGCGCGGCGAGGACACCCTGCAGCTCTGCTTCGGAATAGGTGTAGATGGTCTCGTTGGGTTTGCTACCCGGGTTCATCACCACGACCCTGTGCAACGGGGGCACCGCCGCGAAGATCCGGCCGGCTTCGATCATCGGGCGCATGTACCTGAAGAACAGGGTGAGCAGCAACGTACGGATGTGCGCACCGTCGACGTCGGCATCCGCCATGATGATGACCTTGCCGTAGCGGGCGGCGGACAGGTCGAAGCTGCGGCCGGACCCGGCGCCGATGACCTGGATGATCGAGGCGCACTCCAGGTTGGAGAGCATGTCGGAGACCGACGCCTTCTGCACATTGAGGATCTTGCCCCTGATAGGCAGCAGCGCCTGATGTTCGCTGTCTCTGGCCAACTTCGCGGTGCCGAGTGCCGAGTCACCCTCGACGATGAACAGCTCACTCAGGGCCACATCGTTACTGCGGCAGTCCACCAGCTTCGCCGGCAACGAGGAGCTTTCCAGGGCGTTCTTGCGCCGCTGGGTCTCCTTGTGGGCGCGGGCGGAGATGCGGGATTTCATCTCGGCCACGATCTTGTCGAGCACCACTGCCGATTGGGTCTTGTCGTCGCGCTTGGTCGAGGTGAACCGTTCGGTCATGGTCTTGTTGATCACCGCGGCCACGATGGCGCGCACCGCGGGGGTGCCGAGCACCTCCTTGGTCTGGCCCTCGAACTGCGGCTCTGGCAGCCGTACGGTGAGCACCGCGGTGAGCCCGGCGAGGATGTCGTCCTTCTCGAGCTTGTCGGAGCCGACCTTGAGCCGCCGGGCGTTCTGCTCGACCTGCGCCCGCAGGAACTTGAGCATGCCCGCGTCGAAACCCGCCTGGTGGGTGCCGCCCTTGGGCGTGGCGATGATGTTGACGAAGCTCTTGATGACGGTGTCGTAACCCGTGCCCCAACGCAGGGCAATGTCGACCTGGCACTCCCGGACGAGCTCAGTGGGGATCATCGCGCCCGTGTCGGTGAGGACCGGCACGGTTTCGGTGAAGCTCCCGGCGCCGGTCAGCCGCCAGGTGTCGGTGATCGGCGTGTCGACGGCGAGGTGGTCCACGAACTCGGAGATACCGCCGGCGAAGGTGAACGACGCCGCGATGGGCACGGCGCTCCGCCGGTCGTCGATGTTGATGGTCAGGCCCGGGATCAGGAACGCCGTCTGGCGGGCCCGGCCCATCAGGTCCTCGGTCTGGAAGGTGGCGCCCTTGGTGAAGATCTGCCGGTCGGCCCAATAGCGAATGCGGGTGCCGGTGACACCCTTGCGAACCTTGCCGACCACGCGCAGTTCGCTCTTGTTCTCGAACGGCGTGAACGGCGCATCCGGGCTCTTCTCACCGGTGTCGGCGAAGACACCGGGCTCGCCGCGGTGAAAGGACATCGCCCAGGTCTTGCCGTCGCGGTCAACCTCGACGTCGAGGCGCTCGGACAGGGCGTTCACGACCGATGCGCCGACACCGTGCAGGCCGCCGGACGCCGCGTAGGAACCGCTGCCGAACTTGCCGCCGGCGTGCAGCTTGGTGAAGACGACCTCAACACCGGAGAGTCCGGTCTTCGGTTCGATGTCGACCGGGATTCCGCGCGCCGTGTCGCTGACCTCGACGCTTTCATCGGGATGCAGCACGATGCCGATCGATGACCCGTGCCCGCTGAGCGCCTCGTCGACCGAGTTGTCGATGATTTCCCAGAGGCAGTGCATGAGCCCACGGGAGTCGGTCGATCCGATGTACATGCCGGGGCGTTTGCGCACCGCGTCCAGGCCTTCGAGGACCGAGAGGTGGCGGGCGGAATAGTCAGAACTCACAACTGTTAAGAATAGCGACCCGGATGCGTGCAGCCTCGTTCGACACTCGAGCGGGGCTCCCCCGAGCCGGGTCCACCGCGCGGAAGGCTACGCGGTGAGCGAAATGTCACCCAACTGTGGCCCAATCCACGCCCGGCCGTGTTTACATGGTGAGTAAGGATTCAATTGGTATCACCTGGTATCAGTCTGGAGGAGGAGAATATGTCCCAGATCGCCACCGAAAATGGTGCCGTCGACCAACAGGGCGCCCCCCACCAGCTCACCGCGGCCGACCGCTGCGACGCTTGTGGCGCTCAGGCCTACATCCGTGTAGTCGTGAATAACAGCGAGTTGCTCTTCTGCGCCCACCACGGACGCAAGCACCAGGAGAAGCTCGCCGCAATCGCCGAAAGCTGGCACGACGAGTCGAGCCGACTCTTCGAGGACCAGAAGTCCTAATCACCGGTCGGCGCCGCAGGCAACTGCGGCGCCGACGGCGCTTGACCGGAGTTACTCCGAGGTGAGGCTGAGCCGCACTGCAACCTGGTTGCGTGCGGCTTTTGCTATGCCGTCGACCGATTCGGTCTGAGCGGTCGGGGTCAGGGTGAGGCCTCTGGCAGCGGCGGCAGTTCCGAGCATCCGGTCGGCGAGCTGCGGATTGCGGGCCAGGACCGGGCCGTGCAGGTGAGTGCCGATGAAGCTGCCGTCGACGGCGCCCTCCGTGCCGTCGCCGTTGCCGGTGCCGTAGTCCACCGTGCCCAGCGGGGCCGCGGCTCCGGCGTACCCGCGCAGATGGTTTTCGAAGCCGAGCAGGCGCAGACCGTCGGCGTCGACGACGAGGTCGTCGGTGACGCGGGCCGGCAGGGCGCCCGCGCGCCCCGGCACCAGGCCGAGACCGTCGACCGACGAGCCGTCCGGCAGGTTGAGCCCGGCGCTGAGCAGCTCCCAACCGGTACCGACGGCCAGCACGGGCACTCCCCCGGTCAGCCAGGCACGCAGTGGCTCTGCCAGGGTACTGAGGGCGTCGCGAGCGGCGACGAGGTCGGTGTCGGTTCCCGATCCGATGACGACGAGGTCGACGGTCTCGGGAAGGTCGGCGACGGCGTGCACGGGCACTATCCGGGCCGACAGTCCGGCCCAGCGGGCGCGCTGCGCGAGAACCCGCGCGTTCGCGGCGTCGCCGTTGGTGTCCAGAAGCCGCGGGAGCAGGCTCACGATGGTGAGATCGGCCGGGTGGTCAACTGTCATGACGGGTCCGCTTCGTTGGTTTCCAGGCCGAGGTGCGCCCGGGTGCGCCGCATCGAATCGGCCGAGAAGATGATCGTCTTGACACCGTGGGCGGGTTCCGGTAGCGCCAGGAAGTCGTCGAGGGCCCGACCGAGGTCGGGTTCGATGCGGTCGACGAGCACGCCGTCATAGGCCAATTGCAGGCCGATGTCGTAGGCCTTCGACCCCGAAGCGATAAGCACGTGGCCGAGGGCGGAGGTGTCGGCCGGCCAGAGGTAGGACGGGTCGCGCACGTCGGAGCCGACGGCGACGAGGATCTGTTCGGTGTCCGGGTCCAGGCTGTCCACGTTGAGCTGCAGGCTGGCGGGGTTCTGCACCAGCACGAATTCCACAGTGGTGCCGCGCACCGATACGATCTCGCCGCGGCCGAACACCGGGGGGATGCTGGAAATCGCGGCGACCGCCACAGCGGCATCGAACCTGTCGAGCAGGGCCGACCGGGCGGCGGCAAGGGCCGTGAGCGCGTCCACCGCGTAGTGGGTGCCTCTGGCCGGCAACCGCAGCGTGTGCACCCGTCCGTCGACCAGCACCGTCGCGTCGAGTCCGGAGACCGCGGTCAGAACCATGCCGTCGGCGGCGTCAAGCCGGGTCGGTGAGGTGAGGGTATAGCCCAAACCCCGCGGGTTCGCCGCAAGCACCTCGTCGGCCACGCCGTAGCGGGCCACGGCGACGCCGGGGGCAATACCATCGCCCAGCCGGGACAGGTGGAGGTCGTCGGCGTTCAGCACGACGGAGCCGGTGGCCCGTGCGGCGATCTTGGCCAGCATCGCGGCGACCATGTCGGAGTCGTGGAAACGGTCGATCTGATCGACCATCACGTTGGTCAGCACGACGACGCGGGGGTTCAGGGAGCCCGAGATCAGGGCGCCGTGGCCCTCGTCCATTTCGAGGACCGCGATGTCGCCCTCAATGCGGCCGGTCAGGCTGACCCGTTCCAACAGTGCCGAGGTGAGACCCTGGCTGATGTTCGCCGTCGACTGGTTGGTGAAGACAGAGAGGCCGTGGGCGCGCAGCGCCGCAACAAGCATCTTGGTGGTCGTGGACTTGCCGGCCGAGCCCGTCACGATGACGAGCCCGCCCGGAAAACCGTTCAGGGTGCGCGGCAGGAACCCGGGCGCGATGGTGTTGACGACTAGGCCAGGGACGGCAGAGCCGCCACCGGGCTTGCGCCAGCGCGCGAGGGTGCGCGCGACTCTGCCGAGCAGGATCGCCGGCGCGTACCGTACAGCCAACTCTTTACTCGAGGTAGTCGCGCAGCGACTGCGACCGGGACGGGTGGCGCAGCTTGGCCATGGTCTTGGACTCGATCTGACGAATCCGCTCACGCGTGACGCCGAAGGTGTCGCCGATCTGGTCGAGGGTCTTCGGCATGCCGTCGCCCAGGCCGAAGCGCATCCGGATGACGCCGGCTTCGCGTTCGGAGAGGGAGTCGAGCAGGCTTTCCAGCTGCTTCTGCAGCATCGTGAAGCCCACGGCATCGGCGGGAACCACCGCTTCAGTGTCCTCGATCAGGTCGCCGAACTCGCTGTCGCCGTCCTCGCCGAGCGGGGTGTGCAGGGAGATCGGCTCGCGGCCGTACTTCTGCACCTCGACGACCTTTTCCGGGGTCATGTCGAGCTCGCGGCTCAGTTCCTCCGGCGTGGGTTCGCGACCGAGGTCCTGCAGCATCTGGCGCTGCACACGGGCGAGCTTGTTGATGACCTCGACCATGTGCACCGGGATACGGATGGTGCGGGCCTGGTCGGCCATGGCGCGCGTGATGGCCTGGCGGATCCACCAGGTCGCATAGGTGGAGAACTTGAAGCCCTTGGTGTAGTCGAACTTCTCGACCGCACGGATGAGGCCCAGGTTGCCCTCCTGGATCAGGTCCAGGAACTGCATTCCACGACCGGTGTACCGCTTGGCCAGGGAGACGACCAGACGCAGGTTGGCGCCGAGCAGGTGACTCTTCGCGCGGGCGCCGTCCTTGGCGACCCACTGCAATTCGCGTCCGAGCGCGCTCTTCTTCTCGGCGTCGGTCATCTGGGAGAGCTTGTCTTCGGCGAACAGGCCCGCCTCGATGCGCATGGCCAGTTCGACTTCTTCGGCGGCGTTGAGCAACGCGACCTTGCCGATCTGCTTCAGGTAGTCCTTGACCGGGTCCGCCGTCGCGCCGGTGATGGCGCTCGAGTAGACCGGTACCTCATCCTCGTCGTCGACGAGGGACAGCACGAGCGCACCGCTGGGCAGCGGCTCGGCAGGGGCGACGCGCTTGGCAGCGCCGTCGGTGGTGTCGTCATCATCGGTGTCGTGCTCGTCACCGGGAGCGACGGCCTCGTCGTCGCCGGCTTCGGCATCGCCGGCCTTCTTCTTTCCCACTGGCGCCTTGGTCTTCGTGCTCGCGGCGCGCTTGCGTGGTGCGGCCTTCTCCGGGGCGTCGGCACCGGCCGCGGCGGCGGCTGCCTTGGCGGCGGCCGTGGCTGCGCGCGTCGCAGCGGCCTTCTGTGCGGGCGTCTTGGCCGCGGTGACGGTTGCGTCGTCGGCCGGCTGGGTCTCGGTGGTCTTCAATTCGGGCTCTGTCTTCGTTGGGGTTGCCATTCGAACACCTCTCATGCCGTGATTCGTGCGCGTGCGGCGCGGCCTCGCTCGTTGCGGTACTCGGCGCGGGCCGGGTTCATCTGAGAGCGGGGTTATGGGCAGTACGTTTGTGGGCCGTACGTTTTTGGGCAGTACTAGGACCCATGTCAAGTCCCCGGGATTGCAGCCGACAACTGATCGGCGCGTCCAGGAACCAGAACGGGTCCTATTGACAATTATTGCACGGATTGTGTATAAACCGAGCCACGCGCTCTCACTCTCCGCGCCCGCGGCGTCTCATTCTTCTAGAGAGTTCAACCCAGAGCGGCGCCACTTCTATTCCCTCATCGCGGGACAGCAGTCGCCTGGTGCGTTTCCGGGTCCTCACGAGCATGACCACACCGATGCCGACGATCAGGAACTGCACGGTGAACGCGAAACGGAACGAGTCCAGCGAGTAGAGATCGCTGACGCCACCCTGGGCCTGACGCCACCCGTCCTGCAGGTCCAACAGCACCCCGATCAGGAACATCATCACGAAACTGGCCAGGAACCCGCCGACGTTGACGACCCCGTTGGCGGAGCCGAGGCTGCGTTGCGGATTGAACGTGCGCGCGAAGTCGAAGCCGATCAGCGAGCCGGGGCCGCCGCCGCCCAACACGATCAGCAGGAGGACGATGAGCCAGAACGGCGGCGCCACCGGCCACAGCAGGACGACCGCCCAGGTCGCTGCCATGACGGTCACGATGCCCAGCACTATATTGCTGCGACGCAGCGGATGCCGGGCCGTCAGCACGCCGAGAATCGGTCCGCAGATCATCCCGGCGGCGACCGGGATGGTGAGCATCGCGGCGGCCATGCTCGACTCGTAGCCGAGACCGTAGACCATGAACGGGAAGCCCCACAGGAGGGTGAAGACCGTCCCGGAGGACTGGGTGACGAAATGGGACCAGAAGCCTAGTTGGGTTCCCGGTCGGCCGAGACTGTGCCGCAATTGGGTCAGGGCGCTCCCCCAGCTCTGCGGTCGCGGTTGGTCCGGCGACCCGGCCGGCCGGTCGCGGACACCCACGACGACGACCACGAAGGCAACGAACGCGACCAGGGTGGCGCCCAGGAACGCCGGCGTCCAACCGAACTCGTGCAGGACCCAGGCCAGCGGCACTGCGGAGAGCACCTGGCCGAGCTGGCCGATGTTGCCGAACCATTGCGACAGTTGGGGCACGATACGCCCGGAGAACCAGGAGGTGATCAGCCTGATCACCGAGATGAAGATTGCGGCGTCGCCGGCCCCCACCAGCATCCGCCCCGCCACCGCGAGAGTGATCGACGGGGCGAAAGCAAGCGTCAGCTGCCCCGCCACCATCAGGACGGTCCCGGCGAGCATGAGGACGCGGGGGCCGAACCTGTCGATCAGCACGCCGACCGGGATCTGCGCGGCGGCGTAGACGATCAGCTGCACCACGGCGAGGCTGGACAGGACGGCGGCCGAGCCGCCGAATCGTTCGGTTGCCGACACTCCCGCGATGCCGAGCGAAGTGCGCTGCATGACGGCGGACAGGTAGACGAACGATCCGAAGGAAAAGATCAACCAGGATCGACGAGAGTTCACTCGCCTCAATCTAGCCGGGCGAGCCGGTCCTCCCGACCATCGCCGTCCACCGGGTGGGCATCGGGTCAGGGCTGCTGGCCGTCGTCCCGCCCACGCCGGGTCGCGAGGAATTTCTCCAGCTCCGCCGCGATTTCATCCGCGGACGGCAGCGCGCCGTCCTCGTCCGTCAACGGCGACCGCAGAGTGTTGCCCTCCATGTAGGCGTCGTAGCGCTCTTCGAGGGTGCCGACGAGCTTGGCGAGTTCGGGGTTCTCCCCCACCTGCTCGTCGATCCGGCCGATGAACTCGCGGTTCTTTTCCCGCAGCCGATCGGTGGGGAAGATCAGCCCGGTGGACGCGCTCGTGCTCTCCAGGGCAGAGAGGGCGGCGGACGGGTATTCGGTGTCGGCAAGGTAGTGCGGGATCAGCAGGACGTATCCGATGGTCCAGGCCCCGATTTCCTGCAATCTGAATTCCACCAGGTGCAGCGCGTTGGCCGGCACCTGGGTGTGTGGACGCCACACCGACATGCTCTCGATCAGGTCGGTGCGATTGCCGCTGACCGTCACACCGATGGGTCGAGTGTGCGGGACCGGCATCGGGATGGCGTGCACCCACGTGGTGGAGGACACCCTGAAGCGGCTCACGAGTTCGAGCACCGCGGCCGTGAACTGCTCCCACCGAAAGTCAGGTTCGAAGCCGGCCAGGAGCAGGAACGGCTGGCCGATCTCATCCCGGGCCAGGTAGAGCCGGAGCCGGGGTGGCTGGTAGTCGGTCAGGTGATCCTGATCGAAGTAGATGATCGGTCGCCGCGCCCGGTAGTCGAGCAGCAGGTCCGCGTCGAACTCGGCGATGACCTCATGCTCGAGGGTCGCGAGCAGGTATTCGGTGAACTGGGAGACCGCGCCGCCGGCGTCCGCGAATCCGGTCAGGCCCGCGACGAGATGCAACCCTTCTGGAACGCCTGCGGCGTCCGAAGTGAGCGTATAGATTTCATCAGGATCGCGCATCCATTAACTCTAAGCGGACGATTCGCCCACTGTCGGAGAATCGCTCCTCACACCGTGGTGCCCAGAGCGAACACTCCGCCCCGTAGCATCGAGGCATGACCGTTTCCCGCGTTTCCGTGTCCGCACAGCCCTCCATCGAATCCACAGCCGACGTGATCGTCATCGGTGCCGTGCAGGGAAAGGACGGGCCTACCCTGTTCGCCGACCCGGGCTTCGAGGAGATCGCCGCGCAATTCGCCGCTGTCGCCGTGTCCGGAACGAAGGATCAGTTGATTCGTCTCGCGCCAGTCGTCGGGGCCGCGAAGACCATCGCCGTGATCGGGCTCGGCTCCGTTGTCACACCGGAGTCGCTGCGTTACGCGGCCGGCTCGGCGGTGCGCCAGCTCACCGGCGCCGCCACGGTGGCGTTCGCCCTCCCGCTGGCCGACGCTGACCAGGCCGCAGCCGTTCTGGAGGGTGCAGCGCTCGGCGGTTACTCCTTCACGACCTATCGCAAGGCGTCTTTGGCCGCCACCAAGCTTCCGGCCACCGACATCACCGTGCACACGGATCAGGCCGATGAGGACGCATCCGACCGTGCCGGAATCGTGGCCGATGCCGTGAGCCTGGTGAAGGACCTCGTGAACATGCCGCCGCTCGACCTCTATCCCGAATCGCTCGCAGACCTCGCCGCTGCGGCCGCTGAGGGCCTTCCCGTGACGTTGACGGTGTGGGACGAAGACCAGCTCGTCGCCGACGGCTTCGGCGGTATCGCCGGAGTGGGCCAGGGGTCGACCCGGCCTCCGCGACTGGTCAAGGTCAGTTACGACCCGATCGAGGCGACCCAGCACCTCGCGCTGGTGGGTAAGGGGATCACCTTCGACACCGGCGGACTGTCCTTGAAGCCGCCGGCATCCATGGTGGGCATGAAGTACGACATGACCGGCGCCGCCACCGTGCTGGCCGTGACGCTGGCCGCGGCCCGCCTGCGCTTGCCCGTGCGGCTCACGGCGTGGCTGTGTATCGCCGAGAACATGCCGTCCGGGTCCGCGATCCGCCCCAACGACGTGCTGACCATGCGCGGCGGCCGCACCGTCGAAGTGCTCAACACCGACGCTGAAGGCCGGCTGGTCCTCGCGGACGGACTCGTCGCTGCGGGTGAAGAGCGCCCCGACGCGATCATCGACGTCGCAACCCTGACCGGCGCCGCCATCGTGGCCCTCGGCACCCGCTACTCCGCGGTGCTGGGCAACGACGACCTCGTGGCCCAGGTTCTCGCCGCGAGCAAGGCCGAGGGTGAACTCGCCTGGCCGATGCCGATGCCCGAAGAACTGCGCGCCCTGCTCAACTCCGACGTCGCAGACATCGCGAACGCCAAGATCGGCAACACCGGCGGCGGGATGCTCCTGGCCGCGGTTTTCCTGAACGAGTTCATCGGCAGCACAGGCGAGGGCGCCGAGACCACCACGATTCCGTGGGCGCACCTGGACATCGCCGGCAGCGCCCAGCTTGTCGGCGGCGGGCTCGGCTTCACCGCCCCCGGTCCGACCGGTGTGACGGTGCGGACCCTGTTGCGACTGGCCGAGGAGTTTTCGCGCAAGTAGTAAGGTCTTATAGGCAGGAAAATCCTTGCCGTTCAACGCCTACCCACGCACAACACGTGCGTCGGGCGGGCCGTGAAAGTGTATGTGATGCACGAGGGAGTATCTGGGTGTCTGAACAGAATTTTGACCTTGTAGTTCTCGGTGGCGGCAGCGGCGGCTACGCGGCCGCCTTGCGTGCCGTTCAGCTGGGCCTGACCGTCGGCCTGATTGAGAAGGACAAGCTCGGTGGCACCTGCCTGCACGTCGGTTGTATCCCGACCAAGGCACTGCTGCACTCGGCCGAGGTTGCCGACGTGAGCCGCGAGTCGGCCAAGTACGGGGTGAACACCTCCTTCAACGGCATCGACATCGACGCCGTGACCAAGTTCCGCGAGGGCATCGTCGCCAGCAAGTTCCGTGGTCTGCAGGGACTGATCAAGGCCCGCGGCATCACCGTCATCGCCGGCGAGGGCAAGCTCATCTCCCCCACGACCGTTCAGGTCGGCGAAGACACCATCGTCGGCAAGAACGTTGTGCTGGCCACCGGCTCGTACTCCCGGTCGCTGCCCGGCCTGGCCATCGAAGCTCGCGTCATCACCAGCGAGCAGGCCCTCGAGCTCAACTACGTTCCCAAGAAGGTCGCCGTGCTCGGCGGCGGCGTGATCGGCGTCGAGTTCGCCAGCGTCTGGAAGTCCTTCGGCGCCGACGTCACGATCATCGAGGCCCTTCCGCACCTCGCTCCCAACGAAGAGGAGTCGGTGTCGAAGCAGCTCGAGCGGGCGTTCCGCAAGCGCGGCATCGAATTCTCCCTCGGCGTGCGTTTCCAGTCGGTCACGCAGGATGACTCCGGCGTCGTCGTCACGCTGGAGAACGGCACCACGATCGAGGCCGAGCTGCTGCTCGTCGCCGTCGGTCGCGGCCCGTCGACCGCTGGTCTCGGCTTCGAAGAGGCCGGCATCACCATGGACCGCGGCTTCGTCATCACCGACGAACGCCTCGCCACCAACATCCCCGGCGTCTACGCGGTCGGCGACATCGTCCCCGGCCTGCAGCTCGCGCACCGCGGTTTCCAGCAGGGCATCTTCGTCGCCGAAGAGATCGCGGGCCTGTCCCCGATCGTCGTCGACGACCTGAACATCCCCAAGGTCACCTACTGCGACCCCGAGATCGCATCGGTCGGTTACACCGAGGCCAAGGCCGTCGCCAAGTTCGGCGCCGACAAGGTCACCAGCTACGAGTACAGCCTCGGCGGCAACGGCAAGAGCTCGATCCTGGGCACCACCGGGTCGATCAAGGTCGTCCGTGAGGCTGATGGCCCCATCATCGGCATCCACATGATCGGCGCCCGCGTGGGCGAGCTGATCGGCGAAGGTCAGCTCATCGTCAACTGGGAGGCCTACCCTGAGGACCTCGCGCCGCTGCTGCACGCGCACCCCACCCAGAACGAAGCACTCGGCGAGGCCTTCCTGGCCCTGGCCGGCAAGCCTTTGCACGCGATGTAGCCCGTTTCGGCACACAGATTCTCACTAACATTGGTCAGACATTAATGGTTTCAAAGGAGACAAACGCATGAGCGAATCCGTCAACCTCCCGGCACTCGGTGAGAGTGTCACAGAGGGTACGGTCACCCGCTGGCTCAAGAACGTGGGAGACCGCGTCGAAGTCGACGAACCGCTGCTCGAAGTATCGACCGACAAGGTCGACACGGAGATCCCATCCCCCGTTGCCGGCATCATCGAAGCCATCCTTGTCCAGGAGGACGAGACCGTCGAGGTCGGCACCCCGCTGGTGACCATCGGCGACGGCTCTGCTGCGGCCGAAGCACCGGTCGCAGAGACGCCCGCCGCAGAGGCGCCCGCCGCTGAGGCGCCCGTCGCCGAGGTTCCCTCGACCGAGGCACCGGCGCCCGCCGAGGCGCCTGCCGCCGTTGCACCGCCGGCCCCGGCCGCCGTGGAGCCGCCGCCCGCCGCACCCGCACCGGTCGCTGCTGCACCCGCAGCCCCGGCACCCGTGGCGGCAGCACCCGCCCCCGCACCGGCGGCCCCGGCACCGGTAGCAGCAGCACCCGCCGCCGCCCCGGCAGCACCCGCTGCCGAGCCGACCCGTGGCGCCCACGCCGGCACCAGCGGTTACGTCACGCCCATCGTCCGCAAGCTCGCGAACGAGGCCGGCGTCGACCTGTCCACCATCACCGGCACCGGTGTCGGCGGACGCATCCGCAAGCAGGACATCGTCTCCGCCTCCGCCACGGCTGCGCCCGCGACTCCGGCCGCCGCCGAGGTCGAGGTGTCTCCGCTGCGCGGAACCACCGTGCCGATGTCGCGCCTGCGCAAGGTCGTCGCCGAGCGCGCTGTAGCGTCGATGCAGCAGACGGCCCAGCTCACCACTGTCGTGGAGGTTGACGTCACCCGTGTCGCCATGCTCCGCGACAAGGTCAAGGTCTCCTTCCACGAGAAGACCGGCAACAAGCTGTCCTTCCTGCCGTTCTTCGCCCTGGCCGCGGCCGAGGCACTGAAGGCGAACCCGATCATCAACGCGACCGTCGACGGCACGTCGATCGTGTACCCGGGCCAGGAGAACATGAGCATCGCCGTGGACACCGAACGCGGACTGCTGACTCCCGTCATCCGCGACGCCGGTGACCTCGATCTGGCCGGTTTCGCCGCCCAGATCGCTGACCTGGCTGCCCGCACCCGCGACAACAAGCTCAAGCCCGACGAGCTGTCCGGTGGCACGTTCACCCTCACCAACACGGGTTCGCGCGGCGCTTTGTTCGACACCCCGGTGGTCTTCCTCCCGCAGAGCGCCATTCTCGGCACCGGCGTCGTCTACAAGAAGCCCGTCGTCGTGACCGACAAGGGTCTGGACTCCATTGCGATTCGTTCGACGGTGTTCCTGGCGCTGTCCTACGACCACCGCATCATCGATGGAGCGGACGCCTCGCGCTTCCTCACCACCATGAAGGCACGTCTGGAAGCCGGCGCATTCGAGGCCAACCTCGGAATCTAGTGTCACAGACCCGCCAGACGGGTCAGTAGTCGAAGAGTTCGCGTAACCGCCAGCCGGCCTCGCCCTTGATCACCAGGGCTGAGGCCGGTTGTGTGTTCGCGGGACCGCCGGCCGCCGGCGTCAGAACAATCAGCGCGGCGTTGCCGCGGCGCTCCTGCACGGTGGCCGTGAAACCCGCAGCAGTGCGGTCGGCGCTCCGTTCCATCTGAAGTGCCCGATACGAGTCGGCGGCCATGGCCACGGAACCGGCCTGGTCGACACTTTCCAGACACAGCACCGACGCCTCCGCCAAACACCCCTCGCGCAGCTCGAGCAGGACCAGGGTCGCCGCCGCCGGATCGTCGGACACGAGAGTCGCTGCGGATCCGTCGGCGCCTGCCGGCCCGCCGTCTCCCGGCCCCGCGGTCGCTTCGGCACCCGGTGACGAGGACCGCGTCGCGGGCGCCGACAGGTCGCCGGCGTCCCCGGCGACCACCGGGGACTCGGCCGGGGACTCGGCTGGGGACAGCGCCGCAAGGCCTCCGGCGGCCAGCACCACCGCGAGGCAGACACCGACGATGACCGGCCGTGCTCGACTCCGGTTCCGCAGCAGCGCCTGCAGCCACCGAGCGCCCACCCGCGACCGAGCATTCACGATTCGCAGCCCTGACCGGCATCCGGCCAGCCCACGCCGCACCTGCCGCTCCAACCGTCCTGTCGGCTTCGCCGCGCTTCCACGCTCTGCACCCGCCAGTCGCCCGCCGGCTCGGATGGCCGGCTCACGCGCCCCGGCCGGGCGGGCCGGTCTGGTCAGTCGGCTCGACGGTGCGGCCAGGCCGTGGGTATCCTCCGGTCCCTCGGGATCTGCCGGCACGGTGCCCGGTACCGCACCCCGGACGGCTGTCGCTGCCGCCCAGTCGAACAGAACGGATTCCACGCCGGACAAATCCGGCGGGACGGGTCGCGCCGTGGCCGCGGCTTCGAACTCGGCCACGACCGACTCCGCCGTCGCCGCCTCCGGAGCCTGAGGGTCCAGGTGGTCGCGGATGGATCTCACACAGCCCGCCAGGCGCACGAGGTCGTCCCGCCGCCGCGCGACACCGGCTCCCCCGGCGGGCAGATCCTCCAGCGCGCCCAGCCCGAGAAGCACCGGTCGGCCACAGCCGTCGAACCGTACGCAGGCAGGTCCGATCATGGAGTGGCTGAATCCGGCGTCGTGCAGCGCCTGCAGTGCTGCCGTGATCGTCGCGGCAATGGTCACGACCTCACCGGCACCGAGGGTGCCCCGCTCGGCCAGCAGCCGGTCCAACGACGAACCGGTCAGGCGGTCCAGCACGAGGCAGAGCCGGCCGTCGGGTGCCGTCGCCACGTCCCGCAACGGCGCGAGCATCGCCGGCGGCACTGTGAGCATGGCTCGCACCTGCCGGTCGAGCGCCGGTCTGTCAGCCTCCGGCCCGAACACCTTCAGTGCCACATTCAGGGCCTGGCCCTGCTCTCCGGGCGCCCGGCCGAGGTAGATGATCGAACGGCTCCCCGTGCCGATCCGGCGTATCAGCCGGAACCCGGCCAGGGTCTCCTCTCGGGCGGGAATCTGCCTGTGCTCCATCACTCCACCGTGCCGTTCGGACCGGCGGCCCCCTCCCCTCGGTGGGAATCTGGCGGAAACTCGAGCGGTGCTCAGGCTGGGGAGGAGACCCCCTAGACTTACCGCATGCTCGACTTTGTCGTCGCGGGGCTAAGCGCCAACTCCGTGCCGTATTTCGAGGGCCTTGAGCTCCAGCGCGCCGTCCATCGCACGGTGGTGTCCGGTCAACGACCGAACACCGTCCTGCTCCTCGAACACCCCGCCGTGTACACGGCCGGCAAACGCACCCAGCCGGAGGACCGTCCCACCGACGGCACGCCGGTCGTGGACGTCGACCGCGGCGGCCGGATCACCTGGCACGGGCCCGGTCAGCTGATCGGCTACCCGATCCTGCGCTTGCCCGAACCTCTCGACGTGGTCGGCTACGTGCGTCTGCTCGAGGACATCCTCATCGACGCGCTGGCCGATTTCGGGATCGACGGCAGACGGGTTCCCGGACGCAGCGGCGTCTGGGTCGGGCCCGCCGGGGCCGAGGACAAGATCGCCGCCATCGGCATCCGGGTCGCCGACGGTGTGACCATGCACGGGTTCGCCCTCAACTGCAACAACTCGCTCGAACCGTACGACCGTATTGTCGCCTGCGGCATCGTCGATGCGGGCGTCACCACCATGTCTCAGGTACTCGGCCGAGACGTCAGCACCGAGGACGTCGTCGACTCCATCACAACCCGTTTCCGCAGCCGGCTGGCGGTGTCCGTATGACCGCCGCGCCCGACGGACGCCGGATGCTGCGACTGGAAATACGCAACGCCGAGACGCCCATCGAGCGGAAGCCCGACTGGATCAAGACTCGCGCCAGGATGGGCCCCGAATACCGCCACCTGCAGGATCTGGTGAAGAGCGAGAACCTGCACACGGTGTGCCAGGAGGCCGCCTGCCCGAACATCTACGAGTGCTGGGAAGACCGCGAGGCCACCTTCCTGATCGGCGGCTCCCAGTGCACCAGGCGCTGCGACTTCTGTCAGATCGACACGGGCAAGCCCGCAGACTACGACACCGACGAGCCGCGCCGAGTCGCCGAGTCGGTGGTGGCGATGAACCTGCGTTACGCGACGGTGACCGGGGTCGCCCGCGACGACCTGCCCGATGAGGGCGCCTGGCTCTACGCCGAGACGATCCGGCAGATCCACCTCCAAAGCCCGGGGACCGGGGTCGAGATCCTCGTCCCCGATTTCACGGGCAACCCGATCCACTTGGCCGAGGTGTTCTCTGCCAGCCCTGAGGTCTTCGCGCACAACGTCGAGACGGTCCCGCGGATCTTCAAACGCATTCGTCCCGCCTTCCGTTATGACAGGTCCCTCGACGTGCTCAGCCAGGGGCGGGCCGCGGGACTGATCACCAAGTCGAACCTGATTCTCGGCATGGGCGAGGAACGCGCCGAGGTGTCCCAAGCGCTGCAGGACCTGCACGATGCCGGGACCGACATCATCACCATCACGCAGTACCTGCGGCCGAGCCCCCGGCACCTGCCGGTGGCCAGGTGGGTGCGACCGGAGGAGTTCGTTGACCTCAAGGCCGAAGCGGAGCAGATCGGTTTCCTCGGCGTGCTCGCCGGACCGTTGGTGCGTTCCTCCTACCGGGCCGGTCGGCTCTGGGCACAGTCGATGACGGCCACCGGACGCCCGGTGCCCGCCCACCTGCAGCACCTCGCCGACGCGACCGTGGCCTTCAGCCAGGCCGTTTGACCCTAAATCCGTTCCGCGGATATCGACCGACTGGGTAGTCTTAGAACCATGGCACGAAGCAAGGACAAGAGTCCCCGCACCCCCAAAGAACCTGGCCGCTTGAAGCAAATGTGGCAGGTCTTCCAGATGACCCGGCGCTACGACTCGAACATCGTTCTGTTCATGATCTTGGGTTTCCTGATCCCTGTTGTTGTCGGCTTGGCCCTTGCGCTGCTGCTGACCCCCGACAACGGTTTCACCATCGCCCTCTGGATCGTCGCCGGCGTGCTCGCCGGCGTCCTGGCGATGCTGATCATCCTGGGTCGGCGTGCAGAGAAGGCCGCGTACTCGCAGATCGAGGGCCAGCCCGGCGCCGTCGGCGCGGTTCTGCGCAGTTCGTTGAAGCGCGGCTGGGTGGGGAGCGAAATGCCCGTCGCCGTCAACGGTAAGACCCAGGACGCCATCTATCGCGCCGTCGGCCGCGGTGGAGTTGTGCTCATCAGCGAGGGACCGCGCACCCGCACCGCCCGCATGTTGGACGAGGAAAAGCGTTCGGTGGCCAAGGTCGGCGGCAACGTCGCGGTCACCGTCATCACCGTGGGCCCAGACGCCGACGCCGTTCCGCTGCACAAGCTCGCCCGGCGGCTGACCAAGATCAAGCCGACCCTGACCAAGGCCGAAGTGCTGGCGGTCAACAACCGCCTCAACTCCATGACCAAGAAACTGCCGATTCCCAAGGGTGTCGACCCCACCAAGGCCCGTCCGCAGCGCGGCAACTAGCCACACGCATCCACCAGAACAACGAAGGGCACGGGGTCAACCCCGTGCCCTTCTCTGCGTGCCGGAGACTAGCGCCTGATCAGGACGGTGCCGGCGATCTTGTCGTGGAAGCCCCGCTGGTCCGAGTCCCAGACCAGGGCGGGAACGGCCAGACCCAGCAGCACCGACCGGACGATCGGGCGCCACAGGCCCGCACGGCCTCCGGTGAGGGCGATCACACGCAGGCCGAGCAGGCGGTGGCCGACGCTCCCCCCGAACACGGCGACTTGCAGGGCTTGGAGGCCCACGAAGACCATCAGGACCACGAAGCCGTCATAGTTGAGCCAGGTGTACCCCCAGATCAGGCAGGTCAGGGCCACGGCGACGGCCCAGTCGATGGCCAGCGCCGCGATGCGCCTGCCGACCCGCCCCACGGAATGCGGTCCGGTCCGAGGCAGGCCGAGTCGCTCCCCCGGCCAGGTGCTGGGCGGTAACTGCCCGAAGGTGGTGGGTCTTGACGGCGTCGAATTCACCCGATCAGTGTACCGACCGAGCCCTCTGTAACATGGAGGAAACATAAGCGTCATTCTTAAGTAACCCGTCCGTAATAGTGTCGGGGAAGCCGCAGTGTGCGACATTTCTAGTCACCCACGCCTACGTCGTTTGGAGTCAACCCGCATGTTCCGCGATTCGTCCGAAGTCCTCTCGTTCATCAAGGACACCGATGTCAAGTTCCTTGACCTCCGTTTTACCGACCTGCCGGGTGTGCAGCAGCACTTCAACATCCCCGCGTCGACCGTTGACGAGGACTTCTTCACCGTCGGCCAGATGTTCGACGGCTCGTCGATCCGCGGTTTCGCGTCGATCCACGAATCCGACATGCAGCTCATCCCCGACGTCACCAGCGCGTACATCGACGCGTTCCGCGCCGAACGCACCTTGATCATGCTCTTCGACATCTACAACCCCCGCAACGGCGAGATCTACTCCAAGGACCCCCGCCAGGTGGCCAAGAAGGCCGAGAAGTACCTCGCCTCCACCGGCATCGGCGACACCGCGTACTTCGGCTCAGAGGCCGAGTTCTACATCTTCGACGACGTGCGCTACGAGGTCAACCAGCACACCAGCTTCTACTCCGTCGACTCCAGCGAGGGTGCCTGGAACTCCGGCCGCAAGGAAGAGGGCGGCAACCTCGCCAACAAGACCCCGTTCAAGGGCGGCTACTTCCCGGTCAGCCCGGTCGACCAGCACGCCGACATGCGCGACGACATCTGCCTCAAGCTGATGGACGCCGGCCTCATCCTCGAGCGCAGCCACCACGAGGTGGGCACCGGCGGCCAGGGCGAGATCAACTACAAGTTCGACACCATGGTGCACGCGGCCGACGACCTGCTGAAGTTCAAGTACATCGTCAAGAACACCGCGCACGAGTGGGGCAAGACCGCCACGTTCATGCCCAAGCCGCTGTTCGGCGACAACGGCTCCGGCATGCACACCCACCAGTCCCTCTGGGCCGACGGCAAGCCGCTGTTCTACGACGAGGCCGGCTACGGCGGCCTGTCCGACGTTGCACGCTGGTACATCGGTGGCCTGCTCAAGCACGCCCCGGCTGTGCTCGCCTTCACCAACCCGACGGTCAACTCGTACCACCGCCTGGTTCCGGGCTTCGAAGCTCCGGTCAACCTGGTCTACTCGGCCGGTAACCGCTCGGCCTCGATCCGTATCCCGATCACCGGCACCAACCCCAAGGCCAAGCGCCTCGAGTTCCGCGCCCCCGATGCCTCCGGCAACCCGTACCTCGCCTTCGCCGCCCAGCTGATGGCCGGCCTCGACGGGATCAAGAACCGCATCGAGCCGCACGAGCCCGTCGACAAGGACCTCTACGAGCTGCCGCCGGAAGAAGCGAAGAACATCCCGCAGGTTCCCGCATCGCTGGAAGAGGCCCTGCAGGCGCTGGAGGCCGACCATGACTTCCTGCTCGCCGGCAACGTCTTCACCCCCGAGCTGATCGAGACCTGGATCGACTACAAGCGCGAGAAGGAAATCAAGCCCCTCGCGCAGCGCCCGCACCCGTTCGAGTTCGAACTGTACTACGGGGTCTAATCTCCCCAACGCACGACGAAGGGGCCGCAACCGTCAGGTTGCGGCCCCTTCGTCGTCGACGGTGTCGAGGTCAGCCGGAGAACGGCCCCGGCCGTTCGACCGGTCCATAGAACCGGCGTTCGAAGACCGCACGGGCGCGCCGGGTCACCGCGAGGTAGTCTTCCTCGAGCTGATTCGCCGAACCCGGCGGGTACTCCATCATGCGGGCGACGCCGTCGAGCTGCATCCTGTCAGTGGGCAGCACATCCGCGGTCTTGTTCGTCCACAGGGTGATCGCCGAGCGGCACCGTGACGCGAACAGCCACGCGGCGCGGAGGACGGCGGCATCCGGTTCGGTGACCAAACCGGCGCGAGTGGCCTCCTCGAGTGCTTCGAGGGTTGACGTCGTGCGCAGGGCGGGGACGCTCGCGGCGTGCTGGAGCTGCAGCAACTGGACGAACCACTCCACATCGCTCAGCGAGCCGCGGCCCAGCTTGAGGTGCCGGTTCGGGTCGGCTCCCTGCGGGAGACGTTCGTTCTCGACGCGGGCCTTGATGCGCTTGATCTCACGGACGTCCTGGTCACTGATCTGTTCCGGGTACCGCACAGTGTCCATCACGGCGTGGAAGGACTCCAGGAGCGCGGGATCGCCCGCGACACCGCGGGCGCGCAACAGCGCCTGGGCCTCCCAGGTGAGCGACCACCGGCGGTAGTAGGCCTGGTAGGAATCGATGGACCGCACCACCGCACCGTTCTTGCCCTCGGGGCGCAGGCCGATATCCAGGTCGAACGGCAGCCGGTTGTCCTCGGTGAGTCGGTTCAGCTCCCGGACGATGAAGGTGGCCCGGTCGTGGGCCGCACCGCCCTCGAGGGCAGCGGGCCTGAAGACGTACATGACGTCAGCGTCGGAACCGAAACCGAGTTCGGCTCCCCCGAACCGGCCCATGGCGATCACAGCGAACTCGATGCCATCCGGAGCGAACGGACCGTCGTCCCCGGTGAGACCGGCACCACGGATGGCGCCGAGGATTCCCTGGATGATGACGGTGGAGATATCCGTCAGGCCCGCGGCGAGCTCGTCAATGCTGATGCGACCGAGGATGGCCGACAGCGCCAGGCGAAGCATCTCGCGTCGCCGGCTGGTGCGGAGCACGGACGCGGCGGCGTCGGGACTGCCGTGCCTGGCCAGCACGGCACGCGCCTCGTCCTGCAACACGCTGAGCGGGCGGGGGCGCAGGTCATTGTCGTGTTCCAGCCAGGCGACGGCCTCGGGAATGGTCTCCAGGAGTTCGCCGACGTACCGCGACGCCGAGAGCACCCGGGTGAGACGTTCGGCGGCCCCCGACGAGTCCCGGAGCATCCGCAGGAACCAGTAGGTGGAACCGAGGCTGTCGCTCAGCCGCCGGAAGGCCAGCAGCCCGTAGTCGGGGTCGGCGCCATCGGACAGCCACTGCAGCAGCACCGGCAACAGGTGTTGCTGAATGGTCGCCCGCCGGGACACACCGCTGGTCAGCGCGGCGATGTGGGCCAGGGCGCCCGTGGTGTTGCGGAAGCCGATCGCCGCCAGCCGGGCCTCGGCCTGCGCGCTGGTGAGGTTCAGGCCCTCAGCGGGCAGGGCGGCGACCGCGGAGAGCAACGGCCGATAGAACAGCCGTTCGTGCAGGCCGCGCACCCGGTGTTTGGTGGCCTCCCACCGGGTTGTCAGCGCCGCCGCGCTCGTGGCCAGGCCCGTCGCCCGTGCCAGGACCCGCAGCCCGGACTCGTCCCGGGGCAGCAGGTGTGTTCGGCGCAGCCGGTCCAGTTGCAGCCGGTGTTCCATCAGGCGCAGCATCCGGTAGTCCTGGGCGAACTCGGCGGCCTCGGCGCGACCGACGTAGCCGGCATCGGCCAGGGCGGCCAGGGCCGGCAGGGTGCCGGGCTGACGGATGTCGGGATCGGTCTGGCCGTGCACGAGCTGAAGCAGTTGCACGGTGAATTCAATGTCGCGCAGACCGCCGGGGCCCAGCTTGAGTTGCACGGCGACCTCGTCGGCGGGGATGTTACTGGTCACCCGTTCGCGCATCCGCTGCACGGATTCGACGAAGTTCTCCCGGCTGGCGCTGGTCCATACCTTGGGGGCCACCGCGGCGACGTAGCGGGAGCCGAGCTCCAGGTCGCCGGCCAGGGGGTGTGCCTTCAGCAGCGCCTGGAACTCCCAGCTCTTGGCCCAGCGGTCGTAGTACGCGATGTGGGAGTCGAGGGAACGCACCAGGGCGCCGGACTTGCCCTCGGGGCGCAGGTTGGGATCGACCTCCCACAGCTCGGGCTCCATGCTGGGCTGGTTGAGCCCACGCATCATCAGGACCGCGAGCCGGGTGGCGATGTCCACCGCCCTGGCGGCGCTGAGCCCGGCGTCGTCGTTGCCCTCTGCGACGAAGATGACGTCAACGTCACTGACGTAGTTCAGCTCCCCCGCCCCCGCCTTACCCATTCCGATCACGGCGAGCTTGGTCAGCCGCACCTCGTCAACGGGATAGACGCCGTGCGCGGCCACGGTGCCGCTGCACATCCCCCTCGCGACCGCGAGGGAGGCTTCCAGCGCCGCCGCGGCCAGGTGCGCCAGGGTCCTGGCGATCCGGTCGAGTCCGGCCACGGGGTCGGCCTGTTCGAGGTCGAAGGCTGCCAGTTCGGCGAGCCGGCGGCGGTACCGCACCCGCAGGGCCACCCACCCGTCGTCGTCGATGAGTTCGGCGAAGCCATCCTTCGACTGGACGGCGTCGAGCAGGTCGTCTGTCAGCTCACGGAGCCCGGCCACGGCGGTGGTCTTCTCGTGCAACACCGCGAGTTCTGCCGGATGCCGGAGGAAAAAATCGGTCAACCCGGTCGAAGCCCCGGACACGAGCACCAGGCGCTGCAGGGCGCCGGGATGCCGCCGGAGCGCCACGAACTCGGTCGGGGCCTGGCGCACCAACGACAGCACGGCGAAGAGGGCCGCATCGGGATTCGCAGCCCGGGTGAGCAGCGGGAACAGATCCGACGGGTCAGGCCCGCCGAGTTCACCGACCTCGTCGAGACGCGCACGGGCCTCGCCGAGATCGGCGAAGCCCACCCGAGCGAGGTCCGTCAGAGTCAACTGTTCTCTCGCCATGTCCTGTACCTGTCTGAGGTGAGTCCCTAGAGCATCTCGAGGTTCTTATTGAGTTCGAATGGGGTGACCTGCGAGCGGTACTCTCGCCATTCCTGACGCTTGTTCAGCAGCACATAGTTGAATACGTGCTCCCCCAGCGTCTCGGCGACCAGCTCGGACTCCTCCATGTACTGGATGGCATGGTCGAGGCTGGCGGGCAGCTGGTGGTAGCCCAGCGCGCGACGCTCGGTGTCGCTGAGTCCCCACACGTTGTCCTCGGCCTCCGGCGGAAGCTCGTAGCCCTCCTCGATGCCTTTGAGCCCGGCGGCGAGCATCAGCGAGTACGCGAGGTACGGGTTGGCTGCCGAGTCGATCGCCCGGTACTCGATGCGCGAGCTCTGGCCCTTGTTGGGCTTGTAGAGCGGAACGCGAATCAGCGCGGACCGGTTGTTGTGACCCCAGCACACGAAGCTGGGGGCCTCGTCGCCACCCCACAGGCGCTTGTACGAGTTCACGAACTGGTTGGTCACCGCCGTGATCTCCGGCGCGTGCCGCAGCAGACCGGCAATGAACTGACGCCCGGTCGTCGACAGCTGGTACTGCGCGCCGGCTTCGTAGAACGCGTTGGTGTCGCCCTCGAAGAGGGAGAGGTGGGTGTGCATTCCGGAGCCGGGCTGGTCGGAGAGCGGCTTGGGCATGAACGTCGCGTAGACGCCCTGCTCGATCGCCACCTCCTTGATGACGGTGCGGAAGGTCATGATGTTGTCGGCGGTGGTGAGAGCATCCGCGTAACGCAGGTCGATCTCGTTCTGGCCGGGGCCGGCCTCGTGGTGACTGAACTCCACCGAGATGCCGAGATCCTCGAGCATCCGCACCGACCGGCGCCGGAAGTCGTGCGCCGTGCCGCCGGGAACGTTGTCGAAGTACCCGGCAGAATCGACCGGGACCGGTCCGTTCTTGCCGAACTTGGACGATTTCAGGAGATAGAACTCGATCTCCGGGTGCGTGTAGAACGTGAAGCCTCGCTCGGCGGCCTTCGCCAGGGTGCGCTTGAGCACGTTCCGGGGGTCGGCGACGGCGGGCTGTCCATCCGGAGTGGTGATGTCGCAGAACATGCGGGCGGTGGGGTCGACCTCGCCCCGCCAGGGCAGGATCTGGAACGTGGTGGGGTCCGGGTGGGCCAGCACGTCCGCCTCGAACGAGCGCGTCAGGCCCTCGATCGCTGACCCGTCGAAGCCCAGTCCCTCGGCGAACGCACCCTCCACCTCGGCCGGCGCGATGGCAACCGACTTGAGGGTGCCGACCACATCGGTGAACCATAGTCGAATGAACTTGATGCCCCGTTCCTCGATGGTCCGAAGAACGAAGTCGCGCTGCTTGTCCATCCACGCCCTTTCTTGTTGCCCCTAGGCTACCGGCTGCCGACGGCGCGCGGGCGAAAACCGGCTGATCGCAGCTGCGAATGACTCTCAGAATCGACCGCTGAGTACACTTGGGCAC
Organism: Cryobacterium sp. LW097; assembly: GCF_002205495.2. GTDB lineage: Bacteria > Actinomycetota > Actinomycetes > Actinomycetales > Microbacteriaceae > Cryobacterium > Cryobacterium zongtaii. The sequence continues at coordinate 1,792,953 of NZ_CP021992.1, read as the reverse complement.
ATGCCAGAGATCCCCACGCCAGACGCCGCCAACGCCGTCGAGGTGCAGAATCCATACGTCAGTGCCACCGCAGGGCCCAAGCGCGTGCGCACCAGGCATTTTCAGAACGCGAAGCAGCAAGGTATCCCGATCACGGGCCTGACCAGCTATGACATGCTCACCGCCCAGATTTTCGACCAGTCCGGCATCGACTTCCTACTGGTGGGAGATTCCGCCGGGAACAACGTCTTCGGTTACGAGACCACCCTCCCCGTCACCGTCGACGAGTTGATCCCACTGACCCGCGCTGTGGCCAGGGCCGTGACCCGGGCGCTGGTCGTTGCCGACATGCCGTTCGGCAGCTACGAGACCGGCCCGTCTGAGGCCCTGCACACCGCGGTGCGTTTCATGAAGGAAGCCCAGGCTCACGCCGTGAAGCTGGAGGGCGGGGTGCGCAGTCGCAAGCAGATCTCGCGGATCGTGTCTGCCGGCATCCCGGTCATGGGGCACATCGGCTTCACCCCCCAGAGCGAACACGGTTTGGGCGGGCACATGATACAGGGACGCGGCGCGGGCGCCGAACAGCTGATCACGGATGCTCTCGCCGTGCAGGACGCCGGCGCTTTCGCGGTCGTTCTGGAGATGGTGCCGTCAGGCGTCGCCGCAGAGGTCACCGAACGCCTGGAGATCCCCACCATCGGCGTCGGGGCCGGGCCCGGCGTCGACGGTCAGCTGATGGTCTGGACAGATTTCGCCGGCATGACCGGGGGACGCGTGCCCCGGTTCGTGCGGCAGTACGCGAACCTGCGTTCGGTCCTCACCGATGCGGTGCACTCGTTCAAGAACGACGTCGATTCCGGCGCCTATCCGGGCCCCGAGCACAGCTACGAGTAAACACTGCCGGAGCGGGTGCGCCTCAGCGGTCCTCGGCCTCGTCGTCTTCGGCCCATTTGGCGCTGTTGGCGCGGAGCTTGTCGAGGGCGTTCGTCGCCTCGTCGAATGTCGAGAACGGGCCTACCCTGTCGACGGACGGCGACAGCATGCCCTTCTCGACGGCGCCAGTGCGCATGTTGTACCAGAACTGGTGATCAGCATCTTCGGCCATAAGGTTGATCCTATGCCTAAGGATTCAATCGGTCACCTCGTTCCGGGAGCCGTGTCCAGCCACCGCTCCGTTCCCTCCCACATCGTTCGGCCCGAGTATGTCGGGCACACCGCGCCGGCCCGGTTCACCGGATCCGATGTCTACTCCCCCGAACGCATCGCACTGATCCGGGAGTCCGGCCGCATCGCCGCGAACGCGATCCAGGCGGTCGGGCGTGCGGTACGCCCCGGGGTCACGACCGAGGAACTGGACAGGGTCGGCCACGAGTTCCTGATCCGGAACGACGCCTACCCGTCCACGCTCGGCTACCGCGGCTACCCGAAGTCGCTGTGCTCCTCGGTCAACGAGGTCATCTGCCATGGAATTCCTGACGACACCGTGCTCGAAAACGGTGACATCGTCAATATCGACATCACCGCGTACAAGAACGGGGTGCACGGTGATTCCAACGTCACCTTCATCGTCGGCGAGGCCACCGAGGAGGTCACCCTGCTCGTCGACCGCACCCGGGAGGCCCTGGCGCGCGGAATCAAGGCCGTGGCACCCGGACGGCAGGTGAACGTGATCGGCCGCACCATCGAGTCGTACGCCAAGCGGTTCGGCTACGGGGTCGTTCGCGACTTCACCGGTCACGGGGTGGGGGACGCGTTCCACTCGGGCCTGATCATTCCGCACTATGACTCCGCACCGCAATACGACACCGTCATGGAGGTAGGCATGGTGTTCACCATCGAGCCGATGCTGACCCTCGGCACCAGTGACTGGGACATGTGGGCGGATGACTGGACGGTTCTGACCCGTGATCGCAGCATCACCGCGCAGTTCGAGCACACCCTGGTGGTCACCGAACGTGGCGCCGAAATCCTGACGCTGCCGCAGCCGGTAGATTGACATCATGAGTTCAACCACTGCCATCGGCATCGATATCGGCGGAACCGGCATCAAGGGGGCTGTGGTGGACCTGTCCACCGGGGCCCTGCTCTCCGACCGCGTCAAGCTGCCCACTCCCAAGGGCGGCCGGCCCCAGGACATCATCGAGACCACCCGCCAGCTCCTGGCAACGGTGTCCGCCGGAACGGGCGAGATGCCCATCGGCGTGTGTTTCCCCGCCGTCGTCAAGCACGGTCACACGATGTCGGCGGCCAATGTGTCCGACAAGTGGATCGGCCTCGCCGCGGAAAAACTTTTCGAGAAGGGCCTGGGCGTGCCCATCCACTTCGTCAACGACGCTGACGCGGCCGGATACGCGGAGTCGACGTTCGGCGCGGCCAGGGGTGTCGACGGTGTCGTGCTGCTCACCACGCTGGGCACCGGCATCGGCACGGCCCTGATCAACGACGGGGCCCTGGTGCCCAACACCGAGTTCGGGCATCTGGAGATCGACGGCGTGGACTACGAGACCCGCGCGGCCTTCTCGGCCAAGGAACGGGACAACCTCAGCTGGGAGAAGTGGGCGTCACGCCTGCAGAAGTATTACTCCAAGCTGGAGTCCCTGTTTACTCCCGACCTGTTCATCGTCGGCGGCGGCGTATCGAAACACCACGAGAACTTCCTTCCCCTGCTGGACCTGAACACCCGGATCATCCCGGCCGTCCACCGCAACAATGCCGGCATCCTGGGCGCAGCCGCCCTGGCCGTCAAGCACGCGCCAGTTTCCGCGTAGCGGACTCCGGCCTCGCCGACTCCGCTTAGCTGTACGCCCGGGTGCTCTGGCGCTGCTGACGCGCCCGCCACCAGAGTCGCACCCGGTGCGCGAGCCGTCGGACGACCGTGGTGACCCGGTGGGCAGCGGGGAACTCCGTGCCGAGCACGGCGACGCCCACGAAGACGATCAGCCAGCCCGGTCCCGGCAGGGGTACCAGGATGAGACCGACGACCATGACCGTCAGCCCGGCGAGGGCGACGAGCAGCCGATACGGCGCCCGCAGGCGCGGGTGAGCGTGGATCCAGGTCCTGGACCGGCCGAGCAGCGCCCTGAACCGCAGCCAGACCCCGGACGAGGCCGTGGCCGGGCGGTGCGTGGTGACGGCATCGGACGTGGACCCGGGGGTGCTCATGGCCCCAGCGTAGGAGCACAGGCTGGGAATGCACCACCCCCGCGGCACGGTCCCGCGCAACTCACAGGTTCGAGAGGGGAATGGGCCGACTATTACGCCGGGTTTTGTCCCGGTTTTCACCATGGACGGCCATCTATCTCGGGACTACGTTGCCGCAGCCCTCTAGCGGTCTACCCGGAAACTCGGCGAGCCGCCTTGGCGTTTCCTGTTCGACCTTGCTCCGGACGAGGTTTACCTAGCCGGCCAGGTCACCCTGGCCCCTGGTGGTCTCTTACACCACCGTTTCACCCTTACCCCCGGCTTGCGCCGGTGGCGGTCTACTTTCTGTGGCACTGTCTCGCGGGTTGCCCCGGGTGGGTGTTACCCACCGTCCTGCTCTGTGGAGCCCGGACGTTCCTCGGCATCACGAGCTGTGAAAAGCCCGGATGACGCGACCGTCTTGTCGACCCATTCCGTGGTCGAGCCTACAGCGCCCCGGCCCTGTTGCCGAACCGGGCCCTGGCGGCGGCCTGCTCTAGATGCCGGATTCCTCGGTGCGGACGAGGATGGCGCCGCAGTCCGGGCAGAAGACGATGTCGTCGGCGGGCGCTGCCCGCACCTCTTCGAGGTCGTTGCCCGTCAGGGTCATGGTGCATCCGCTGCAGGTGCGGGCGCGGAGCAGGGACGCCGCGTTGCCCCGCCCGGCCACGCGCCGCTTCTCGTACAGCCCCGACAGGTCCTCGCCGATGGCGGAGACGATCGCGACCCGGTCCCGGGCCAACTCGCCCAGCTGGCGGTTCAGATCGACCAGAAGCGCGTCGCGGTCGGCTTCAATTCCGGCGACCCGGCCCGCGACGTCGGCGCGTTCGGATTCGGTCTCAGCGACGGCCGCTTCCTTGTCCTCGAGACGTTCCATCACCGCGAGTTCGATCTCCTCGAGCGCGGCCAGACGCGCACCCAGGGCGGTGAGTTCGCTCTCCAGTGCGTGAACATCCTTCATCGAGGAGGTGTGCTGGGCGCGCTCGGTATCGCGGGCGATGCGCTTCTCGACCACCTCGACATCAGACTCGATGCGGCGCAATTCGATCTGGGCGTCCTCGACCTCGCCGACCTGACCGGTCAGGACCGTCTTGGACGCATCGAGTCCGCGGCCCAGCTCTGCAAGCTCGGCGTGTTGCGGCAACGCCTTGGCCTGATGCTCGACCTGCTGCAATTTGATATCGAGGGCCTGGAGCCGCAGAAGCTCCTTCTGCTCGGTGGGAGATGCCTTCACAATGTCCTGACCTTCATGATTATGGAGTTGAAATGAACGGGGGTGAGCCAGGCTCACTGGGTGACGGCGAAGTCCCAGGGGTCGGTCCGCACGTCGCTGACCTCGATGCGGATGCCGGGCAGCCTCTGCCGCAGCGCCGAGGCGGCGACGTCCAGCCAGAGCCATTCGCTGGCCCAGTGTGACACGTCGATGAGGGCGGGGCCAACCCCCGCCAGGATCGACTGTTCCCTGGACTCCGACGCCGGGTGATGCCGGAGGTCGGAGGTGATGAACACGTCGGCGGAGCGCACGGCAGGTTCGCGCAGCAGCGAGTCACCGGCTCCCCCGCACAGGGCGACGGTCTGGATCGTGTCGGCATAGCCGCCGGCCACACGCACACCCGTCGCCGTCGGGGGGATCAGCGCCGCCAGGCGGCGGGCGAGAAGACCGAGCGTCGTGGGCTCCGGGAGCCGGCCGACCCGACCGATACCCGTGCCAGGGACCAGTCCACCCGTGATCGGGCGCGTGTCGACCAGGCCCAGACTGGAGGCGATGACATCGGAGACCCCGTCTTCGACGACGTCGGCATTGGTGTGGGCGGCCAGCAGGCCGCAATCGGCACGGATCAGCCGAGCGAGCAGGGCACCCTTGTAGCGGTCTTCGGCGACGCTGGTGACCCCGCGCAGCAGCAGCGGGTGATGGGCCAGCAACAGGTCGGCCCCGGAGGTGATCGCTTCCGCGACGGTCTCGGAGACGACATCGACGGCCAGCAGAATGGAATCGACCCGACGCGCGGGGTCGCCACTGATCAGACCCGGCGCATCCCATTCCTCGGCGCCGGACAGGGGCCACAGTTCATGGGAGACCCGGGCGACTTCAGCGAGCGAGAATGACACCCTGTCAGCCTACTATCCGGCGGCCGCCACAACCGGCGACGTGCCGACGCTCACCAGCCCAGTGTGCCCGGCGCACCCTTGAACGGGCCGACGATCCGGTCGGTGATCCACCCGCCGTAGAAGTCGCCCGGCTGAGCGCGCACGAGTTCGCCGTCCACCGTGCACTCGTCGAGCCGGCCGGGGTAGACGGCCACCCGGCCGGCCAGCGATTCGAAGCCGGCCTCCGGATGGGGATAGTGCCAGGCAACCGCATCGGCCCGTCGGTCGCCGACGACGATGCTGAGGTAGGACGCCAGCCCTTTGTACTCGCAGAAGCTGTGCCCGTTGACCGGGGCGAGCACACCGGCCGAGAACGCGTCCCTCGGCAGGTAGTAGGTGGGCGGATGGCTGGTCTCCAGCACGCGAACGCTGTCCCTGGTATCGGCGATCACTGTGCCGTTGAACCGGAGCACAACATGCTCCAGACTCGGTTCCACCCGCGGCGGGCGCGGGTAGTCCCAGACCGACTCCTGGCCGGGACCCGGTATCGCCGGGTGCCGGTTCGTGGCGCTCATCGGCTGACTACCGCGGGCGCAACCCGGCGCCGTACACGGCTGCCTGGGTGCGCCTGGCCATGCCGAGCTTGGCGAGCAGGCCCGACACATAGTTCTTCACGGTCTTCTCGGCCAGGTCGAGCTGGTCACCGATCTGCCGGTTCGTCAGTCCCTCCGCGATCAGCTCGAGCACCTGGCGCTCCCTCGTCGTGAGATTGGAGGCCGGCGAATCCGCGGCGGTGCCGGTGAGCTCGGTGACCACCTTGCGGGTCACGGCCTTCTGCACGAGGGACTCGCCGCGGGCGACCCGACGGATGGACTCGACCAGGTGCTGCCCGCGGATGTCCTTGAGGACGTAGCCGGATGCGCCGGCGAGGACAGCCGAGTAGCTGGCCTCGTCGTCGTCGTATGCAGTGAGCATGAGGCACTGCACCCCGGGGTTGGCCGAGCGGATGGTGCGGCACACGTCGATACCGCTGCCGTCGGGCAGCCGCACGTCGAGGACCGCCACGTCGGGTACCGTTGCCGCGACCCTTGCGACCGCCTGCCGAGCCGTCGACGCTTCACCGACGACCTCGAGGTCGGGCTCTGCGTTGATCATGTCCGCGATTCCGCGGCGCACCACTTCGTGGTCATCCACGAGGAAGACTCGGATCATCACGATTCCTTTCGTACAGGTTCAGGTTCGATGAGGGCGGTCCAGCGCAGTCGGCTGCCGCCCCTGGCACGGTTCTCGAGGACGAGGTCGCCGCCCCACTGCTGCGCCCTGGCGGAGAGGTTGGCCAGTCCGCTGCGCCGGTCGGATTCCACGACGCCGATGCCGTTGTCGACCACCTCGATCACCACCAGGTCGTCCGCGACACTGAGGTTGACGACGGTTTCGGTGGCGTCGGCATGACGGATCACGTTCATCAGCCCCTCCCGGATGACCGCGGCGATGTCATCGGACATCTCCGGCGGGGTCAGCAGGTCGATCGGGCCGGTGAAGACCAGGCGGGGGGTCTGGTCGAAGAGCGACGCGAGTTCACTGAGCAGGTCGATCACACGGTGACGGATCGAGCCGCGGTCGCGGCTGGTCTCGGCGGTCAGGGCGAAGATGGCCGTGCGGATCTCGACGATCGCCACGTCGAGCGCCACGACCTCCTCGATGATGCGCTCCCGGACGTTGGGGTCGTCAACCGACCCGCTGATGGCCTGCAGCCCGATGCCGGCCGCGAACACCCGCTGGATGACGTTGTCGTGCAGATCGCGGGCGATCCGGCTTCGGTCTTCCAGAAGCGCCAGTTTCTGGCCGGCGGACCGGCCGCGGGCGAGTTCGAGCGCAACACTGGCCTGGCCGGCGAAGTCCGCTGCCATCTCGAGGTCGGAGGTGGTGAAACGGGGTCGGCCGGAGGAGCGGGACACCGTCATGACACCGTGGGTGCGGCCGGAGGCCAGCAGCGGGATCACCATTGTCGGGCCGAGCACCAGCTGGGCGTCCGGCTGGTCGAGGCTGGCACCGCCGTCGGCCGTGAGGATCGGCTGGCCACTTTCGAAGGCCCGCCCGACGGTGGTTCCGGCGGACGGGATGACGAGTCCCTTCACTTGCTTGGCGAGTTTTCCCCTGGCGGTGTCGACGATGAGCGTGCTTTCGCCTGCGGCGAGGACCACGCAGACCAGATCGGCGTCGGCCAGTGACGCGAAACGATCGGCGAGGAGTTCGAGGGAGGCATCCGCCCGGTCGGAGAGCAGCGCGGCGCTGATCTCGGCCGATGCCGCCGACCAGCGCTGCCGGCGGCGGGTCTCGTCGAAGAGACGGGCGTTGTCGATCGCGATGCCCGCCGTGGCGGCCAGGGCGGTCAGCAGTTCCTCGTCTTCTTCGCTGAACGCGCCGGACACCTGATTGGACAGGTAGAGGTTGCCGTACACCTCGCCGCGCACCCGCACGGGCACGCCGAGGAAGCTGTCCATCGGCGGGTGGTGCGCCGGAAAGCCCGAAGATCGGGGATCCTCGCCCAGGTGCGTCAGGCGGATGGCGTGCGGGTCGTCGATGAGGGCGCCCAGTAGACCGTGCCCGGCCGGTAAGTGGCCGATCGACGTGGCCAGCTCGTCCGGGATGCCGACGTGGATGAACTGCTCCAGATTGCCGTTGGGTGCGATGACACCCAGCGCGCCGTACCGGGCTCCGACGAGGTCGACGGCGACGTCCACGATGCGGCGGAGCACGGCCGCGAGGTCGAGTTCTTCGACGACGGCCTGGCTCGCCTGAAGCAGGCTGCGCAGCCGCCCCTGGGTGGCGAGCACTTTCTGGGCGTTCAGGACGAGTTCGGACAGCGCCTGGTCAAGAGCGGACCGCGGTCCGTCGGGAAACGAAAGCCTGGTCTCAGGAACGGTCACGGAATGCGTCCCCTTTCGGTCGGAGCTAGCCCAAAGTGTACCTGACTGGGACCTTCGGCCCTTCCCCGGATTCGCACTCCGGCCCATTCTGGAGATGTGTCATCTCCCGAAGCACCCCGGGAAGAACTGGAGATCAACTCATGGTTGAGAGAGTGATCGTAGCCGTTGACGGGGGGCCGGCGAGCCGGGCCGCCCTGGACTGGGCGTTGGCCAGGGCCGAGGACGTGCCGCTGAGTCTGGAGCTGACCACCGTCGTTGAACTCGGCTGGTCGCCGGTCGGCGGCCCCGAGGATGATTTTCAGCCCGTCTACGAACGTGCCCTGGCCGAGGCCACCCGTTTTGTGGCGCAGAACGTCCCCGCGGTCAAGGCGACAGGTGTCGTGCGCCGTGGTGTTCCCGTCGACGAGTTGGTGCGGGCTTCGTCCGCGGCCGACCTGCTCGTGATCGGGACCAACAAGACCAGCGCGCTGGCCGGCGCCGTGCACGGCACGTTGCCGCTTCGGCTCGCCGCTCACGCGCACTCGGCCGTCGTGGTCGTTCCGGCCGGCTGGGTCGCCGGCGGCGACAGGGTCGTGGTCGGCATCGAGGATGACGGCACCATGGATGCCCCCCTCGACGTCGCGGCGGCCGAGGCCGCCCGCCGCGCCGTACCGCTCGTACTCGTGCATGCCTGGTCGATCCCGGCGACTCTCGGTGTGGACTACGGCGCCGCTGTGCCGTTCGACGCCCTGATCGAGGCGCACGAGGACATCCTGGCCCGTGCCCTCGAACGGGTCAGGGCCCAACACCCGGCGGTCGACGCATCCGGGACCCTGGTACAGGGCGCCGCGGCGCCTGCCCTGGTCGAAGCAGCCGGGCACGCGGCGCTTCTCGTCGTGGGAACACACGGCCGCGGTGCCGTGGCTGGACTGATTCTCGGCTCCGTCAGTCACGACGTGCTCCTGAACATGCCCTGCCCGGTCGTCGTCGTGCCGCGCAGCCGGCCCGCCGCCGAGCCGCAGCTATCGGGGGCGTCAGAATGAGCGCCACCTACTACATCGGTGTCGACGGTTCCGGCCCGAGCCGAGCCGCGTTGCGCTGGGGGGTCCGCCGCGCCGCAGAGCGGAACGCCGACGTGGTACTCGTCAACACGGTCGACGACGAATGGGGTCTGGTCGGCCGGGACGCTGCCGCCGATGCGGAGCGTCAGGCCAAAGAACTTCTGATCGAGGAGTCCGCCCGGGTCACAGCGCTGCACTCCGGGGTGACCCTGACAACGCGGATCGTGCACGGCGGCACGGCGTGGGCGCTCGCCACACTGCCCAGCCCCGAGGACCTTCTGATCGTCGGCACCCACAAGACCGGCTTCCTGCGCGGCCGGGTGCTCGGCTCGCGGAGCGTGCAGATCGCCTCTGCGGCGCGCTGCTCGGTGGCCATCGTGCCAGACACGACTCTCGATTCCCGCCACGACGTCGTCGTCGGCGTTGACGGCACCGACGGCGCCCTGTCCGCGGTGCGGCTGGGCGCGCAGGAGGCGGCCAGACTCGACCAGGATCTGCTCCTGGTTTACGCTCCTCCGGGCTCGCCTCGATCCGAGTCGTCGCGCTCGGACCCTGTTGAGGACCGTAGCCCGCAGGCCGCGCGTATGCTGCAGGACGCCGCCACCGAGGCCGCCACCATGGCGTCCCGGATCACGGTGCGACGCCGTGTCGCGCACCGGGACCCGGCCGAGGCCCTCCTCGACGCCAGTTTCGACGCCGCCCTGTTGATCCTGGGAGTATCGACCCGGCACGGCGAGAACACGCTGATCGGTTCGGTCACCCACGACGTCCTGATGAACATCAACGTCCCCGTTCTCATCGCACGCGGGCTCCCCACCACGAGCGACACGACGTCGCTCGCATCGTCGGCCAGCGCCTGAGGGCATCCGAACCCGCTGCTTTCCCGCACGGTGATGCTGCCGGGCGCGGTCAGTAGTCGAATTCGTCGAACTGTGGCGACCCCTGCGGCGCACCCGCCCACGCCAGCGACGCGGCCATCGTACCCACCCGCACCTTGTCCTGCAGCGCTTGGGTCGTCGCGATCTCGGTCAGTTCCCAGTCGCTTTCGGTGCTGGTCACGCAGACCAGTTGGCTGGACGACCCGATCAGGAACTGCGCCCGACCGTGACTGCCATCAGCGGTTATCACCGGGATGTCGACGACATCGGTTTCCCGACGGTTGCTCAGCGCTTCGGCATAGAGCATCACAGCGTCAGCCAGTGCGGTACCGGTGACTATCGAGCCACCCGGATGAAAAATGCGTTTCATGATGCTTCCCTGCTTGTCACGGAAAAAGACACGTGCAGCCAGGGTCTGGGGCTATAGGCAAATACTACGTCCGTGCGGACTAAAGCGCGAGGTCTCCGCTGACAATCTGCGCGGCCACCTCGGCCAGCGGCAGCCCGTTCGACCGCGCGTGCTGGCGCATCAGAGCGAAGGCCTCGTCCATGGTGGCGCTCCGGGTGTAGGCCACGACGCCCTTGGCCTGTTCGATCACGACTCGGCTGCTCAACGCGTACTGCAACTGCTGCCGGGCGACGTCACTTTCCCGCAACGCCCGTTCCTGGAGGATCCCGATCGTGGCCACGTCGGCGAGGGCCTGCACCGTCGGCGCGTCGGAACCCGGCAGCCCACCGGTGCGGTCCCAGAACAGGTTCAGCGACCCGATCGTGGTCGTCCGCAGGCGCATCGGCACCGAGAACATCGACCTGAAGCCTTGCTCGACGGCGCCGGCACGGAATCGGGGCCACTTCGGACCGGAGGCCTCGATGTCGGGAACGGAGACGGCGTGCCCGGTGATGACACTTTCCACGCACGGACCGGAACCGCTGCGCAGCTGGAGGATCTCGATGAGGCGGCTGCGCTCGTTGGTGGAAGCGACGACCTCGAACTCCTCATCGTCGGTGAGGATGATGCCCGCGGCCGACGCGTCGAAGAGCGGCACGCACTGGGTGACGAGGGTGTGCAAGAGATCGACGAGATCGTAGCCGACCACCAGAGTGTCGGCGAGAGTCACGAAGGCCTCGACGAGTTGGCCCTCGCGTGTCTGTGTCGCCATCACCCCATCATAAATCACGCGTGGCTACCGATGATCAGAAGTGTGTGGGCCCTACCGGGCTCGAACCGATGACATCCACGGTGTAAACGTGGCGCTCTACCAACTGAGCTAAAGGCCCCGACCGAAGATTTTCGGATAACAGGATGGCACGAGCTTAGCGACATTCCGGCCGGGAGGAAAACTAGGCCGGCTGCAGCTCGTCGAGGGCTGCCCGATACGCCGCGAGCGAGCGGGCCTCCCCCGGAGCGGTGATGAAACTCGCCCGGATGATGCCGTCCGGATCGATCAGGAAGGTCGCCCGGTTGGCGAAGCCCTTGTCTTCGAGGAAGACCCCGTACTCCTTGGCGACGGCGCCGTGCGGCCAGAAGTCGGCGAGCAGGGTGAACCCGTAGCCCTCCTGGTCTCCCCAGGCCCGCAGGGTGTGCCGGGAGTCCACGGAGATACCGATCAGCTCGACACTGTTGTCGGCGAAGAGCGCGAGGTTGTCGCGCAGCTCGCAGAGTTCGCCGCTGCAGATTCCGGAGAAGGCCAGGGGGAAGAACACCAGCGCCACGGACTTCTCACCCCGGTACCGGCTGAGCTGGATTCGCTCGCCGTACTGGCTGACGAGCTCGAAGTCGGGTGCCTGGGTGTCATTCTCCAGCGCCATGGTGCGTGTCCTTTCCGGCCATCGGGGGACGATGGCTGAATACGGGGGGCAAGCCTAGCCGCCCCAGGAGGCTTCACCAACACTGACCCGGCACACTGCGGCGCCGCCGTACGCGCTTCCCAGTAAGAATCACTAGGCTGACGGGGTGCCTTTCGGTCGTGACCCGACCTAGTTCTGTCCGGCACGCCTAACCAGGCATGATCTTCCCCCACACGATCTGCCCTACAGAAAGAGGTCGAGTGTGACTGTCAACGACCAAGACCCGTACTCAATGGACAACTCGGACGCCGATCCGGATGAGACGTCCGAATGGTCGCAATCCCTCGACGCGCTGGTCGCGGCCAACGGCCCCGGCCGGGCCCGCGAGATCATGCTCAGCCTGCTCAAGCGGTCCAAGGAATTGCACCTGAACGTTCCGATGGTGCCCACCACGGACTACATCAACACCATCGCCTCGTCGAACGAGCCTGACTTCCCCGGCGATGAAGACATCGAGCGCCGCTACCGCGCCTGGATCCGTTGGAACGCCGCCGTGCTCGTGCACCGCGCCCAGCGCCCCGGCATCGCGGTCGGCGGCCACATCTCGACGTACGCCTCCTCAGCTGCTCTCTACGAGACCGGCTTCAACCACTTCTTCCGCGGCCAGGACCACCCGGGCGGTGGAGACCAGATCTTCATCCAGGGCCACGCCTCCCCCGGCACCTACGCCCGCGCCTTCCTGGAGGGCCGTCTGAGCGCCAACCAGCTCGACGGTTTCCGTCAGGAGAAGTCGCACGCGCCCGACGGCATCTCGTCGTACCCGCACCCCCGGTTGATGCCGGACTTCTGGCAGTTCCCGACGGTCTCGATGGGCCTGGGCCCGATCAACGCGATCTACCAGGCGCAGTTGAACCGGTACCTGACCAACCGGGGCATCAAGGACGCCAGCGACCAGCAGGTCTGGGCCTTCCTCGGCGACGGCGAGATGGACGAGGTCGAAAGCCGCGGACAGCTCCAGGTCGCCGCCAATGAGGGTCTCGACAACCTCAACTTCATCGTCAACTGCAACCTGCAGCGACTCGACGGTCCGGTGCGCGGTAACGGCAAGATCATCCAGGAGCTGGAGAGCTTCTTCCGCGGCGCCGGCTGGAACGTCATCAAGGTGGTGTGGGGCCGCGAGTGGGACGACCTGCTCTCTCGTGACACCGACGGTGCCCTGCTGAACCTGATGAACGTCACCACCGACGGTGACTACCAGACCTACAAGGCCGAGAGTGGCGCCTACGTGCGCGAGAACTTCTTCGGTCGCGACCCGCGCGCGCTCAAGCTCGTCGAGGGTTACACCGACGACGAGGTCTGGAACCTCAAGCGTGGTGGCCACGACTACCGCAAGGTCTACGCCGCGTTCAAGGCCGCATCGGAGCACAAGGGCCAACCGACGGTCATCCTGGCGAAGACGGTCAAGGGCTACGGCCTGGGCCCGAGCTTCGAGGGGCGCAACGCGACCCACCAGATGAAGAAAATGACGCTGGACAACCTCAAGACCTTCCGCGACAGCATGCACGTGCCGATCACGGATGCGCAGCTCGAGGCCAACCCGTACCAGCCGCCGTACTACACCCCCGGTGAGAACGACGAGGCGATCCAGTACATGCACGAGCGCCGCCGCGCGCTCGGCGGCTACCTGCCCGAGCGTCGCAGCAAGTACACCCAGGTGAACCTGCCGGACGACTCGACCTACGCCGTGACCAAGAAGGGCTCCGGCACCCAGGAGATCGCCACCACCATGGCGTTCGTCCGGCTGCTCAAGGAGCTGCTGCGCTCGAAGGACTTCGGCCACCGCATCGTGCCGATCATCCCCGACGAGGCTCGCACCTTCGGCATCGACGCGTTCTTCCCGAACGCGAAGATCTACAACCCCAACGGTCAGCACTACACGTCGGTGGACCACGCGCAGCTGCTGGCCTACAAGGAAAGCCCGCAGGGCCAGATCATCCACGTCGGCATCAACGAGGCCGGCGCCCTCGCCGCCTTCACGAACGTCGGAACGTCGTACGCCACCCAGGGTGAGCCGCTCATCCCGGTGTACGTGTTCTACTCGATGTTCGGCTTCCAGCGCACCGGCGACGCCATGTGGGCCGCCGGCGACCAGATGGCCCGCGGCTTCATGATCGGCGCCACCGCCGGCCGGACCACCCTCACCGGTGAAGGCCTGCAGCACGCCGACGGCCACTCGCCGTTGCTCGCGTCGACCAACCCGGCCGTCGTGTCGTACGACCCCGCCTTCGGGTACGAGATCGGGCACATCGTCCGGTCCGGCCTCGAGCGGATGTACGGCGGCACCCACACCGACCCGAACGTCATGTACTACATCACCGTGTACAACGAGCCGCAGGTGCAGCCCGTCGAGCCGGCCGATGTCGACGTCGACGGCATCATCCGCGGCATCCACCGCGTGTCGGAGTCCACCGTGGCCGGCCCGAAGGCCCAGCTGCTGGCCTCCGGCGTTGCGGTGCCGTGGGCACTCGAAGCGCAGACCCTGCTCGCCGAGGACTGGGGGGTGTCCGCCGATGTCTGGTCGGTCACGTCCTGGTCGGAACTGCGCCGGGACGGCCTCGCGGCGGAGGAGCACAACTTCCTCTTCCCGAACGAGGAGCCGCGTACCGCGTATGTGACGGACAAGCTCGCCAACACGGCCGGTCCGTTCGTGGCGGTGTCCGACTTCATGCACGCCGTTCCGGATCAGATCCGCCAGTTCATCCCCGGCGACTTCGCCACCCTGGGTGCCGACGACTTCGGGTTCTCCGACACCCGCCCCGCGGCTCGCCGGTTCTTCAAGATCGACGGCCCGTCCATGGTGGTCCGCACGCTGCAGCAGCTCGCCAACAGCGGCGAAATCGACCGCAGCCTCATCCAGCAGGCGATCGACAAGTACCGCCTTCACGATGTCCTGGCCGGCAACACCGGCTCGGCCGGTGGCGAGAGCTAACCCGGACCGTGTCACCGGCGCCGAAGACAAAGGAACAGACCCTCACCTGGTTGCGCACAATTTCGGGTGAGTTGTCTACGGCGACGCTGAAACGACTCGAGGACACGCTGCCCTGGTATGGCGACATGCCACCAGGGCGGCGGTCCGCCGTCGGCCTGGTGGCCCAGGCCGGCATCACCTCCTTCATCTCCTGGTACGACGACCCACGGTCCACACCGTGGATCGCGGCGGATGTCTTCGGCGCCGCTCCCCGGGAACTGCTCCGCTCGGTGAGCCTGCAGCAGACCCTGCAGCTGATCAGGGTGACCGTCGAGGTCGTCGAAGAGCGGGTCAAGGACGGCTCGGAGACCCTCCGCGAGGCGATCCTGCTGTACTCCCGCGAAATCGCCTTCGGTGCCGCGGATGTCTACGCCCGCGCCGCGGAGGCCCGGGGGCTCTGGGACGCCAGGCTCGAAGCCCTGGTCGTCGACTCCATCCTCAGCGGCGAGTACGACGACGAACTGCCCAGCAGGATCGCGGCCCTCGGCTGGCACGGCCACGGCGAGGTCTGTGTGCTCGTGGGCACCACACCGAAGATGCTCGACGTCGACCAGCTACGCCGGGCGGCGCGGCACATGACCGCCGACGTGCTGATCGGCGTGCAGGGCAACCGGCTGGTGCTGGTCATCGGCCGGGCCCACCCGGCCAACCCCGAGGCCGACGAAGCCGCCGGAGGACCGTCCTCACTCAGTTTCATGGAGATCGCCATGCAGCTCGAGCCCAGCTTCGGCCCCGGCCACCTCGTCCTCGGTCACGAGGTGCCCAACCTCGTCGATGCCTCCAAAAGCGCCAAGGCGGCCCTGGCCGGGTTCGCCGTCGCCCGCTCCTGGCGGAACGCTCCCAGGCCGGTGCAGGCCGACGACCTGCTTCCCGAGCGGTCCCTGGCCGGTGATCCGCTCGCGCGCGCCACGCTCATCCACCGGATCTATCGCCCGTTGCAGGCGCACTCCACCGAACTCCTCACCACGCTGTGGTGCTACCTGGACAACGGCCGCTCGCTCGAGGCGACGGCGCGTGAACTGTTCGTGCATCCCAACACCGTGCGTTACCGCCTCAAGCGGGTGTCCGACGTGATCGGCTATGACGCGACGGGGGCCAGAGAGGCGCTCATCCTGCAGTCGGCGCTGATCATCGGTTCGATCAGTGACCACGACGGCTCGACTCGGCGCCGCTGAACCCCCGTTTGCGGTATCTGACAAACGTTCCGCGGATAGTCGGTAGATTGCCCACACCCTCCGTCCGTTTCGAATTGGGAGACTAAGGAAATGATTGTTGTCGTCTGTCCCGGTCAGGGCTCGCAAACGCCCGGATTCCTCGAACCCTGGCTGCAGGATCCGGCCTATGCCGAACAGCTCCGCGCCATGTCGGAGCAGTCCTCGACCGACCTCGTGACGGCGGGAACTGTCGCTGATGCCGACACGATCCGCGACACCGCGATCGCCCAGCCGCTCATCGTGGCCGCCGGGCTCCTCGCCCTCACCGCCCTGTTCGCCGACGGCCGGCGCGACGCCATCGGCGGTATCGCCGGGCACTCCGTCGGGGAGATCACCGCCGCGGCCGGCGCCGGAGTCCTCAGCTCCTCGGACGCTCTCACCTTCGTCGGGGAGCGCGGGCGTGCCATGAAGGCCGCAGCCGCCGTCACGCCCACCGGCATGAGCGCCGTCCTCGGCGGGGACGAGGCCGAACTCCTGGCCCGACTCGCAGACCTCGGCCTGGAACCGGCCAATTTCAACGGCGGCGGCCAGATCGTGGTCGCCGGTGACCTCGACGCCCTCGCCGCCCTCGCCGCCGATCCGCCCGCCAAGAGCCGCGTCATCCCGCTCCAGGTCGCCGGCGCCTTCCACACCCGCCACATGCGTCCCGCCGTCGCGCACCTCGCCGACGTGGCGACAGGCTTGAACCCGCAGACCCCGACCCTGCCGCTGTGGACGAATCATGACGGCAGCACCGTGGCCGACGGGTCGCGTTTCGTCGACCTGCTCGTCGGTCAGGTGTCGTCGCCGGTACGGTGGGACCTGTGTATGCAGTCGTTTGCCGACGCTGGAGTGACCGGAATCATCGAGGTCGCACCGGCCGGCGCACTCGTCGGACTGGCCAAGCGCGCCCTGCGGGGCATCCCGAGCGTGGCCATCAAGACCCCCGACGACCTGCCCGCTGCGTACGACCTGATCGACCGCCAGGCCTGAATCAGCCAGAGTCGCCACCGGAAGAGACGAATGACCCAGCCACAACTCCTGCAGTCGCAGGGCGCCCAGTACACCCGCATCCTCGCCGTCGGCGCCGCCCGCGGCGACCTCATTGTTCCCAACGACGACATCGTCGGCCCGATCGACTCGTCCGACGAGTGGATTCAGCAGCGCACCGGAATCATCACCCGCACCAGGGCCAGCCAGGATGTGCTGGCCGTCGACCTCGCAACGACCGCCGCACTCGAGGCCATCGAACGCTCCGGCATCGCCCCTGAGCTCATCGACGCCATCATCATCGCCACCATCAGCAACGGCCGCCAGACGCCGTCGATGGCCGCCGTCGTCGCCGAGCGTATCGGTGCGGTTCCCGCCGCCGCCTTCGACCTCAACGCCGCCTGCGCCGGCTACGCCTACGGTGTCGCCCAGGCGGATGCCCTCATCCGGTCCGGCGCCGCCCACTATGCCCTGGTCATCGGTGCGGAGAAACTCTCCGACATGGTCGACCCCACCGACCGGAGCATCTCGTTCCTGCTCGGTGACGGTGCAGGCGCCGTTGTCATCGGCCCGAGCGACTACCCCGGCATCTCCGCCTCGGTGTGGGGCTCGGACGGGCGCGCTGACGCCGTGGGGATGAACGGCACCCTGCAGGAATACCGACGGGGCGAGAAGGAATGGCCGACCCTGCGCCAGGAGGGCCAGACCGTCTTCCGCTGGGCCGTCTGGGACATGGCGAAGATCGCCAAGCAGACCCTGGCCGCCGCCGGCATCACCGCCGACCAACTCGCCGCCTTCATCCCGCACCAGGCGAACATGCGCATCGTCGACGAGTTCGCCAAGCAGCTCAAGCTGCCGGAGTCCGTCGTCATCGCCCGCGACATCGCCACGACCGGGAACACCTCGGCCGCGTCGATCCCCCTAGCCACCCACCGCTTGCTCGAGGAACACCCCGAACTCAGCGGAGGTCTTGCCCTCCAGATCGGCTTCGGAGCCGGCCTGGTTTACGGCGCGCAGGTGGTTGTGCTGCCGTAGCTCCCCTCTGTCCAACTAAACTGAATCTCGGTCAAACGAGACACCCCCAAGGAGAAACAACATGGCATTGTCCACCGAAGAAGTTCTTGCCGGCCTGGCCGAGCTCATCAACGACGAGACGGGCATCGCAACCGACACGGTTGAGCTGGACAAGTCGTTCACCGACGACCTGGACATCGATTCCATCTCGATGATGACCATCGTCGTCAACGCTGAAGAAAAGTTCGACGTCAAGATCCCCGACGAAGAGGTCAAGAACCTCAAGACCGTCGGCGACGCCGTCGAGTTCATCGTCAAGGCCCAGGACTAGGTCCACGCCCGAACGGGCCGGTTGGCTCTGCCAGCCGGTCCGTTCTCCAGGGACGCTCCAACCGGGGTTTCCACCTCGTTTCGCACACGTTCTCACTCGAGCACGTTCTGACGGAGAGTCGTTGTTATGACCAAAAAAATCGTTGTCACCGGCCTCGGTGCCACCTCGCCCCTCGGCGGGAACGCCACCGACACCTGGAACGCCCTCCTCGCCGGCGAGTCCGGCGCATCCACTCTGGACTACGAGTGGGTTGAGCGCACCGCGCTCCCCATCACCTTCGCCGCCCAGGCCAGGGTGCGCCCCGTCGACGTTCTGGCCCGTCAGGAAACCAAACGCCTCGACCCGTCCAGCCAGTTCGCCCTGATCGCCGGCCGCGAGGCCTGGGCCGATGCCGGGATGCCTGAGGTCGACCCCGAACGTCTCGCCGTCGACTGGGCCACCGGCATCGGCGGAGTGTGGACCCTGCTCGACGCCTGGGACACCCTGCGCGAGCGTGGACCCCGTCGGGTCCTGCCGATGACCGTGCCCATGCTGATGCCCAACGGTCCCGGAGCAGCGATCGGCATGGACCTGCACGCCCGCGCCGGCATCACGACGGTCGTGTCGGCCTGTGCGTCCAGCACCGAATCTCTCGTCAACGCGTACAACCGTCTGCAGGCCGGACTGGCCGACGTCGTCATCGCCGGTGGCTCGGAGGCGGCCATCCACCCGCTGCCGATCGCATCCTTCGCGGCGATGCAGGCGCTCTCCAAGCGGAACGACTCCCCCGCCACCGCGTCCCGCCCGTATGACGTCAGCCGCGACGGCTTCGTGCTCGGCGAAGGCGCTGCGGCCCTCGTGATCGAAACCGAAGAGCACGCCCTCGCCCGTGGTGCGCACATCTACGCCGAACTGCTCGGCGGCTCCATCACGAGCGACGCCTACCACATCACCGCGCCGGATCCCGAGGGATCGGCCGCCGCGCGGGCCATGATCGCGACGATCCACAACGCCGGGGTCGACCTGTCCGACGTGATGCACATCAATGCCCACGCCACGAGCACCCCGGTGGGCGACATCGCTGAGTACAACGCGCTCCGCCGCGTGTTCGGGGACCTCCTCGACGGAATCCCGGTCTCGGCAACCAAGGCGTCCACCGGGCACCTGCTCGGCGGAGCCGGCGCGATCGAGGCGCTGTTCACGGTGAAGGCCCTGGCCGAACGGATCCTTCCGCCGACCATCAACCTGACCCAGCAGGACCCCGCCATCCCGCTCGACGTGGTCACCTCGCCGCGTGCCCTGGGCACCGGCGATCTCCTGGCCATCAGCAACTCGTTCGGTTTCGGCGGCCACAACGCCGTCGTCGCGTTCCGCTCGGTCTAGCCGTCGCGGGCGGGGCCCCGGCCTCGCCCGCACTCAGCCGACATTGTGCAGCCAGACCACGCTGGAGAAGTCGCTGGCGTGCCGGTACGGCTCCAGTTCGTCATCCCAGGCCTGGCCCAAGGCGCGCCGCAGCTCACGGTGCAGGTGCACGGAGTCGGTACCCGCCGCGTGGATGGCCGCACGCAGACGGTCCTCCGGCAGGACGACGTTCCCGGCCGTGTCGGTCTGGGCGAAGTGGATGCCCAGAGCCGGCGTGTGCAGCCAGCGGCCACCATCGCGGCCGGGCCCCGGGTCCTCGGTCACCTCGAAGCGCAGCTGATCCCAGCCGAGCAGGGCGGACGCTATGGCCGCGCCGCCGCCCGCAGCGCCCTCCCAGAAGAACTCCGCACGCTGGGCGCCCGGGAGGGCAGGCTGTTCGCTCCAGTCGAAGCTGACCGCCTCATCTAGCGCGCTGCCGGCGGCCCACTCCACGTGGGGGCACAGGGCGCGCGGCGACGAGTGCACATACAAAACTCCCCGTGCAGCCGGTGACTGACGAGTGCGGGGTGCCGTCATAGTGTTCTCCGTTCCCTGGATGGTGTTCGAGGTGCGTCTTCCCCAACGATCTCAAACGACTTTCAACCAGGACCCGCGGAACACATTTCGGCGGCTAGCTGAATTATGCCCCACCCGGCCGGGAAATCCCAACAGCCGGTCGTTCTCTAATGTATATTCGGTATGGCTTTAGAGGTCGACCGCGACCGTCGCAGCCGCAGGCTGGAGACATCGTGTCGGTACGCAATTCGCTTCTCGCCATCCTCACCATGGGCCCGGCATACGGCTTCCAGCTGCACGGCGAGTTGGCGACCCGCACCGCCGGCCGGCGCACGGTGAACGTCGGACAGATCTACAGCACCCTGGAGCGACTGGTCCGCCAGGGCTCCGTCGAGGCGGCGGGCAGCACCGAGGATGGTCTCCCGCTGTACAGGCTGACCGGGGGCGGCCACGCCGAGGCTCTGGCCTGGCTGCGGGAGACCGACAGCGACTCCGGAGCCGACTGGACCGACATGCTGGACAGGGTGCTGATCGCCTCGTCCCTGCCGCACGTCGATCTTGCGCCGCTGCTGGCCGGCTACCGATCCGCCTGGCAGCTGAGGCTGAACCGCGGCGGAGACGGGAGCGGGCGTCCCTGGGAGTCCGGTCAGGAACGGTTGGCCACCGAGGCCCAGCTCGTCCAGGCCCGGGCCGCGCTTGCCTGGCTCGATACCGTGGCCGCTGTCGCCGATCGTCCTCCAGCGGAGGAGGAACCTCGACTGCACCGCGAGCTGAGCCTGCAGCGACCCAAACGGGGCCGTCGGCCCGGCACATCGTCGTGACCTATTTTGCGTCCGCGTAACTGTCCACTACAACGCAGGTCAACGGGAAGTCCACCGGGAAATCGCCGAACAGCAGTCGGCCCGCCGTCGAGGCCGCCTCGGTGACGATTCGCGACACCTCGCCGGCCAGTGCCGCAGGGGTGTGCACGATGACCTCATCGTGCAGGAAGAAGACCAGATGAGGGATGTCCGCGAACGGGCTGGGGGGCGTCCGGGCCGGCACCTGACCGCGCGCGAACACGGTGGGCGGCTGTGGCGGGACCGGCAGGGCCCGAAGCCCTTTCCTGATCTCGGCCATCCAGCACAGCGCCCACTCCGCGGCGCTTCCCTGCACGATGAAATTGCGGGTGAACCGGCCCCAGTCCCTGGCCTGGCTCCTGGCCCGGCGTTCGTCGGCCGGTGTCGCCCCGGCCTCTGACCCGCGGGCCTGGTCGTCCTGCCAGCCGCCCCCTGGCCGCGGCGAGGACCGGCCCAGCCGGGTGCTGACCACGTCGCCGCGCTCCCCCGCCCTCGCCGCCGCCTCGGTCAGGGCGATCGCCCGCGGATATGCGCGCGCCAGTCGAGGCAGCAGGCGCCCGCTTTCCCCGGATGTGGCGCCGTACATGGCGCCGAGCATGGCGACCTTGGCGTGAGCGCGGGTGTCCACCACTCCGCTCGCCACGATTCCGGCATAGAGGTCAGTGCCCCGTCCGGCGGCGGCCATGGCGGTGTCGGTGGACAATGCGGCCAGGATGCGAGGCTCCAATTGGGCTGCGTCCGCCACCACGAAGCTCCAGCCGGGGTCGGCCACGACCGCGCCGCGAATCTGCTTGGGCAGCTGCAGGGCACCGCCGCCGCGGGTCGCCCATCGACCGGTCACCACCCCGCCCGGCAGGTACTCAGGGTGGAAGCGGTCGTTGATGATCCAACTCTCCATCCAGAACCATCCGTTGGCGGCGAGCAGCCTGGACAGCTTCTTGTAGCGCAGGAGGGGCTCGATGACGGGGTGTTCGAGCTTCTCCAACTCCCATGCCCGCGTGGTCGCCACGGCCAGCCCAGCCCGGTTGAGCGCCCGGAGCAGGTCTGGCGGGGAATCCGGGTTGACCTCCAGGTCGCCGAGTTCGGTGCGGATACGCCCCGCGAGTTCTTCCAACCGTGCCGGCCGGATGCCCGAGGCTGCCCGCGGGCCCAGTTCTGCGGTGAGCAGGCTGTCATGGATTGCGCTCCGCCACGGCAGTCCGGCGAACTGCATTTCGGCCGCGATGAGGGCGCCAACGGATTCTGCCGCCAGGAGCAGACGCAACCGGCCGGGGTCGGCCGAGGCGTGGACCGCCTGAAGCTGGGCCTGGAACTCCGCCAGGACGTCGTCGTCGGCCGGCTCCGGTCCTGCGTCGTCGGCCAGACCCAGATCCATCTCGAACAGGGTCGTCCCCGGGGATTCGACGGGGACGGCCGCAGCAGGCGCATCCCACCGGCTTGCCGGGGCGTTCGCCAGCGCGCTTCCGCCGGTCAGCGCCGAGTTGCGCAGGATGGCGTGACACAGCCGTAGATCGTGGCAGCGCTGGACAGTGACACTCCCCCGCAGCAGGACGGGATAGCTCCGCGCGGTGTCCTCCCAGACCCAGCGCACCGCGTCTTGATCGCGTTCCCGCACCACCGCACGGAACTCGTCGGTCGTGAGCGTTGTGTCGGCACCCTCGGGAACGCCGGCGGCGTCGAGCTCCCTGACCCGGAGCCGTTCCGAACTCGATCGGGTCACCAGGATGTACACAAACCGTGCTTTCTCGTAGGGTGGACGGGACTTGAACCCGTGACCGTGCGGTTATGAGCCGCGTGCTCTAACCAGCTGAGCTACCACCCCGTGCCTGACCATAGTATCGGCCAGGCGCCGCCCTTCAGTCGCGCCGAGGCGTGACGTCCAGGACCGGAGGGTGGGCCGCGGCCGGATCCGGCTGGACGCTGGAGTTCGTGTCCGCCGTGGATACGCCGCGGTAGAGGCGTTCGAATGTCGTCAGGGTGCGCTTGATGTCGTGTGCCTCGATCAGCTTCAGCGACTCGTTCTTGAGGGCGTCCAGTTCGTCGGGCGACGTCGTGAACACGCGGGTCAGCTTGTCCGCAAGGTCCTGGGCGCTGCCCGGCTCGAACAGGTAGCCGTTTTGCCCGTCGTGGACCAGGTGCGGCAGCGCCATTGCGTTCGCCGCCACGATCGGGAGACCCGACGCCATCGCTTCCATGGTCGCAATGCTCTGCAGTTCCGCAATGGACGGCATCGCGAACACCGTGGCACGCGTGTAGGCCTCGCGCAGCTCCTCGTCGGTGACATAACCCGTGAACGTGAACTGTGCGCTCAGTCCGAGCGATTCCACGAGGTGTTCCAGGTTGCGGCGCTGGTCGCCACCGCCGACGATTTCAACCTGGGCACACAGGTTCGGATCCAACAGGGCGACGGCCTGCACCAGGACGTCGATCTGCTTCTCACCGGTGACCCGGCCGACGAAGAGAATCCGGTTCTCGGTGCGCGGAGCGAAGCTGGGGGAATAGTTGTCGGCGTCGATTCCGCAGGAGATGGCCTGCACCCCCGCGAGCCCCGTGTACTTCTCCAGGAACTCCGCCGCCCGGCGGGTCGGCGTGGTGACGGCCTCTGCACGCTTGAAGGTATGTTCAGCGTCCTTCCAGAGTGCCTTGACGAGCTGGTCCTGGAAACCCTTGGGAACGAGGGAGAACTGCAGCATGTTCTCCGGCATGAAGTGGTTGGTGCCGATGATGCGGATCCCGCGTTTCTGTGCCTCGATCGACACACCGCGACCCACCACGATGTGGGACTGGAAGTGCACGACGTCGGGCTGGAACGAGTCGAGGATGGCACGGCTCTGTTTGCGCACGATCCACGGCAGCGCGAAGCGGAGCCAGTCGTGCGGGCGCCACCGCCAGCTGTGCAGACGGTGCACGGTCATCGATTCGCCCTCGTGCACCTCGGTCCAGGTGCCGTGCTTGCGCGTCGGAGCCGGAGCCATGATCTGCACCACGTGGCCGCGTCCGACCAGGCCGGCGGCGAGCCGTTCCGCGAAACGGGCCGCGCCGTTCACATCGGGCGCGAAGGTGTCTGCGGCGATGAGAACCCGGATGGGTCGGGTGGTGCCCGGCATGGCCGGGTCGGACGAGCTGCCCGGTAAATCAGATGAAGCGCTCAAGTGGGATAGTCCCTACGTAGGTGGGCCGGGGATCAGCGTCCGGCGCGAAGTCTGGGTCTCAACGATTCTCGCCGTCGAGGTGTGTTAGCACCCTATTCTAAACCGCTTGACCCATGGCAGCCCCCCAGACGCGGCGCGTTCACGAAAAGCACCGGTCAGCTCTGGGTTTGCGGGTGATACTTCGCGAGCCTGAAGACGCCCCACATCGCCACGGCGCCGGCGACCGCGAAAAGAACGGCGGCCCAGGTCGGCGCCTGAGAGGCTTCGCCGAGCACGATGACGCCGATGCCGACGGCGATCATCGGGTCGATCACGGTCAGACCCGCGATGACGAGGTCGGGCGGACCCGACGAGTATGCGTTCTGCACGAAGTAGGCGCCCGACGCAGCAGCGAGGAGCAGGCCGACGACGCAGACGACGGTGAGCCACTCGACGTTGCCGTTCTGGATGCGGTTGATGATCACCTTGGCGAGGGTGGCCACGAATCCGTACAGCACGCCGGCGCCGATGATGTAAAAAATCGCCTTGAACCGGCTGCGCAGCAGCACGAACGCGACGGCGAAGGCGGCCAGGACCACAGCGAGGACCACCAGGATGGTGATCAGGTTCGCATCCGTCACGGGCTTGTCGACCGCCGTGAACGCGGCGACGGTGACGAAGAGTCCGACCCCGCCGACACACATCGCGATCGCGATGACCGAGGCTCGGTTCAGCTTGACGTGGCTGACCCTGGCGTTCAGGATCGCCGTGATCACCAGAGCCACCGCCCCGAGGGGCTGCACGACGATGAGGGGCGCGAAGGCGAGGCTGGTGAGCTGGAAGGCGATGGCCAGACCGAGCATCACGGTGCCGAACACCCAGGAGGGCCGGGAGAGCAAGAGCACCAGCTGCCGGGTATTCAGTCCGCCGGTGATTTCCCTCGTGTGGGCTTCCACCTTGGTCACACCGCGGTGCTGGAATTGTGCGCCAAGGGAGAGGAAGACAGCGCCGATCAACGCGAGCGGGATGCCGATTGCCTGGCGCGGATCAATCGCGATCTCTCCAGCCAGGTCTGTCAGGTCGGGAGTCACTCAACGAGACTATCGAGATCCATGCCGATATCCTTGGTGAATGGCCGTTCGACCGATAGTAATTTCAGGTGACCCCGTCCTGCACTCCCCCGCCGCTCCCGTCGTCGAGTTCGACGACGAGTTGCGCACGCTGGTGCAGGACATGTTCGAGACGATGGATGCCGCTCCCGGTGTCGGTCTCGCCGGACCCCAGGTGGGGGTCGGGCTGCGG
The DNA here is from genome assembly GCF_002205495.2 of Cryobacterium sp. LW097. Lineage (GTDB taxonomy): Bacteria > Actinomycetota > Actinomycetes > Actinomycetales > Microbacteriaceae > Cryobacterium > Cryobacterium zongtaii. The sequence continues at coordinate 1,767,346 of NZ_CP021992.1, read as the reverse complement.
CTGTTCACGTTCAGCTACCTCGACGACGACGAGGTCGAGACCAGGGGTGTCGCGATCAATCCGGAGCTCTGGATCACGCCGGTCCCCGCCGGTGAGGCCGATGAGGACGAAGACGTCGAGGGGTGCCTGTCGTTTCCCGGCGAGCGGTTTCCGCTGCAGCGGGCCGGCTCGGCCGTGTTGCGCGCCGTGGACCTTGACCAGAAGCCCTTCGAGATCCGGGCCGACGGCTGGCTGGCACGGATTTTCCAGCACGAGTTCGACCACCTCGACGGCACCCTCTACGTGGACCGGCTCGAACACTCTTACGCCAAGATCGCCGCCAAGGTCAGCCGGAAGCGCGGCTGGGGTGTGCCCGGCGTGACCTGGCTGCCCGGTGTGGACGACCTCGAAAGCTGAGCTGCTGAGACGCCGAGCGGGTCAGCGGGTCAGGTTGACGCCGTGCACACCGTTGTGGAACCGCAGCGACGGGAAGACGGCTGAGACCGAGAAGCCGACCCCCGGCACGGTTCCGGCGTTGAAGATCCCGCCGAAGAGCTGTGCTCGTTCGCGCATCTGGGTGATCCCGGCGCCCGAGACGCTCTCGCTCAGGGCCTTGAGGTCGTCGTCGATCGTGTAGGCGGTCTTGGCGGCGAAATCCGAGGGCGAGGCGCTTTCCCGCTTGGCCGCCGCGCGGATGCCGTCGTCGTCGATGAGGAGCTGCAGGCCGTCCTGGGTCCAGGTGAACGACACTCTGGCCTCGGTGCCGGGCCCGCCGTGCTTGAGCGCGTTCGCGAGGGCGCTCTGCAGGATGCGGTAGATGGCGAGCTCCGCCCCGGGTTTGAGCGGGAACCTGTCACCAGACTCGGTGAAGGCGACGGCCAGGCCGGCGTCGCGCATCACGCCGAAGAGGCTGCGGGCCGATTGCAGGCCCGGTGCGCTGGTCGCGATGGCCTCGCCCTCCCTGGCGATGGTCAGGACCCGGCGCAGGTCGGCGAGAGCGACCCTGCCGTCCTCGACCAGGGCCGTCGCCGCGCGCACGGCCGTGGATGGGTCGCTCTCGGCCGTGTACCGGGCCCCCTCGGCCCGGGTGATGAGGCGTGCGAGAGACAGCACGGCGATGTCCTGCAGCTCGCGGATGATCGCGAGACGCCCGTGCTGCTCGGCGAGGGACAGCTCGAGGTCGATGCGCACGCGTTCGGCCGCCGATCTGGCGAAGCGGCTGCGGCGTTGCTGCGCCACGGCAAGCAACCAGAGAATGACCACGGCCAGGGTGAGCACGGCCAGTACAGCGCTGAGGGTCTGCCAGGGGAACACAACCGCCACCTTTCGCATCTTTTCGGGATCAGACTAGCGGCACGCACAAAAAAGGCCACCGGGGGTGGAGCCCCTAGTGGCCTTTTCGCTCCCCGACTTGGACTCGAACCAAGAACCTGCGCATTAACAGTGCGCTGCTCTGCCAATTGAGCTATCGAGGAATGCATGCTCAGCGAAAGTTTCCCTCGCTTGAACGGCGTAGTTACTTTACCAAAAGTTCGCCGTGCACCAAATCCGAGTGGACGCTCAGTACCCCGCAGCGGGGTCGACAACCCCGACAAACGGCCCGTTTCCCAGCAAAGCGGCCACATTGAGCCGAATTCTCTCGGCCAGAAGCGGCGCGGTCATCTCGGGCGTGTCGGCCATGTGCGGCGTGATGAGGCACCGGGGCTCACTCCAGAGCGGATGCCCGTCCGGCAGCGGTTCCGGGTCGGTGACGTCGATGGCCGCGCCCGCGAGCGTGCCGGCGGCCAGAGCGGCCACGAGCGCGTCGGTGTCGACCAGGGGGCCTCTGGCGATGTTCACCAGGTGGGCGGTCGACGCCATCAGGGCGAGTTCGGCCCCGCCGAGCAGGTGCCGGGTGTCGCCGGTCAACGCGGCAGCGACCACCACGAAGTCGGCCAGGGGCAGCTCCGTGTTCAGCTGCCCCACCGGCACGGTGCGGGCGGCTCCCGGCACGGGCTCCGAGCTGCGACGCGCCACCACGATGCGGGTGCCGAACGGTTCGAGCAGCCGGATCAGTTCACGGGCGATGCCGCCGGCCCCGATGATCAGCACCGACCGGCCATAGAGCGATGCTCCGGCGGGCACCGAATTCCAGGACCGCGCCCTGGCTCGCACGGGGAGCACCCTCAGCGACGCCAGGATCAAGGCCAACGCGTGTTCGGCCACCGGTTGGGCGTAGGCGCCCTTGGCGCTGGTCACGAGCAGGTCGTGCCGCTGATGCCGGGAGAGAATGTCGGCGAAAGCGTCGACACCGGCCCAGGGCAGCTGCACCCAGCCGATCTGGGGGTTTTCCGCCAGCACCTCCTCGAGTTCCGCGGCGCGGGCGTATGACAGCCAGATGAGTCCCCGGGTGTCCGGTGACAGCGGGGCGACGACTCCCCCGGCCGACGCGACGGCGCCGGCGAAGAGAGCGTTGTCCTCGGGCAGGATGGCTACCGGACCGGCCGTCGGCCGCCATCCGCCCGGGTCGCGCTCGGGTTCGTCGGAGAGGACCGCGCGGTGCTGCCCGGTCATGCCTCCGGGCTCCGGTCGGTGTCGGCCCCGACATCGTGCGCCGCGGAATCCAGCACGGTGGAATCCGAAGCTGTGGAATCCAGCACGGTGGAATCCAGAGCTGCGCCGTCCAGCGTCAGCGCCGCCGCGAGTTCGACGACGTAGGGATGCCACGGGTTGTCGAAGACCTCGTCGATGGTGCCCAGCCCGACCAGGACGCCCTGGTGCATGACCCCGATCCGGTCGGCGACCCGACGGAGCACGCTCAGGTCGTTGCTGATCAGCACGGCCGAAAAGGCACGTTCTCGTTGCAGCTCGCCGATCAGGTCGATGACATCGTCGCGCACCAGGGCATCCACGCCCGCGGTGGGTTCATCGGCGATGAGCAGCGTCGGCCCGAAGACCAGGGCCTTGGCCAGTGCAACACGCTGGCGTTGGCCGCTGCTGAGCTCATAGGGGTACTTGCCCAGCACCGAGAGCGGCAGGCGCACGGCGTCGATCATCGTCGCGACGAGGGTCTCCAACGCCGCTCTGTCGTAGCGCCGATCGCGTTCGAGGACGGGTTCGGCGACGATGTCCGCCACGGTGAGGCTGGCGGGGAGGGTGCTCGCGGCGTTCTGGGCGAGCATCCCCACGCCGAGGGTGAGCCTGGCGAGTTTGCGTCGGCCGATGCGCCGCAGCGGGTAGCCGAGCACCGTCGCCTGCCCACCGGTGATCTGCGCGCGCACGTCACCGTGGCCGGTCCCGGAGTCCGCCCCGGAGAGCACCCGGGCGATCGTGCTCTTGCCCGACCCGCTCTCGCCCAGCAGTCCGAGGACTTCCCCCCGGCCGAGGGTCAGGGTCAGTCCGCGCAGCGCCACGAACGCGGGGCTGGCGCCGTGGCCCGGGTATTCGATGGTCAGGTCACTGGCAACGATCGGATACGGATCTGCTTCGACGCGTCTCATGACTTCTATCCTGCCGCACGCAGCCTCCGGAGTTCGTCCCGCCGCTTCGCCTGGGCCGCCGGATCGGGCACCGGCAGCGACGCGAGAAGCCGCTGGGTGTACGGGTCCCGGGGCGATCCGAGCACCTGGGCGCCGGTGCCCTCCTCGACCAGGCGACCGTGGTAGAGCACGGCGATCCGGTCGGCGAGGATGTCCACAACGGCGAGGTCGTGGCTGATGAAAAGGGCCGCGAAGCCGAATTCGCGCTGCAGCTCCGCGAAGAGTTCCAGCACCCTGGCCTGCACAGACACGTCCAGCGCTGAGGTCGGTTCGTCCGCGATCAGCAGGGCAGGTTCGAGCGCCAGGGCCCTGGCCAGGCTGGCCCGCTGGCGCTGACCCCCGCTGAGCTCGTGCGGGAAGCGGTCACCGAAGGCACGCGGCAGCTGGACGGCCTCGAGCAGTTCGTCGACCCGTGCTCGCGCGGCCCGGGGGTTGGCGGCCCTGCCGTGTACCACGAGGGGTTCGGCGACGCAGTCCGCAATGGTGAGCAGCGGGTTGAAGCTGGAGGCCGGGTCCTGGAACACGAAGCCGATATCGCTGCGAAGGTGCTTGAACCGGCGCTCCTTGAATCCGTTCATCTCGTGTCCGAGAACGGTGAGGGACCCGTCGGTGACCCTGGTGAGGCCGGCGATGGCCCGGCCGATGGTGGTCTTACCCGACCCGCTCTCCCCCACCAGGCCGAGCACCTCGCCCGGGCGGATCGAGAAGCTCACTCCGTCCACGGCCACAAAGCCCGGCCGGCCGAGCCTGCCGGGGTATTGGATGCGCAGGTTGTCCGCGACGACGACGGGGGTTTGTGCGGCCCATTCCGGGGAACGGGCCTCGGCCCGCTCCGCCGCCCGCACGACCCCCTGGCCCACATACGGCACCGCTGCGAGGAGCTTCTGCGTGTACGGATCCTGGGGTGAGCTGAAGAGGGTCTGAGCGTCGGCTTCCTCGACGACCTTGCCCTGGTACATCACCGCGACCCTGTCGGCGAGGTCGGCCACGACACCCATGTTGTGGGTGATCAGCACGATCGCGGTCCCGAACTCGTCGCGGCAGCGTCGGAGCAGGTCGAGGATCTCGGCCTGCACGGTCACGTCGAGCGCGGTCGTGGGTTCGTCGGCGACGATCAGGCCCGGTTCGAGGACCAGGGCCATGGCGATCACCACCCGCTGCTTCTGACCGCCGGAGAACTGATGCGGGTAGTAGTTGACCCGCACCTCGGGGTCGGGGATGCCGACCCTGCCGAGGATCTCGATGGCCTTCTTCCTGGCGTCGGCGCGGCTGACGGTGCCGTGCGCCCTGATGCCCTCCATGATCTGCCAGCCGACGGTGTATACCGGGTTCAGCGCGGTGGACGGCTCCTGGAACACCATGGAGACGTCGGTGCCACGCACCTGGCGCAGGCGCTGGCGGCTGAGCGCGATGACGTCGTTCTCACTCGCCCCATCCCTGCTGGTGAGGATCACGGCGCCCTCGGAGACCGCGGTCTCCGGCAGCAGCCCGAGGATGGTCTTGGCGGTGACGGTCTTGCCGCTGCCGCTCTCGCCGACGATGGCGAGGACCTCGCCGCGACGCACGCTGAGGGTGACCCCGTCGACGGCGCGAACGGCACCGGCATCGGTGGAGAAGGACACGCCGAGGTCGGCGATCCTGAGGACGGTCTGCTGTTCGGTGCGGTTATCGCTCATGAGGTGGCCTCGCCGTCGTTGGTGTGGAGGGGGCCGCTTTCGAGCCCGCCGAGCCCGCCGGGGCCGGCGGTCAGGGTGCCGCCGGGGACCACGGAGGTCTCGGCGACCAGGCCGGCGTTGGCGCCGACCGCGCGGCGGCCGCGCAGTCGTGGGTCGGCCAGGTCGTTGAGACTCTCGCCGACCAGGGTGATGCCCATCACCACCAACACGATCGCGAGGCCGGGAAACAACGAGGTCCACCAGATGCCGCTGGACACGTCGGAGATCGCCTTGTTGAGGTCGTAGCCCCATTCGGATGCGGCGGTCGGTTCGATGCCGAAACCGAGGAAGCCGAGTCCGGCGAGGGTGAGGATCGCCTCGGAGGAGTTGAGAGTGAAGATCAGTGGCAGCGTTCGCGTGGCGTTGCGCAACACGTGCCGCACCATGATCCGGATGTTGCCGGAGCCCAGCACCCGGGCGGATTCGACGTAGGCCTCGGATTTGATCCGCACTGTCTCGGCCCGGATCACCCTGAAGTACTGCGGGATGAACACCACGGTGATCGAGATGGCTGCCGCCATGACCCCGCCGACGAGGTCGGATTTGCCGCCGGAGATGACGATGGACATCACGATGGCCAGCAGCAGCGATGGGAAGGCGTACACGGCGTCACAGACGACGACGAGCACGCGGTCGAGCCAGCCGCCGAAGTACCCGGACACCAGGCCCAGGAACACGCCGGCGAAGATCGACAGCAGGACGGCGACCACAATCACGAACAGGGCCGTCTGGGCACCCCAGAGCACCCTGGACAACACGTCGTAACCGCCGACGGTGGTGCCGAACAGGTGTGCGCCACCTGGCGGCTGCTGGGCGCCGAAGACCCCGTCCGGACCGCGCAGCTGGCTGTAGCCGTACGGCGCGACGAGTGGCGCCAGGATGGCGGTGAGCACGAACAGTGCCGTGATGACCAGGCCGGCCACGAGCATCCCGCGTTGCAGGCCGACGCTCTGGTGGAGCTGGTGGATGATGGGCAGGCGGGCCAGGCGGCTGGGCCGGCGCGGCGGGGAATCGATCCGGGTCATGATCAGTACCGCACTCTCGGGTCGATCAGCGCGGCGATGATGTCCACGATGAAGTTGGACAGGGCGACGATGACGGCGAGCAGGGCGACGATGCCCTGGACGGCGACGAAGTCTCTGGCCTGGAGGAATTCGGAAAGCATGAAACCCAGCCCCTTCCACTCGAAGGTGGTCTCGGTCAGCACGGCGCCGCCGAGGAGCAGGGCGATCTGGAGGCCGATCACCGTGATGATCGGAATCAGTGCTGGCCGGTACGCGTGCTTCCGCACGAGCCTGAATTCGCTGACCCCGCGGGACCGGGCGGCGTCCACGTAATCGGTGCCCAGGGTGCCGATCACGTTGGTGCGGACCAGGCGCAGGAAGACCCCGGCGGTCAGCAGACCGAGGGCCAGGGCGGGCAGCACCGCGTGGGTCAGGACGTCGACCAGGATCGCCGGGTTGCCGGTCTGGATGGCGTCGATGGTGTACAGACCGGTTTTGCCCGGCAGCAGCTGCATCTGCAGCTCCGAGCTCGTCGAGGCCCGGCCGGCGACAGGCAGGACCTTCAGCCAGACGGCGAAAATGAGCTTGAAGAGCAGGCCGGAGAAGAACACCGGGGTGGCGTAGCAGAGGATTGCGAAGATTCGCAAGGACGCATCCGGCGACTTGTCCCGCCAGTACGCGGCGACCATGCCCAGCGGGATCCCGACGATGAAGGCCACCAGCAGGGCGTAGAACGCCAGCTCGGCTGTGGCGGCGCCGTAGGTGAGGAGCACCTCCGAGACCGGCCGGTTGGTGCTGATCGTGGTGCCGAAGTTGCCCGTGAAAATCTGGCCGAGGTATTCGACGTACTGCACCAGGATGGGCCTGTCGTAGCCGGCCGCGGCGACCCGCTCGGCGAGCTGGTCGGCGCTCAGCCGGCCACCGAGAGCCGCGGTGATCGGGTCACCCGTGGTGCGCATCAGCCAGAACACCATGGACACCAGGATGAAGATGGTCGGGAAGATCAGCAGGAAGCGGATCACGATGTAGCGGATGATTCCGCCGCCGGAACCCTTTTTCTTCGGTGCCGTCGTGGTGGGCTGTCGCCCGGCCGCCGGGGCCGCTGGCGTTGTCGCTACAGTCGTCATTCCTACCTCACTTATGCAAACGAAAGACGGGGGCGTTCGGCGCGTAGTCGCCTGAACGCCCCCGTCGTCTAGCTAGGTGAAACCTGCGAGCCTAGCCCTTGGCCAGGGCTGCGTAACGGAACTTGAACGACGCGTCGAGCGTGTCGCTGGCTCCCGTGACCGTCGTCCCGGTCACGGCGACCTGCGCACCCTGGAGCAGCGGCACCGTCGACAGCTGGGCCGCGACCTTGTCTTGGATCTGTTCGAGGAGCGCGGTGCGCGCGGCGGGGTCGACCGTCACGGCCTGCTGCAAGATCAGGTCGTTGACCTCCTGGTCGACGTAGTGGTTCTTCAGGAAGTTCTCCGTGAGGAAGAACGGCGTCAGGTAGTTGTCAGCGTCGGAGTAGTCCGGGAACCAACCGAGCTGGTACGCGGGGTACACGTCGCTGGAACGGTCCTTGGAGTACTGCACCCACTCGGTGGTCTGCAGGTTCACCGTGAACAGGCCGCTGGACTCCAGCTGGTCCTTGATCAGCGCGTATTCGTCACCGGACGAGGGGCCGTAGTGGTCGTTGCTGTACTGCAGGTTGAGCTCGACGGGCTCGGTGACGCCGGCGGCCGTGAGGGTCGCCTTGGCCTTGTCGGCATCCGGAGCGCCGTTGCCGTCGCCGTAGAGGCCCTTGAGGGACTCGGTCGCACCGGTCAGGCCGGCCGGGACGTAGGAGTACAACGGGGTGTAGGTGCCCTTGTACACCTGGTCGGCGATCTCTTCACGGTCGACGAGGTCGGCAACCGCCTGGCGAACGGCGAGGGACTTGGCCGCGTCGGCGTCGGCTGTGGTGGCGCCGAACGGCTGGGTGTCGAAGTTGAAGGTGATGTAGCGGATCTCGCCGCCGGGTCCGTCGACGACCTCGACGTTGTCGTTGCCGCGAAGGTCTTCGATGTCTGTCGCGGACAGGCTGCGGAACGCCACATCGATGCCGCCCTCCTGGACCTCGAGCTTGAGGTTGGACGAGTCGGCGAAGTACTTGACGTTCACGACGTCGGTCTTCGCCGCACCCAGGAGACCCTCATAGTCGGGGTTGGCCTTGTAGCCGATGAGGTTGTTGAAGTCGTAGCTGGTGATGACGTACTGTCCGGCGAACGCATTGGCCTTGACGATGTCGTCGTCGCTGGTGAGCTCGGTGGCCGAGAATGACTCTTCGTCCACGATCGGGCCGGCCGGGCTGGACAGGATCTGGGGGAAGATCTGGTCGTCGGGGGCGAGCAGGTTGAACACGACGGTGGTGTCGTCCGGGGTGTCGACGCTTTCCAGGTTGTACAGCAGCGAGGAGGGGCCGTTGTCGGCGGCGATCGCCAACTGACGGTCGAAGGTGAACTTGACGTCAGACGAGGTCAGCTTGTTGCCGTTGGCCCAGACCAGGTCGGGCTTGAGGGTGACCGTGTACTGCGTCGGCGCGGTGAACTCGGCGGAGACCGCGATGTCGGGTTCGACGTCGGGGCTGCCGTACGGCGTGTTCATGAGGAACGGGAAGACCTGGTTCTGCACGGCGAACGAGCCGTTGTCGTACGAGCCGGCCGGGTCAAGGGTGGTGACCTTGTCGGTGGTGCCGATGGTCAGCGGAGCGGCGCCCGCCTCCTCGGCGGTGGAGCCTGCACAGCCGGCGAGCACGAGTGCTGCGGCGGCGAGACCGGCGGTGACGCCGACGGCGCGGCCGCGCCTGGTGGGTTCAAAAGCCATAGTCGAATGCCTCTTCCTCAAGGTGTGGGTGTCTTGGTGAAACCGAATATCTGCGCTCAGACGCAGATATGCGTTGCTGTAAACCAAGAATTAGCACACTCTGCGCGTCAGACGGCCATTCTGCAATGCATCTTAATAGACCCGCAATATAAGCCGGCTACTCGACCCGGAGGTTGCGCCGTTCGGCTTCGACCCGCACGAGCTCGCGCTGAATCGCGACGTAGACCTCACGGTTGGTCGCATCGGCCCGTTGCAGGCGGCCGAGCAGTTCGGCTTTCTGCCGCAGCAGGTCCTTCTCGATCAGCACGATGGTGATGTCTCGCACATAGCGGGTGACCTCGCGCTCGGTGCGCTCAGGCAGCGGGGCCATCGCCAGTTCGGTGACCAGGTTCGCCAGCGGAGCCGGGGTCTCTGCGACGACCCGTTCCAGCCAGTCCGGAGCCGCGGCGTGCGGCAGGGCGGCGGCCACGGCGTCCCGGACGACGGCGAGGGTGCTGTTGGTCATGCCGGTCGACACCGCCCGCTGCACGAGGTCGAGCCCGACGAGAGTCGGATGCTGCAGCATCGCCATCAGCGCGTCGCGCTCGATCCGGGTGACCGGGTCCTGGGGCAGGTCGGCGAGGGCGAAGAGGCGCTCGCGCGGGGCCGGTGCCGGTTCTCCCGCCCGGCGAGGTGCCTCGAGGGGCGCGGTGCGGGACCGCGCCTGGGCCGAGCTGACGGCGCGGGACACCTCACCGAGGTCCATTCCCAGCATGCGGGAGAGTTCGTGGGTGTAGCCCGGTCGCAATGACGGGTCCCGGATGTCGCTGACCACCGGGGCGGCCGCGCGCAGGGCGGAGACCCGGCCTTCGACGGTGTCGAGGTTGTACTGGGCCAGAAGCTGGCGGATCATGAACTCGAACATCGGCTTTTTGGAGTCGACCAGTCGACGCACGGCGTCGTCTCCGCGGTGCAGCCGCAGGTCGCACGGGTCGAGCCCTTCCGGGGCGACGGCCACGAAGGTCTGGGCGCTGAACCGTTGCTCCTCGGCGAAGGCCCGCACGGCGGCTTTCTGCCCCGCGGCATCGGGGTCGAAAGTGAAGACGACCTCCCCGACACCGCTGTCGTCGCCGAGTACCCGGCGCAGCACCTTGATGTGGTCCACACCGAACGAGGTTCCGCAGGTGGCCACGGCCGTGGTCACGCCGGCCAGGTGGCAGGCCATGACGTCGGTGTAGCCCTCGACGACCACCACCTGGTGGTTGCGGGAGATGTCACGCTTGGCCAGGTCCAGGCCGTACAGCACCTGGGCCTTGTGGTAAATCGGGGTTTCGGGTGTGTTGAGGTATTTGGGGCCTTTGTCGTCCTCGAGCAGCTTGCGGGCGCCGAAGCCGATGGTCTGCCCGGTGATGTCACGGATCGGCCAGACCAGGCGGCCGCGGAACCTGTCGTAGATCCCCCGGTCCCCGGCTGACACCAGGCCGGAGAGGGTGAGTTCCTCGGTGCTGAAACCACGGCCGCGCAGGTGTTTGGTCAGCTCGTCCCAGCTTTTCGGCGCGAAGCCGACGCCGAACCGTTCGGCGGCCTGAGCATCAAAGCCACGGTCGCCGAGGAAGGTGCGGCCCACCTGGGCCCCCGGGCTGCCGAGCTTGTCGATGAAGAACTCGGCGGCGGCCTGGTTGGCCGCGTACAGCCGCGCCCGGTTGGTGTGGTCAGGGGCCTCGGCGCCGCCACCCTCGTAGTGCAGTTCGATGCCGGCCCGGCCGGCCAACCGTTCCACAGCCTCGCTGAAACTGACATGGTCCATCTTCTGCAGGAAGGAGTAGACGTCGCCGCTCTCTCCACAGCCGAAGCAGTGGTAGAACCCGACCTGCGGACGCACGTGGAAACTGGGGCTGCGCTCGTCGTGGAACGGGCACAGGCCCTTCATCGAACCGACCCCGGCAGATTTGAGGCTGACATAGTCGCTGATGATGTCGGCGATGTTGGTGCGGGACTTGACCTCTTCGACGTCGCCCTGCCGGATCAGTCCTGCCATGCGGCACCGGTCCGAAGCGTGATCCCGGCGGGTTCACGGGTCAGGTGCAACCGGCGCTGCAGGGCGATCGCGCTCTGATCGGTCAGGCTGGCCACCTGGTCGACGATCACGCGTTTGCGGGCCGTGTCGTCCGCGGCAGCCACCCAGTCCTCCCGGAAGCCGGGGTCCAGGTGCTCGTCGCCCGTCGCCAACAGCGTGTCCGCCAGGTAGGTGAGTGTTTCGCGTTGCTCGATGTAGATCGGCTGGCGCACGTGGGTGGACATGACGAACGCGGCGACGATGCCCTTGAGCACGCCGATCTCGGCCTGGACCTCCCGCGGGACCACGACGTGGGCGGCGAACCTGATGAGGTGTCGGTCGGGGTAGGCGGCTCTGGTGGCCGAGACGGCCGCGCCGCTGAACCGGCCGATGAGCTGGCTGGTCAGGTTCTTCAGACGGCCCTGGTCCCGGCGGCCTGCGTTCCAACCGTGCAGCCATACGTCGAGGGCGTCGAGCCTGTCGAAGGCGGCGATGAGTTCGTCGTGGCTGAACTGCCCGCCGGTCCACTCGTACATCGAGGTGACCAGGGCGGCGTGATCGCTGCGGCTGCTGAGCAGTTCCACGTCGAGGTAGCCGCTGACCACGGCGTCCTCGAAGTCGTGCACCGAGTAAGCGATGTCGTCGGAGAGGTCCATCACCTCCGCCTCGACGCAGAGCTGGCGTTCCGGTGCGCCGTCGCGCAGCCATTCGAAGGCCGCTCGGTCGTCCTCGTAGAAACCGAATTTGGCGCGTCCGCTCGGGTCGGCGACCGAGGAGTCGGCTGCCCACGGGTACTTGCAACTGGCGTCGAGGCTGGCGCGGGTGAGGTTGAGTCCGAAGCTCGCGCCGTTGTCTCCGAAAACCTTGGGTTCGAGCCGGCTGAGCAGGCGCAGGGTTTGCGCGTTGCCCTCGAAGCCGCCGATGTCGGCGGCCCAGGTGTTGAGGGCCTTCTCGCCGTTGTGACCGAACGGCGGATGCCCGATGTCGTGCGCCAGGCACGCCGTATCGACGATGTCGGGGTCCAGGGCCAGGCGCAGGGCGAGCTCCCGGCCGATCTGCGCGACCTCGAGCGAGTGGGTGAGGCGGTTGCGGGCGAAGTCCAGACCGGCGGCAGGGCTGAGCACCTGGGTCTTCGCGGCCAGGCGGCGCAGGGCGCTGGAATGCAGCAGCCTGGCCCTGTCGCGGGCGAAGTCGCTGCGGCTGGAATCATGCTCTTCAGGTCGGAACCTGGCCTCGTCGTGAACGCTGTATCCGGTCTGATTAACCACCGCTGGTGTCCCCCTCGCCCTCCGTGAGATTGCTGCGCTCTGCGCCGACGATGTCGCGAGACTCGAGCCAGCGTTCGGGCAGGGAGGTCTTCTTGGGGCTGCCGGCCCGGCCGCGCTGGCCCTCGGCCCCGATGCCGGGATACGGCTGGTCGGGGTCCATGGTCGCCAGGAGCTCGTCCAGCTGCTCGAGCGACACGACGGAGGCCAGGCTGGCGCGCAGGTCACCGCCGACGGGGTAGCCCTTGAAGTACCAGGCCACGTGCTTGCGCACATCGCGGCAGGCCCGTTCTTCGCTGTCGAAGAACTCGGTGAGCAGTTCGGCGTGCCGGCGGAACGCATCCGCGACCTGGCCGAGGGAGGGTTCGGCCTTGAGCACTTCACCGCGGAAGGCCGCCGCGAGGTCGCCGAACAACCACGGACGTCCCAGGCAGCCACGGCCGACGACGACGCCGTCGCACCCGGTCTCCTCGATCATGCGTAGAGCGTCGGCGGCGGACCAGATGTCACCGTTGCCGAGCACGGGCACGCTGGTGATGGTGTCCTTGAGGGTCTTGATGGCGGCCCAGTCGGCGTGGCCGGAGTAGTAATCCGCGGCGGTGCGGGCGTGCAGCGCGATCGCGGCGACGCCGGCGCCCTCGGCGACGCGACCGGCCTCGAGGTAGGTGAGGTGGTCGGAGTCGATGCCCTTGCGCATTTTCACGGTCAGCGGGATCGTCCCCGCGGCCGTCACGGCGGCCTCGACGATCTCCCGGAACAGGGTGATCTTCCACGGCAGCGCCGCTCCCCCGCCCTTGCGGGTGACCTTGGGCACCGGGCAGCCGAAATTCAGGTCGATGTGGTCGGCGCGGTCCTCGGCGACGAGCATGGTGACGGCCTCCGAGACCGTCTTCGGGTCGACACCGTAGAGCTGGATGGAGCGGGTCTTCTCGCTCTCGTGGTGCGTGATCAGCCGCATGGATTCCGGGGTGCGTTCAACGAGCGCCCGTGAGGTGATCATCTCGCTCACGTAGAGTCCGGCGCCGTATTCGCGGCAGAGCCGGCGGAACGCCGTGTTGGTGATGCCGGCCATGGGTGCCAGCACCACGGGCACATCGAGTTCGATGTCGCCGATTCGTAGCGGGGACACCGGGCTGATCGTGGAAGTGGGAGTGTTCATCTCATCCAATTCTCCCAGACCTGGCCGGGCATGGACGCCACGTTCGTTCGACGGTGGAAAACCGTCGGACGGCCGGGCTGAAACGTCGGACGGCTAAATGCCGCAGGACCCGCCGCCGCAGCATCCGCCGGCGTCGGGCTGGTCGAGCAGCTGGATGATCGGACGCAGCACCGGGGTGGTCGCAGTGTCGGTCGCGGTGGTGGTCTCGCTCATGCGTGGGTCTCCTCGGTTGCGCGGGTGTCGGTGTCGGTCCGCTCGCTGCGGACCTGGCGGAGGGCTTGCGCAAAGGTATCAGGGTCCTGTGCGCCGGAGATGCCGTATTTGCCGTCGATCACGAAGAAGGGCACCCCTTGGATGCCGTACTCGGTGGCCTGGGCGACATCGGCCTTGACCGCGGCCAGGTACTCGTTCTCGGTGAGGGAGCGCACCACGTCGGCGCGGTCCAGGCCGACCGTGGCGGCGAGGTCGGCGAGATCCTCGATGCGGCCGACGTGGCCACCGTCGACGAAGTACGCCTTGAGCAGGCTCTCCTTCATCTCCAGCTGCACACCGTGCGCCTTGGCGTAGTGCAGCAGCTCGTGCGCCTTGATGGTGTTGGTCTGGTGCACCGAGTCGTAGTCGTAGTGCAGGCCGACACTCTCGGCGATGCCGGTGACCCGCTCCAGCATCTCGAGCACCTGCGGCACCGGGATGCCCTTGCGCTCGCTGAGGTAATCGATCGGGCTGCCCGCGAAATCGACGGGGGTGTCCGGGGCGAGTTCGAAGGAGTGGTACTCCACCTCGACGTCGTCGCCGAATGCGGCCACGCCGGCCTCGAACTTGCGTTTGCCGATATAGCACCAGGGGCACTGCACGTCGGACCAGATGTCTACTTTGATGGTTTCGCTCACGTGGAGGCTAACTCGAGCAGACCCTCCAGTTATTCCCGCGTACCCGGAACGGTCAGGCGGTGGGCGTGTCCACGGCGCCGCCGTAGCGGCGGTTGCGGGCGGCGTACAGCTCGATGGCGTGCCAGAGGTCGACGCGGGTGAAGTCGGGCCAGAGGGTGTCCAGGAACACCATCTCGGCGTATGCGCTCTGCCAGAGCAGGAAGTTGCTGGTGCGCTGCTCGCCGGAGCTGCGTACGAACAGGTCGACGTCGGGCAGGTCGGCGGTGTACAGGTGCCGCTGGATGGACTTCTCGGTGATGCCGGACGGCTTCAGCCGGCCCGCGGCGACGTCCTCGGCCAGGGCCCGCACGGCATCCGCGATCTCGGTGCGGCCGCCGTAGTTGACGCACATGGTCAGGGTCAGCACGTCGTTGCCGGCGGTGAGCTTCTCGGCGAACTGCAGCTCGTTGATCACCGAGGCCCACAGCTTGGGCTTCCGGCCGGCCCAGCGCACCCGCACGCCCCAGTCGTTGAGCTGGTCGCGACGGCGGTGCAGGACATCCCGGTTGAAGCCCATCAGAAAGCGCACCTCGTCAGGTGAGCGCTTCCAGTTCTCGGTGGAGAACGCGTACACGCTGAGGTGCTTGACGCCGATCTGGATGGCTCCGGCGACCACGTCGAGCAGTGATGCTTCACCGGCCTTGTGGCCCTCGACCCTGGACAGGCCCCTGGCGTTGGCCCAACGGCCGTTGCCGTCCATCACCACGGCCACGTGTTCCGGCACGGCCTTGGCGGGCAGCGCCGGCGGGTAGAGCCCGGTCCAGTCGACGGGCTTGAACGGCACCGCGTCCTTGTGGGTGAAGGGGGTGCTCGAGGAGGAACGGAAGGGATTCGGCGTCATGGGCGCACGTGCTCCAGTGATCGGAGGCCGCGGCCGAGGTGCCACTGCGTGTATGCGGCGACGACCCCGGTGGCCTGGGCGTGGGTGGTGTCAGAGGCATCGGCTGTGAAGGCCCAGTCTCCGGTGAGCAGTGCGCTGAGCAGGGCGATGGTGTCGGGGTCGAGGCGGGGCGAACCCGGGGCGGCGCAGTTGTCGCAGACGATGCCGCCGACCTGCGCCACGAAAGCCGAATGCGGGCCCGGCGCGCCGCAGCGGGCGCAGTCGTGGAAGCTGGGCGCCCAGCCGGCCATGGACAGTGACCGGAGCAGGTAGGAGTTGAGGGTGGCGCCGGAGCCGTGCTCGTGCCTGGACAGAGACCGCAGCGCCCCCACCAGAAGCAGGTATTGCTGCAGCGATCCCTCGGATTCGGTGAGCTTGTCCGCGGTTTCGACCATGGCGCTCGCGGCGGTGTAGCTGCCGTAATCGGCGGTGATGACGGCCCCGTACGAGCCGATCGATTCGGCCTGGTTGACAATGTCGAGGCTGCGACCGATATAGAGCTGCACGTCGACGACCATGAACGGCTCGAGCCTGGCACCGAATTTCGACGCCGTACGGCGCACGCCCTTGGCGACAGCACGCACCTTGCCGTGCTGGCGGGTGAGCAGGGTGATGATGCGGTCGGCTTCGCCCAGCTTGTGGGTACGCAGCACGACGGCTTCATCACGGTAAACGGGCACGGTCAATTCTCCCACTCCGGCGGACGGATGCCGACGCCCGCGCCGGAGGTCATGCGGGCCGTGGTAGATATTGACGGTGCCCACTCCCCTCTTCGCCATTCCGCTCTGGATCGACCTCGTCGCCGTCGCCATCGGCGCGATCCAGGGGGCGATGTTCGCGGGCCGGTTCACCGACCGCCGGATGGATCTGCTGGGCATCTCGATCATCGGCATCACGGTGGGCCTGGGCGGCGGCCTGCTGCGCGACATCCTGCTCGGCGGGGTGCCGGCCGCGCTGCTGAGCAACTGGTACCTGCCCGTCGCGGCGGTGTTCGCGCTGCTGGGCATGCTGTTGCAGAGCCTGTTCAACCGGCTCGGCCCGCTGATCATCACCCTGGACGCCGTGACCATCGGCCTGTTCGGCGTGATCGGCACCACCAAGGCGCTCGCCGCCGGCCTGCCGGAGATTCCCGCCCTGTTCGTCGGGGTGGTCTCCGCTGTGGGCGGGTCCGTGCTGCGAGACATGATGCTGAACGTGCCCATCGCCGTGATGCACGTCGGCTCGCTGTACGCCGTCGCCGCCCTGGTGGGCTGCGGGCTCCTGGTCACTCTTGTGGTGCTCGAGGTGCCGATCACCGCGGCGGCAATGATCTGCGTGGTCACGACCACGGTCATCCGGGTCCTCGCAGCCCGATTCGGCTGGACCCTGCCGCAGCAACGGGCCATCGGCAGTTGGCCGCACTGGCGCCGGCGGGGTTCGATCCAGCCGTTGCGGTTCTGGCCACGGCGCCGCACCCAGGCGCACCCCGAGCCCACCGTCACCGCTGACCGCTGACGCGTTCCGGAGCGTTTTCTGAGCATTTGTCATCCGGACCGGTTTTGGCCTCGCCTTTCCCCCAATCTGGGGTCAGTATTGAGGCACAACCACGTCGCAGGGAGGTACTCCATGAAACGATACGAGGGCACTGCGCCCGAGCTGTTGCCTGTCCTTTCCCGGGGCAAACACAAGTCCCCACGCAGCGGAGCGTGCTTCATGGAATTCGCGTCGCACCTGTCCGGTGAGGCGTGGAGCGACCATCCAGCGTGCACACATCCGGTCTTGGCCTCGCTGGCACGCATGGTCAACGACTGCACCTCCGATGACGCCAGATCCCGCCTGATGATGCTGATCCCGTCCGTGATCGGTCTGCGCGGCGACGACCAGCGGGTCCGTCTTGTCGTGGCCCTGCGGGCCGCGACGGCCGGTCTGCCGGTGGTCAGCGCCGATCACCAGCGGGCCCTGGCCGTGGGCATCCTCAACTGTCAGCGTCACCTGGCGCGGTCGTCGGAGGGCACCCCGATCGATGTGTCAGAGCAGGTACGTGCGGCATTCGACAAGGCACCGCAAACCGAACGCTGGGCGCGCGAGTTCATGGGTTCGGTCGGGTCGTGGTCTCGTACCCGGTTCACCGACCGCACCGCGGAGTCGATCATCCGCATCACGGTGCAGGGCATCGCCGAGGCATGCATTCCCGACACCGATGAGCGTCTCTACGCACTGTTGGCGCAGGCGATCGATGACTGCACGGCGGTGCTGGGCAAGCCGGACGGCGAACCAGTGCCGGTTCCTCAGCCGCTCACACCCAGCCAGGCCCGACGGGCCATGCGGGTCTGAGCCGGACACAGGACGGCGCAATACGCAGGATGGCCCCGGCCGCGACGAGAGTCGCAGCCGGGGCCATCCGCGTGCAGGTCAGACGGTCGCCAATTCCCGATCGCCCGCTTCGGCCCGGATGCCGCGGTTGACCGCCGATACGACGGCCTTCAGTGATGCCGTCGAAATGTCGGGGTCGATGCCGACGCCCCAGAACCGCTTGCCGTTCACGTCGAGCTCGACGTACGCCGCGGCCGAGGCGTCTCCGCCGGCGGCCATGGCGTGCTCAACGTAGTCGTACAGGGTGATCGTGACGCCACGGTCCGCCATGATGCCCAGGAACGCGGCGATCGGGCCGTTGCCTGTCGCCGTGGCCGGGGCGACGGCGTCCGAATCGCGCAGGTCGACGGTGAGGTCTACCGCGCCGGCCAGGTCGCTGGAGGTGCGGGTGGAGAACAACTCGAACCGGCCCCACTTCGCATCCGGGTTGGTGTGGTTGGCGGGCAGGTACTCGTCGTTGAAGATGTCCCAGATCTGATCACTGGTGACCTCGCCGCCGTCGGTGTCGGTCTTGGCCTGCACGACGCCGGAGAACTCGATCTGCAGCTTCCGCGGCAGGTCGAGGTGGTGGTCCGTCTTGAGCAGGTAGGCGACGCCGCCCTTGCCGGACTGCGAGTTGACCCTGATGACCGCTTCGTAGCTGCGGCCGAGGTCCCTGGGGTCGATCGGCAGGTACGGTACGGCCCAGACCAGTTCGTCGACGCTGGCCCCGGTCTCGGCGGCTTCGGCGGCCATGGCCTCGAAGCCCTTCTTGATGGCGTCCTGGTGGGAGCCGCTGAAGGCGGTGAAGACCAGGTCGCCCGCCCAGGGGCTGCGTTCGGGAACGGGCAGCTGGTTGCAGTACTCCGCTGTGCGCTTGACCTCATCGATGTTGCCGAAGTCGATCTGCGGGTCGATGCCCTGGGTGAACAGGTTGATGCCCAGGGCGACGAGGTCGACGTTGCCGGTGCGTTCGCCGTTGCCGAACAGGCAGCCCTCGATACGGTCGGCGCCGGCCAGGTAGCCCAGCTCCGCAGCCGCGATCGCGGTGCCGCGGTCGTTGTGCGGGTGCAGCGACAGGATGACGTTCTCGCGGTGGGCCAGGTGCCGGCTCATCCACTCGATGGAGTCGGCGTAGACGTTGGGCGTGGCCATCTCGACGGTGGCCGGCAGGTTGATGATGACCTTGCGCTCCGGGGTGGGCTCGAAGATCTCGATCACCTGGTTGGAGATGTCCACGGCGAACTCCAGCTCGGTGCCCGTGAAGCTCTCCGGCGAGTACTCGTAGTACACGGCGGTGCCGGGAACCGTGGCCTCGAGGGCCCGGCAGGTGCGGGCGCCGAACAGGGCCAGGTCGATGATGCCCTGCTTGTCCTCCCGGAACACGACATCGCGCTGCAGCACACTGGTGGAGTTGTACAGGTGCACGATGGCCTGTTTGGCGCCGACGATGGACTCGTAGGTGCGACGGATCAGGTGCTCACGAGCCTGGGTGAGCACCTGGATGGTCACGTCGTCGGGGATCGCGCCGTCGTCGATGAGACTGCGGACGAAGTCGAAGTCGGTCTGGCTGGCCGACGGGAAGCCGACCTCGATCTCCTTGTAGCCCATCCGCACCAGCAGGTCGAACATGATGCGCTTGCGTTCGGGGCTCATCGGGTCGATGAGAGCCTGGTTGCCGTCCCGCAGGTCGACGGCGCACCAGCGCGGTGCGACGGTGATGCGGTTGGCCGGCCAGGTGCGGTCCGGCAGGTCGACGTTGAACTGGTCCTGATACGGGCGGTACTTGTGTACCGGCATAGTCGATGCGGCCTGATTGTTCTTCATGGTCTAATCTCTCCTCGCGAGTGGTGGTCAGCCGACGACAAACTCCGCGACGAGTGAGGCCTCAGATTAGGACTCGTCGCGGCAGCTAAGGAGGAGCAGACCGAACAGCACACAAAGAGGGTAACACCGATTGCCGAAGAGTTCCTCAGCATCCGCTCAGCCGGCGGCCAGGGCGGTCACCGGGGCGACGGACACCGCGCGCCGGGCGGGCACGATGGTCGCAGCGACTGCCAGGACGGCGGTCCCGGTCACGCTGAGCACCACGAGCAACCAGGGCACCGCCGGTGTGACGAAACCGATGTTGGCCACCGTGCCGAACAGCGACTGCGCGGCAGCCCAGCCGTAGACGACGCCGAGGGCCAGCCCGAGGGCGACCGCGGCCACGGTCATCTGCAGGCTCTCAGCCAGGATCATCCTGCGCACCTGTCCGCCGGTGAAGCCGAGCGCCCGCAGCAACCCGATCTCCCTGGACCGCTGGAGCACGCTCAGGGCCAGGTTGTTCACCATGCCCACCGCCGCGATGAGGGCACTGAAGCCCACCAGCACCGAGATCACCGCCAGGCTGATGCCGACCATCTCACTGATCGCTGCGCGCACCGACGGGTCCTCCATGGCTAGCGCCATCATCTTCTCGAAGGTGGCCCCGGCGACGGCGAACATAGTGATCAGCGTCACGCCGATGACCAGGCCGATGGTGGCCCTGGAGCTCCGCTCCGGATGCTGCTGCGCGTTGGCGGCCGCGAGCCTGGACGGTGCGTTCGAACCCAGCAGACGACCCACGAGGCCCAGGACGGGCGGCATGATCAGGTGCGAGCCCAGCACGAGCCCGCTGAAGGACAGCAGCCCGCCTACCAGGCCCAGCAGGACTCCGTACTCGCTGATCTGGCCCACGACGACACCGCCGGCGAGGAACAGGACCCCGGCCACGATCAGCAGCACGGCGACGATGTTGCGGGCCGGACGTCGGACCGTTTCCTCGAGCGAGCGTTCCTGGGCGGCGCCGACGGCCTGCATCGGACTGACCGAGAGCACCCGGCGCGAGCCCACCCAGGCCGCGCACCAGGTGGAGAGCACCACAACGAGGACGGGAAGCGCCAGGAGCGGTTCGATCAGGCTGTACCGCAGGTCAGGGAGCGTGCCGGCGGCCACGGCTATCCACAGTCCGATGCTGAGAAGCACCGTTCCCACGACCGCGCCGAGGACGGCGCCGACGGCAGCGACGAGAAGGCCTTCCTTGGCCACCGCGCGGCGCTGATCACGTGCGCTGGAGCCGATCAGGCGCATCAGGGCGATGGTGCGGGTGCGGCCGGCGATGATCGTCGCGACGGTGTTCGTGGTGACGATCGAACTGACGTACACGGCGATGGTGATGAACAGGACCGCCACGATTGACAGTGCCGAGCGCACCGCCCCGATGTCGGAAACGCCGTCACCACTGATCACCGTGGCGAGCACGCTGGTGACCTGCAGCAGCACCACGCCGAAGGCCGAGGCGAGGCCGGCTACGAGCAGGCTTGCACCGCGGCCGCTCATGCGCGCTGCTCCATGCCGAGCATGATGCGGGAGATGTCTTCGGCCGAGGACCGTTCCCGGTCTTCGACCAGGCGGCCGTCGGCGAGGAAGAGGATCCGGTCGGCGAAGCTGGCCGCAATGGGGTCATGGGTGACCATGGCGATGCTCTGGCCGTAGCCGGTGCTCGCCGCCTTGAGCAGGGCCAGCACCTCCCGACCGCTCCGTGAGTCGAGGTTGCCGGTGGGTTCGTCGGCGAACACCAGTTCAGGCCGGGTGGCCAGGGCCCTGGCGATGGCGACGCGCTGCTGCTGTCCGCCGGAGAGCTCGTGCGGCCGGTGCGTGAGCCTGTCGGCCAGGCCGAGCGAGTCGATGAGCTGCTCGATCCAGTTGTTCTCGGTGGTGCTCGGCTTCCGGCCGTCCAGGGCGAAGGGCAGCAGGATGTTGCCGCGCACGTCCAGCGTGGGTACGAGGTTGAAGGCCTGGAAGATGAAGCCGATCCGCCGCCGGCGGAGGACCGTCAGTGCGGCGTCATCCAGGGCGCTGATCTCGGTGTCACCGAGCCAGGCCTGGCCCGCGCTCGCCGTGTCCAACCCCGCCATGATGTGCATCAGGGTGGACTTGCCCGAGCCGCTCGGGCCCATGATGGCGGTGAACTGGCCCCGACGGATGCCGATGGACACGTCGTCGAGGGCCGTCACCGACGTGGTGGCGGAGCCGTAGGTCTTGCGCAGGGAGGTGACTCTGGCCGCGAGGCCGAGTTCTGACGGTGAATTTTCCATGTTTCCACGGTACGAATCCGGTGCCAGCGGCCGCATCGGGCCCCGGGTGTAATCAGCGGGGCCGGACGGATGAGTGCCGGCGGTGCCGGGTCATCCGCTGGGCGGTTACCGGGTGGAGCAGAGCTACTGGGTGAGGCGGTGCTGAAAGGCGAAGACCACGAGCTGCACCCTGTCGCGCAGCGAGAGCTTGGCCAGGATGCGGCTGATGTGAGTCTTGACGGTGGCCTCGCTCAGGAACTCACCCGCGGCGATCTCGGCGTTGCTCAGGCCGAGGGCGGCGAGGGCGAAGATGTCCCGTTCCCGGCTGGTCAGGGTGGTGTACGCCACCGGCACCTCCTGCTCCGGGGCCGGAGCGTCGAAGTGGGCAAAGAGCTCGCGGGTGGCGGAGGCGGCGATGACGGCGCTGCCGGCGTGCACGGTGCGGATGGCGGCGAGCAGGAACTCCGGATCGGCGTCCTTGAGCAGGAAGCCGCTCGCCCCGCCGCGGATGGCCCGGCTGGCGCTCTCGTCGAGTTCGAAGGTGGTGAGCACAATGATCCGCGGCGGGGTCGTTCCGGCCATGGTGGCGGCGGCGATGATGGCCGCAGTGGCGTCGATGCCGTCCATCACGGGCATGCGGATGTCCATCAGGATCACGTCGGGGAGGACAGCGGCGGCCATGGTGACGCCGGCGGCGCCGTTGCCGGCCTCTCCGACGAACTCCAGATCGTCCTGGGAGGAGACCAGCATGCGGATCCCGGCCCTGAAGAGGGCCTGGTCGTCGACGAGGGCGACCCGGATGCGCGGAGCATCCGCCGGGTGGACGTCACTCATGGGCGTTCTCCGTTGGTCGGGGCGGGGCCGGGGTCAGCACGGTGGGCCGTACCAGGGCACTGGTGGTGATGGCCGGCAGGCGCGCGGCCACGATGAACCGGCCGCCGATGGGCTCCGCGGTCAACGAGCCGCCGGCGAGGAGCGCCCGTTCGCGCATGCCGGGTAGTCCGTGGCCGAGTACACCGGATGCGTCGGCGGCCGGGCTCGGTCGCACCGCGTTGTCTATCGTCACCGCAACCCATCCGTCCGTCCAGGCGAGGCTCAAATATACCGCCCGACCAGCGTCACCGTGCCGGAGGGCGTTGGTGAGGGCCTCCTGCACGATGCGATAGACGGCCAGCTGGGCGCCGGAGCCCAGGGTGGTGGGTGTGCCCGTGGTGGTCCACTCGATGTCGAGCCCGGTGCTCTGCATCTGCGCCACCAGGCGGTCGAGGTCGGCGAGCACGGGTTGCGGTCCGTCGGCCGCGTCCTGGCGCAGACGGGTGAGCAGGATGCGCACGTCGCCCAGGGCGTCCCTGGCCGTGGTCGAGATGGTAGTCAACGCCTCGTCGACGGCCTCGGGGTTCGCGGCACGCGCGTACCGGGCCCCGTCGGCCTGGGCGATGACCACGGCCAGGGAGTGGGCGACAACGTCGTGCATGTCGCGGGCGATGCGGTTGCGTTCCTGCTCGACGACCACGCTGCGCTGCGCGACGCGCTGTTCCTCCACCGCTCGATGCTGGCTGAGCCGGCCCGCCCTGGCGGTCTGCCAGGTTCGCATGAGTAGTCCGAGGGTCCAGGAGAGACCGAGCACCGCGACGCTCGCGATCAGGGTGGCCACGAAGGACCAGACCAGGCCGGCCGCGTTGCCTTGCGCGAGTGCCTCGCCGATGGAGAGCGCGCCCTGTTGGATAACCGCGATGTAGCCGGCGGCGAGTACGGCGCCGATCCCCACGGAAACCAGGCCGACCCAGCGCAGCATCCTGTCGCCGTAGGCCGCCGTGGCGTACAGAACGGCCAACACCGCGAAGTTGCCGGTCAGCACCGGCAGCCCGGCCAGCATCTGGGCGAGGGCGCTGACCCAGGCGATCGTCAGGGCCAGGCCCGGTGACAGCCGGCGCACGGCCAGGGCGGCCGTGAAGCCGACCAATACGAGGAACGACACGATGCCATTGCCGGCATCGATGATGAGGCAGAAGAGGGAGAAGGTGACCGCGATTCCGACGTCGACGGTGACGGTGCGCCGTGAGACCGGGCGGAAGACGAGCCGGCCGCCGGTGCGGTCACCGAGCAGGGCGCTGAGGGGGCCTCGGATCGGAACGCCCATCGTCACCGTGCCCGTCGGTGCGCCCTGCGGCAGCATC
This sequence comes from Cryobacterium sp. LW097, assembly GCF_002205495.2. Classification (GTDB taxonomy): domain Bacteria; phylum Actinomycetota; class Actinomycetes; order Actinomycetales; family Microbacteriaceae; genus Cryobacterium; species Cryobacterium zongtaii. Next base: position 1,743,410 of record NZ_CP021992.1, on the reverse strand, counting down.
AGCCAGGTCTCCAGGGTGAGGGCATCTGCCTCGACCGGCCCTGCGGCGCCACGGCGATCGGCCCGGCCCCGAACGACCAGCGCCAGCGCCCAGCCGCCTACGAGAGCGAGGGCGGCCAGGAAGCCGCCGGTGAGCCGAAATCCGAGGTCGCCGAAGAACCGGAGCGTCCCGTCCAGGTCCTGCGCCCCCTGCATCGACAGAGGCAGTAAGAGGAAGACTGTGACAAGCATGCCGAGGAGGAGCCCCGCGGCCAGGCCGACGAACCTGACCCAGCGCCGCCCGTGGAGTCCGGCGCCCCAGACCGCCAGGCAGCCGGAGGTGAGCAGCAGCGGTACGGCGCCCGGCCCGGTCAAGTGGCCGGTTCCGGCGGTGACCACGGCCAGTGTCGCGACAGCGCCGATGGTCAGCCCCAGCAGAGGGGCGAAGCGGGACAGTCCCACCGCGATCGCGAACATCCAGACCGCCAGCAGTGCCGCCGATTGGCCCGCCCAGAGGGCCGGGATCCCCCACACCAGGGCCACAGCCAGACCGAGCGCGGGTTCAAGTGCCCAGCGGTGCGGGGCGGCACGCGTGAGGAACCCTGGAACCGGCATGGTTACAGCGTAGGGCTCCCCCAGCGCCGCGTCCGGGTTCCGGCCACCAGATCATCCCGGCGTCCCCGGGAAGTCATCCCAGCGATGTAGCCGTTCCGAAAGTCATCTCGCAGTGAGGTCCGCCAACAGCCCATCCACGGCGGCGGTGTCCGCACCGAGACTGCGACCGCGGCGGGCGAGGGCTCCCCCGATGGCATCCAGCTCGCTTCGCTGCCCCGCCTCCAGGTCGTTCTGCAGCGACGAGCGCATAGACGCCGGCAACGCGGCGAGGGCCGTGGCCAGCTGCCCGGCGTCCGTGGGCACGCCGTCCAGGCTGGCGACCCGAGCCACGTCGGTCAGCACCGCGGTCGTCAGTGCGGCGTCGCGTTCGAGGGCGGCGCCGATGGGCAACCGCCAGTACGAGGTGAGCAAGGCCATCGGGGCCAGAAAGCGAAATTTGGCCCAGAGCACCTCTTGGTCGGTGCCGGCCACCGTGACGTCGAGTCCGGCCTTCCGCCACGCCGCGGTGATGCCGGAGTCGGCGGCGTTGGCCGGAACGGTGAGCCGAAGGAACGGGCTGCGATGCTCGATCACGGTGGGGCTGAGCCTCGTCGATTCGACAGCCACCGAGGCTCCGGCGACGAGGGCTCCCGGTGCGTGGTCGCGGAGGATCGCCAGGTGTTCGATGCCGTTGAGCAGGGATACCACCTCAGTGGGCCGCGCCTGAGCGAGCGAGCCGGTCACGGCGGGGAGTGCGAAAGCCTTGGTGGCGAGGATGACGTTGGCACCGTCGGGTATCTCGGTGACCGCGGTGATCCTCGAGACACCGTAGCCGAAGTGCGGGCTGTGGATGGTGAGTCCCTCCGCCGCGATCGCTCGAGCGGTCTGCGGTCTGGCGACGGCAACGACCTCGACGCCGGCGCGGTCCAGCAGCGCAGCGAGCAGGCCGCCCACGGCCCCGGCGCCGACAACGGCAATGACCGGCTCAGACATTGTTACCTGCGACATGTTGACTCCTTCGATCCAGGCTCCAGCGCCCAGATGGACCGTGCCCGACACCATTCTGGCAAAGTCGCGGCAGCGTCAGCTGCAGGGTCGGCTGCAGAGTCAGTCCTCACCGCCCGGGTGCCCCCAGTCATTCAGTGTGGGGTGGACGTCGGGTTTTGGGGTCGTGGGCTCGGTGTTGGGGTGGTGTTCGCCAGGTGTCGGTGGGGTCGATCCAGTGTGGGGCTTTGACTTCGGGCATGCCCAGGACCATGCGGATGTGCCACCCGGAGGTGTCGATGTTGTGGTGGTGATGCCAGCAGAGCAGCACCCCGTTGCTCACGTTGGTGGGGCCGCCGTTTTGCCACGGCTTCACGTGGTGGACTTCGGTCCATTGCGGTGGGCAGGTGCAGCCGGGGATGATGCAGCCGCCGTCTCGGGCGGTGATCGCCCTGCGTTGCAGCGGGGTGAAGCAGCGGACTTTGTCGCCGAGGGCGAGGACGGCGCCGGTGCCGCCGAAGAGGATCGGCCGGAAGCCGCCGTTGTCGACCATCTGATTGATCGTTTTCATCGAGACGGGGCCCTCGACGCCGTCGATCCAGCCAACCCCGACCCCGTTGACGAGGTCGGTTGCGTTCACGTGCACCATCACCGTCGGCGGCATTCCGCCCATGGTCGGGGTGCGGGGGTCTTGGGCGACCTGGACCAGGATGCCGCGGAGGATGTCGGCGCGTTTCTGGCCACCGTCGCGTTCGTCGAGGATCTCGCCGGGCACGAGTTCGCCGGCCTCGATACGCTGCTGCTCCTCCGCGGACGGGAACGCGGGGGCGCTGCGGGCGGACTGGAACGTGTTGAACAGGGTCTGCATGATGCCCTTGAGCTCCGGCGTCACCCCACCGCGCAACGGATGCAACCCCTGGGCGAGCTTGCCGAACGAGAACGTGGACTTGGCCTCGAGGATCTCCGCGGTGGGCGCGGCACCGTCCGGGTTCAACACCGCCTGCCACGTCGCCGCCATCTCCCGGATCCGGTCCGCCGGGAAGGTGAACCCCGCCGACGCACCCAAACGGCGGACCGGGCCGGTGCAGACGGCGTCGTCGGCTGTGTCGCCGGGTCCGGGGGTGCGGCCGAATACCGACCCGGTCGCGGACTCCACCAGCTCGGCTTCACCGCCGTCCACCAGCGACTGGTCGGCATCGAAGCGGCCGTGCACTTTGTAGTCGGCCAGGCCCTTCACGATGTTCTCGGCCGCATCAATACCGATCTCCCCGGCCGCCAAGGCTGCGGCCACGAACGGGAACTCGGGCTCGAGGACCGTGCCGCCCAGCATCCGCGGTGCGACCTTCTCGCCCAGGGATACGCGTCGTTTCATTTCCGGCACCGACGTGCCGGTCAGCCCGATCAGCAGATCATTCTGGTGTGACGCCCCCAACCGCCAGGCCAGCGACTCCGTGCCCAGCCCGCTGCGGGACCGGTAACCCACCACGGTCGCCGTGCTAACCCGGGCCGCGTCCACCGGCCGACCGGTGCGCTCGACCATCTGCGTCAACGCGACCACCTCCGGGTCGCTCAACGCGTTCACGTCAATGGAATCCATCACCGCCATCACCGTCCGCGCCGCATCATCCAGGGCCTGGAGCTTCTGACCGAACGCACCGGTATGCGCGCGCTGCACCCCCGGCAGCTCGGCCGGATCCCGCCACTCGGGCCGCGGCTTAGACGGACCCCGACCGGCCCGACCGGCCCGGGACGAGCCCGTCGCGGGGCCGGCCGCAGTTTCGGCTGCAGCGGCGGTCTTCGTGTCGGAGGTGCCGCTCAGACTGTGGGCATCCAGTGCCGGGAGGGGATCCGGACCGGACGGGCCGGTGTTCCAGTCGTGCAGGTTCGGACCGGTGGGAGTCGTTCCCGTCGGTGCGGTGGAGCCACTATCCAGCTCGTCGTCCATACCCCCATTCTCTCACGAATCGCACCTATATGCGAGGAAATGTCAGCAAGTTCTCGAGCACATATCGAACGCAGTTCTGAGCCAAAGGGGACGGGCAGCGAGGGTCTCGACAGGGTCGACCGATGGGTGAGGTCGGTCGCCCGCGAGGACAGGTTCCAGGGTCTGGTGCGACCGGACCCGACCGGGCGCTCGGTTAGAAGCCCAGCCGACCGAGCTGCTTCGGGTCGCGCTGCCATTCCTTGGCGACCTTGACCCGCAACGAGAGGAATACCCGCTTGCCGACGAGAGGTTCGATCTGCTTGCGGGCGCGCATGCCGACGTCCTTGAGCCGGCTGCCCGACTTGCCGATGATGATGCCCTTCTGGCTGTCCCGCTCCACGAAGAGGTTGGCGTAGATTTCGACGAGTTCCTGGTCGTCACGTTCGATGATGTCGTCGATCGTCACGGCGATCGAGTGCGGCAGTTCGTCGGTGACGCCCTCGAGCGCCGCCTCGCGGATGTACTCGGAGATGCGCGATTCCAGGCTTTCGTCGGTCACGGCATCCGCCGGGTACAGCGGCGCGTCGCTGAGCGGCAGCAGGCGCAGCAGCTCGCTGCTGAGCACATCGAGCTGGATGCGGCTGGTCGCCGAGATCGGCACGATCGCCTCCCAATCGCGCAGCTGCGAGACCGCGAGAAGCTGGTTGGCGACGCTGGTCTTGGAGGACATGTCGATCTTGGTGACGATGGCCACCTTCTTGGCGCGCGGGAAGTTGTCCAGCTGTTCGTTGATGAACTTGTCGCCGGGGCCGATCGGCTCGTTGGCCGGGATGCACAGGCCGACGACGTCGACGCCGCTGAGCGTCGACTGCACGAGACTGTTCAACCGCTCACCGAGAAGCGTGCGGGGCCGGTGGATGCCGGGGGTATCGACCAGGATCAGCTGGCCGTTCTTCTGATGCACGATGCCCCGGATGGCGCGGCGGGTGGTCTGCGGCTTCGACGAGGTGATCGCCACCTTCTCTCCCACCAGGGCGTTCGTCAGGGTGGACTTGCCCACGTTGGGGCGCCCGACGAAGGATACAAATCCCGCCCGGAAATCAGGTTCTTGTGTCATTGCCGTGTGCTCCTTCGGTGTCCGGCATTCCCAGGAATGCGGACTGTGCGTTTCTCAACGCCTTGTCTGGTTCAACCAGCACTGTGCTGATTCGTTTGCGTCGACCCTCGGTTCGCTCCGCGGTGAGGATCAATCCGCTGGTTCTGGCTTCGGAGCCGGCGACCGGCAACCTGCCGAGCGCCTTGGCCAACAGTCCGCCGACGGAGTCGACCTCGTCGTCGTCGAGGTCGAGGTCGAAGAGTTCTCCGAGTTCATCGACGGGCAGGCGGGCGCTGACCCGGAAACGGCCGTGGCCGAGATCCTCGATCTCGACGACGTCCCGGTCGTACTCGTCAGAGATGTCCCCGACGAGTTCCTCGATCAGGTCCTCGAGGGTGACCAGGCCGGCGATGCCGCCGTACTCGTCGACGACCATGGCCAGGTGGTTCGACTCCAGTTGCATTTGGCGCAGTAGCGCGTCGGCCTTCTTGGACTCCGGCACGAACTGGGCGGGTTTGGCGAGTTCGCCCACCCGCAACGTCTCGAGGTTGCGGGGCCGTTCGTAGACCAGCCTGGACACGTCCCGCAGATACAGGATGCCTGTCACGTCGTCGACTTCGCCGTCGACCACGGGGACCCGGGAAAAGCCCTTGCTGAGGAACAGACCCATCGCCGCACCGACGCTGGAGTCGGCGTCGATGGTGACCATGTCGGTGCGCGGGATCATGAGCTCGCGCACGACGGTCTCACTGAACTCGAAGATCGAGTGGATCAGCTCGCGGTCGTCTTCCTCGATCACGTCGAGTTCGGTGGCCTCGTCGACCATGCTCAGCAGCTGGTCCTCTGAGGTGAACGTGGCAAGCCGGCTTCGGCCGGGGGTGACCCGGTTGCCGAGGGCGACGAGGGCGTTGGCGACCGGGCCGAGAAGCACCCTGAGGAAGTGCACGAGGACGGCTGTGAGCATGAGCAGAGTCTGCGGATGAGCCCGGCCGACGCTGCGGGGGCTCGCCCCGACGAGGACGAAGGACACCGCCGTCATCAGCAGGGCCGACAACAGCAGGGCAAGCCAGATCGCGTCGATGGTCGTGGCGAAGACCAGGGTCACCAGTACTGCTGCGGTCGTCTCCGCGATGATGCGCACGAAGTTGATGGCGTTCAGGTGCGCGCCGGTGTCGGCGGCGATCGCGCTCAGGGACCGCTTGGATCGCGCCGTCACGGCGAGCTCGGCGATATCGGCCCTGGACTGGGACATGATCGCCGCATCGACGGCGGCCATCAGCCCGCCGAAGGCGACGAGCAGGATGGCGGCGGCCAGGAACCACCCGACGATCATCGGGGCCGGCGTCGTTCCTGCATGGCGAAGCCGATCAGGATGTCGCGCTGGATGCCGAACATTTCCTTCTCTTCGTCGGGCTCGGCGTGGTCGAAACCGAGCAGGTGCAGCACGCCGTGCGCGGTGAGCAGCAGCAGTTCGTCGAGGGTGCTGTGGCCGGCGGTTTCGGCCTGGCCCTGGGCCACCTGCGGGCACAGCACGATGTCGCCGAGCAGACCCGGCGGGGTCTGGGCGTCTTCGGTGCCCGGGCGCAGCTCGTCCATCGGGAAACTCAGGACGTCGGTGGGACCCGGCTCGTCCATCCACTGCACGTGCAGCGCTTCCATGGCGCCCTCGTCCACGAGGACGATGGCCAGTTCGGCGTCGGCATGCACATGCATGGTGTCCAGCGCGAAGGCGGCGAGGCGCTGGATGGTGGCTTCGTCGACCGGGATGGCCGACTCGTTGTTGATTTCGATGCTCAACTGGATCTCCGTTTCGGGGTGCGATCGCGCGGGTTCCCCTGGTGCGGAGCGCGGGAGGCGAAGTCGCGGGCCTGTTCGCTTTCGTAGCGTTGGGCCTGCTTCTGCGCGTCGTATTCGGTGTAGGCGTCGACGATGCGGCCGACGAGACTGTGGCGCACGACGTCGGCGCTGGTCAGGCGCACGAAGGCGATGTCGTCGATGCCGTCGAGGACCTTGGTGACCAGGCGGAGGCCGCTGGCGCCGGCGGGCAGGTCTACCTGGGTGATGTCGCCGGTGACCACCATCTGGGAGCCGAAGCCGAGGCGGGTGAGGAACATCTTCATCTGCTCCGGGGTGGTGTTCTGCGCTTCGTCGAGCACGATGAACGCCGAGTTGAGGGTGCGGCCGCGCATGTAGGCCAGTGGGGCCACCTCGATGGTGCCGGCCGCGAGGAGCTTGGGCACCAGCTCGGGGTCCATCATCTCGAACAGGGCGTCGTAGAGCGGTCGCAGGTACGGGTCGATCTTGTCGGTCAAGGTGCCGGGCAGGAAGCCGAGCCGTTCGCCGGCTTCGACGGCCGGCCGGGTGAGGATGATCCGGTCGACCTCCTTGCGCTGCAGGGCTTGCACGGCCTTGGCCATGGCGAGGTAGGTCTTGCCGGTGCCGGCCGGGCCGATGCCGAAGACGATGGCGTTCTCGTCGATCGCGTTGACGTAGTCGCTCTGCCCGAGGGTCTTGGGCCGCACGGTGAGGCCACGCGAGGTGAGGATGGCCTGCCCGAGCACCGTGGAGGGGCTAGAGGTCGCGTCGGCCCCGAGCATCCTGGCGGAGGTGCTCACCTCGGCCTCGCCGAGGTCGGCGCCGGTGCGGAGCAGCAGCTGGAGCTCCTCGATCAACCGCACCACGGCCTCGACGGAGACCGCCGCGCCGGTGAGGGTGACCTCGTTGCCGCGCACGTGCACGACGACGTCGGGGTATTCCTTCTCGATGGTGCTGAGGAACCGGTCCTGCGGGCCGAGCAGGCGCACCATGGCGACGCCGTCCACCAGGAGCTTGCGCACCACGTCGAGCGCACCGCCGTCGGGAGTTTCGGCGTCAGAGGGCAGCAAGCGTGCCCTCCTCAAGAGCGCCACCGAGGACGTGCGCGTGCACGTGGAAGACGGTTTGACCGGCCGAGGCTCCGGTGTTGAAGACCAGGCGGTACTCGCCGGCGCAGTGTTCGTCGGCCACCCGGCCGGCCACGGCGATCAGCTCGGCCAACAGCGCCGGGTCCCCCGCGGCGAGTTCACCGACGTTGCGGTACTGCTGCGACTTCGTGGTCACCACGACGTGCACGGGCGCCTGCGGGGCGATGTCGTTGAACGCGATGATGTCATCGGTTTCCGCGACGATGGTCGCGGGAATTTCGCGCGCGGTAATGCGGCTGAAGATCGTGGGTTCTGCACCGGAGGAAGCCATGGTTCTATCTTAAGCGCTCCTACCAGCGCCCGAGGGTTGCGTTTAGGATGGCGACCGCGGCGGGGCCGGCCGTCGAGGTGCGCAGCACGGTATCGCCCAGGCGCACCCGGCTGGCGCCGGCCTGCTCGAGGATGTCCAGTTCACTCGGGGCGATGCCGCCCTCCGGCCCGACGACGAGCACGATATCCCGGTCGTCGGTGGGCACGGCGATCGCGGTCAATCTGAGCTCGGCGGTCGGCTCGAGCAACAGCATCCGGCTGGTCCCAGCGAGCTGGGCCAGCTGCTTGGTACTGGTCAGCGGCAGCACGTCGGGCAGCCACGGCCGGATGGACTGCTTGCTGGCCTCCCGCACGATGGCGGACCAGCGCGCCTGCCCCTTGGCGATCTTGACGCCCTCCCAGCGGGCCACCGACCGGGCGGCGGCCCACGGGATGACCCCGTCGACGCCGAGTTCGGTGGCGGCCTGCACGGCGAGTTCGTCGCGGTCACCCTTGGCCAGGGCCTGTACGAGCAGGATGCGCGGCACGGCCGGCGGCGTCCGAGTCACGGTGTCCACCCTCGCCGTGAGCTCGGCCGGCGCGGCCGACAGGACCGTGACGCCGAGCACCAGGCCGGCGCCGTTACCGAGCAGCAGGGTCTCGCCGGGGCGCACCCGGCTGACGGTGACGGCGTGCTTGGCCTCGGCCCCGGTAATGCTCACCGTGGCCCCGACCGCGGGGTCCGCGGTTGGCGAGCCGTCGGCGGAGGCGCCGAGGGTCTCTGACAGGAAGAAGTGCGCCATCGAACGTGGTCCTAGCCGAGGAACCTGTCGCGGAGCTTCGCGAACAGGCCCTGCTGGAACTGGCTGAGGGCGGGCGCCGGAACCTTGTGCCTGGCGGCGAAGGCCTCGATCAGTTCCCGCTCCTTGTGGTCGAGCTTGGTGGGGGTGAGCACCTGCACGCCGACCCGCAGGTCACCGCGGCCGTTGCCGCGGAGCCTCGTGACGCCGCGGTCCTTGACCGTGAGGATCTCGCCGGCCTGTACGCCGGGGCGCAGTTCCACTTCGATGTCACCGTCGAGGGCCTTCACCGTGGCCGTCGCTCCGAGGATCGCGTCGGTCATCGGCACCTCGAGGGTGCAGAGCAGGTCGTCACCGTCGCGGCTGAAGACGTCGTGGTGGCGCACCTTCATCTCCAGGTACAGGTCACCGTTCGGGCCACCGGCCGGCCCGGCCTCGCCGCTGCCGGGCATCTGCAGGCGCAGGCCCGTGTCCACGCCGGCGGGGATGTCGACCGGCACGGTGCGGCGGGCACGCACGCGGCCCTGGCCCTGGCAGGTGACGCACGGGGTGGCGATGATGGTTCCGTAGCCGCGGCAGGAGCCGCAGGGGCTGGAGGTCATCACATTGCCGAGCAGCGAACGCACGGCGCGCTGGATGCTGCCGGTGCCGTGGCAGATGTCGCAGGTGACCGGGGAGGTACCCGGCTGGCAGCAGGTGCCCGAACAGGTGGCACAGACGATCGCCGTGTCCACCTCGATGTCGCGGTGGGTGCCGAAGATGACCTCGTCCAGGTCGAGTTCGACGCGGATGAGGGCATCCTGGCCGCGTTCACGCCGGGAACGGGGACCACGGCTGCCGCCGCCGCCACCGCCGAAGAAGGTCTCGAAGATGTCGCCGAAGTTGCCGGCGTCGAAGCCGCCGCCCTGGCCGTTGCCGGAGCCGCCGCGGTCGTAGTTCTGGCGCTGCTTGGGGTCGCTGAGGACGTCGTACGCGTGCGTGACGGTCTTGAACCGTTCTGACGCCTCGGCGCCGGGGTTCACGTCGGGGTGCAGCTGGCGGGCGAGCTTGCGGTACGCCTTCTTGATTTCGTCGGTGCTGGCGTCGCGGGCGACGCCGAGTGCTTCGTAGTGGTCAGCCAAAGCTGGCTCTCCTTGGGGTTCTGGGGTGGGGAAGTCGGGTCGAGATAGGTGTGGGGCGGCTAGTTCTCGCCGAGCAGTCGGGAGAGGTACCGGGCGACGGCGCGCACGGCCGCCATGTTGTTGGAGTAGTCCATCCGGGTCGGGCCGAGCACACCCAGGCGGGCGGCGTCGCCGCGGGATGTATAGCCGCTGGTGAGCACGGAGGTCTCGCCGAGCCCGAACGGTGCGTTCTCCCGGCCGATGCTCACCGACACGCCGTGCTGGTCTGTGGCCATTTCGCCGAACAGGCGCAACAGCACCACCTGCTCCTCGATGGCCTCGAGGACCGGATAGATGCTCCCGGTGAAGTCTTCCTCGGTGCGCACGAGGTTCGCGGCTCCGGCCATGACCAGGCGGTCCTGCCGGTTCGCTCCGACCTGATCGCGCAGGGTGCCGGTGATGAGATCGACGAGCTCGGTCTGCTCCGGCGATCCCAGACCGGTCGGGCCGCTCAGGGCCGTGGCGGCGGCCGCCATGCCGAGGCCGCCGACGACGGCGTTCAGCCTGGAGCGCAGCTCAGCCAGGGCGGCTTCCTCGATCGGGCGCGGCAGTTCAACGACCCGTTGCTCCACCCTGCCGGAGTCGGTGATCAGCACCGAGAGCACCCGGGTGTCGCTGAGCGGCACGAGCTCGATGTGGCGCACCGTGGCCCGCGACAACGAGGGGTATTGCACCAGGGCCACCTGGTGGGTGAGCTGGGAGAGCAGGCGGACACTGCGGGCGAGGACTTCGTCGAGATCGGCGGACTGGCCGAGGAAGACCTCGATGGCCTGCCGTTGGACGCCCGTGAGTGGACGCAGGTCGGCCAGGTGATCCACGAACAGTCGGTAGCCCTTGTCGGTGGGGATGCGCCCCGACGACGTGTGCGGCGCGACGATGAGTTCTTCCTCTTCGAGCAGGGCCATGTCATTGCGGATCGTGGCGGCCGAGACGCCGAAAGCGTGCCGGTCGACGATCGACTTGGACCCGACCGGTTCGCGGGAGGCCACGTAGTCCTGCACGATGACCCGAAGGACTTCGAGGCTGCGGTCTGATACCACTGGACGCTCGCCTCCCTCTCCCGTTTGTGCCGCCGACGGCTGGCACTCTCTTCGTATGACTGCCAATCATAACGCGGGCGTCTGGGATACCCGTTGCTCACGGACGAATTCGCGCAGTACCGTGGTGGCACACGTATCTCCGTGGCGGTATCCACCGCTGTTTTCCATCGCTGAATCCACTTGCACGTCGAAGGGCATCGTCATGAGCTATCCCAATGGGCCTGGACAACCGACAGGGTCGGGCACCGCTGCTGCGCTGACTCCGGAGCAGGACAAGCTGTGGGCGTCCCTGGCGCACCTGGGCGGCATCCTCTCGTTCCTGCCGGCCCTGATCATCTGGCTGGTCTTCAAGGAGCGCGGGCGATTCACCGCCGGCGAGGCCAAGGAGGCGCTCAACTTCCAGATCACGCTGTTGATCGGCTATCTCGCCATCAGCGTGCTCAGCACCGTCCTGGCACTTCTCACCTTCGGCCTGCTGGCCGGGCTCGGCTCGCTCACCTGGGTGCTCTGGCTGATCGGCGCGATCTTCTCGGTACTCGGTTTTGTCAGCGCCCGAGACGGCCGCCCGTATCGCTACCCGTTCGCTCTGCGCCTGATCAACTAGCGCCCGATCAGCTAGTTTTCTCACTGCGGGCGCCCGAGACCGGCGCTATTCTGGTGACAGCTCGACCAGCACCATCCTCGCTCCCCCGAGCGCCCACGAAGGAGATTTAATGTCTGAGGCAACGCCTCCCCCCGCCAACCCGTACCAGGCACCCAGCCAGCTGAGCCCGGCCGACGAGAAGCTGTGGGCGACCCTGATCCACATCGGCGGAATCCTCTTCGGCTTCCTGCCCGCCCTGATCGGTTACATCGTGCTCAAGGACCGCGGTCCGTTCATCCGCGCACACGCCGCGACGGCCCTGAACTTCCAGATCACCCTGGCCATCGCCTACCTGGTCGGATCGATTCTCACCGTCATCCTCGTCGGCTTCCTGATCCTGGCCGCCGCCTGGATCCTCAGCATCGTCTTCAGCATCATGGCCGCGATCGCCGCGAACAAGGGCGAGTGGTACACCTACCCGCTGACGATCAAGTTCGTCAGCTGATCGTAAGAACCGGGCCTCACTAGTCGGTAAGCAGTCGGCGCACCACGGCGTCGGCGAGCAGCCGACCGGTGAGGGTCAGTTCGATGTTGCCGCCGATGGCCGCGCGAGCGTCGATGAGCTCGTCGGCGATCAGACCGGCGACCTCTCGGCGGCCGAGCGCCGACAACGTCGCCACCGGGATTCCCTCACGGATGCGCGTGAGCAGCAGCACCCGTTCGGTTTCGCGGGTGGCCTCGTCCAGGGTTTCCCGTCCGGCGGCCGGTGAGTGGCCGGCCAGAATGCGGTCGGCGTACGCCGCCGGATGCTTGACGTTCCACCAACGCACCCCACCCACGTGGCTGTGCGCGCCGGGGCCGATGCCCCACCAGTCGGCGCTGCGCCAGTAGGACAGGTTGTGCCGGGACCGGTGTTCGGTTCCCCGGGACCAGTTGCTGACCTCGTACCATCCGTAACCGGCCTCGGCCAGACGCGCATCCGCGAGTTCGTAGAAGTCGGCCTGCAGGTCTTCGTCGGGCTGGACGAGCTCGCCCCGGCGGATCTGCCTGGCCAGCTTGGTACCGTCCTCGACGATGAGCGAATAGGCGCTGATGTGGTCGGGCTGCTGGCCGATGGCCGCGTCCAGGCTGGCCCGCCAATCCTCGATGGTCTCCCCCGGTGTGCCGTAGATCAGGTCGAGACTCACGTCCAGGCCCGCCTCGCGCGCCCAGGCCACCACGAGCGGGACCCGTTCGGGATCATGCGTTCTCTCGAGGGTGGCCAGGACCCGCGGTACCGCGGACTGCATGCCGAAGGACACCCGGGTGAAACCGGCCTGCTTGAGCTGGCGGAGATAGGCCAGGTCGACGGAGTCCGGGTTGGCCTCGGTGGTGATCTCGGCGCCCGGCACGATGCCGAAGGTGTCGCGCACGGCATGCAGCATCCGCACCAGATGGTCTGCGGGCAGCAGCGTGGGGGTGCCGCCGCCGAAGAAGACCGTCGCGGCGGGCCGGGCCGGCACACCGGATTCGGCCAGGATGCGGGCGGCGGACTCCACCTCGAGGACCGCCTGGCTGGCGTAGTCGCTCTGCTTCACCCCGCGCAGTTCCGTGGCGGTGTAGGTGTTGAAGTCGCAGTAGCCACAGCGCACCTTGCAGAACGGTACGTGCAGGTAGACCCCGAAGTCGCGGGTCGAGGCGCCGAGCGCGGCCGAATCCGGGATGAGGCCATCCAGTGGTGCGGGGTCGCCGACCGGGTGCGGTCCAGCCATCCGGTCAGCCTCGTCCGACGGGGTGCAGGGCGAGCAGGTACTTGCGGGTGTAGCGCTCCTGCTGGACGCGCAGGATGGGCCAGGCCAGCGTGTAGTACCAGGTGCTGGGACGCGAGAAGGAGCGGATGGTGAGCCAGACGGAGTCGTCAGCGCGACGGTCGACGATGAAGCATTCCTCGCCGGTCTGCGGGTGGCCGCGCATGGTTCCGTAGGCGAAGCCGATCTTGTCGGCCTCGTCGATGACGTAGACGACGCGCACCGGTGCGGCGACGGTGAACGGGCCGGTGGGGATGGCCAGCTTGGCGGTCATCCCGTTGCTGATGAACGCGGTGCCGTCCTCGGCGAAGGTGGCCTCGTTCACCGGGTGTTCCTGGTTGGGCGCCGGGGTGCCGTTCTCGGTGAAGACGATGCCGGTGTACTGCACGCCGGTGCCGGCGTCGAGGTCGGTGACGTCGATGCCGCTGCCGCGCTGGATGCCCCAGGTCATCAACGCCGTCGTGGCCACCCGGAACCGTTCCTCGCCGCTGCCCAGGCGCACCGTACGCTCCAGCGGGCGGTGGCCCTTGGGCGGGTAGCGCATCAGGTCGGGGGCCAGGGTGCCGCCGATGGCGGCGTAGGTCACGGCGGCGTCGGTGAAGGTCGAGCGGCGCATGATCGTTACTTCTTTTCCTTCTTGGCCGGCTCGTCGCCGGAGAGCGCGGCGATGAAAGCCTCCTGCGGAACCTCGACCCTGCCGACCATCTTCATGCGCTTCTTGCCTTCCTTCTGCTTCTCCAGCAGCTTGCGCTTGCGGGAGATGTCGCCGCCGTAACACTTGGCGAGGACGTCCTTGCGGATGGCGCTGATCGATTCGCGGGCGATGATGCGGGCACCGATGGCGGCCTGGATGGGCACGTCGAACTGCTGGCGCGGGATGAGCTTCCGGAGCCGTCCGGTCATCAGCACGCCGTAGTCGTAGGCCTTGTCGCGGTGAACGATGGCGCTGAACGCGTCGACCTGTTCGCCCTGCAGCAGGATGTCGACCTTGACCAGATCGGCCTCCTGCGAGCCGATGGGCTCGTAGTCGAGGGACGCGTAGCCGGCGGTCTTGCTCTTGAGCTGGTCGAAGAAGTCGAACACGATCTCGCCCAACGGCATCGTGTACCGGATCTCGACCCGGTCCTCACCGAGGTACTCCATGCCGAGCAGGGTGCCGCGGCGACCCTGGCAGAGTTCCATGATCACGCCGACGTAGTCCTTGGGCGCGAGGATCGCTGCCTTGACGATGGGTTCCTCGACGACAGCGATCTTGCCGTTGGGGAACTCGCTCGGGTTGGTGACCGTGACGGTCTTCTTGTCGTCGGTGGTGACCTCGTAGATCACGCTGGGCGCGGTGGTGATCAGGTCGAGGTTGAACTCCCGGTCGATGCGCTCGGTGATGATCTCCAGGTGCAGCAGGCCGAGGAAGCCACACCGGAAGCCGAAGCCGAGGGCGACGGAGGTTTCGGGCTCGTAGACCAGCGACGCATCCGAGAGCTTGAGCTTGTCGAGCGCTTCGCGCAGCGCCGGGTAGTCGCTGCCGTCGATCGGGTACAGGCCGGAGAACACCATCGGCTTGGGTTCGGTGTAGCCGGGCAGCGCCTCGGTGGCGGGCTTCATCGCGGTGGTGACGGTGTCGCCGACCTTGGACTGGCGCACGTCCTTCACGCCGGTGATCAGGTAGCCGACCTCTCCGACGCCCAGGCCCTTGCTGGGGGTGGGTTCCGGGCTGGTGACGCCGATCTCGAGGATGTCGTGGGTGGCGCGGGTCGACATCATCTGGATCTTCTCGCGCGGGCTGAGGTGCCCGTCGATCATTCGCACGTAGGTGACGACGCCGCGATAGCTGTCGTAGACGGAGTCGAAGATCATGGCGCGGGCCGGCGCGTTCGCGTCGCCGACGGGGGCGGGGATCAGCGAGGTGGCCCGGTCGAGCAGTTCGGACACGCCGACGCCGGTCTTGCCGGAGACCCGAAGCACGTCGTCGGGGCTGCCGCCGATGAGGCTGGCGAGCTCCTTGGCGTACTTGTCGGGGTCGGCGGCAGGCAGGTCGATCTTGTTGAGCACCGGGATGATGGTGAGGTCGTTCTCGAGCGCCAGGTAGAGGTTGGCCAGGGTCTGGGCTTCGATGCCCTGGGCGGCGTCGACGAGCAGGATGGCGCCCTCGCAGGCCGCCAGGCTGCGGGAGACCTCGTAGGTGAAGTCGACGTGGCCGGGGGTGTCGATCATGTTCAGCGCGTAGGTCTGACCGTCCATCTCCCACGGCATCCGCACCGCCTGGCTCTTGATGGTGATGCCGCGTTCGCGTTCGATGTCCATCCGGTCCAGGTACTGGGCACGCATGGAACGGTCGTCGACGACGCCGGTGATCTGAAGCATCCGGTCGGCCAGCGTGGACTTGCCGTGGTCGATGTGCGCGATGATGCAGAAGTTACGGATGAACGCGGGGGCGGTGGCGGCCGGTTCCAGCGCCTTGAGAGCTCTCGGTGACATGATGGCCCAATTCTCCCATGCCCCGCAGCATCGGTGTGACCTGCCCGGGTGGCAGTCGGTCATCCATTCGACGGATGACGGAACCAGCGGTCCTGATTAGGCTGGGCGCACCATGTCCAGCCTCGCACTCCGCACCTCCCCGCTCCGCCGGGATCCCATGCCGCCCGCCAGCATCGGCGAGGGTCTTCCGCACTCAGCGCTCACCCCGGTGTTCTCCGGCCTGCGGATCGGCCTGCACGTTCTGATCATCGGGCTGACCGGGCTGGTCATCGTGCGGACCCTGTTGGGGGCGGTGCCGAACCCCGTCGCCGTGGTGAGCCTGTCGCTGCTCTTCCTGGCCAGCTACGTCGGCGGCAGCGAGCTGGCCCGGCGGCGGCCGTGGCGATGGGTCGTGCCGGTCTGGATGGCCGTGCTGCTGGTGGAGTGGCTCGCACTGACCCTGCTGGCACCGGATGCCGCCTTCATCGTTTTCCCGCTGTTCTTCCTGCAGCTGCACGTGCTGCCCCTCAGGGCCGGCATCCCCCTGGTCCTGCTCAGCGTGCTGTTGACGATCTGGGCGATGAGCTTCCACGTGGGCCTGAGCCTGGGCGCCACCCTCGGCCCGCTGGTGGGCGCGGGCGTGGCGGTGGCGGTGGGCCTGGGCTACCGGGCACTGCTGCGCGAGGCCGCCGAACGGCAGAACCTGATCGAAGATCTGCTCACCACCCGCACCGAGCTGGCGGCCACCGCGCGTGACGCGGGCACCCTCGCCGAGAGGGAACGCCTGGCCAGGGAGATCCACGACACCGTGGCGCAGGGGCTGTCGAGCATCCAGATGCTGTTGCACGCCGTCGAGGGCCGGGTATCCGATCCGGCGGCCCTGGAGCACCTGCGCCTGGCCAGGGATACCGCGGCAGCCAATCTGCAGGAGACCCGCCGGTTCATCCGGGAGCTCACCCCGCCGGCCCTGGACAGCCAGACCCTGCCGGGCGCACTCGCCAGGCTCGCCTCGTCGGCAGAGCGCACCGCACCGGTCGGCGACCATGCCACCAGGGTCAGCCTGCATGTGACGGGTGACCCGATCGCGCTGCCGATGTCGCTGGAGACGACCCTGCTGCGGATCGCGCAGGGCTCGCTCGCCAACGTCGCCCAACACGCCGGCGCCAACCGCGCGGAGGTCACCCTGAGCTACATGACCGATGAGGTGGCCCTCGACGTCGTCGACGACGGGCGCGGTTTCACCCTCACGGACGCCACGGCTCAGAGTCCGGACTCGTTCGGCCTGGTCGCCATCCGGCAACGTGTCGAAGCGCTCGGCGGCTCCTTCGTCCTGGAGTCCGCACCGGGCCTGGGCACCGCGGTCGCGGTGCGATTCCCGATTCGTCAGGCGCTGGCATGATCCGGGTGCTGCTCGCGGACGACCACCCCGTGGTGCGGGCGGGACTGCGCGCCATGCTCGGCGCCGAGCCGGACCTTGAGGTCGAGCTGGAGGCCGGCACGGCGGAGGAAGCCGTGGCCCTGGCCGCCTCCGGCCGGGTCGACGTGGTGCTGATGGACCTGCAGTTCGGTGGTGCGCTGCCCAATACCGACCCACCGGGCACCCCCATGCAGGGCGCGGAGGCCACCCGGTTGGTCCGGTCCCGACCCGGCGCCCCGCACGTGCTGATCCTCACCAATTACGACACGGATGCCGACATCCTCGGTGCCATCGAGGCCGGCGCCAGCGGGTACCTGCTCAAGGACGCGCCGCCCGCCGAACTCGTCGCCGCCGTGCGGGCCGCGGCGGCGGGACAGAGCGCACTCGCTCCGGCCATCGTGACCCGGCTGGCCGATCGGTCGCTCGTTCCGGAGGGCCGGCTCTCCCCCCGCGAGGTCGAGGTGCTTGCCCTCGTGGCGGCCGGCCGCTCCAACCGGCAGATCGGTCAGGACCTGTTCCTCAGCGAGGCGACGGTGAAGTCGCACCTTGTGCACATCTTCGGCAAGCTCGGCGTCGGGTCGCGGACCTCCGCCGTCGCCAGCGCCCGCGCGTCGGGCACCCTGCGGGGCGCCTGATGCCCACCGCCGGTTACCGGGTCCCCGTCGTGCTCGTGCACGGGATCCGCACCTCGGCCAGCATGTGGCGGCACCAGCTGGAGTGGCTGGCGGCGGCGGGACATCCGGTTGTCGCCGTGGACCTGCCCGGCCACGGCTCGCGCCTGGGCGAGCCGTTCACCCTCGACGGTGCGCTCGGTGCCATCGATGGGGCGGTGGACGCCGTCGAGGGGCCGGTGCTGCTCGTCGGACTGTCGCTCGGCGGCTACTACGCCATCGCCTACGCGGCCAGGAATCCGGACCGGGTGCTCGGCCTGGTGGCCGCCGGGTCGTCGTTCGAACCGGGCGGGCCGGGACTGGCCGCCTATCGCTGGCTCGCCCGGATCATCCACAGGTTCCCGGACCGCGGTCTCTGGCTGCACACCTTCCTGGTCCGGCGGATGCTCCCGCCGGCCGGGGTGCGGGATGTGCTCGCCGGCGGCGTAGGCCTGGACGTCATGGACGCGGGCCTCGCGGCGACGGGGCGGTTGTCGCCGCTAGCCGATCTCAGGGCGTTTCCCGGACCGGTCTGGCTGGTCAACGGCGCGTACGATCACTTCCGCCTGCACCAACGACGGTTCCTCGCGGCGGCGCAGCGAGGCACCCTCGTGACGGTTCCCGGGGCCGGCCACCTGGTCAGCCTGCATCGGCCGCACCGGTTTGATACTGTGCTCAGGCGCATCATCACTGAGATCGAGGCCGATCTCGATCAGAGCTCCCCCGATTCGGTCAGCCAGCCGGGCAGATAACTGGTATCGTTGCCTGTTGGCTTGCGTGTTGGGTCCCACCCCACACGATTTTCGCCGCACGGTGCCCTCTATCGCCGGGCGGCCCATCCGAACAAGAACCTAACGAAAGCGTATAAAACGTGGCAAACATCAAGTCGCAGATCAAGCGGATCCTCACGAACAAGAAGTCGCAGGAGCGCAACAAGGCGGTCAAGAGCGAGTTCAAGACCGCCATCCGGGCCACGCGCCTCGCCGTCACCGCTGGTGACAAGGACAAGGCTGTCGCCAGCCTCGCCGTTGCTTCCAAGAAGCTCGACAAGGCCGTCAGCAAGGGCGTCATCCACCAGAACCAGGCAGCGAACAAGAAGTCCGCTATCGCCAAGGCTGTCAACGCGCTCTAAGCAGCACCGCTCTTCAGCAGTTCAGAAGTACAGACACACCCCCGCCCTCCTGGGCGGGGGTTTTCTGTGTTGCCGCCGGATCCGGCCGGCCCTTTCCGAGGTGCCCGGCCGACGCTATGGTGGCGTCGTGACAAGCGAGCAGACCGGCCCGGTGAAACCGTCCGCCTGGCGCCATCAGGCCCGGTTCCTCGGCGGCGCGTTCGCCGTGGCAGCCGCCGTCATCGCCGTCGGCCTCTGGTCGGCCCCCGCAGTCACCGCATACGAGGGCCTGAACCCCTGGGTGTTCGCGGGGCTGCTCGGTTTCATCCTCGTGTTGACCGGGGCCTGTGTCCTGTTCGCGGCCTCGCTGCCCACCGCGCCCCCCAACACGGCACCGTCCACCGCCGCACTGTCCATCACCGCACCGTCCATCACTGCGCCCGCCGCAACGCCGCCGGCCACCGAAGCTGCCGCGCAGCCGGCAGCTCAGCCTGCAGCGCACCCGGCAGCACACACGGCAGCCCCTCGGCGGGGGCTGACCATCCTCGGGTCGGTGTTCGGCGTCGTCGGCCTCGCGCTGGCCGCTCTCGCGGTGGTGCTCACGGTACTGTTGCCGATGCCCACCCAGCGGATCATGGTGCAGTTCACCGACCTGTATGGCAGGGTCCAGCTGGAATACTGCCCGTCCCTGCCGGCGTCGTTCGCCGCGACGGCATCGCGGGCCGATCTGGCCGGCTCCTCAACCATTTTGCCGGTGAAGGTGAGCGGGGATATCTGCGGCGACCCCGAGTTCACCGACGGGGTGTGGATCTACCTGAACCGCTCGTCGGTCACGGTGTCCGGCCAGCCCTGAGTCGGCCTCGGCCGCCCGGTCCGTGACCGGCCGCCCTCATTCGCCGCGTTTGGCGATGACCGTGACGAGCCGCTCGAGCGCGAAGATCGGGTCTCTGCCGGCGCCCTTCACGGCCGCGTCGGTCTCGGCGAGCATCACGATGCACCGGGCCAGACCGTCATCGCTCCAGCCGCGCAGATCGCGTTGGGCGCGCTCCACCTGCCAGGGGGCCAGGCTGTAGGTGGCCGCCAGCTGGGCGGACCCGCCGCGCACGCCGAACAGCTTCGCCATGGTGCGGATCTTGCTGGCGAACGCGGCGACGATCGGGACCGGGTCGGCTCCTGACGACAGCGCGTGCCGCAGGGTGACGAGTGCCTCGCCGAGACGCCCGGCGATGGCGGAATCGGCGACCTTGAACGCGTTGGTCTCGACGCGGCCGCCGTAATAGCGGTCCACCGTGGTCTCGGTGACCTCGGCTCCGGTGTCGGCGATGAGCTGCTGGCAGGCGGCGGAGAGCTCGGCCAGGTCGTCGGAGAACGCGGCCACCAGCGACCGCAATGCGCTCGGGGTGACTCTTTTGCCCGCCGAGCGGAATTCGGCGGTGGCGAAGTCGTGCTTGTCCGAATCCTTCTTGAGCTCGGCGCAGACCACTTCCACGGCGCCGCCCACGCCGCTGCGGATGGTGTCCAGGAGCTTCT
Organism: Cryobacterium sp. LW097; assembly: GCF_002205495.2. GTDB lineage: Bacteria > Actinomycetota > Actinomycetes > Actinomycetales > Microbacteriaceae > Cryobacterium > Cryobacterium zongtaii. The sequence continues at coordinate 1,723,090 of NZ_CP021992.1, read as the reverse complement.
TGCCGCGCACGCCGCCGCCGTGGCGCAGCACGACGTAGGTGTCGTCTGCGGGGTTCTGCAGGTAATCGATGGCCTCGGTGAGGAAGGTGTCGCTGCACTTCTCGACGTTGCTCACGCGGATCAGCCGCGGCTCGCCGAACAGCGAGGGGCTGGCCAGGGTGAGCAGCTCACCGGGCGCGTAGCTGTCGGCCTGGATGTCGCTGACCTCGAGGCTGGGGTCCTCCAGCTTGAGGAAGTCCCGCAGCGACCGGATGGCGCGTTCGGCGAGGAAGGTCTCGGTACCAGAGACGAGCACGACGGGCGCCGGGCGCACCTGATGCCAGGCGAGCTGCGGGATCTTCGCCGCGCCGGCCTTGGCGGCCGGTTTGCCGGTTCGTGCCTGTGCGGTTGTTCGTGCGGCCACGCGGCTCCCTTCGCTACCAACCCAGCCTAACCGGCACCTGTGACCTTCTCCGTCCAGACCACGAGTCCCCGGCGGGCCGTCGGGGCACCGGTGCCGGGCGCGACCACCACCATCCCGTCCCGGTCGGTGCGCAGCACGGTGGTTCCCGCCGCGCCGAGGATGTCGAGCACCGACCTGGTGGGGTGTCCGTAGCCGTTGTCCGCACCGACCGATACGACTCCGATGCTCGCCTCGATCTCGGCGTAGAGGGCGGCACTCTGGTCGCGAGAACCGTGATGGGCGACCTTGACCACGTCGACGGCACCGATCTGACCGGCGGCCATCAGCCCCTTTTGTGCCTCTTCGTCGAGGTCGCCGAGGAAAAGCGACCGGATGCCGCCGCCGTCGAACGCCATGCTGACGCTACCGGGGTTCCCGGTCTGCATGAGGGTCGAGCCGCGGATCGGCCACAGGATCTCCCAGGTCAGTGCGCCGAGGGCGCCGGTGTCGCCGCGGGCGGTTTCGCGCACGTCGGCCCCGCCTGCAGCGAGCCGGTCGAGCAGCGCCGCATCCTGGCTGGTCTCCGGCCGGCCCACCAGTGCGGTGTCCACCCGGCCGATCACCGCGGCCAGACCGCCGATGTGGTCCAGGTCGTAGTGGGTGAGGACCAGAAGATCGACCCTGTCGATGCCGAGGGTGTCCAGGCAGTCGGCCAGCAGCGCCGGGTCCGGGCCCACGTCGACGAGCGCGACCGACGCACCGTCACGCACGAGCACGGCATCGCCCTGGCCGATGTCGCAGGCGGCGATCTGCCAGGCCGTGGGGAAGACTGCGGCCCGGCCCAGCTCGTAGCCGACCGCGCCTCCGATCGCCCACCCGGCGACCACGCAGACCAAGGTCCCGCTCACGGTCCGCACCAGCACTGTCACCCGGCCGGAGCCTCGGGCGGCAAGCACAGTCAGCACGGCGACGGTACAGGCCACGATGAGGACCACTCCGAACGGTCCACCCGGCCAGGGCAGGCTGTTGGCAGGCATACCGGCGGTCGTGGTCGCGACAGCGGCGATCCAGGTGGCCGGCAGCCAGGCCAGCCACACCAGCGGGGTCGCGAGAACGGGTGCCCACGGCAGGAGCAGACAGGCGACCAGGCCGGCAACGGTGGCCACCGGCGCGGCGGGGGCTGCGAGCAGGTTCGCCGGCACCCCGTACACCGGGAGCGTCGGACTGAGCATGACCAGCACCGGCTGGCAGGCCAGCTGAGCGGCGATCGGGATCGAGAGTACCGCGGCGACGGGTGTGGGAAGCCAGCGTCTGAGCCGACGGCTGAGCGGCCCCGCCAGCACCAGCAGCCCGAGGGTGGCCAGCACCGACAGCGCGAAGCCGTAATTGCGGGCCAGCCAGGGATCGAAGATCAGCAGACACAGCGAGGCCATGGCCAGGGCAGGGAGCCCCCGCCCTGGCCGACCGAGCGAACCTGAGAGCAGAACGATGGTCGCCATGGTCGCGGCCCTCACCACGCTCGGTTCCGGAGTGACGAGCACCACGAAGCCGGCCAGCACGACCAGCCCGCAGACCAGCCGCCACCCCCGGCCGAGGCCCAGCGCGGCTGCTGCCACCAGGACGATGGCGAGCACAATGGCGCAATTGGCTCCGGACACCGCGGTGAGGTGGCTGAGCGAGCTCGTCTTCATGTCCTGGTCGAGGCTGTCATCCACCGCCGTGGTGTCGCCGATCGCCAACCCGGGCAGCAGGCCTGCTCCATCACCGGGCAGCTCGGCGGACGCTCTCGCGAACCCCTCGCGAACGGCGTTCGCCCAGGCCAGCCACCACGGCGCGGGGTGAACCGGTTCCGGTGGGGCTCGCCCGAAGATCAGGACGGCGGCCGCGTCACCCGGCTCCGTTGCGCCGAGAGTGCCCGTCATCCGGATCCCCTCGCCGATGGCGGGGGTCTCAGCGGATGCCGGGGCGAATACGACGACGGGCACCGAGAGGCCGGTCCCGGCTGGGGAAGCCTCCCCCGTGCTCGCCTGACCGGGTGGCTCGCCGATGGTGGTGAGCGTGGCCCGGAACCGCATCTGCGCCCCACTCCCGATGGCCGACCGACTGCTCTGCGCCGGCGCCGACCAGACCGTGAGAACCACGGAGGCCTCGCCGTGTTCGGCTGCGACAGCGCGAACGGATTCGGGCAACCGCACCGGCGCCTGCACCGCGACGGACAGCCCGGCCAATGCGGCCGCAGCGCAGCACACGGCCACGGTGGCCAGTACCGGGCGGACGCGCTGCACCAGGAAGCCCGCGCCACGTGCTCGCGACCCGGTCACGAGTGCACCGACGGTCAGCAGGACGGCGGCGGCCGCAGCCAGGCCGGCCACGAGGGCTGCATCCGTCGTCGTCGCCACCAGCAGCCCGGCCGACAACCAACATGCCGCGGCCGGCAGCACCAGCCGCAGGTCCACACTGTTCCGGCTTCGGGTCATGCCGTCCTGGTTCATACGGTGATCAGGTCCGTGAGCGCGGCGAAGGTCTTCTCGCCGATCCCGGTCACGTTGCGCAGATCGTCGATGCTCGCGAATCTGCCCTCCGCCGCGCGGTAGTCGAGGATGCGCTGGGCCATCACCGGGCCGATCCGAGGCAGCGTGTCGAGGTCCTCCAACGTGGCCGTGTTGAGGTTGACCTTCGCCGCTGCACCCCCGTTCGCGGCGCCGGGTGCGCCGCCGGGCGTCCCGGCGCCTCCGGCCTGCGCCCCGGCAGGCGGACCGGGCACGACCTCGCCGTGCGCCGGAACGTAGAGCTGCTCGCCGTCGGCGACGAGTCTGGCCAGATTGAGGCCGGCCTCGTCTGCGGTGGGGAGCAGACCGCCAGCGGCGGCGACCACGTCGATGACCCTGGCACCCTCGTGCACTTCGAACAGGCCGGGATGCGCGACGGCACCCAGCACGTGCACAAACACTCCGGGTGCTTCCGCTTCGCCGGTCGGCGCACCGGTGCCGCGCGGGTCGGCCTGCGCTTCCGGGGTCGCGCCGGTGGGTGGATCCGCTGTCTGGCTCGCACTCGCGTCGTCCACCAGCGGGTCCGCGCCCGGATTCGCCGGCACCGCAACGCTGTGGCTGACCTGCCCGATGGCGGTCACGGTCACGCTGATGCCCAGCGCCGCGAGCAACAGGACGATGGCCGCGCCCACCCCGACGCGTATGCGGGTGCGACCGGGGCCGGCCGACAGGGCCCCTGGCTCCCCAGAGCGCGTGCGAGATGACGGCGTCAAACTGGCGAACGGGTCAAAATCCATGCGGACAGGCTAAACAGCGCCGCCACTCGCACCGCTTCCGTGAGGGGATCTGTGTCGGGGCGACTACCGGCCAGCCTGTGGAGGAACCCCCCGCGGGGCGCCGGGGTCTTAGAGCCGGTCCACGTTAGTGGTGGTTACAGCGCTCCGCCCCGCGCACCGGCCCCTCAGGGGAACCTGTTCGCGGGGCGGAGCCGGGCCCGACTGTGGAGGCGGGGCGTGCGGCCTAAGCGGCGGGCTTGGTGACGATGCTCACCATCCGGGGCGCCCGCACGATCACCTTGATGATCTCGCGGTCGCCGATCGAACGGATCGCGGCTGCCGACGCACGGGCGAGGGCCTCGAGATCGTCGCTGCTGATCTTCGGGGAAACCTCGAGGCGGTCGCGCACCTTGCCGTCGACCTGCACCACCGCGGTCACCGACTCGGCGACCAGGAGGCTGCGGTCGGGCTTCCGCCACAGGGCTAGCGCGACGCACGGTTCGTAGCCGAGCCGCTCCCACATGTCTTCGGCCGTGTACGGGGAGAACAGGTTCAACGCCATCGCGGTGACCTCGGCGGCTTCGCGCACGGCGGCATCGGCCGGTCCGGCACCGGTATCGATCACCTTGCGGGTCGCGTTGACGAGCTCCATCATTCGCGCCACGACGACGTTGAATTTGAACGACTCAATCAGCGAAGGGGCGTCGGCCAGGAACCGGTGGGTGACGCGGCGCAGGGCAACGTCCCCGGTCTTCCACTCCACATCCGGGGCGCTGGTGACGTCGCGCGCGACGCGCCAGGCACGGGCCAGGAACTTCGCCGAACCGACCGGGGACACGTCGGCCCAGTCGATGTCGTCTTCGGGCGGGCCGGCGAACGCCATGGTCAACCGGACGGCGTCGACGCCGTACTTGTCGACCTCCTCGGTGAAGTAGACCAGGTTGCCCTTGCTCTTGGACATCTTGGCACCGTCGAGGATGACCATGCCCTGGTTCAGCAGAGCCGTGAACGGTTCGGTGAAGGTGACGTAGCCGAGGTCGAAGAGCACCTTGGTGATGAAGCGGGCGTAGAGCAGATGCAGGATGGCGTGCTCGACACCTCCGACGTACTGGTCGACGGGGGCCCACTTGTCGGCTTCCTTCGGGTCGAACGCCTTGGTGTCGTCGGTGGGGTTGAGGAAGCGCAGGAAGTACCAGGAGCTGTCCACGAAGGTGTCCATGGTGTCGGCGTCGCGCTTGGCCGGGGTGCCGTCGATGGGGTTGACGACGTTCACCCAGTCCGCGGCACCGCCGAGCGGGGAGGTGCCCTTGGGCTTGAGGTCGAGGCCGTCAGTCGGCGGCAGCAACACCGGCAGCTGGTCCTCAGGAACCGGGATCTCGGTGCCGTCTTCGCCGTGAATGATCGGGATGGGGGTTCCCCAGTAGCGCTGACGGGAGATCAGCCAGTCGCGCAGGCGGTAGTTCTTGGCCGCCCGCCCGGTGCCGTCGGCGACGAGCTTGTCGATCATCCGCTTGATGGCGTTGGCCTTGGTGAGGCCGTTGAGGGCCCCGGAGTTGACCAGGCGGCCGTCGCCGGTGAGCGCGACGCCGGTCTGGGCGGGGTCGAGGGCGTCGGAGTCGAGGGACGGCAGTTCTTCGGAGCCGTCCAGCATCCCCGGGGTGATCACCGGGATGACACCGGTGACCGGCGCCGTGGTGTCGACGACGACGCGTACCGGAAGGTCGAACCGCAGGGCGAAGTCGAGGTCGCGCTGGTCGTGGGCCGGAACCGACATCACGGCGCCGTGACCGTAGTCGGCCAGCACGTAGTCCGCGGCCCAGATCGGCAGGCGCTCACCGTTGGCGGGGTTGATCGCGTACCGTTCGAGGAAGACGCCGGTCTTCTCCCGGTCGGTGGCCTGGCGTTCGATCTCGGTGCTGTTCTGCACCTGCACCAGGTACGCCGCGAAGCGCTCGCGCACCTCGGGTGAGGCATCGGCGACGAGGTCGGCAGCCAGGTCGGCGTCGGGGGCGACGACCATGAACGTGGCACCGAAGAGGGTGTCCGGGCGGGTCGTGAAGACGCTGACCGGCTCTGCGCGACCTTCGATGGTGAAGTCGACGTCGGCGCCGATGGAGCGGCCGATCCAGTTGCGCTGCATGTTCAGGACCTTGGCCGGCCAGGTGCCCTCGAGCTGGTTGAGGTCATCGAGCAAGCGGTCGGCGTAGTCGGTGATCTTGAAGTACCACTGGGTGAGCTTCTTCTTCACCACGACGGCGCCGCTGCGTTCGCTGGTGCCGTCGGCGAGCACCTGCTCGTTGGCGAGCACGGTCTGGTCGATCGGGTCCCAGTTGACCCAGCTGTCCTTGCGGTAGGCCAGGCCCTTCTTGTACAGCTGCAGGAACAGCCACTGGTTCCACTTGTAGTACTCGGGGTCGCTGGTGTGCAGCTCGCGGGACCAGTCGAAGGATGCCGCGTAGAGCTTCATGCTCTTCTTCTGCTGCGCGATGTTGTCGTAGGTCCAGCCGCGCGGGTCGATGCCGCGCTTGATGGCGGCGTTCTCGGCGGGCAGGCCGAAGGAGTCCCAGCCGATCGGGTGCAGCACGTTGAAACCCTGCTGGCGCCAGTAGCGGGCGACGATGTCGCCGAGCGCGTACACCTCGGCGTGGCCCATGTGCAGGTCGCCGGACGGGTACGGGAACATGTCCAGCACGTACTTGCGCGGCCGGGTGTCGTCGGGGTCGCTGGTGCGGAACGGCTCCAGCTCGTCCCAGATCGGCGCCCACTTCGCCTGGATGGCGGCGAAGTCGTAACCGTCTTCGTCCTCGGGGCCGTTGGACATGGTGTCGTGCTCGTGTGCCACGTGACTCTCATTCATTGTGGTGAGGTGGCGTTCTGCACAGCGGGTCTGTACCCCGTTGGCGACGCCCAAGCTCCTAGGTTACTAAACCCTGACCATCCGCCGGGTCCGGCGCCGCGGCGGACGCCAGGATCGCGCCGATCAGGGCCCTGGCCTTGATCCGGGTCTCCTCGATCTCCTCGGCGGGCACCGAGAGCGCCGTGATGCCTCCCCCGGTTCCGATCGAGGCGCCCGCCGGGCCGAGCACGATGCTGCGGATGACCATGGCCAGATCGACGGCGCCGTCGTTGCCGAGGTAGCCGAAGGCCCCCGCGTAGATGCCACGGTCGCCACCTTCGAGCGCGGCGAGGATGCTCATGGCGCTGGCCTTGGGCGCCCCGGTCATCGACCCGGCCGGGAAGGTGGCTTCGATGGCGTCGACCGCGGTCATCCCCGGCGCCAGCTGGGCGACGACGGTGCTGACCAACTGGTGCACGTGCGGGTAGCTCTCGACCTGCAGCAACGACGTCACCGCGACCGTACCGAGGGCGGCCACCCGGCCGAGGTCGTTGCGCATCAGGTCGACGATCATCAGGTTCTCGGCGCGCTCCTTGTCGCTGGCGAGCAGTTCGGTGGCGAGCATCCGGTCGGTGACCGGATCGGGAGATCGAGGCCTGGTGCCCTTGATGGGACGCGTTTGCACCCGACCCCGTGGTGTCACGGAGAGGAATTCCTCCGGAGAGGCACTCAACAGCGCATGCGAGCCGAACCTGAGTAGGCCGCCGTGGTGACTCGGACTGCCCGCGCGCAGCTGCCGGTACACCGTGACGGGGTCGAAGCTGCCGGCGATGGTGACCTCGTTGGTGAGGCAGAGCTGATAGGCGTCGCCGGCTTCGATGCGATCCTGGCAGGCCTCGATCAGGCGCGCGTACTCGCCGGCGTCGTGCCGCCAACGCACGTCGACGGCCGTGGCGGATGCCGGATGCAGCAGCGGTCGCGCCGGCGTGTCCTGCGGAGCGGAGTCGGGCAGCCGGCTGCTGACGTCCCGAGAGCTGAGGTTCCGAGAGCTGAGGTCCCGAGAGATGTGCAGTGCCCACTCCTCGATGGCGGCAGGGGAGAGGTCGGGTCCGCTGCTCGCGAGCAGGGTGACCGTGCGGGCGGCGTGGTCGAAGGCGATGACACGGTCGACGTAGAGCAGCGCGGCATCGGGAGCATCGCCGGCCTGCTCCCCCGCCCGGAGACCGGCGGCGGTCGCCGCCAGACCGTAGCCGAACCAGCCCATCCAGCCGAGCCGGAAACCGACCTCGTCCGGAGAGGTCCCGTCCGCCGACGTCGCGCGCACTGTGTTCAGGTCGGCACGCAGGAAGTCGAAGATGGTGCCAGCCGTCGTACGGGCCTCAGTGGCGGCGTCGAGCGGCCGGGAACACGTTACCGTTCCGGTCCGGGCCGAGGCGGTGACGAAACGAGAGCCGTCGTGGGCGGCCGCCAGATAGCTCACACCTGCCGTCGCGCCGGTTCCGGCGTCCAGCCAGACGGCATGGCTGGCCTCGCGGTGCAATAGATCGAAGGCCGCGGCCGGGTCGATCCAGTGCGGGAGCCGACGGGAGAACACCGGGTCGGGCAGCATCGGGGCCGGGCGTTGGGTGACGTCCGGTTGCGGGAGGCTGGGTGTCGACGGCATCCCCTCAGCCTAGAGCCGCGGAGATGACTCCCGGAGGGGCAGGCCTGTCCTCGTGGCCCTGTCTACAGCTCGTGGGCGATGAGCGCGATGACGAGGCCCCAGCAGGCACCGGTCAGCAGAGCCAAGGCGATCCTGATGGTACGCGGCCTGAGCCACGGGATAAGTGCGAGAGCCAGGGTCATGGCCACGGCGGCAGCGATGCAGGCGGTGATCGCCGTGCCGGTGTCTGCGGGGTACGGTCCCTGCCAGCTGCTGCACCCGCCCCATGGGCACCAGCTGAGTCTGGCGATAGCGAGCGCGGGCAGGCTGACCACGAAAACCAGGGGCATCGCCCAGAGCAGGTGCAGGGCGCTTCGGCGCTGGATCACGATGCGGCGGCGGTGCGCACCATCCTGACGGTTTCGCCAGGGTGGGGGCCGCGCATCCTTGTTGCCATGGTCCATGGTCGTGCACGCATTCTGAAGGGTCCAGCACCCAGTTCAGGGGATGACTGATCCCCAGCCACGCCCGCACGCACGGGCGCACACCACCCGCGCAGGCACACGCTTTAGGCTGGCGAGGTGAACGACGTACTCAACTGGATCCTGGACGCCGTGAGCTCCGTCGACCCCGTCGTGCGCACCCTGCTGGCGGGCGTGGGCATGCTCCTGGAGACGTCGGTGCTGATCGGATTGGTCGTCCCTGGCGACACCATCGTGATCGTGGCGAGCACGGCCGTGGAGGGACCCGTCGAATACGTCGGCTTGGTGCTGGCGGTCATCCTGGGCGCACTGGCCGGTGAGAGCATCGGTTTTTATCTGGGGCGCCGATTCGGCCCGTGGATCCGGCTCAGCTGGCTCGGCCGGCGCATCGGTGAGAAGAACTGGGCGGCCGCGGAGCGCTACCTGGCACGGCGCGGCGGGATCGCCGTATTCCTCTCGCGGTTCCTGCCGGTGCTGCACTCGGTCATCCCGCTCACCGTGGGCATGAGCACCATGCGGTACCGCACCTTCCTGACCTGGACGGTGCCCGCCTGTGTGCTCTGGACCGTGGCCTACGTGAGCGTCGGCGCCGCGGCGGCCGAGGGATACCGCAGCATTTCAGACCAGCTGCACTTCGCGGGGTACCTGTTCGTCGGCGCGATCGCTGCCTTCGGCGTGGTTGTGGTCCTCGTCAAGCGCTGGCTGAAGCGCCGGGAGGCCAGATTCATGGAACGAGAGCTTCCCCCGGAGTAGGGTCCAGCTTCAGGCCGGATCCGGCCGTGAGAGTGTAGGTGCTCGTGATCAGCCCGACCGGAACCGGGGTGTGCGAGATGAGCAGCACGGCCCGGCCGGCGCCGCCCGCCGCCGACAGGATGTCCCGCACGAGAGTGTCGCCGAGTCCGGTGTCTACGTTGGCCGTGGGCTCATCGACGATGAGGACCGGGAAGTCGGCCAACAGCGCCCTGGCCAGGGCTATCCGCTGGGCCTGGCCGCCGGAGACGAGGGCCCCGCGCTCGCCCACCCGGGCATCCAGGCCGCCGCGCCGGCGAACCCAGTCGGCGAGCCCGACCCGGGCGAGCACGTCGAGAAGGTCATCGTCGGTGGCGGTGTCCCGCGCGAAGAGCAGGTTCTGCCGTACGGTGTCGTCGAACAGCCACGGTCGTTGCTCGCACAGTCCCACGATCCGCCGCACCTCGGCCGGAGCCAGGTCTCTGGCTTCGACGCCTTTGACCCTGTATGACCCTGTGTAGTCGAGGAAACGCACCAAGGTCTGCGCGAGGGTGGTCTTGCCCGCTCCACTGGCCCCCGCCAGGTGGACGCGGTCGCCGGCGTTCAGCCGTAGCGTCACCCCGGCCAGCGCGGGATGATCTGTTCCCGGCCAGCTGGCTCCGAGCGCCGTGAGCTCAATGAGCGGGTTGCCGGTCTGAGGAACGACGGCGGTCGGCTCTGACGCCTCTCGCAGGGCGACATCCGACGGGATTTCGGCTGGAATCGTCTCGGGCACCGCCGTCGCCACCCGCTCGGCACTGGAGCGGACCTGGCGCCAGGCACTGATGGCCGGGGGGATCATGGCGAAGACCTCGAACACTGCCATGGGAATCAGCACGACCACGGCGAGGGCGGGGCCGGACACACCGCCGGAGCCCAGGGCCGGGATTGCCGCAATGAGTGCGAGTACGGTCGCGGCGCCGGCGCACAGTGAGATCACGGCGGCCTGCACTCCGGCTCCCGTTGAGCTGCGGAGCGACGCCGTCCGCAGCCTGTTCTCCACCGCTACGAGTTCGGTCAGTCGGGTCTCGAGGGCGCTGAAGGCCGTGAGCACGTCGAGGTTCTCGACGACCTCGAGCACCTCGTCGGCCAGGGCACCTCGAAGCGGTGCGAGGTCGCGCTCGGAGCGGGCCGACAGCGCCGCTGTCGCGAGGGTGCCGACGATGCCGGCCACGATCAGGCACACCATCAGGGTGAGCCCCGCCGACGGCAGCACCCACCAGACCCCGACGACGCTGAGAACGGCCACCAGGCCAGAGGTCGCCAGGGGCTGCACTACCCGCAGCGGCAGGTCCTGCAGGTCGTCGACATCGCGCACCAGCCGGGTCAGTAGGTCGCCCCTCCTGGTGCCGGCGAGTCCGGCGGGGGCCAGGGGCAGCAGACGGGCGAAGATGCCCAGCCGCAGTTCTCCGAGCTGGCGGAACGCCGCATCGTGGCTGAGCAGTCGCTCCAGATAGCGGAGCGCCGCGCGGGACAGGGCGAACGCGCGTACACCGACGACGGCCAGGCCGAGGAACAGGATCGGCGGCATTTCGGCGGCGCGGGTGATGAGCCACGCCGAGCAGGCCAGGAGCGCCACCGCACTGGCGGCGCTGCCCACCCCGGCCGCGAGGCCGGGCAGGCTGCGGCGTGCCGGCGGTTGGGCGAGTCTGAGCACGGACCGGGTCGCCGTGGACACACCCAGCGCGAAGGGAGAACGTCGATCAGACATGGGCGACCTCGTTCAGGTGGACGACGTGGTCGGCGGCGGACACGAAGGCCGGGCGATGACTCACGACGATGACGATGCGGCCCTGGCCGGCCAACCGGCGCAGTCCCTCGATGAGGGCCTGCTCGGCGGTCGTGTCGAGAGCCGAACTCGGCTCGTCGAGCACGAGGACCGGACAGTCCAGGGAGATGCACCGGTAGATGGCCCTCGCGGCGGCGACCCGCTGGGATTGACCGCCGGACAGTCCGGCCCCGTTGACACCCAGGCGCAGTGCGGGATCCAGATCGCCGGCGCCCGCCCACCGCAGCGCGGTGGTGACCAGGGCATCGTCGGTGACGTCTGCGCAGAGGGCGACGTTGCTCGAGATACTGCCGGAAAATAGGCCGGCGCGTTGCCCGGACCAGGCGAGCCAATGCCGGCTGTCGTCGGGGAGCACGGCCTTGGCGCCGAGGAACAGCCGGCCGTCGTACGGAATGAAGCCCTGAAGGGCACCGATGAGGGTGGACTTGCCCACGCCGCTCGGGCCGCTGAGCACACTGAGCTGCCCGGCGGCGAAGTCAGCGCGGAGACTGTCGATAATCGTGGCGTCGCCGCGGCGGATGGTCACCGCGTCGAAGCGGAGGGTGTCGACGCTGTCGACGTCGTGGGGCGTTGCGGGAACAGTCGCGCCGGCCGTCCCTTCCGAACCGACCCGGGGCATACGGTCCGGGAGGTCGTCGTCTTCCAGAATGGCGAAGACTTCTTCGGCCGCGGCGAGGCCGTCGGCCGCGGCGTGGAACTGTGCGCCGACCTGTCGCACCGGCAGGAAGGCTTCCGGCGCCAGCAGCAGCACGAACAGGCCCACACCCAGCAGCAACGACCCGTCGACGAGCCGCAGTCCGATGGACACGGCGATCAGGGCCACCGAGAGGCTGCCGGCGAGCTCCAGCGCGAATCCGCTGAGGAACGAGACCCGCAACACCTTCATGGTGCGGCCCCGGTACTCGTCGGTGAGGTTGCCCAGGCGGGCGGCTTGGCGGCGGTCCCGACCGAAGATCTTCAGGGTGGCCAGACCGCCGACCACATCGAGGAAACCCGCCGACAGCCGTTGCAGGGCATCCCATTGCTGACGTTGCACGACCTGGGTGGCCTGGCCGATCAGGATCATGAACACGGGGATGAGCGGGAGAACGATGATCACCGTGATGCCGCTGGCCGGGTCCTGCCAGAGCATCACCAGCACCAGGATCGGCGTGGCGATGGCCGTCAACAGCAGTTGGGGCAGGTACCTCGCGAAGTAGTTGTCGAGTGCGTCCAATCCGCTCGTGACCACTGTCGCAACCCGGGCGGATTGCTGGCCGGCCAGCCAGTCCGGTCCTCGCTCAGCCAGCCGGCGAAGAACCGCGGTGCGCAGCTGACTCTTCACGGCTGCGGCCCCCCGGCTGGCGGCGACCTCGAGAAGCCACACCAGTGTGGCGCGCAGGATGACCACGGCGGCCAGCGCGGAGACGGTGCTGCTGAGTGACTCCAGCGACTCGCCGCTGACCGCGAGCGTGATGCTCTGGCTCAGGAACCAGGCGAACGCGACGATGGTGAGGGTCTGGGCCAGGCCCAGAACCGCACCGACGAGGAGGAACCACCGGGCTGCGGAGGCATGGGTGAGAAGCCGAGGATCGAGGGGACGCATCCGTTTTAGTGTACGGCGGCTTCGATGTGCGACCGGCTGATCCGCTTGCGGAACACCCAGTAGGTCCACCCCTGGTAGCCCAGGATCACGGGGGCCGCGATCAGCGCGGTCCAGCTCATCACCTGCAGCGTGTACGGCGTGGACGAAGCGTTCTCGATGGTCAGGCTGTTGGCCACATCGTTGCTGGCCGGCATCACATCAGGGAACAGCGACGCGAACAGGGTCAGCACGGCGAAACCGATGGTGACGGCCATGAGGCCGAACGCGGTGCGCTCGTTGCCGCGCAGGTTGGCCAGGTAGGCGGTGATCAGGGCCACGGCCGCGACGGCGGCGAGGATGCCGGAGGCGAGGGTGCCGTAGGCGAGCGTTGTCCAGACCAGGAAGGTCGCTGCCACGACGATGGTGACCAGCCCCGACTTGATCGCCAGGGCGCGGGCCCGCACCCGGATGTCGCCCTCGGTCTTGGTGGAGACGAAAATCACTCCGTGCGTGAAGAAGAGCAGCAGCGTGGTGAGGCCCGCGAGCAGCGCGTAGGGGTTCAGCAGGTCGAAGAAACTGCCGATGTAGTTGAAGTTCTCATCCAGCGGCACGCCGCGGACGACGTTGCCGAAGGCCACACCCCAGAGCAGGGCGGGCACGGCCGAACCGACCACGATCATGGTGTCGAAGGACTTCTTCCACTTCAGCTCGGGCCGCTGATGCCGGTACTCGAACGACACGCCCCGTGCGATCAGGGCCAACAGGATGAGCAGCAACGCCAGGTAGAAGCCGCTGAACATCGTGGCGTACCACTCGGGGAACGCGGCGAACAGCGAGGCGCCGGCCACGATGACCCAGGTCTCGTTGAGGTCCCAGACCGGGCCGATGGTGTTGATCAGGACCCGGCGGTCGGTGTCGTCCTTGCCGAGGAACGGCAGAGACATGCCCACCCCGAAGTCGAACCCGTCGAGGACGAAGTAGCCGATGAACATCGCGGCGATGATCCAGAACCACAGGATATTGAGTTCCATGGTGAGCTCCTAGTAGACCGTGGTCGTGTGCTTGATTTCGCCGGACACCGGGTCCGGCGCCGGAGCGTCGTCCGGCCCTTTCTGGACCGCCTTGAGGATCAGGCGGAATTCCACCACGGCGAGGGCGCCGTAGAGCAGGGTGAAGGCGATCAGAGAGATGAGGATCTCGAGCCCGCTGACGTTCGGCGAGACACCGTCTGCGGTTTTGAGGAGGCCGAAGACCAGCCACGGTTGCCGGCCCATCTCGGTGAAGACCCAGCCCACACTCATGGCCAGCAACGACATCGGGAAGGACCAGATCGCGATCTTCCACATCCAGGTCTTCGGGCTCCGTCCCTTGCGGGTGAACCAGAGGCCGGCGACGGCGACGAGGATGTGGGCGATGCCGAGTCCGATCATCCACCGGAACGACCAGTAGGTGACCCAGATGATCGGCGCGTAGTCGCCAGGACCGTAGAGCTGCACGTACTGCTCCTGGAGGTTGTTGATGCCCTCCACCGTGCCGTCGAAGGTGTGCGTGGACAGAAACGACAGCAGGTACGGGATGCGCACGGAGAAGAGTTCACTGACACCGTCGGGGGTGCCGAGGGTGAAGATCGAGAAGGAGGCCTCGGCGCCGGTGGCCGTGTTGTACATGGCCTCGGCCGCGGCCATCTTCATCGGCTGCGCCGCCACCATCGCCAGGCTCAGCTGGTCGCCCATCAGGGTGGTGAGGGCTCCGGAGATGACCATCATCCAGAGGCCGAACTTGAGCGCGGGCCGCATGGTCTCGAGGTGTTGATTGCGGGACAGGTGCCAGGCGGCGACCGAGATGATCAGGCCGGCGGAGACCATGAAGCAGGCGAAGATCGTGTGCGGGAAGGCCGCGAGGGCGATCGGGTTGGTGAGCAGCTCGCCGATGCTGGTGAGCTCGGCCCGACCCTTTTCCTCGTTGATCTGGTACGCGACAGGATTCTGCATGAAGGCGTTCGCGGCGATGATGAAGTACGCCGACGCGATGCTGCCCACCGTGGTCAGCCAGATGGTGGCCAGGTGCAGGCCCTTGGGCAGTTTGTCCCAGCCGAAGATCCACAGGCCGATGAAGGTGGCCTCGAGGAAGAAGGCGGTGATGCCCTCGAAGGCCAGGGGCGCTCCGAAGACGTCGCCGACGAATCGGGAGTAGTCCGACCAGTTCATGCCGAACTGGAACTCCTGCACGATGCCGGTCACGACGCCCATGGCGAAGTTGATCAGGAAGATCTTGCCGAAGAAGTGGGTCAGTTGGAGGTACATGGCCTTGTTGGTGCGGTACCAGGCGGTCTGGAAGATCGCCACCGTCGTGACCAGGCCGATGGTCAGTGGTACGAACAGGAAGTGGTAGATCGTCGTCAGGCCGAACTGCCAGCGCGACAGGAGTAACGGATCAAGCCACTCGTTCATTTGCCCTCCAAGACGGTTTTTCTACGTGTCGTAGAAGACTACTATTCTACGTTCGGTAGAAAGCGCCGTTTCGCTTGGTAAAGTTTCCTCATGGGAAGTCTGGGCGTGCTCGAGCGAATGTTGATGGACCTGCTCTGGTCTGCCGACGCTCCCCTGACCGCCAACGAACTGCGTGATGCTCTGCTCGATCCCGCCGCCACCGGCGCGAAGCCCCTCGCAACGACGACGGTGCTCACCGTGCTGTCGCGCCTGGAGAGCAAGGGCTTCGTCACTCGCGACCGCGATAGCCGGCCGCACGGGTACACGGCAGTGAGCTCCCGGGCACAGCACACCGCCGAGCTCATGCACGAGGTTCTGGGCACGACGAGCGACCGCACGGCGACGCTGGCCCGGTTCATCGGCAACGTCAGCCCGCAGGAGGCGCAGACCCTGCGCGCCCTGCTCGAGAGCATCGGCCCGTCGCCGGAGTGACGATGGCCGTCATCCCCGGCACGAGCCTGTCGGCCGTGGCCGGGTAGCGCGCCGTGCTCAACACCGCACTGGCACTGATGGCGCTGGCCGTACTCCTGGCCTGGCCCGTTCCGATTCTCCTTGCCGGGGCAGACTGGCCGCCTCGCGCGCCCGGCCTGGCCCTCGCCCTGTGGCAGTCGATCGCCCTGGCCGGTGGCATCTCGATGATCGGCTCGTTGCTGGTCTTCGGCCTGATCCCGTTCGGAGCCACCCCCGTGTCGGCCCTCGGCGCCCTCGCCGGGCACGTCGCGGCCGGCACTCTACCCGCCGGGGCCACGCTGGCGGGGGTGATGGCGCTCTGCCTGGCGTTGATCCTCGGCACCCACCTGCTGCTCAACCTCAGTGCCACGTTCATCCGCGCCGAGCGGCAGCGCCGTCGTCACCACACCCTGATCGGACTGCTCAGCGATCCGTTGCCCTTCGATACCGAGGGCACCAGGGTCATCGACCATGCCGCGCCGATCGCGTACTGCTTGCCCGGGGGCACCAGGTCGGCCACGGTGTTGTCCAGAGGTCTGCTGCACCTGCTGGATGCCGACCAGCTGCGTGGCGTCGTGGCGCACGAGCGCGCCCACTTGCGTCAGCAGCACCACGTGGTATTGCTGGCGTTCAAGTCCTGGCACAGCGCCCTGCCCTGGTTCCCCATCGCCAACCGCGCCGAGAATGCGGTGGCCCTGCTGGTGGAGATGATGGCCGACGACCAGGCCAGGCAGGCTGTCGACGACCGCACCCTGGCCAGGGCGATCGCGCTCGTGGGCACCGCCCACCTGTCGGAGGTCTCCGGTACCCAGACGCCGCTCGCGGCCGCGGGCGGCCTCGATGACGTCTCCTCAGCCGACCTGGTCGGGCCGCGGGTGAGCCGTCTGCTGGGCAACGTCCCTGGGCTGAGCACGACGGCGCGCACCCTGGTGGTCTGCACGACCGTCGCCCTGCTCCTGCTGCCGCCGGCGCTGCTGCTGACGACCTGACGTTCGGGGTTGCCCCCCAGAACGGTCCCCGGGACGGTCCCCCGGGAACGTCTGCGCGGCTAAGCCGCAGAGGCCGGTTCGGGCCTGGCGGCGTCGAGCGGGCCCACCGCCGTGCGGGATTCGCGGAATGCCGCCCGGTACGTGAGCTGCGCGCCCACGGTCACGGCGGCGACGAGAACGGCCGTGAGAATGAGCCATCCCACCGGCGGTTGCCAACTCGGTGCCATGAACATGGCTTCGATGCCGCCATTGACCGTGACCATGTACCGCCGGAGGGTGGAGACGAATGAGAACACCTGCCCGATCGACAAAAGAGCAAGCAGGGTGATCACGAAGCGTTTGAGGCCCGCGGAAGGCTGTGGCCGCTGATCGGAATCGTCGATCGCCAGGCCGCAGGCGACGAGGAGACACATCATCATGGCCAGCATGTAGCGACCCTGCCAGATGCTGCCGATCGAACTGATCAGAATGGCCTGCGTGATCGCCGGCACCAGCACCATGACCAGGGCCAGGCCGAGAACGGCGAACTTTCCCCGCCGCGATCCCCAGGCCACGGCGGCGACCAGCACGGTCACGATGCCGAAGCTGAACACGATGATGCTGAAGCTGGGCGACGGTGTGTCGGTCCAACCGAAGAACCCGATCAGCCCGTCGCTGAAGTCGAGCGTACGCAGCACCATCGTGAAGAACTCGATGGTCGGGCTACTCCCGGTATTGGCGGTGGGGTGCTCCGCGAAGGTGGCCAGGCCGAGGTACCACGCGACCGTCAGTCCGCTGACGAGGCCGCATGCTCCGATCGCCACCCAGGCAGCCGGTTGGCGGACCAGACCCGCCACGACACGCGGATTGGCGAACACGAGTGCCGCTCCGACGATGATCAGCACCCAGAGCAGCGAGATGCTTCGTGTGCTCAGGAGCGCCGCGGCCGTGACGACTACCAGTGCTGCCCGTTCCCACAGGAGACGTCTGGAGGCCGGTGTCTGCAGGGTAAGCACCAGGGTGGCCAACAGCGCCCCCGCTGACGCGACTTCGACGCCATTGGGATTGATCGACCCGCCCAGATACAGCACCATCGGCGTCACCGCGACCGCGGCAGCGACGATGACCCATCGGGACCGGGGCAACTGCATCAACTGCATGAACATCACGGCCAGGGCGGCGGCGGACAGTACCGCACTGAGCGCTCGCATCGCATACAGCGCCGGTGTCCCGTCCATCACCAGCGTCGGCAGCCCGACGATGGCGTAGTAGGCGGGGCTGTTCAGCCCGGCGGACGTACCGGTGACCACGATGTCGGTCGGATCGCCCTCGACAGGGCGGACGCAGCCGGCAGAGATATCCGGCCGGAATTTGTAGCAGCTGAGTTCGTGGGCGTGGGCAACGGACCGCGGGACCTCAGCGCGAGCCAGCGACAGGTCCTGGTCCCAGGGCACACTCTCGATCTGTCCGCGGGCGACGGCGGCGGCGCGGATCGCATGCGACGCCTCATCGGGTGCTGACATCATCGGCGACGCCAGGGCCCACAGCAGCATCGGGGCCAGGATGACCACAAAACTGGTGACAAAGACCCGCCATCGTCGGCCGGTGCGATCCAATGGTGCCGATGACGTATCGCTGGTTGCTGCTGTCTTCATGCCGCTGCTGTGTCCGCATCTATTGAACCGTTCGGCGGGGGCGACCGAGGACGGGAGGAAAGGAATCACGGCGGGATGCCCACGCCGCGGAAAGTTTAGCGCTCGGGTCAGAGCTCCTGGGTATCCTGCAGCCGCTCTCCGCGGCCGGTCGCGGTACCGTGCAGATCTTCGGAATCCACGCGGCTTTCCAACTCCCGGAGGCGCAGATCCTGCAATGCGGACATCTCCACGAGAGTGCGGGTCTTGCTTTCCAGATCGGTCAATTCGGCGCTGTGCTGGATACAGACGAGGAACAACACGGCGATGCTCACGAAGAAGACCAGGTTGGTCGGCACATCCACTCCGAAGCGCGCCGCCGCCCAGATGAGAGTGTCGGGGAACACGCTGATGACAAGCGCGAGAAGGCCGGCGATGACCCACCACAGCGCGTGGCGCTCGCGCAGGCGACGTCGGCGCAGCATCTCGATCACAACGCCCAGCGTCGCGAGAGCGGCAAGGACGCCGATGATATAGGTGGAAAAGCTCACGGACTCAGGCCTCCGGTCGAAGTGGCAGCGACGGACGGATGAGTGCGAAGCACAGGGCGACGAAGGCCCGGCCGAGGTAAGCGGCGGATCGAAGCGGGTTGTGTGACGGCTGCCCCCCTGCGCGCACCCGCATGATGACAGGCACCTGTTCGATGCGGCAGCCGGCACGAGAAGCGATGACAAGGGCCTCGATGGTATCGCCCAGATATTCCGCCGGATAGTGCGACGCGAACAGTGCGACCGCACGAGGCCCGGAGGCCTTGAACCCGGAGGTCGTATCGGTCAGCGTGGTCCGCGCGGTCCGGCTGAGAATGACGGACAGCACACGCATAGCCCATCGGCGAGGTCCGCGTGCCTCGTAGTCGCCGACTCCGGCGAAGCGGGCACCGATGACCAGGTCAGCGTCAGCGAGTCGCTCGAGCAGGGCCAGCACGTTGGCCGGATCATGCTGGCCGTCTGAATCGATCTGAACGACATTGTCGAAGCCGTGAGCAATGGCGTACTTGAAGCCCAGTCGCATGGCACCGCCGACCCCGAGGTTGACGGGAAGCTCAGCGACGACGGCGCCGGCGCGACGGGCAAAGGCCGTCGTCTGGTCGGCCGAACCGTCATTGACCACCAGGCAGTGCACCCCCGGCAGAGCGGAGAAGACTTCACGCACGACGTCACCGACCGACTCTTCCTCGTTGAAGGCCGGCATGACGATCAGGGTACGCGCGAGGACCGACGACATGTCCTGGGCGAGCCTCACCGGGCTGGCCCCGACCGGCGGGACCGAGACGCTCCCGAGGGAGCGGTCCCCCGGCGTGATCGCCAGGGCGTGGCCGAGAAGAGCGCGGGTGCCCCGGCGGTCCCTGGCCGTGATGGACGCGGGGATGCGGGTCACGGCGTTGAGCCGGGAAGAGTAGTGGCGCGAGGCCACCCGCGCCGCACGTTTCCACCCCATGGCGGTCATCCGCTCCGCACACTCCGCGAAGTAGCGCTGCTCTTCGACGAAGCGGGACCCGTCTTCGGCCTTCCACGAGGAGACGCTGCCGGAGTGCCGGCGATACCGGAAACTCGGCTGGTCGTCGAGCACGAGCGTGCCACCGGCTACGACGATGTCGATGAGCAGGGCGAGGTCGAGGGCGACATCGAGGTCGTCCCGGAAGCCGTGTCGGTGCAGACGTGACGTGCGCCACGCGATGGACGGGAAGTAGGTCCAGGCGCCCGCGAGAAGACTCGATGCCAGCCGTTCTCCCGAGATCTGCGTCGCCCCGGCCACGCGCGGCCGATACCAGCCCTTGACCCGATCAGCCAGGGGCAGGACATCCTGGCCGGTGGCGTCCATGACCTGGACCCCCGGCTGAACGAAGTCCGCTTCGGGGAATTCCTCGACAAGCTGACGAATCCGGGCCACGTAGTTGGGCAGGAGGAGGTCGTCGCATCCGACGATGGTCGTGAAATCCGCGGTGGCCAGTTCGGCGCACTTCTTGAAGTTGCCGCTCACGCCCAGATTGATCTCGTTGCGGAGGTAGACGATGCGGGGATCGTCCAGACCGGCCACCCAGGCTCCCGGGGCGGCATCCGGATACTGATCATCGATCACAACGAGTCGCCAGTTCGGATCCGTCTGCGCCAGAACACTCTCCACGGCAAGCCGGAACAGGGCCGGATCGCCGTAGAACGGCATCATCAGGTCGACGGAAAGGGCCTGGATCGCGTGAGCGCTCGACGACGTCATGAGCGACTGACGTCTGCGCTAGGTGCGGACGCGGCACGAGCGACGTCAGCGTCGCTGCAAACCGTGTGTTCCAGCGAAAATGTGCTTAACATTCTGATTAGGACTCTCTGGTGACTATCGATCGGATCTCCTGCGGCCCAGGGCCATGTTGCCGCGACGTTCACCCACCAGTCTAACGACGGGAATTCCAAAGAACCGCGCTGACCCGCGAGATGGGGTGCTGTCGCCGGAGTGTCATCGAGGGGGTGTAGCCGACGCAGTGTAATAGAGTACCTAAAAGTACTGAATGGCAACACGCGTTCAGCTGCTGGGGGGAGCGCGCGATTGCCTGTGGGCGGCCACCCGAATCTGACCTCTGAACGAGCTGGCCAACGTAGGGAAACGCTCATGATCCGTCTGCCGAATGTCTTACGGATGAGCGCTCGGCGCTGGACGGGATTCCTCGCGGCGATCATCGCCGTCGTGCTCATTGCCCCGCTTCTGGTGGTCGGCCAGGCGCCGTCCCGCGCGGAAGCCGCCTCGGCGGCCGACTTCAACCCCGGCAACATCATCTCTGACGCTCAGTTCTACAACTCGAACACGATGAGCGTCGCGCAGGTGCAGGCGTTCCTCAATTCCAAGGTACCCTCCTGCCGGTCCGGCTACGTCTGCCTCAAGGACTACCGCGCAGACTCGTCCTATCAGCCGCAACGGGCCGCCGGCTGCGCCGCTTACCCCGGCCCGGCCAATCAGAGCGCTGCGGAGATCATCTGGCAGGTGTCCTCCCTCTGCGGCATCAACCCGCAGGTGATGCTGGTCCTGCTGGAAAAAGAACAGGGACTGGTGAGTGCGACCTCACCCACGTCCGGCATCTACCGCAAGGCGACGGGGTTCGGCTGCCCGGATACCGCCGACTGCGACGCCGTGTACTACGGCTTCTTCAATCAGGTCTACAACGCCGCATACCAGTACAAGAAGTACCAGGCCACACCGAGCGGACGCAATTTCCAGGCCGGCCGGACGAACACCATCCAGTGGCACCCCAACGCCGGGTGCGGATCGTCACAGGTGTACATCGAGAACCAGGCCACGGCAGGCCTCTACAACTACACCCCGTATCGACCCAACAGCGCCTCGTTGGCCAACATGTACGGCACCGGTGACGGCTGCTCCACCTACGGCAACCGCAACTTCTTCCGTATCTTCACGGACTGGTTCGGCAACACCCAGGGCGGGGGCGACTTCGCTCGCACCGAATCGAACGGCACGATCTACCTGCTCTCCGGAACGACGAAGTACGCCGTTCCGTCGATGGACGTCCTGAACGCCCTCGGCGCGCTCGGCCCGTTCCGGATCGTTTCGCAGAGCTACCTCGACAGCTTCTCGACCTCTCCCCTGCTGGCGAGCACCCTGGTGCGTGACGCGGGCAGCGGCGATATCTCGCTCGTCCAAGCCGGTGTGCGGCATCGTTTCACCTCGTGTGAGCTCGTGACCTCGTACGGGTTCGCCTGTGCCGCGGCCGTCAACCTCTCCCCTGCCCAGCTGGCCAAGTTGCCGGTGGGTAGCGAGATGACCAAGTTCTTCGTGGTCAACGATGGAACCGTGTACATGCTGTCGCCGGGCGGTCGCACCGCGATCACCGCGTGGGAGACCGTCATCAGCCTCAACGGAGGCACGGTCCCCTACATCGCCACCATGAGCGCCCAGGCTGCCGCAGCGCTTCCGATCGTCCAGGCCGTGCTGGCACCGATGAGCCTGGCCAGGTCGTCCAGTTCGGCAACCGTCTACTTCATCGACGGGCTTGACCGTAAGCTCCCGATCGCCTCGTTCGGTCTGGCGAGCGAGTTCGGTGCGAACGGCTTCAAAACCGTGCCGCAGTCCCAGCTCGACACCTACTCCACGGGTGCGGCACTGACGCAGACCGTTCGGTGCGACGGCAAGGCCTACTTCGCGGCCGCCGGCTCTCTGCGCGAGTTGGCGCAGGGCGCGGAAGCGTCAGGCCTGCCGGTCACCGACCTGTCGGCCGACTCGTGCGCCCGGCTGCCCCGGGGCGAAGCCATTGCCGGCGCGTTGTTCGTGATCTCGCCGGAAAGCCCCACCGTCTACGGGGTCAAGGCCGGCACGGCTCGCGGCGTACCGACCTGGACCACGCTGCTCGCCTTGAACAACGGTTCCGCTCCTCAGATCGTGTGGATTTCGCAGGATGCCCGATCCGCGATCCCGCTTGCTTCCCCGTACTTGCCGGGCGCCTCGCTCGTTCGCAGCCCGGGCGACGCCACGATCTACTTCGTTGACGGTGCCACCCGCAAGATCCCGGTGGCCTCGTTCACGACGACGTCGGCGTTCGGAATCAACTCGTGGTCGTACGCGACCGATGCGTCACTGGCCACGTATACCGCGGCCGCCGGAAGCCTGACGCGTGTCGTGCGCTGCGATTCCACGGAGTATTTCGCCGCGGGAGATCGCATCTACCCGCTGGCCGGCGGAGTCACTCATGGAATGCCCGTGACCGATCTGACCGGTGGCACCTGCGCTGTGCTTCCCCAGGGCGGCGGCGCACCCATCGAGCACGTCTTCGTGAAGACCTCCGACAACGGCACGGTGTACGTCGTCGAGGCCGGGACACGACGTCCGCTCGGTTCGTGGGACCAGATCGTGGCGATCAACGGAGGCAAGCAGCCGGTCATCCTGGTGGACGGCCCGGGAACGCTCAACGACATCCCGGTCGGTCCCGCCGTCTAGGGCACCGAGCACACACCCGAACACACAAGAAACGGCCCCGTGAAGATCACGGGGCCGTTTCTTGTGTACGAAGGCGGCTAGATCAGGCCTTCCTGGGTCAGCCACTCCGTCGCGATGGTGTCTGCGGCGGCCTGGTCGTTCACGCTCTGGGCGTTCAGGGCCATCAGGGTGTCGGTGTCCAGGGCAGCGCTGACGGCGTTCAGGATGTCCGCCGCCGAGTCGTCGACCTTGTCGGAGACGACGGGCACGACGTTGTCCGGCAGGAACAGGTTGTCGGGGTCGTCAAGGGCGATGAGGTTGTTCGAGGTGATGTTGGGATCCGCCGTGTAGATGTTCGCGAGCTGGATCTTGTTGTCGACAAGAGCCTTGACCGTCAGAGGTCCGCCGCTGTCCTCAACCGGGGTGAAGCCGGCGATCTCGATGCCGTACTCCTCCTTGAGGGCGGTCGGTCCATACGGGCGGGTCTCTAGCTCGGAGTTGCCTCCGACGGTGATCGGTTCGGTGACCTCGGACAGCGAGGCGATGTCGGTGAGGCCGTAGGTGTCCGCGAACGCCTGGGTGACGGTCCAGGAGTTCTGGTCGCTGGCCTCGGCCCGATCGAGCACGGTCAAGCCTTCCGGCAGGGCCGCTTCCAGAGCCGTGTAGACCTCGTCGGCGGTGCCGGTCGGGGCATCGGCCTCCAGGGCCTGAAGCAGGCTGCCGCTGTATTCGGGGAACACGTCGATCGAGCCTGCCTCGATCTCGGGGAGGTAGGCCTCACGCTGGCCGATGCGGAACTGGCGGTCGACCGTGAAACCGCCGTTCTCCAGTGCCTGCGCGTAGATCTCCGCGATGATCTCGTTGGAATAGTAGTCCTGCGATCCGACGACCAGAGTCTCGGATCCGGCCGAACTCTCTCCCTCGTCCAGGGGATCCCCGGACGCGCACCCTGCAAGGGCTACGACAGCCCCAACCGCGACCGCGCTGACAAGCGCGAGCCGGCCTCGTGTGTTTGTGAACATGCTGTTGTCCTTCCTCAGGTACCGAAGATTCGGTAGATGTATCACCGTGCGACTGCGGGGCCGCCGGTGCGAAGCTTGGGGGCGGTGCCGAGGCGCCCGGAGACACCCCGCGGTACAACAAACCGTTGGATCAGCGCAAAGATTCCCTCCAGCGCCAGGGCCAGCAGGATTACGAGGATCGACCCGCCCAGCATCTCGGCATAATCCCTGGTTTTCAACCCCGAGAACAGATATCGACCCAGACCGAGATCGGCCACATAAGCGGCCAGGGTCGCTGTCGCGATCACCTGCAGGGTGGCCGAGCGCAGCCCACCGATCAACAAGGGCAGGCCCAGGGGCAGTTCGACCTGACGCACGATCTGCAGTTCGCTCATTCCCACGGCGCGCGCGGCGTCGATGGTGCGCCGGTCGATCGCCTCGAACCCTGTGTACGCGCCGGCCAGGATGGGCGGGATCGCGAGCACCGTGAGGGCCACGTACGGGGCCACGACGCCGATGCCGACCCACAGCGCGACCAGGGTGAGCAGGCCCAGGGTGGGAATGGCCCGCAGCCCTCCCGACGTCGTCACCGCGAGGCCGCGGCCTCGGCCGGTGTGACCGATGAGGTAGCCCAGCGGGATCGCGATAGCCGACGCGAACACCAGGGTGACGAGGGAGAAGACGAGGTGCTGTCCGATGCGCAGCGGAATTGCGTTGAGCCCGACGTAGTTGGCCGGGTCGAGGATCCAGTCGATGGCGCTGGCGAAGAGGTTCATGCTGCGCTCACCTCGAGAGGAACACTCGGCTTGGGCGGGGCGACCCGTCGGGTCCAGGGCATCAGCAGCCGACCGGCGAGCACCAGCGCACCGTCGAAGAGGAGCGCAAGGGCCACCGTGGCGACGAGACCGGCGACGATCTCGGCCTGGATTCCGCGCTGGAAACCGTCGGTGAAGAGGCTGCCCAGGCTCTGCACCCCGATCACCGCGCCGACGGTGACCAGGCTGACGGTGCTGACCGCCACGACCCGCATGCCCGCGAGCAGGACCGGGCCGGACAGCGGGAGCTCCACCTGCCAGAACCGCGACCAGGTGGAATAGCCCATCGCGGAGGCGGACTGGCGGACGTCGGCATCCACCGAATCGAGACCGTCGGCGACGACCCGCACCATCAGGGCGATGCCGTAGAGCGTCAGGGCGATGATCACGTTCACCGGGGACAGCAGGCTGGTGCCGATCACGGCCGGCAGCACGAAGATCAGCGGCAGCGAGGGCACCGCGTAGAGCAGGCCGGCGCCGGTGAGGATGATCCCGCGGCTCACCCGGTAGCGCCGGGCGGACCAGCCCAGCGGAACGGCGATCACGAAGCAGATCACGATCGGCGGCAGGCTCAGCACCACGTGGTCGAGGGTGCGCGCCCAGATCAGGCCGAGGTTGGCCAGGACCCAGGTCATCGGGCGCTTTCTGGCTTCAGCACACCGGCCAGGCGCCCGTCGCTGTCGACCACGACGTCCTCATTCCCGTGCCGCTCCACGTGCAGCGCCCGCCGGCCCCGATCGGCGCCCACGAAACTGGCGACGAAGTCGTCGGCGGGGTTGGCGAGCAGCTCGGCGGGCGAGCCCACCTGGGCGATGCGGCCGCCGTCCCGCAGGATCACGATCTGGTCTCCCAGCAGGAACGCTTCCTCGATGTCGTGGGTGACGAAGACGACGGTCTTGTCCAGCTCCTTCTGCAGCCGAACCAACTCCTGCTGGAGCTCGGCGCGCACGATGGGGTCAACTGCCCCGAACGGTTCGTCCATCAGCAGGATGTTCGGGTTGACAGCCAACCCCCTGGCCACGCCGACGCGTTGCTGCTGGCCGCCGGAGAGCTGGCTCGGGTATCGGTCGGCCAGCGCGCGGTCCAGCCCGACGGTGTCCAGCATCGCCAGGGCATCCGCCCTGGCTTGACGCTTCGGCGTGCCGCGCAGCAGCGGCACCGTGGCGACGTTGTCGAGGACGGTGCGGTGCGGCAGGAGTCCCGAGTTCTGCATGACGTAGCCGATTCCGCGGCGCAGCTTCACGGGGGGCAGAGTGGCGATGTCCTCGCCGTCGATCTCGACCGAGCCGCTGGTGGGGTCGACCATGCGGTTGATCATCCGCAGCAGAGTGGTCTTGCCCGATCCGGAGGACCCGACGAGCACTGTGGTCTTGTGGGAGGGCAGGACCAGGCTGAAATCCTCGACTGCGAGGGTGCCGTCGGGGAAGCGCTTGCTGACGGAACGGAACTCGATCATGGCTGGGCTCAATCCTCGGTGCGGGCTTGACGTCCCTCGCTCCCGCGGATGCGGGGCGACGGAAGCAGGCAAGTGCGGATGACCAGCCAATCATTCTTCGGAGCCGAATCCAAAGCGGATTGCCGTTGTTCGTCGTCAGCGCCACCGGCGACGAGTCGGGCTAGGCGTCCGTACCGTAGTAGCCGACGAGGTAGTCGTGCATGATGCGTCGGCACTCTGCGATGAAGCGCTCATCACCCTGGGTGTTCCAGGTGAAGGCGCGAGACAGCAGGGAGTCGGCCATTTCGACGGCGACTTCGAGTCTGAAGATGAGGTCGGGGCCACCGGACAGGCCGAATTCTTCCGACAGGACTCCGGCGATCTGGTTGGCGAAGAATCCCGAATCCAGCTGGTCCGGCCCGGTGGACTGGGCGCGTTCACGATCGGCGAAGTGCAGGATGCGGAATCCGGGTTCGGCGCGATACAGCTCCACGAAGGCCGAGATCCCGCAGTCGACGGCTTCCCACCAGGTTCCCGGCTGGGTTTCCTTGAGGGTGTCGGCGACACGCTGCCGGAAGCGCTGGACCGCACGCTCGCGCAGTCCCTCGAGGACCGCGACCCGATCGGGGTAGTAGCGGTACACAGTGCCGATCGAGGCTCCCGCACGTTCGGCGACCATGGCCGTCGTGATGCGGTCGAAACCGACCTCGTCGACGACCTCGGCCGCAGCGTCCAGAAGTGCGGTCAACCTGGCGGCACTGCGCTGCTGGATGGGCTCGGTGCGGATCTGCCGCCCCTGTGCGACAGAGTCTCCCCCGAATATGTCGATCAGCGCCACGTGTCCTCCTTGAATATACGTCACAATCTTAGGGCCCCCGACTGACACCCAGACACAGAACACACCCCCCAAACGGAGTGGGAGCGGCTGCCCCGGGCGGGTCGCCGTGGTGGTTCTCCACCCCGGGACCGTGCCGAGCAGCCCCGCGGCGCATGAGAGACTGAACTGTGTCAAAGTCCCCCGCCACACCGTCCACTCCCCTCAACCCCGTGCGCCTCATGCACCGAGCCGCGCGGATCGAGGATTGGCTTCACGACAAGCGGGAAAAGTTCGCCCGTCGGCGCGGACACCTGCCGGTCGTCATCCCTTACACCGGCTATGGCACCACGGAACGCGTGCGGATTCTCTGCCGCGTCCTGTTGGCAAAACCCGTGAAGTCCACCGGCACCACCCCCAAGCGGCGTCGCACCGACAGACGTGACGGGAGCATCCGCGGCTGGCGGAGCTTCACCAGCGTGCCGGTCAACGACGTCACCGTCACCATCGACATCGGCGGCAAGGCACACCGGGTGCAGGCCGACCGCGGCGGAGTCGTCGACACCGTGATGCAGGTCAACCTCGAGCCGGGCTGGCACACCGCTTCGCTGCACACCCACGCCTCCGGCAGCGTCGACGCTCCGGTCTTCGTGGTCGCCCCCGATGTGCGCACCGGCGTGATCTCCGACGTCGACGACACCGTCATGGTCACCACCCTGCCCCGTCCGCTCCTGGCCGCGTGGAACACCTTCGTCCTCGACGAGCACGCTCGCGTTCCGACGCCGGGCATGGCTGTGCTGCTGGACCGCCTCGCCGATGCGACACCGGGGGCTCCGGTGATCTACCTGTCCACAGGTGCCTGGAATGTTGCGCCGACGCTCAGCCGGTTCCTCTCCCGTAACCTCTACCCGGCCGGGGCGCTGCTGCTCACCGACTGGGGACCCACCCACGACAGGCTGTTCCGCAGTGGCAAGGAGCACAAACGCGACAACCTGCGCAGGCTGGCGCACGAGTTCCCCGACATGAAGTGGGTCCTCATCGGCGACGACGGTCAGCACGACGAGGCGATTTACAGCGAGTTCCAACAGGATTTCCCGCAGTGCGTCGCCGCGGTCGCCATCCGTCGGCTGTCGCCGAGCGAGGCCGTGCTGGCCGGCCGTAGGGCCAAGGACGCCGTGGAGGCCAAGCCGGATCCGCTCTGGGTCTACGGACCCGACGGCGCGAGCCTCGCGGCCCAGCTGGCCGGCCTCGGACTCATCACTGATCCCGGAGCGCCCGGACCCACCGATTGACTCGTGGCCGGGCGCCGGCGGGTGCCGGCCTGCCGGTCAGGAGAGGATCGGGCCGGTGGAACGACCCGCGAGGAGTCTGTCGAGTCCGCGGTTGATCTGGCGTGCCCAGAGCGGTCCGCGGTAGAGAAAGCCGGTGTAGCCCTGCACGAGGGTGGCGCCGGCGTCGAGACGCTCGACGACGTGCTGCGCAGTCTCGACGCCGCCGACCGAGATGACGCACAGTTCGGCCGGCACGGAGGCCCGGATGAGGCGCAGGACGGACAGCGACCGGTCGTTCAGGGGCGCACCGGAGAGCCCGCCGGCGCCGGCCTCGGCCACGACGGCCGGGTCGGTCAACAGATTCTCCCGGCTGAGGGTGGTGTTGGTGGCGATGATGCCGGCCAGGCCGAGTTCCACGGTGAGACCGGCGATGCGGGTCACCTCGTCATCGGTGAGGTCGGGTGCGATCTTGACCAGCAGCGGGGTATCGCCGGCGTGTTCCTGCACCGCCCGCAACAGTGGGGCGAGCTGATCGAGTTCTTGCAGGCCACGCAGGCCCGGGGTGTTGGGGGAGCTCACGTTGACCACCAGGTAGTCCGCGAGAGGGGCCAGTGCAACGGTGCTGACCAGGTAGTCGGCCGTGGCGTCTTCGACCGCGGTGACTCGGCTCTTGCCGATGTTGATGCCCAGGACCGGACGGCTGGGGGTACGGCGAACCTGGCCCAGGCGCGCGACGGCCGCCTCGGCACCGCCGTTATTGAAGCCCATCCGGTTGATGACAGCGCGGTCGGATACGAGACGGAACAGGCGCGGTGTGGGGTTGCCGGGCTGGGCGACCGCGGTGAGCGTGCCGACCTCGACGTGCCCGAAGCCGAGCCGGCCGAGCCCGATGACGGCGTGGCCGTCTTTGTCGAACCCCGCCGCAACACCGAACGGCGAGTCGAAATGCAAGCCGAGGGTGTCCACCCCGATGTCGGTGCGCGGGCGGGTGAACCTGTGCACAAGCGGGCCGAGACCGAGGCGCGGCATCCACCGGATGACCTCGAAGGCCAAGTGGTGAGCCCGCTCGGGGTCGATCCGGGTGAGCACCAGCTTGAAAAGGGTGGGGTACACGTCTACCGTTCGGGTTCGGGATCGGATTCCGACGCGGCGGTGTGCTCGGTGCGCAGCTGGCCGATCGCACTCTCGAAGTCTTCCAACGAATCGAATGCCTGGTAGACGCTGGCGAAGCGCAGGTAGGCCACTTCGTCGAGGTCGCGCAGCGGGGCGAGGATGGCCAGGCCGATGTCGTTGGCCTCGATCTGGGACGCACCGGTCTGACGGATGGTCTCCTCGACCTTCTGCGCGAGCATGGCCAGGTCAGAGTCGGTGACCGGGCGGCCCTGACAGGCCTTGCGCACGCCGGAGACGATCTTCTCCCGGCTGAACGGTTCGACCACGCCGCTGCGCTTGATGATGTTCAGGCTGGCGGTTTCGGTGGTGCTGAACCGGCGACCGCACTCCGGGCACTGCCGGCGGCGACGGATCGAGAGCCCGTCGTCGCTGGTGCGGGAGTCGATGACACGGGAATCTGGGTGGCGACAGAACGGGCAATACATTGTGCCTACGAGCCTACCGTTCCGCGGCCGTGCTGAATCGGACGCTGACGGCGTCACCGTGGGCGGGCAGCGCCTCTGCAGCGGACAGGGCAAGGATGTGGTCGGCCACGCCGGCGAGGCCGTCTCTGGTGTAGCGCACGACCTGCTGCGGGCGCAGGAAGGTGTACGCGCCGAGGGCCGCCGAGA
This sequence comes from Cryobacterium sp. LW097, assembly GCF_002205495.2. Lineage (GTDB taxonomy): Bacteria > Actinomycetota > Actinomycetes > Actinomycetales > Microbacteriaceae > Cryobacterium > Cryobacterium zongtaii. The sequence continues at coordinate 1,692,730 of NZ_CP021992.1, read as the reverse complement.
ACCGCGCCTGTCCCCCGGTGGGCAGCACGTGGTTGGAGCCGGCGGCATAGTCGCCGAGGCTGACCGGCGCGTACGGGCCCAGGAAGATGGCGCCGGCGTTGTCGATCTGGCCGAGGACGGCGTCGGGGTCTTCGGTCTGGATCTCGAGGTGCTCCGGGCCGAACGCGTTGCTGAACGCGGCGGCTTGCTCGAGGTCGTCCACCAGCACGATGGCCGATTGGCTGCCACCCAGCGATGCGGTGACCCGTTCGGCGTGCGTGGTGGTGGTGGCCAGGTCGTTCAGGAGCGCTTCGACGGCTTCGGCGAGCTCGGCGGAGTCCGTGACGAGCACGGCGGCGGCGAGTTCGTCGTGCTCGGCCTGGCTGACCAGGTCTGCGGCGACAAAGGCCGGGTCGGCCGCGGCATCGGCGATCACGAGGATGTCGGTCGGTCCGGCTTCGGAGTCGATCCCGGTGACGCCGCGAACGAGCCGCTTGGCGGCGGCGACGTAGACGTTGCCGGGGCCGGTGACGAGCTGCACGGGGTCGAGGCCGAGGCCGGGCACGCCGTAGGCGAAGGCGCCCACGGCGCCGGCGCCGCCCATGGCGTAGATCTCGTCGACGCCGAGAAGACCGGCGACGGCGAGGATGGTGGGGTGCACTCGTCCATCGAAGTGGCTCTGCGGCGGGGATGCGAGGGCGATGGAGGTGACCCCGGCCACCTGCGCGGGCACCACGTTCATCACGACGCTGGACGGGTAGACGGCCTTGCCGCCGGGAACGTAGAGGCCGACCCGCTGGACGGGGCGCCAGCGCTGCACGATCTCGGCGCCGTCGGCGATCGTGGTGGTCACCAGGGGCGGCACCTGTGCGGCACTGGCCAGGCGTACCCGGCGGATGGTCTCCTCGATCGCGACGCGGACATCCGGGTCGAGGGCCTCAAGGGCCTCGGCGACGTGGGAAGCCGGAACGCGAACGTGCTCGGGGCGTACCCTGTCGAGGCGCTCGGCCTGGTCGAGCAGGGCCTGTTCGCCGCGTGCGCGCACATCATCGATCAGTTCGGCGGCAACGTCACTGGCGACCGTGACGCTGGTGAGCGCCCGGGGCACCGAGGCCAAAAGTTCGGCCGGAGCAGGCCGCGTTCCTCGAAGGTCAATCGTCTGGATCATGTCACTCCAGCTTATCCAAGAACGGTGCTCGCACGGGAATAGGCTGATCGGTGAAACGATTGGCACCACTATGAACGAACGCACCACCGCACCGGCAGGTCTTCCCTCCGCAGGTCTCCCCCACGCCCCGGCCCTCGACACCGACCCGAACGCGCCTGGCGACCTGGCCGCGTTCAAGAACGCGTTTCGCCGTCATGCGGCGGGCGTCGCGGTCGTGACCGCGCTGGACGCTCAGGGCAAGCCCGTCGGATTCACCGCGACATCCCTGGCGTCCATGTCGGCGGTGCCGCCCCTGGCTACCTTCAACATGGCGAAGTCGGCCAGCTCGTGGCCGGCCATCAACGAGACCGAGCGCGTCGTCATCCACCTGCTCGGACTGCGCAACCGCACCCTGGCCGAGCGGCTGGCCGGACCCAACGCCGAGCGCTTCGTCGGCGATCACTGGCGGGTGGGACCGTACGGCCTGCCCGTTCTCAACAACGTGACGTCGTGGATGGTGGGACGGATCGTGGAGCGCGTGACCGTGCACAACTCTGCTGTGGTCGTAGTGCAGATCGAGGGCGGCGGCCTCGGCGATGACGACGAGGCGCTGATCTACCACGAACGCCAGTACCGGGCGTTGGGCGAAACGCTCTAGCTCATCCGGTTCGGGCCGGTGGGTGCCGACCCCGCGGTGGCAAACCTGCGGACGGCGCGGTTCACCCGGCCGGGGTTTGGGCCGCTCTGGCGGCCGCCTTGCGTCGCTGTCGTTCCGCTTCCGTCGCGGCGGCCTCCGCCGGGGTGGGCGCGGTTCCGCCCAGGTGGGCGGGCTGCCACCAGCGGCCGGCACCAGGCTCCGGGTAACGCGCCTGCAGGCCGTCCACGAGCTCCTGCAGCACGCCGTGCAGTCGCTGGGTCACCTGCTGCGGATCGTCCTCGGCGTCTACACGTACCGGCGTGCCGACCGCGAAGGAGACCGGGGTGCGATAGGCCTCCCGCACGGATGGCTTGTGGTTCTTCGTGAGCAGCCGGTGGCCACCCCAGACAGCGATGGGCACGATGGGCACCCCGGCCTCCATCGCCATCCGCGCCGCACCGGTCTTCAGGTCCCGCACGGTGAACGACGCGTTCACTCCCCCTTCGGGAAACACCCCGACGAGTTCGCCGGCGTTGAGCGCCCGCACCGCGTCGGCGTAGGCCTGGGCCCCGGCCGTCATGTCGACGTTGATGTGCCGCATCCCACGCAACAGCCAGCCGACGACGGGCTTGTCGAACGCACCCTTCTTGGCCATGAAGCGGATGTGCCGGCGGTTCTTTCGCCAGGTCATCCACTCCACGAGGGCGAAGTCCGCGTAGCCGAAGTGGGTGATGGCGAGGACCGCCCCTCCGGCGTCCGGAAGGTTGGTGAGGCCCGACGCCGACGGCCTGAGCCTGAAGGCTCCGAAAATTGTGCGACCCGCTGCAATCGCCGTGCTGTAGATCGGTTCCCCGCTGCGCCTTCTCATGCCCCCAGCCTAGAACAAACGGCTGTCAAACTGCTGGTCACACGGGGGTCATTGGTCCCGCGCCGTGGCCGGTGTCAGGCACCGATGGGTTCATGACGATCGGAGCGGTCGCGCTATCGTGTCGGCATCCGAGCGAAGGCAACCATGGACGAGACAGCGACGAGACAGCGACGAGACGGTGACGACAGGCTGGGGTGACTTCGCCGTGGCCATGGTGGGCGCCGCCGCGGCGCTGGCGGGCCTCGTCATGGTGGCGATCTCGGTGAACATCCGGGAGATCCTCGCGCTGCCCGGGCTGACGGCACGGGCCGCGGCCGCCGTCGGCTCCCTCGTGCTGGTGGTGGTGACCGGCGGCCTCCTTCTGGTGCCCGGCCAGCCCGGGGCGGTCCTGGGCGTCGAGGTGCTCGTCGCCGTGGGCCCGGCGGTCGTCCTGCATACGATCTCACTCCGCCACCGGGCACGGAACAGCGCGAGTGGGCGGTTCTCCCTGGCCCTCTATCTACCGCTCGCGGCCCTTCAACTGTTTCCCTTCGCGCTGGGCGCGGTGCTCCTCATCGTCACCGGCTCCTCCACCGGCATCTACCTGGTCGCGGCCGGGGTGATCCTCACCGTCATCGGCTCCATGCTCGACGCCTGGGTCCTGATGGTGGAAATCCTCCGCTGACGCCCCCGCGAACTGTGAGTTGAGCCCCAGAATCTCGCGATTTCTGGGGCTTTTCTCACAGCTCGCGGAGCCTTCTGCAGTGTCGGTGGTAGGTGAGACGATCTCATCATGAGTAGCCCCGACCAGGCAGTACCGCCCGCTCCGGATGATGACGACCACTCTCCGGAGTCCGCTCCACCTGGCTCCACCCCCTCCCCTGTCGACCCGACCGCTTTCGGGCCGCACGTCCCCAACCCGGCCCTGGACGAGTTGGTCTGCTCGGAGCTGGCCCGCCGCACCGAGCTGATCGCGGTCGAGGCCCGCGCCATTGCGCAGGCGCAGGCCCGGCAGGCCGAGTTCTTCGTCGCCCTGCAGGGCTGGAGTGAGGACCCGCTCGTTTCCTCGCGCCTGCACGGCAACCCGGAGAGCATCCGGCTGGCCGACGTGAACGCGGCCACCCTGACCGAGGACCAAGCCCGCGCGGCCGGCTACAACCGGTGGGACGACCGGGACGTGGCCCGCCGCACGATTGTGAGTGAGACCGCCTGCCTGCTGCGCCTGTCTGAACGCACCGTGGAGCACCTGATGGACCAGTCCCTCTGGCTCCTGGCCGCCCCGGCGACCTTCGAGGCCCTCTCGACCGGAGAGATCAGTTACCGGCACGCCACCGCGCTCGTCGATCAGATGCGCACCCTGCCGATGGAGGACCAGGCGGCGTTCGAAGAGAAGGTGCTGCCCGAGGCCAAGCGCCTGCCGGTGGGCCGGTTCATCGACAAGGCCCGCCGGTTGCGGGAGCGGCTGCACCCGGAGTCGATCGTGACCCGCAGCACGAACGCCCTGACCGAACGGCACAGCCGCTGGGAGGCCGCCCCGGACGGGATGGGCTGGTTGCATTGGTACGGCACCGCCCACGACACCAAGGCCGCCTACGACCGGATCAACACGATGGCCGTGAAGCTCAAGCACCTCGGCGACCCCGCACCGAATGGGAACACCGCGTCCGACACCGCTGGCAGCGGAAGCGGCACCGCAGTCGGCCTCCGCCCAGACGCCACGGAAGAGCTCCCGACCCGCACCCTCGACCAACTCCGCGCCGACATCACCGCCGCCCTGTTGCTGGACGGAATCACGCCCGACGGGATGGGCGCCGGCATCCGCGGCACCGTCATGGTGACGGTGCCCGTGCTGACCCTGCTGGGCTTGGACGAGGAACCCGGCACCCTCGAAGGCTACGGGCCCATCTCCCCCGAGGTCGCAAGGGAGATCGCCGGGCACGCACCGAGCTTCACCCGGCTACTGACCCACCCGGAAACCGGGGTGGTGCTCTCGCTCGGCAAAACCCAGCACAAGAACACCAAGGCCATGAAGAAATACCTGCGGGTGCGCGACGAAACCTGCCGGTTCCCGGGCTGCTCCCGACCCGCGGTGACCAGCGACGTCGACCACACCGACCCCTGGGCCGGCGGCGGCAACACCGACAGTGACAACCTCGCCCACCTCTGCGAACCCCACCACCGACTCAAACACCTCAGCCAGTGGCGAGTCACCCAGGAACCCGGCGGGATCCTGCACTGGACCTCACCCGGCAAACGCAGCTACCGCACCGACCCTGCCAACCCGATGGGACCACCCCGGCCACGGCCACCGGTGATGGGGCCGAAGACCCGGAAGCGGCCCGCCGATGACAGTTACCTGATGCCCCGGCAGCGGCCGAGTCGGAAGCCGACCCCACCGGCACCCGAGAACCCACCGTTCTGACCGGGGCCTCCGCCCGAATCCATCTGGAGCGGGCAGAGGGTCAAGTCAGGCAGTACGGGCCCAGGAGGCTCTTGAGTTCGCCGAAGAGGTCGGCGGTCACGGTGACCCGGCTCGGCAGCTCGAAGACGCGGGCGGTGTCACCCTTGATCAACTTCAGGCGCACCTCTGAGGTACCGCCGTGTCTCTTGAGCACCTCGCCGAGCTGGGTGACGGTATCGGTGGTGGCTCGCGCCTCGAACAGAGTGATCGACAGGGTGCCGTGATCGGACGCCTGACCGAGCTCGGGCGCGAAGATGCTGTACGCGTGCAGGTTCATTCCGTCATCGCGCATACTCACCCGGCCGCGCACCACCACGACGGAGTCGCTGACGAGGTCAAGGGAGAACTCTTGGTATGCCTTGCCCATGAACATGACGTCGATCTCGCCGCCGAAGTCCTCGACCGAGATGATGCCGTACTGGTTGCCCGACTTCTTGGCGATGCGGTGCTGCACATTGGTGATGAGGCCGGCCACGGTGACGGTGTCGGCATCCTGGGTGTGCTCGGAACTGATCAGATCGGTGATCGTGGTGCTGGCGTGCTTGGCCAGCGGAATCTCGAGGCCGGCCAGTGGGTGGTCGGAGACGTAGAGGCCGAGCATGTCGCGCTCCAGTGCGAGCTTTTCCTTCTTGCTCCACTCCGGCCGGTCCGGCACCTGATCGGTCTCCTGAGGGTCGTCGAAGAGGCTGTCGAAGTCGAAGCCGACCATGCCGTGCGACTCGTCGCGTTTGATCTTGACGGCAGAGTCGACGGCACCCTCGTGGATCTCGAACATGGCGCGGCGGGTGGCACCGAGGGAGTCGAAGGCGCCGGACTTGATCAGGGACTCGACGGTGCGCTTGTTGGTGACCTGCAGCGGGACCTTGCGGAGGAAATCGTGGAACGACTCGAAGTCGCCCTTCTCGGTGCGGGCGGCCCGGATGGCTTCCACCACGTTGAAACCGACGTTACGCACGGCGCCCAGGCCGAAGCGGATGTCGGTGCCGACGGCGGCGAAGAAGCCGATCGACTCGTTGACATCCGGCGGCAGCACCTGGATGCCCATCCGGCGGCACTCGTTGAGGTACAGCGCGAGCTTGTCGCGGGCATCGCCGACGCTGGTCAGCAGGGCGGCCATGTACTCGGCCGGATAGTGCGCCTTGAGGTATGCGGTCCAGTAGGACAGCACTCCGTAGGCCGCGGAGTGGGCTTTGTTGAAGGCGTAGTCAGAGAACGGTAGAAGGATGTTCCAGACGGTGGTAATGGCTTCCATTGAGTAGCCGTTGGCTATCATTCCGGCGGAGAAGCCCTCGAACTGCTTGTCCAGCTCGGACTTCTTCTTCTTGCCCATCGCGCGTCGCAGCAGGTCGGCCTGACCCAGTGTGAAGCCGGCCAGCTTCTGCGCGATCGACATCACCTGCTCCTGATAGACGATGAGGCCGTAGGTGCCGCCGATGATGTCTTTGAGGGGCTCCTCGAGCTCTTTGTGGATCGGGATGATCTCCTGCTGACCGGTCTTCCGCAGCGCGTAGTTGGTGTGCGAGTTCGCGCCCATGGGGCCGGGCCGGTAGAGCGCGATGACGGCGGAGATGTCTTCGAAGTTGTCGGGCTTCATGCTGCGCAGGAGCGCGCGCATCGGGCCGCCGTCCAGCTGGAACACCCCGAGGGTGTCGCCGCGGGCGAGCAGTTCGTAGGCGAGCACGTCGTCGAGGTCGAGGTCTTCGAGCACCGGGCGGTGGCCACGGTTCGCTTCGATGTTGTCGAGGGTGTCGTCGATGATGGTGAGGTTGCGCAGCCCCAGGAAGTCCATCTTGATCAAGCCCAGGCTCTCGCAGGCCGGGTAGTCGAACTGCGTGACGATCTGGCCGTCGGCCTCGCGGCGCATGATCGGGATGATGTCGATGAGCGGGTCGGAGGACATGATCACGCCGGCGGCGTGCACACCCCACTGGCGCTTGAGATTCTCGATACCGAGCGCGGTGTCGAAGACCGTGCGCGCCTCGGCATCCGTCTCGATGACGGCGCGGAAGTCGCCGGCCTCGCGGTAACGGGGGTGGTCCTTGTCGAACATGCCGGTGAGCGGCATGTCCTTGCCCATGATGGGCTGCGGCATGGCCTTGGTGAGCTTGTCGCCCATGCCGAACGGGAAGCCGAGCACCCGACTGGAGTCCTTCAGCGCCTGCTTGGCCTTGATGGTGCCGTAGGTGACGATCTGCGCGACGCGCTCGGAGCCGTACTTCTCGGTGACGTAGTGGATGACCTCGCCGCGGCGACGGTCGTCGAAGTCGACGTCGAAGTCGGGCATGGAGACTCGGTCGGGGTTGAGGAAGCGCTCGAAGATCAGGCCGTGCACCAGCGGGTCGAGGTCGGTGATGCCCATGGCGTACGCGACCATCGAGCCGGCGCCGGAGCCACGACCTGGACCGACTCTGATGCCGTTCTCCTTGGACCAGTTGATGAAGTCGGCTACGACCAGGAAGTAGCCGGGGAAGCCCATCTGGGTGATGACGCCGACCTCGTAGTCGGCCTGCTTGCGCACGGCCGCGGTGATCCCGTTCGGGTAGCGGCGGATGAGGCCGAGTTCGGTCTCCTTGATGAACCAGCTTTCCTCGTTCTCGCCCTCAGGGGTGGGGAACCGGGGCATGTAGTTGGCCGAGGTGTTGAACTTGACCTCGCACCGCTCGGCGATGAGCAGAGTGTTGTCGCACGCCTCCGGGTTGTCCCGGAACAGGTGCCGCATCTCGGCGGCGGTCTTGAGGTAGAACTCGTTCGAGTCGAATTTGAACCGGTTGGGGTCGTCCAGGGTGGATGCCGACTGCACGCAGAGCAGCGCCGCGTGCGCTGTCGCGTCGTGCGCGTGGGTGTAGTGCAGGTCGTTGGTGGCCACCAGCGGCAGATCGAGTTCCTTGGCCAACTTGAGCAGGTCCGTCATGGTGCGGCGCTCGATGTCGATGCCGTGGTCCATGATCTCGCAGAAGAAGTTGTCCTTCCCGAAGATGTCCCGCAGCTCCCCCGCGGCCTGCCTGGCCTCGTCGTACTGGCCGAGCCGGAGGCGGGTCTGCACCTCGCCACCCACGCATCCGGTCGTACCGATCAGACCCTTGGAATAGGTGCTGAGCAGTTCGCGGTCCATTCGCGGCTTGAAGTAGTAGCCCTCCAGCGACGCGAGGGACGAGAGCCTGAACAGGTTGTGCATTCCCTCGGTGTTCTCCGAGAGCAGGGTCATGTGGGTGTACGCACCGCTACCGCCGACGTCGTCGCGGTTTTGGGCGTTGGTGCCCCAGCGCACCCGGGTCTTGTCGCGACGGTCGGTGCCCGGCGTGATGTAAGCCTCGGTGCCGATGATCGGCTTGATCCCGGCATCCGTGGCGGTCTTCCAGAAATCGAACGCGCCGAACACGTTGCCGTGGTCGGTGACGGCGATGGCCGGCATCTTCTGTTCAGCGGCCGCGGCGATCAACGGTTTGACCCGCGCGGCGCCGTCGAGCATGGAGTACTCGCTGTGCACGTGAAGGTGGACGAACGAATCATTCTGCGGCGACACGACTGCTCCAGCTGCTCTGGGGTTTATCTGATGACGAAGTGGGGGGTGCTGGTCTTCCAGCCTAAGCGCCGGAGGACGCCCCTGTCCTGATCAACGCAGCCTAATCGCCGCGCAGTAAGCGCAGAGCGTTGGCCAGGTCGTCCGGGTACTCGGCGTTGAAGGTGACCCATTCGCCGCTGGTCGGGTGATCGAAGGAGAGCTGCTTGGCGACCAGCCACTGCCGGGTGAGGCCGAGCCTGGCCGAGATCTTCGCGTCGGCCCCGTACATGGCGTCGCCGACACACGGATGCCGCTGGGCGGCCATGTGCACCCGGATCTGGTGGGTTCGACCGGTCTCCAGATGCACCTCGAGCAGGGACGCGGAGGGGAAGGCTTCCAGGGTCTCGTAGTGAGTGACGGAGTCCTTGCCTCCGGCGATCACAGCGAACTTCCAGTCGGAGCGCGGGTGGCGCCCGATCGGCGCGTCGATGGTGCCGCTGGACGGGTCTGGGTGGCCCTGCACGACGGCGTGGTAGATCTTGTCGACCTCCCGGTCGTGGAAGGCCCGTTTGAGGTGCGTGTACGCGTGCTCGGACTTCGCGACGACCATGAGGCCGCTGGTCCCGACGTCGAGACGGTGCACGATGCCGGCCCGTTCGGACGCACCGGAGGTGGCGATGCGGTAGCCGGCGGCGGCGAGGGCGCCGAGCACCGTCGGGCCGGTCCAGCCCACGCTGGGGTGCGCCGCGACGCCGGATGGCTTGTTGACGACGACGATGTCGTCGTCGTCGTGCACGATCGTGAGATCGGGTACCGCGATGGGCACGATGACGAGGTCCTGCTTGGGCGCCCAACTCACGTCGAGCCAGGCCCCGGCACGCAGCTTGTCCGACTTGCCGACCACGACGCCGTCCTGGGTGACCCCGTCGGACTCGGCGATTTCGGCCGCGAAGCTGCGGGAGAAGCCGAACAGCTTGGCGATGCCCGCGTCAACGCGTACACCGTCCAAACCATCGGGCAGGGGAAGGGCTCGGTTTTCCATGATGCCGTTCAGTTGGAGGGGGTGAGGGGCGCGGCGCTGCCGGCGGGCACGGTGCTGACGGCCGGTTCGGCGGCATCCGGGTCGGATGTCGGGGTGCGACGGCCGTCGAGGCCGATGCCACGCAGGGTGAGCAGCATGAAGAGCGCCATGCTCACCACGATGCAGCAGTCCGCGATGTTGTAGATGGCCGGCATCATCCACGGGGTGTAAATGAAATCTACGACGTGCCCGAGGCCGAAAGACGGCTCCCGGAACAGTCGGTCGGTCAGGTTGCCGAGCACACCGCCGAGCAGGAGACCGAAGACGATCGCCCACAGGCTCGAGCGGATGCGTGGGGCGAACCACACGACAAACACGACGACACCGGCCGCAATGAGTGAGAACACCCAGGTGAGGCCGGTGGCGAAGGAGAAGGCCGCGCCGGGGTTCCGGATGAAGTGCAGTTGAAGCACATCACCCAGAACCCGGGCGGTCTGACCCTCGGTCATCGAGCTGACGACGAGGGCCTTGCTGATCTGATCAAACGCATACCCGCCCACGGCCACGAGGGCCAGGACGATAAGTGCGCGGTAGCTGACCTTCGACGGGTTGTTACGCGCCAAAGCCCTGGAAGCTCGCCTTCGGCGAGTTGCCCGAGTCCTTGCCCGCACCCGCGCCGACGGGCGACGTGGAGTCGAGGTCGCGCAGCTGACCCTCGATGTAGCTCTTCAGCTTCTGGCGGTACTCGCGCTCGAAGGTGCGCAGTTCCTCGATCTTGTTCTCGAGGACGGCACGCTCCTTGTCGAGGACGTTGATCTGGGCGCGCTGCTTGGCTTCGGACTCCGCGATCACGCGGGCAGCCGTGGCGTGGCCCTCAGCGATCAGGGCGTCACGCTTCTCGGCGCCTTCCTTGACGTGCTCCTCGTGCAGGCGGCGGGCCAGCTGCAACAGGTTCGTCGTGCCGGCGGTCTCGTCGATCGGCTCGGCAACCGGCGCCGGGGCGACGGGTGCTGCAGCGACGGGCTCGGGCACGACGGCAGCGACGGGCTCTGCGACGGGCTCAGGAGTGTTGACGGGCTCAGCGGTCTTGGCCGCAGCGGCACTGACCGGAGCAGCAGGTGCGACCTCGCCGCCGGAGAGACGGGCCTTGAGGTCCTCGTTCTCCTGGGTCAGGCGTCGCAGCTCGACAACGACCTCGTCGAGGAAGTCGTCAACCTCGTCCTGGTCATATCCCTCGCGGAACTTGGTCGACTGAAACCTCTTGTTGACTACATCTTCCGGAGTTAGCGCCATGGCTTTCCACCTCAAAACTTAATTGCGAACAGTTGTGCGAACACGTGCTTACGACCAACTGGCACTCGGTGTTGTACCGGGCCGGTTGGCCGTCATCGATCAAGAATACATGCCGAGGCCCTGGTGAGGCTGCGTGTCAGAACCGAATCGCCGTAATCCACATGCCGATGATGCAGCACAGCATGGTCAGGCTCCAGCCAAAGTCGAACGCGATCGGGCCGACGCGGAGCGGCGGGAAGATCCGACGGAAGAAATTGATCGGCGGGTCGGTGAGTGTGTAGACCAGCTCAATGAGAACCAGGACGAACCCGTGCGGCCGCCACGACCTGTTGATTCCCCGGACGAGGTCGACGATGAATCGGCCCCACATGACGAAGAAGTACAGCAGCAGGAAGTAGTAGGCGATCCCCAGGACCAGATTGACTACGGACACGTCGGGTTATGACTGGGCGAAGAAGGAGGAATCGGCGTCCCCCTCCTCGACGGCGTTGTCGCCGGAGATGACGACGTGCGACGGCGACAGCAGGAAGACCTTGGCCGTTACGCGCTCGATCTTGCCGTAGAGGCCCTGAGACAGGCCGCTGGCGAAGTCGATGAGACGGCGCGCATCGGCATCGCTCATCTGGGAGAGGTTGATGATGACCGGAATTCCATCACGGAAGGACTCGGCGATCACCTGCGCGTCGCGGTACTGGCGCGGGTGGACGGTAAGGATCTCGTTCATTTCGGACACGACAACATTCTTGGGGGTGGAGGTCTTGTGCAACGGCGTGACCGGTGCGCGGCCGGCGTTCGCCGGAGCAGCGTGGGACGACGCGACATGGGCTGACTGGGTGGGGAGAGTGGAGACGGGAGCCGCTGCCGGCGCCTCATATTCCAGCTCTTCGTCTGCCAGACCCAGGTAGACCATGGTTTTCTTGAGCGGGTTGGACATCTCGACCTCCGTGTTGGTATTACGACGTTTTCAGATTAACCGCTGCCGGGCGATTCCCGGTGATTGCGGTGCCAATTCGCAGGTGTGTCGCGCCTTCGGCGATGGCGGCCGCGTAGTCCTGGGACATTCCCATCGACAGGTACCTGGCGTCGGGAGCGATGCCGCGCATCTGGGCGCCCAGCTCGCTGACCAGGGCGAAGGAGCGCTTCGGTTCCGCGCCGAGCGGCGCGACGGCCATGAGCCCGAGCAGCCTGAGGCCCGGGGCCGACAGAACCCGCTCCACCAACGGTGCGAGGTCCGGAATCGACACCCCGCCCCTGGCCGGGTCCTCGGTGAGGTTGACCTGCACGAAGCAGTCCACCTCGGCACCGGCCTCGAGGGCGCCCGTGTGCTCCGCCACCGGGGTGGCAAGGCCGGTCACGAGCGACTCCCGGTCCACCGAGTGGATCACCGACGAGTAGGCCCGCACCTGGCGGGCCTTCTTGCCCTGCACCTGACCGACAAAGTGCCAGCGGATGCCGGCTCCGGCCAGTTCGGCCGCCTTGGCCTGGGCCTCCTGGTGCCTGCTCTCGCCGAGGTCCCGCACCCCGAGCTCGAGGAGCTCACGGATCAGGGACACCGGTTGGAACTTGGTCACCACGACCGTGGTGATGTCGTCCACCGAGCGACCGGCGAGCCGTGCGGCGTCGGCTATGCCGCCGCGCACGTTCGCCAGCCTTTGGGCGAGGTTCGGTTCGCTCATTACTTCAGGAAATCGGGGATGTCCAGGTCGTCTGAATCGTCCTCGAAGGCCGGGTCGGCGACCGGAGTGCTCGCAGCGGGGTCGCTGGACCAGACCGAGCCGCTGGGCTCGGCGACCGGGGCGTTGTCTGTCGCGGCAGAGGCACCGGCGATGGCACCGGCGGCGCCACCGGAGACTCCCGCTGCCACACCGGCAGCGACCAGGTCGGAACGACGGACCTCGGCAACCTTGGCACCGGGCTCACCGCCGTCGAAACCCGCGGCGATGACGGTGACACGCACCTCGTCACCGAGGGTGTCGTCGATGACGGCACCGAAGATGATGTTGGCTTCGGGGTGCACGGCCTCCTGCACCAGGCGGGCGGCGTCGTTGATCTCGAAGATGCCGAGGTTCGAGCCACCCTGGATGGAGAGCAGCACGCCGTGGGCGCCATCGATCGACGCCTCGAGCAGAGGAGAGGCAACGGCGAGTTCCGCCGCCTTGATGGCCCGGTCCGCTCCGCGCGAGGAACCGATGCCCATGAGGGCGGAGCCGGCTCCCTGCATGACCGACTTGACGTCGGCGAAGTCGAGGTTGATCAGGCCGGGTGTGGTGATCAGGTCGGTGATTCCCTGCACGCCGGCGAGGAGCACCTGGTCAGCGGTGGCGAAGGCCTCGAGCATGCTGATGCCGCGGTCGCTGATTTCCAGCAGGCGGTCGTTCGGCACGACGATGAGGGTGTCGACCTCGTTCTTGAGCGAGGCGACACCGGTCTCGGCCTGAGCCTGACGACGCTTGCCCTCGAAGCCGAACGGCTTGGTGACGACACCGATGGTCAGAGCGCCGATGGACTTGGCGATCCGGGCGACGACGGGGGCGCCACCGGTACCGGTACCGCCGCCTTCGCCGGCGGTGACGAAGACCATGTCGGCTCCGGCCAGCGCTTCTTCGATTTCCTCGGCGTGGTCCTCGGCGGCGCGACGGCCGACCTCGGGGTCCGCTCCGGCGCCGAGACCCCTGGTGAGGTCGCGGCCGACGTCGAGCTTGACGTCTGCATCGCTCATCAGGAGTGCCTGGGCATCCGTATTGATGGCGATGAATTCGACCCCTCGGAGGCCGAGCTCGATCATGCGGTTGACGGCGTTCACGCCGCCGCCGCCAATTCCAACAACCTTGATGACTGCTAGGTAGTTCTGATTAGTTGACACGTCCGGCCTCCGGTGGAACCCTAAACCTCTACTCGAGGCTTAAAGTTATTCTGAGTATGCAATTCTAAATTCGAAGTTAGGTGCCACCGCTGATGGCTTGGGGAGGCGCGCCCGCGTGTCGCGAATACCCGGTCGGTTTCAGCGAACGACGGCGCTGTCCGGCGATGACACGTCGTATTCGGTCACGCTGCCGACGGGGTGGCTCACAAGGAGGGCCGCCAGAACGAGCGCCTTGTACTCGCTGCGCTCAGCGTTGCCCCAAAGGACCCGCGCTCCCCCACCCAGGGTGAGCGTCACGTCGTCCTTGGTGGCGGCTGTCACGCTGTCCAACTGGCCGCGGATGCCCTCTGGCAGTGCTCCGACCACGGCGACCGCGGCCTGGAAACCGGCACCGCTGGCACCGCCAGCGGCGTCGATGAGGGGGTAGCCCTGCGGCCGGTCCGGTCCACTCTGGATGATCACACCGGCCGCGTCGACGAGGTCGAAGCCGGCGGCGGACGTGATAGCGCCGACGGGCTCCCGTTCGACGATGCGCACCACGAGGGTATCCGGCGGCCGGCTCTCCGTGACGTAGCTGCGGATGAGGCTGAATTCGCTCAGTTGCCCCTTCACCTCGGCGAGGTCGAGGAGCGGCAGCGGGGTACCCAGCTGCCCCTCGAGCGCCTGCGCCACGTCGGCGGCCGGGATGCGGTTGGTTCCGGTGATCTCGATCGTGCGCAACGCCATCAGCGGGGAGAACACGCCGACCAGGACGAAGGCCACCAGGGCGACCACGGTGCCGCCGGCGGCGAGCCAGAGATTGCGGCGGTGGCGGGAGCGGGAGGTGAAGCGACGCACCTCGTTGCGCTCGTACTGCTTCCGGGCTCGCCGCGCCGCTCGCAGCCGGGCCCGGGCCGCTCGCGCGGTCAGCGGGGGCTCCTGTCCCAACGATTGTGGAGTCGACGTCTCCGGAGCGTCCGGTGCGGCGGCGGCCTTGACGCCTCGTTGAGGCAGACTGAAGCCGCCGGGGCGCCGCCGTGTCGGTGGGGTATCCGTCGCTGGGGTGTCGGACGCAGCGCTGGCCGGCAGGACGATGGGCTCGGTCAGCGCCTCAGGCTCGGCACGGGTGGGCGCGGCGCCGGGGCCGGCGGCCGGCCGTTTAGGCCCGCGGGCAGGCTGCTGGCGCGGCTCAGGGGCACGCGGCGGTGTCGCCGCAGCTGGTTTCGCTGCAGCGGGCTTCGGTGCCGCTGGTCGCGCCGCAGGGCCTGCGGGACGCTTCATGCGCGAGCGCCTGGACGGTGACTCATCCGCGCGTACCCGCCGCCGACTCGTCGGCGAGAGATTTGAGCAGCTGCGGAACGATGCGGTACACGTCACCACAGCCGAGTGTCACGACGAAGTCGCCGTCTCTGGCGATGGTGCCGAGGTAGTCGGCAGCATCCTGCCACTCGGGGATATAGGCGACGTGGGCCGGGTCCTGGAAGCGTTCGGAGACCAGCGCACCGGTCACGCCGGGTTCGGGGTCTTCCCGTGCGCCGTAGACCGCCAGCACGATGGTCTCGTCGGCGTATTTCTCCAGGGTGTCGGCGAATTCCTGGGCGAACAGCCGGGTGCGGCTGTACAGGTGCGGCTGGTGCACGGCGATGATCCGGCCGGCTCCGACCACCGTGCGTGCGGCGGACAGCGCCGCGGCGACCTCGGTGGGGTGGTGGGCATAGTCGTCGTAGACGCTCACACCGCGCACGGTGCCGTGCAGCTCGAACCGGCGCTCGGTGCCGCCGAACGCCGAGATCGCCGCCAGGGAGGCGGCCGGCTCGAAGCCGAGCCCCACGAGTACGGCGAAGGCGCCCGCCGCGTTGATGGCGTTGTGCCGGCCGGGGATGCGCAGGGTGGCGGAGTAGTCGACGCCGTCCCAGGTCACGGTGAAACTCACCGGTCCGCTGGTGCCGATGGAGTGCACCCGCGCCGTGGCGCCCTCGGCCTCGCCGAAGGTGATGATGCGCTTGTCGGTGAGCCGGGCGGTGACGTGCACGGCGCCGGGGTCGTCCGAGGAGACCACGACGAATTCGTCGGCGTTCTGGGCGAATTCGACGAAGGCCGCTTCGAAGGCCTCGAGCGAGCCGTAGTGGTCGAGGTGGTCGGGGTCGACGTTGGTGATCAGCGCGACGCCGGTGTTGTAGAGCAGGAACGAGCCGTCGGACTCGTCGGCCTCCACGACAAAGAGGTCGTCGGCGCCGCTGCCGGCGCTGACGCCGAGGGATTCGATCACCCCGCCGTTGACGAAACTGGGGTCCTGGCCGATGCCGAGCAGGCCGGTGACGATCATGCCCGTCGAGGTGGTCTTGCCGTGCGCGCCGGCGACCGAGACAAGCCGGTGCGAGCGGATCAGCCAGGCCAGCGCCTGGGACCTGTGCAGCACCGGGAGACCGCGTTCGGTGGCGAGGACGTACTCGGGGTTGTCCTGCCAGAGTGCGCCGGTGACGACGAGGCTGTCCGCGTCGCCGACGTTGGCGGCGTCGTGACCGATGGTGATGGTTGCGCCCAGCTCGCGGAGCGCGTGCACATTATCGGAGTCGCGTGAGTCTGAGCCGGTCACGGTGTGGCCCGCGGCCAGGAACAGTCGGGCGATGCCGCTCATTCCCGAGCCGCCGATGCCCACGAAGTGCACAATGCCGAGGTCTTCGGGAACTATCAGGGTCAGGTCAGGCTTGATCACGTGAAGGTCTTTCTGGCTGGCGGTGCGCGGGGTGGTGCAGGTTCTGCGGGTTCAACGTTACGCGGAGTGCGGTGCGGTCGCACCCGCCGCCTCGTCGATGAGGTCGATCGTGCGCGCGGTGCCGTCGAGCACGCCCGCGGAGTGGGCGGCGACGCTCATGCCGTGGATGCGCTCGGGCTCGGCGAGGACCGGCAGCAATTCAGACCGGACCCAGCCCGGCAGGAAGGCGGCGTCATCGACGAGGATTCCGCCGCCGGCGGCCACGACGTCGGCGGCGTTGAACCGCTGTTCGCCGTTGCCGACCGGGTACGGCACGAACACGGCGGGGATCCCGAGGGCGCTCAATTCGCAGACCGTGGCAGCTCCGGCGCGGGAGACGGCGAAGTCGGCGACGGAGAGCGCCAGATCCATCCGGTCGCAGTACGCGATCATCCGGTAACCCGGCAGGTTCGGATCGTCGACCTCGGCGGAGTTACCGGTGATATGGAGTACCTGCCAGCCGGCGTCGGTGAGGACAGCCGCGGAATCCACGACGGTGCGGTTGATGCGGCGGGCGCCGAGCGAGCCGCCGGTGACCAGCAGGATCGGCCGGTCCGCGTCGAGGCCGAAGAAGGCCAACCCGGCCGCGCGGGAGCCGGCCCGATCGAGAGTCTCGATTTCCCGGCGCAGCGGCATGCCGACGACCCTGGCGTGGCGCAGCCGGGTACCGGCGAAGGCGACCCCGACCGAACGGGTCAGTAGGGCGCCGACCCGGTTGGCCAGCCCGGGCTTGGCGTTGGCTTCGTGGATGGCGATCGGTACGCCGGCCCGGCGCGCGGCCAGGTAGGCCGGCGTGGCGACATAACCGCCGAAGCCGACGACGACATCGACGCGGCGGTCGCGCAGGATGGTGATCACGTCGTTGATGGCGCGATTGAATCTCGGCGGGAAGCCGAGCGCCGCGCGGTTGGGCCGCCGGGGGAAGGGCAGCCGCGGGACTATCAGCAGTTCGTAGCCGCGTTCGGGTACCAACCGGGCCTCGAGGCCCTCGGCCGTGCCGAGGACGAGGACCGTCGCGTCGGGCTCGCGCAGGCGGAGCGCGTCGGCGACCGCGAGCAGCGGGTTGACGTGGCCGGCGGTACCGCCCCCGGCCAGCAGGTATGTGGTCATCGGGTGGTTCCTCGTTTCGGTGCGGCACCGACGGGCGCCGGGCGTGCGGGCGCGGCCGCAGGGTCGCGGGTCTTGGCGTCCTCGCTCAGGTTGTGGTCGCTTCTGGCGAAGGACAGCACCACCCCGATCGCCGCGAGGGTGGTCAGCAGCGCCGTGCCACCGGCGGAGATCAGCGGCAGGGGCACACCGAGGACCGGGAGGACTCCCAGCACGACACCGATGTTCACGAGGGCCTGGCCGATGATCCAGACCATGACGGCCGCGGTGGTGACCTTGATCTGCATGTTGGCCGTACCACGCATGATGCGGATGAATGCGAACGCCAGCAGGACGAACATCAGCAGGACGACGATGCAACCGATCAAGCCGAGTTCTTCGCCGATGATGGCGAAGATGTAGTCGTTGTCGGCGGCGGGCAGCCAAGACCACTTGGCCTTGGAGTTGCCCAACCCCACGCCGAACACTCCCCCGTTGGCCAGGGCCCAGGTGCCGTGCAGGGGCTGCCAGCACGCGGCGGAGATGGTGCCCTTCAGCTCGTCGCAGCCCTCCGCGGCGAAGCTGAGGATGCGGGTCATCCGGTTCTCGCTGCTGATGGCGAGCAGGATGCCGGCGACAGCACCGACGATCAGGGGCAGGGCGAGCATCCGCAGTCGCAGCCCGGCGAAGAACAGCGCGCCGAACAGGATGCCGGCCATGATGATCACGGTACCGAGGTCACCACCGATCATCACGAGCATGACCGCGCCGCCGCCGACGCCGAACACGGGGATGTACACGTGTCGCCAGTCGTCGAGCCTGTCTTTCTTCTGCGCGAGGATCACGCCGAGCCAGATCACCAGGGCCACCTTGATGGCTTCGGAGGGCTGGAACTGCACACCCGCGATGGAGAGCCAGTTGGTGTTTCCCGCCACGGTGACTCCGAGCGGGGTGAAGATCACCAGGCACTGGAAGAAACAGGAGATACCGAGGGCCGGCCAGGCGACGCGTTTCCAGAACGTCACGGGTAGCCGGCTGATCACGAGCATCAGCGGGATTCCGAGCACCGCGAAGATTCCCTGCCGAAACAGCCCACCGAAGAATCCGGCGTCTTCCAGGTAGGAGTCCACCGACGAGGAGGACAGCACCATGACCAGGCCGAAGACGACCAGGAAGAGCGTGGTGCCCAGCAGGAGCAGGTAGTTGGTGGATTCGGCCCGGAACACCCGGCCGAGGTTGATCCGCGTCAGGCTACTGCCGCGGTCCTGGGAACTGTGGTTCTCGGCGGCCTCAGGCACCCGGGTACGAGGACGAGTCTTCATGCGACCCACCTCCCAAATAATCGTGTACGGCCTGGGCGAACTTCGACCCGCGTTCCGCGTAGCTGGCGAATTGGTCCATGGATGCGGCCGCCGGGGCCAGCAGGACCACGTCCCCGGCCGTGGCGAGGGATGCGGCCAGAACGACCGCGGACGGCATGACCTCCCCAGTGTCATCCGAGTCGATCTCGAAGACGCGCAGGGCGGGGGCGTGTCGTCTAAATGCCGCCAGGACTTCCTCGCGCTCGACGCCGATCACGACGGCGCCGCGCAGCCGGCCGGCGTGCTTGGCCACCAGGTCACCGATGTCGACGCCCTTCAGCAGGCCGCCGACCAGCCAGACGACGGAGTCGAACGCCGCCAGCGAGGCATCCGCCGCGTGGGGATTGGTCGCCTTGGAGTCGTCGACCCAGCTGATGCCGTCGCGGATCGCCACGACCTCGATGCGGTGCGCGTCGAGACTGAAGGTGGCCAGGGCCACCCGGATGGCCTCCGGCGACACGTCGAAGGACCTGGCGAGGGCGGCGGAGGCCAGGATGTTGGCCACCACGTGCGGCGCGGCCAGCCCGGCGGCGGCGAGGTCGGTGATGGTGGTGAGCTCGATGGCGCTGTCGAAGCGGTCCTCGAGGAACGCCCGGTCGCAGAGGATCCCGTCGACGATTCCCAGGTCGCTGGGTCCCGGCACGCCCAGGCCGAAGCCGATGGCCCTGGCGCCGTCGCTGACGTCGGCGTCTTCGACCATCCGCATCGTGGCGAGGTCGGCCTTGTTGTACACGCAGGCGACGGTGGTGTTCGAGTAGACCTTGGCCTTCGCATCGCGGTACGCGCTCGCGGAGCCGTGCCAATCGATGTGGTCGTCGGCGATGTTGAGGCAGACGCTGGAGACCGGGACCAGGGCGCCGGGGCCGGTCAACGGCAGGTGGTGCAGCTGGTAGCTGGACAGCTCGACGACGAGCACGTCCCAGCCCTGGGGGTCGCGGATGGCGTCGAGCACGGGCACGCCGATGTTGCCGCAGGGGGCGACCCTGTGGCCGCCGGCAGCGAGCATCGTCGCGGTCATCTGCACAGTCGTGGTTTTGCCGTTGGTACCGGTGACGAGGATCCAGGGCGCGGCGGGACCGACCTTGTCGCGCAGCCGCCAGGCCAGTTCGATGTCGCCCCAGACCGGGATGCCCTGTTCGGCGGCCCACAGCAGCAGCGGGTGGTCAGGGTGGAATCCCGGCGACACGATGACCAGCTCGGGATTGTGCTGAACCAGGGCCGGGGGCGCGGCGTCAAGGTCGGCGGTGACCAGGGGGACGCCGAGGACCTCGAGCAGGCGCGCACGCTCGTCGGGGGCGCGGCCGGCGACGACGAGAACCTGCGCGCCGAGTTCGGCCAGGGTGTCCGCCGCGGCGAATCCGGTCATCCCGAGGCCGAGGACGGCTACCCGCAGGCCGGACCAGTCGGAGTGCCAGCTGGTCAGGGCGCTGAGGCGATCGGGATCGGTGGCCGGGTCGTCGAAGGAGTGGGCACTCATACGCGGGCCAGCCACTCGAGGTAGAACGTTCCGACGCCGGCGGCCACGAGCAGCCCGCCGATGATCCAGAAACGCACCACGACGGTGACCTCTGCCCAGCCCTTGAGTTCGAAGTGGTGATGGATCGGGCTCATCAGGAAGATCCGTTTGCCGCGGGTGACCTTGAAGTACGCGCGCTGCACGATGACCGAGCCGGCCTCGATCACGAAGAGACCGCCGATGAGCACCAGCAGCAGTTCGGTGCGGCTGAGGATCGCCAGCGCGGCCAGCGCACCGCCCAGGCCGAGCGAACCGGTGTCGCCGAGGAAGATCTTCGCCGGCGAGGTGTTCCACCAGAGGAAGCCGATGAGCCCTCCGACGATGGCGGCGGCCACGATGGCCAGGTCGAAGGAGTCCGGGCCGGCGTAACACTTGTACATGTCGGCGATGTCGGATCCGCCGGTGTTGCAGGACTGGTTGGACTGCCAGAAGCCGATGATGATGTACGAACCGATCGCGAAGACCAGGGAGCCGGTGGCGAGGCCGTCGAGACCGTCCGTGACGTTGACGCCGTTGGAGGTGGCGGCGACGATCAGGCAGATCCAGATGATGAACGCGGCGATGCCGATGAAGGTGCCCAGCTTCATGAAGTCCAGCGGCAGGTCCCGGATGAACGAGATGTGCGTGGAGGCCGGGGTCTGACCGTATTTGTCGGGGAACTGCAACGCCATCCAGCCGAATGCGCCGGCGACCACGACCTGGCCGGCGATCTTCTGCCAGCCGCCCAGGCCCAGGCTGCGTTGGTTGCGGGTTTTGAGGTAGTCGTCGAGGAAACCGACCAGGCCCAGGCCCACCATCATGAACAGCACGAGGAGGGGTGACGCCGTCAGAGGCCGTTGTTGCAACCACATCGCGAGGAAGTAGCTGACCAGGACGCCGACGATGATGATGATGCCGCCCATGGTGGCCGTGCCGCGCTTGGCGTGGTGGCTCTTGGGTCCGTCATCGCGGATGAACTGGCCCCAGCCGAGTTTGTGGAACAGCCTGATGAACAGCGGGGTGAGCAGCAGGGTGAAGACGAGGGACATCGCTCCGGCCAGGAGAAGGGCTATCACGAGTACAACTTTCCCAGTCGGTCTCCGAGGAAGCGGAGTCCGGCTGAATTTGATGATTTGACGAGCACGGTGTCGCCGGGTTTCACGGTGTCGCGCAGCAGGTCGAAGGCCTCGTCGGCGGTCTCGACGTAGGCCGATTCCCCGTCCCAGGAACCCTCGTTGATGGTGCTGATGTGCATGCGGCGGGCGGCACGGCCGACCACGATCAGTTGGGAGATGTTGAGCCGTACCGCCAGGAGTCCGATCCTGTCGTGTTCCTCGCCGGAGAGCTCCCCCAGCTCGCTCATCTCGCCGAGCACCGCGATGCTGCGGCCGTCGGATTTCCGGATCTGGGCGAGGGTCTTGAGGGCCGCGGTCATCGAGTCGGGGCTGGCGTTGTAGGCGTCGTTGATGACGGTGATGTCGTCCTGTCCACCCATGACCTCCATGCGCCAGCGTTCGGCGACGGTGACGGATTCGAGCGCGGTCACGATGTCGTCGATGGGAACCCCGAGGGCGTCGGCGGCCGCGGCGGCGGCCAGGGCGTTCATCACGTGGTGTTCGCCGAGGACCCTGAAGGACACCGGTCGGCTCTCGCCGCCGGGCAGGTGCAGGGTGAAGCTCGTTCCGGTTCGGCTGCCGTGGACGGCGGAGGCACGTACGGTGGCGCCGTCGCTCTCACCGAACCACACCACGCGGGCGGCGGTGACGGCTGCCATGCCGGCCACCCTGTCGTCGTCCCTGTTCAGGATGGCGATGTCGTCGGGGCCGAGGTCGGTGACCATCTCGGATTTGGTGCGCACCGTGGCTTCGATGCCGCCGAAACCGCCGGCGTGGGCCAGGCCGACCTTGAGCACGATGCCGATGTCCGGCCGGGCCATCCGGACCAGGCGCCGGATTTCACCCTCGGCACTGGCTCCCATCTCTGCGACGAGGAACTGGGTGTCGCCGGTGACTTCGAGCATGGTCAGCGGGGCGCCGACCTCGTTGTTGAAGGAGGCGCGCGCGGCGACGGTGGGGCCGACGCTTTCCAGGATGGCGCGCAGGAGGTTCTTGGTGGTGGTCTTGCCGTTGGATCCGGTGATGCCGATGATCTTCAGTCGGCCGGCGGCGCGGACTCTGGCGATCACCGTGGTGGCAAGGTCACCCAGGGCGACGACCGCGTCGGGAACCAGCACCTGGGCGACGGGCAGGTCGAGCACCCGCTCGACGATGATCACGGCGGCGCCGCTTGCGACGGCGGCCGGCGCGAAGAGATGGCCGTCGGTCTCCTCCCCCGGCTTGGCGACGAAGATGTCGCCGGCGGAGACCTCGCGGGAGTCGGTGTGCACGGCCCCGCTGACGACTGATTCGCTGGTCAGGGCGTCAGCGGCAGACGGGTCGACGAGGTGCCCGGGGTAAAGGTGCAGAGTGCCGTTCATGGCTGCGGCAATTTCCGCCAGGGTCAGGGCGATCATTACAGCCACCCGGCTTCCTGCAGTGCGAGTCGGGCGTCATCCCTGGCTGAATACGGGAGCTTCACTCCGGCTACCTCCTGGTAGTTCTCGTGGCCGGGCCCTGCGTAGAGCACGACATCGCCCTCCGCGGCCAACGATAGCGCGCGGCGGAAGGCTGTGGCGGGGTCGGGGACCTCGTAGAGTTCCCCCTCTGGCACGGCTTCCCGTGCCGCGGCGAGCAGGGTCGCCCTGATGGTGGCCGGGTCTTCGAATCGCGGATGGAAGTCGGTGATGACGACGGCATCCGCACCGCGGGCGGCAATCGCGCCCATAGCGGCGCGCTTGGTCTTGTCCCGGTCGCCGTCGGCGCCGAAGACCATGATGATGCGCCCGGCGGTGGAGTCGCGGATCGCCCCGAGGGTGTTGAGGAAGGCATCCGGGCTGTGGCCGTAGTCGATGTAGACCAGCGGGCCCCGGTCGCCGGAGATCAGTTCGGCACGCCCAGGGATGTAGGCGTTGATGCCGCCGTCGCGGGTGAGGGCATGCTCGATGGCGGCAAGGTCGAAGCCGCTCTCCACCAGCATCACGATGGCCAGGGCCGCGTTGGCGGCCATGTACCAGCCGAGCAGCGGCACTCGGGTCTGCAGCCGACGGCCATCGGGGCCGTCGAGGGTGAATTCGGTGAAGCGGGCACCGGTCCGCACGACGTTCATGCGCCAGTCAGCATCGGCCGGGCTGCGGTCGGCGTCGGCCGACCCGACCACGGGGTTGTTGCCGAGGGTAGTGACCGGGATCCGGCTCTCCGACGCGATGCGGCGGCCCCACTCGGAGTCCACCGTGACCACTCCGCGGCGGGAGCGGTCGGGCTGGAAGAGCTCCAACTTCGACTCGAAGTATTCCTCCATGGACGCGTAGTCGTCGAGGTGATCGTGGGAGAGGTTTGTGAACCCGGCGACATCGAAGACCAGGCCGTCGACCCGGTGGCGGCTGATCGCCTGGGCGGAGACCTCGATGCCGACGGCCCGGACCTCGGCTTCGCGCATCCGGGCCAGCAGGGCGTGCAGTTCACTGGCCTCCGGAGTGGTCAGGGAGCTGGTCACGGCGATGTCGCCGATCCGGCGTTCCGCTGTGGAGGTGAGCCCGGCGACGACACCGAGCTGACTGAGGATGGCGAACAGCAGATAGACGACGCTGGTCTTGCCGTTGGTGCCGGTGACGGCGAACAGGTCCGCAGGGTTATCGACTGTGCGGTGGATCCAGGCCGCCACGGTGCCCAGCGCGGCGCGGACATCCGCCGTCACGAGGATCGGGAGGCCGCAATCGGCGGCCAGCAGTGCACCGGCCTCGTCGGTCAGTACGGCAACGGCCCCGGCTTCGCGGGCCGCCCCTATGTGGGATGCCCCGTGGATCATCCGTCCGGGCACGCCGACGAACAGGTCGCCGGGCTGCACCGTGCGCGAGCTGAGGCTCACGCCGGTCAGTTCTACGCCCGCGGTGTCGCCGCGGACGTCAAGCTCAAATTCATCGACCAGTCCGGACAACGATCGCGGGACCGGATGCTGAGGACGGAGAGCCGAGGGTGCCAAATCGGTCACGAGGCTCACTTTCTTACCAGGTACCGGGGAGATCAGGCGCGGCGGCGCCCGAGGGAACTGCCCGGTACTTTTTCAGCACCTGACTCATGACCTCTTGAAAGACCGGAGCGGGGGCTGCTGACGAATTCATGTTAACAGGGTCGGCCAGACTCACCGAAACGACGTACTGCGGATCGTCGGCCGGAGCGAAGCCTGAGACCGATACCAGGTAGCCCTTGGAGTACCCGCCGTTGCCGTCTGGCATCTGTGCGGTACCGGTCTTGGCGGCGGCCCGGTAGCCCGGGATTTCCCAGGTGTCGGCCAGCCAGGCCTTCTGGTACACCATTTCGAGGATGTCCGCAGTGTCGCGGGCCGCCTCGGCTGACACGACCTGGGTGCCCTCCGCCGCGGGAACGTCG
Organism: Cryobacterium sp. LW097; assembly: GCF_002205495.2. Lineage (GTDB taxonomy): Bacteria > Actinomycetota > Actinomycetes > Actinomycetales > Microbacteriaceae > Cryobacterium > Cryobacterium zongtaii. The sequence continues at coordinate 1,667,820 of NZ_CP021992.1, read as the reverse complement.
GTGAGGGTGCCGTCTGCGGCGCGGCAGCCGGAGACCAGCTGCACGGGCATCCGGACGCCGCCGTTGGCGATGGTCTGGTAGATGCTCGACACCTGCAGGGCCGTCGTGGTCAGGCCCTGGCCGAACATTGTGGCGTATTGGGTCTGATTGTCCCACTCGTCGGCCGGGTGCAGAATGCCGGGGTCTTCGCCGGGGAAGCCGGTCTCGGTTTCGGTGCCGACCCCGAACTTGGTCATGTAGTCGTAGCGCTGCTGATTGGTCAGACGCTCGCCGAACTGCGATGTGCCGGTGTTGGACGACTCGATCAGTACCCCGGTGAGGGTGAGGTTGAGGTCGGGGTGTGATGAGCTGTCATTGATGTTGGCGCCGTTTTCCGGCAGGTAACGGTAGGGGGCGACGACCTGGGATTCGGGGGTCGCCACGCCGGCGTCGATCACGGATGCCGCGGTGAGGGCTTTGAAGGTGGAGCCGGGCTCGTAGGAGGCCGTGAAGGCGCGGGAGCCGCGATCCTCTGGGTTGGTCGTGGCGCTGACATCGTTGGGGTCGACACTCGGGTAGTCGGCCACGGCGACGAGCTTGCCGGTCTTGACCTCCTGCACGATGACGTTGCCCCACGCTGCTCCGGTCTTCTGGGCCTGCTCGGCGAGCACCTTCTGCACAAAAAATTGCAGGTCGGAGTCGATGGTGGTGATGACGTCGCTGCCGTCGGAGGCGGGCTCGGTGGTCACGGTGCTTTCCGGCAGCCGCACGCCGTCGGCGCCGCGCTCGTAGGTCTCCGAGCCGTTGTTGCTGGCGAGGCAGGAATCCTGGCCCACTTCCAGGCCTGCCTGAGCCTCGCCCGCCGACGAGACGAAGCCGACGAGGTTGCCGGCGACGGCGCCGTTGGGGTAGACCCGGCCCGGGTTCTGCTGGAAGGTGAGCCACGGGATATCGAGGGCGGACAGAGCCCGGAACGCATCGACGCCGACCTGCCTGGCGACGAGCGCGTAGTCCGATTTAGGGTTGTCGGCGAGGGCCTCGGTGATGAGGGCCTGGACCTTCTCGGTGGGCATACCCACGATGGCGCCGATGTCCGCCACGGACTGGGCCAGCGGCACCGTGGTTTCGACCCCGTCGACGGTGCGGGTGAACGGCGAGGCGTTCTTGGGCGACAGTGCCACGTCGTACCGCATCACGGTCCCGGCCAGCACCACGCCGTTGGCGTCGAGGATCTCACCGCGCGAGCCGTAGACGGTTCTCTCGACCGACCGGTTGCCGAGGGAGTCGGCGCTGAGGGTGTCAGCGCGCACCACCTGGATATCGACGAGGCGAACGACGAACACGCCGATGATGGCGACGAGTACAACGATGGTCGCCGCGATCCTGCGCTTGCTGGACATGTGTGTTCTCGCCACGTGGTGGTCCTCCCGTATCGGACTGCCGTGTCTATCGAGTGGTCGGCGACGGCAGGCCGTCGGCTACCGTAACCGCCGCAGGGGCGGTTCCGGCGGCAGGCGCGCCGGAGGCGATGCTGGTTCCCTGGCCGCCGGCGGGCAGCTGGGTGACGAGGGGAACCCCGGTGAGCAGGGAGTTGGGAACGAGGCTGGCGGCGCCGGCCGCTCCGCCGCTGGCGGAGGTCGGCGCCCCGAGAACGGCGCCGTCGGACAGCCGCAGGTAGGCCGGGGTGGAGTTGCTGACCATGCCGAGTGCTTCGGCATTGGCGGCGAGGCTCTGCGGCGAGGACACGCGGATGAGGTCTTCACTCACGCTGTCGGCGGTGCGGCCGAGTTCGACCTGGCTGGCTCGCAGGGCCGAGATCTCATAGGCACCCTGAGAGATCCCCACGCTCAGCAACAGCTGAGCCACGATGACGGCACCGACACAGGCCACCGCCGACAGCGCGTAGACGACGCGGGGACGCGTGTGAGTGCTGGGGCTCACGATCTCGATGTGGCGGCGTTCGTCGGCGCCGCTGCGTTCGGTGAAGTCGGGGCGCAGCGGTTCTGTTGTCAGCACCCGGGCCAGGTTGTCGCTCATTCGGCTCTCCTCAGTCGTTCGGCGGCACGCAGGCGAACCGATGTTGCACGGGGGTTGATGGCTTTTTCTTCTTCGGAGGCCAGTTCGGCGCCCCGGATCAGCAGGGTGAACAGCGGTTTGTGCTCCGGGAGTTCCACGGGGAGGCCGGCAGGGGCGCTCGACTGCGATGCGGCAGCGAACATCCGCTTGACGATGCGGTCTTCGAGCGACTGGTAGGCCATCGAGACGATGCGGCCGCCGACGGCCACCGCCTCCATCGCGGCGGGGATGGCGCGTTCGAGGACGGCCAATTCCTGGTTGACCTCGATGCGGAGCGCCTGGAAGACCCGCTTGGCGGGGTGCCCCATGCGCTGCACGGCAACCGGAGTGACCTTGGTGATCACCTCGACAAGCTGGGCGGATCGCACGAACGGGGTCGTCGCCCTGGCCTCCACGATCGCCTTGGCGTATCGGCCGGCAAGTTTCTCTTCGCCGTACTCCTGGAAGATGCGGCGGAGGTCGCCCTCGCTGTAGTCGGCGAGGATCCGCTCGGCGGTGAGCGGCGACGTGCTGTCCATGCGCATGTCCAGCGGAGCATCCTTGGAGTACGAGAAGCCGCGTTCGACCTGGTCGAGCTGCATGCTGGAGACGCCGAGGTCGAAGAGGATGCCCTGCACCTCGCTGATACCGAGGCCGGCCAGCGCGTCGAGGATTCCGTCGTAGACGGTGTGCACGAGGTGGATGCGGTCTCGGAACGGCTTGAGGCGTTCCTCGGCGATGGCCAGGGCGTCGAGGTCGCGGTCCAGGCCCACCAGGGTGAGACCGGGGAACCGGGTCAGCATGGCCTCGGCGTGACCGCCCATGCCGAGGGTGGCGTCGACGAGGATCGCGCCGGGCGCGGCCAGGACCGGGCCGAGCAACTCGATGCTGCGCTCGAGCAGCACCGGGGTGTGGATCTCGTTGAGCTGCGGCCGTTCGGCCGAGGCATCGGGGGTCTTGTCGCTGTTCATCTCGTTGTTCGTGTCGTTGTTGTTGTTGTTCATGGCTGCCGGGGCCGGATCCTGGAGCCTGATCCCCATCCGTTCCGCCTGGCACCGGGGAAGTGTGTCAGGAGGGCAACGGCTGGGAGTCAGGAACCAGGAGCTAGAAGAGTCCCGGAATCACCTCCTCCGTGATGTTGGCGAACGAGGCTTCCTGCTCGATGAGGTAGAGGTCCCAGACCTCGGTATCCCAGATCTCCACGCGGTTGCCCACGCCGATCACCGTGAGGTCGCGGCCCAGGCCCGCGTAGGCCCTGAGGTTGGCGGGGATGGTCACCCGGTTCTGCTTGTCGGGTGTTTCGGCGCTGGCTCCGGACAGGAAGACACGAAAGAAGTCGCGCCCTTCTTTGCTCGTGATGGGCGCCTGGCGGATCTTTTCGTGCACCTCATCAAAATCACGCGAGGTGAAGACGTACAGGCACCGTTCCTGGCCGCGCGTCATGACGATGCCGGTCGAGAGTTCCTCGCGGAACTTGGCCGGCAGGATGACGCGTCCTTTTTCGTCGAGCTTGGGGGCATAGGTCCCGAGGAACATTCATCACCCCTCTCTTCCGGCCAAGGTCAGGTGTTGCTCCACTTTACTCCACTATCAACCACCGCGTCTGGAAAACGCGCGATATTGCTGCGAACTTGCTTGATTATTCCCTGAAAACACTGGGAATCATTGGGTGGAGGAAAATCCCACGCTTTGGGGCCGTTTGGGGACATTTTGGGCGCAAAAATGGACCGACCTGGTGGCCGGTCCTGTTTGGTGAGACGAAGTGGGTGAAAAGGGAGGGTTCGGGGTGGCGGGCGACGGGAGCCGGGAGCCGGGGAATGCAGAACGCCCGCCGTCTGGGTGAGGGCGGGCGTTGCTGGTTACTGCTGAGTGATTACTGCTGAGTGATTACTGCTGGCCGTCCTGTCGACGGTCCCAGCGGTCATTGAGCTTGTCCATGAAGCCCTGCTGGCTGCGAGCTTGAGCCGGACGGCGGGGCTGGCTGGACGACGGCCTCGTCGCCCGAGCTGTGCGGCCAGGCGTGATGGCCAGGAGCACACCTCCGAACATGATGATGAATCCGACGATACCCAGCCACAGCTGTTGCACCGCGACACCGGCGACAAGAGTCGCTATCCCGACGACGCCGGCGAGTACTCCGAGCACAATAGAACGGTAGTTGGGGCGGAGGCGGGTGCCTCCAACGCTCGCCACGAATTCGGCATCGTTGTGATAGAGACTGCGCTCCATCTCTTCGAGGAGTCGCTGCTCTTGTTCTGAAAGCGGCATCTCATTCCTCCAATTGGGGATCGAGCGGATTAGACCCTAATTCTAGTCCCGCCGAGATGGCTAGGCTAGGCAGGTGACCGAAAGCACTCGACTGGTCGATCTGGTTCATTCTCGTATCGACGAATTCATCAATACGCGTGAGTCAATTGTGACGACCATCAGCGGCGACCTGGCTGTGCTGGTCGACTTCTCACGGCAGTTTCTCAGCGGCGGAAAGCGCTTCCGGGCCCAGTTCGCCCACCTCGGTTGGCAGAGCGTTACGGCCTCCCCCGGGCACCCCGCGGCGGGCGCTCCCGCCGGTGTGCAGGGCGGGACCGCAGGCATTGTGTCGGTCGCCTCGGCGTTGGAGGTTTTCCACGCCGCGGCGCTCGTGCACGATGACATCATCGACAATTCCGACACCCGCCGCGGTGCGCCATCCGCTCACCGCCGCTTCGAGAGCCTGCACGGCGCCGAAGGGTGGGCGGGCAGCCCCGGTGACTTCGGCCGGGCCTCGGCGATCCTGCTCGGCGACCTCCTGCTGGGCTGGAGCGACGAGCTACTCGACGAGGGCCTCGACGACGCCCCCGACCGGGTCAGCGCCCGTCGCGCGCGGCGGGAGTTCAACCTGATGCGCACCGAGGTCACGGCCGGCCAGTATCTGGACATCCTCGAGGAACGCGCCTGGCTCACCCAGCCGGAGGCGGAGCTCCTCGACCGCGCCGTGCGGGTGATCATCTTCAAGTCGGCCAAGTACAGCGTTCAGGCTCCCCTCGTGATCGGCGCCGCTCTCGCTGGAGCCACCGACGACCAGCTGGACACCCTGCGTGCTTTCGGCCTGCCGCTCGGCATCGCCTATCAGCTGAGGGACGACCTGCTCGGAGTCTTCGGGGACGCAGCAGTGACCGGCAAGCCCAGCGGGGACGACCTGCGCGAGGGCAAGCGCACAGTCCTGATCGCTCTGGCGAGGGAGCGCCTGGACACGTCCTCGCTGCACACCGTCGACCGGCTGCTCGGCCGGCCCGACCTGACGCCGGATCAGATCTTGTCGTTGCAACAGATCATCGTGGACAGCGGAGCCGTCGACAGGGTGGAGACCCTCATCCAGCAGAACGTCGGCCAGGCGCTGGAGGCGTTGACCGGTTCGGACGTGGCGGCCGGGGTCGCGGCAGAGCTGACCGACTTTGCCGGGACGGTGACGCGGCGCGTCTTCTAGTAGCGCGGCGCGTGTCTCAGCACCCCGCCACCTCGTCTAATGACGGGGGCGCGGGGGCGTGGATCGAAAGTGCGATCAGGCCAGGGCTTGAGCGACGCGACGGACCTCGGCCTTGCGGCCGGCCAGAAGTGCGTCGATCGGGGGAACTCCGAGGCTGTCGTCCACCTCGAGCAGCCACTCCATGGCCTGGTCGTCGGTGAAACCGTCGTCGGCGAGCACGATCAGGGTGCCGCGAAGCTCACCGACCGGCGCGCCATCACGGATGAAGGAGGCGGGCACGTTGACCTTGCCGTCGCGGCGGACGGCCAGCAGGTGCTTGTCCTCGATGAGCTGCCGAACCCGGCTGTGGCTGATACCGAGGACCTCTACGAGGTCGGGAATGTCGAGCCAGTCTGGGCCGGAGGCGGATGTTTGAACAGAAGACGATTCGGTCACTCCTCAAGCTTCCCATGATTCGTCATCGCCGACAAACCCCTGCTTCGTCGCCAATTCCTGACACTTCCTGCGGCGTACCCGCGTGGTTAATTGACTCGGCATTCCATCTGTGTCAGCGTTGAGGACACGTCAGCTCTCACGGAGACAGCTGTCGACGAGTAGTCAACGAGCGGAGCGTCATGTCGGTTAGAGCCAGCAAGATCGAAACGGGGACGGTCCGACCGGACTCCCCCGTCGAGACCAGCTCAGCACGGCACCGTCCGGCTCCGACCGGAATGCGGCGGTCCATCGGCGCCTTCGCCAGCATTCCCCTTGTTGTGGTGAGCACCCTCGCGATCGTGCTCAACCTGGCATCACCGGCCCAGGCCGCCACCGCCCTCAAGAAGCCGTTGAAGAGCCGCACCACGGTGCCGCAGGTCGCCGTGAAGCCGGCGCAGGCCGTTCAGCCGGCCACGGCGACGCCCGCACCCAGCCAGTACACCGTCGTCGACGGGGACACCATCAGCGCCATCGCCGGCAAGTTCGGCCTGTCGACGGCCTCGGTCCTGGCCCTGAACGGGCTGGGCTGGTCCGCCGTGATCTTCCCCGGCCAGGTTCTCACCCTGTCCACGGCGCCGATCGCCGTCGCCGCCACCCCTGCCCCTGTCGCGACCGAACTCACCAGGTACACCATCAAGTCCGGCGACACGCTCAGCGGCGTCGCGGCCGCCCACGGGGTGCCCACCGACGCCCTGTTCAGCGTGAACGGTCTCGGCCGCAACAGCATCATCTTCCCCGGCCAGGTCATCGTGCTGCCCGCCTCCGGTTCGGCCGCTGCCCCCGTCACGACGGTCGCCTCGACAACTGTCAGGGCCTCGACGCCCGGCAGCCACACTGTGGTGGCCGGCGACACCGTGGACAAGGTCGCCACCGGCGCCGGCGTTTCGGTGCAGGCGATCCTCGAAGCCAACGGCCTGGGCTACTCGAGCATCATCTACCCCGGCCAGGTGCTGACCCTCCCCGGCGCCGCATCCGCGAGCCCCGCACCCACAAGCACCGCACCGGTCCTCAACGCTGTCCCCGCCGTGGTCATCACACCCGCTCCGGCCCGCGGTACCGTGACGCCCCTCACAGCGGACATGGCCGCGAACGCCCGCCTGATCATCTCCGTCGGACGGGACGCCGGCGCGAGCGATGCTGCCCTCGTCGTGGCTCTGGCCGCCGCCGCGCAGGAATCCGGCATGCGCAACATCGACTACGGCGACCGCGATTCGCTCGGCCTCTTCCAGCAGCGCCCCAGTTCCGGTTGGGGCACCGAGGAGCAGGTCATGGACGCGGAGCGGGCCACCCGGGCCTTCTTCGGCGGATCGGTGAACCCGAACCCCGGCATCACCCGTGGGCTCCTGGACATCCCGGGCTGGGAGGCCATGACGGTCACCCAGGCGGCACAGGCCGTTCAGCTGTCCGGACACCCCGACCTCTACGCCAACTGGGAAGCATCCGCCCGCAGTTGGCTTGCCGACCTCGGCTGAAACCGGCGATCCGAAGGATCAGTGACCGAATCGTGTCACGCCGCGCTGCGGGCCGTCCAGAGGAACGCCCGACTTTTCCGTAGACTCATCGGGTGACCGAAAGCCCCACAGACCCCATGATCGGCCGTCTCATCGACGGCCGCTATCAGGTGCGCTCCCGGATCGCCCGCGGCGGTATGGCCACCGTGTACCTCGCCACCGACCTGCGCCTCGAGCGCCGGGTGGCCATCAAGATCATGCACGGCCACCTGGCCGACGACAATGCGTTCCGCAGTCGCTTCATCCAGGAGGCCCGCTCCGCGGCCCGACTCGCCCACCCCAACGTGGTGAACGTGTTCGACCAGGGCCAGGATGCCGACATCGCCTACCTGGTGATGGAGCACCTGCCCGGCATCACGCTGCGTGACCTGCTCAAGGACTACGGCAAGCTCACGCCCGAGCAGACCATGGACATCCTCGAGGCGGTGCTCTCGGGTCTCGCAGCCGCACACAAGGCCGGCATCGTGCACAGGGACGTCAAGCCTGAGAACGTGTTGCTCGCTGACGACGGTCGCATCAAGATCGGTGACTTCGGCCTCGCCCGCGCCGTGAACAACAACACCGCCACCGGTCAGGCCCTGCTCGGCACCGTGGCCTACCTCTCCCCCGAACTCGTCACCCGCGGCATCGCCGACGCCCGCAGCGACATCTACGCCCTGGGCATCATGACCTACGAGATGCTCACGGGCGAGCAGCCGTATGTCGGTGAGGCTCCCATGCAGGTGGCGTACCAGCACGCCAACGACACCGTGCCGATGCCCAGCCTGGTCGCGCCCGGCACTCCCACCGAGCTCGACGAACTCGTGCTCTGGGCGACGGCACGCGACCCCGAAGAGCGTCCCCGTGATGCCAGAGTGATGCTCGACCAGCTTCTCGACGTGGAAAAACTCGTGAGGCCCCAAGGCGACACAGCCATGCAGGCCACCATGGTGCTCCCCCGGGGCATCGCGGCCGCATCGGCCGACGCCGAAACCCAAATCCTCGGCCGCAGCCCTCTGGCTGTCGCGCCCGCCGCCGCAGTCACGCCAGCAGACGACGACGAACCCGACAACACCGCCCAGCTCGCGGGCAGTGCCACGAAGCGCCGCCGCCGGGGTTACTGGTTGTTCGCCCTGATCGTGTTCCTGGCCGCCCTGGCCGGCGGTGTCGGCTGGTACTTCGGTGCCGGTCCAGGTTCGGAGGTCCAGGTTCCTTCCCTGGTTTCGGTGAGCCCGGAGGAGGCTACGGCGACACTCGAAGGGCTCGGCCTCGTCGCCGAGCAGGGCACCGAATACAGCACCGAGATCCCGGCCGGGCTGATCGTCAGCACCGACCCCGGCGACGGGGCCCGAGTTGCCCAGGGCAGCACGGTGACCCTCAACGTCTCGCAGGGACCCGCGCCGATCACGCTGCCGCCGCTGGCCGGTCTCAGCGCGGATGCCGCCGCCTCGGCCATCGCCGAAGCGAAGGCCGTTCCCGGTCAGGTCGACGAGGTGTTCAACGGCGACGTCGAGGAGGGCCTGGTGCTCTCGGCCAGCCGGGAGAGCGACGGCAGCGACATCTCGGCGGGCGGTGATTACTTCGAGGGGCTCAACGTCAATCTCGTGGTGTCGCTCGGACCCATCCCCGACGTCGGTGGGGAGTCGCTCGATGACGCCGTCAGCATCCTCGAAGACAAGGGCCTCGTCGCCACAGCAGGCGAGGAAACCTACAGCGACACCATCGCAGAGGGCGACGTCATCTCGGTCGCCGCTGCCGAGGAGGGTCCGATTCGGGCAGGCTCGACTCTCATCCTCACGGTCTCCCGCGGCCCAGAGCCGGTGGAGATCCCTAATGTGGTGGGGATGGCCTGGAGCGAGGGCAAGCAGGTGCTCACCGACCTCGGCTTCAAGCTGAACTACAACCTCGCCGCGGATGCCATTGCGGCGATCATCAGCATCAAGTCGACGGATCCGGCGGCAGGTACCCTCGCGGCCAAGGGCAGCTCCATCACCCTGACCCCCACCAACCCCTTCGGCTAGACCTACCGTCTCCTGCTGGCGTCAGATGCGAGATGCCCCGCTACGGACGAGTTGCCCCGGGATACGGGAGCAGCTCGTCCGGAACGGGGCAACTCGGTGGTGCTGGTCGTGCGGGTTAGCGGGCCGCGAGCTCCTCGGCGACCAGGAACGCCAGTTCGAGCGACTGCATGTGGTTGAGCCGCGGGTCGCAGAGCGACTCGTAGCGGGTCGCCAGGGCGGCCTCGTCGATGTGTTCCGAGCCACCGAGGCACTCGGTGACGTCGTCGCCGGTGAGCTCCACGTGGATGCCGCCGGGGTGCGTCCCCACGGCGCGGTGCGCCTCGAAAAAGCCCTTGACCTCGTCGACGACGTCGTCGAAGCGACGGGTCTTGTAGCCGGTGGGCGTGGTGACGCCGTTGCCGTGCATCGGGTCGGTGACCCAGAGCGGCATGGCGTCGCTGGCCTTGATCGCCTCGAGCAGCGGCGGCAGGGCGTCGCGGATCTTGCCGGCGCCCATCCGGGTGATGAAGGTCAACCGGCCGGGCTCGCGGTTCGGGTCGAGCTTGTCGATCAGGCGCAGCATGTCGTCGATCGACGTGCTCGGGCCGAGCTTGACGCCGATCGGATTGCGCACGCGGGACAGGAAGTCCACGTGGGCGCCGTCGATCTCCCGGGTGCGTTCGCCGATCCAGACGAAGTGCGCCGAGGTGTTGTACGGCGTTCCGGTGCGTGAGTCGATCCGCGTCATGGGGCGCTCGTAGTCCATCAGCAGGCCCTCGTGGCTGGTGTAGAACTCGGTGCGACGCATGGCCTCGAAATCGGCCCCGCAAGCGATCATGAACTTGATGGCGCGGTCGATGTCCTTGGCCAGGCCCTCGTAACGCTGGTTGGCCGGGTTCTTGGCGAAGCCCTGGTTCCAGCTGTGCACCTGGCGGAGGTCCGCGAAGCCGCCCTGGGTGAAGGCGCGAATGAGATTGAGGGTGGACGCCGACGTGTGGTACGCCTTCACCAGCCGGTCGGGGTCGGCCTCGCGGGACTCCGGGGTGAAGTCGTAGCCGTTCACGATGTCGCCGCGGTAGGCCGGCAGGGTGACGCCGCCGCGGGTTTCGAAGTCGCTGGAGCGGGGCTTGGCGAACTGACCGGCCATGCGGCCCATCTTCACCACGGGCATCGACGCACCGTAGGTGAGCACGACAGCCATCTGCAGCACTGTCTTCACCCGGTTGCGGATCTGCTCCGCGGTGGCGCCGCCGAAGGTCTCGGCGCAGTCGCCGCCCTGCAGCAGGAAGGCCTCGCCGCGGGCCGCCTCGGCCAGGCGGTCGCGCAGGATGTCCACCTCGCCGGCGAAGACCAACGGCGGCTGGGTGGCCAGCTCGGCGGAGGCGGCCGCGACGGCATCGGCATCCGGCCAGGCCGGCTGCTGCTTGATGGGAAGGGTGCGCCAATAGTCCAGTCCGGCGATCACAGATTTGTCTGCCATTACAACCGGTTCGGTGGGGTCTACCACGGGACTGAGCCTGTTTTCTCTAATGCGGCCCGCACGAGCGCGGGTCTGGGATGAACGATATTCGAGCCTAGCGTGAAAGGCTGGCGCGCTTCTCTTTGACACTGGTGGCGTACACGTCGACGTACTCCTGGGTACTGAGGCGGCGCAGTTCGTACATCAGCTCGTCCGTCACGGAGCGCAACACGAATCTGTCACCCTCCATTCCCTCGAACCGGCTGAAGTCCAGCGGCTCCCCGATGACGATGCCGATCCGGCGCACCTTGGGGATGCGGGTGCCGGTGGGCATGGCCTTCTCGGTGTCGATCATGGCCACGGGGATGACGGGGACGCCGGCCTCCAACACCATGCGGGCCACACCCGTGCGACCCCGGTACATCCGGGCGTCCGGGCTGCGGGTGCCCTCGGGATAAATACCGAGCGCTCCCCCGCCGTTCAGGACCGCGAGGCCGGTGTTCAGGGAGTCCTCCGACGCCTTGCCCCCGGAGCGGTCGATGGGCAGCTGGCCGGTGGCCTTGAAGAACTGCTTGGTCGCCCAGCCCTTGAGGCCGGTGCCGGTGAAGTACTCGCTCTTGGCGAGGAAGACCACCCGGCGCGGCACCACCAGAGGCAGGAAGACCGAGTCGATGAAGGACAGGTGATTGCTCGCCAGAACGACACCGCCCTCCTTGGGGATGTTGTCCAGCCCGATCACCCAGGGCCGAAACAGGCCGAGCAGCAGCGGTCCGGCCACAACATTCTTCATGAACCAGTAGAACATCGGTGTCCTTAGATAAGCGGATGCCGGCCGGCGCAGTCGCGCAACACGCGGTGGAGAAACACAGCCAGCCTACTCACCGGTGACGTGTCGGCGGGCGAGGTCGGCGGCACCGACGACGCCGGCGTCGTTGACGAGTTCCGCGATCGCGAACTCTGCCTCGGGGTGATAGCCGCGGGCGGGCAGGTTGGCCAGGTAGGCGGTGCGGATGGGCTCCAGGAGCTGCTCGCCTGCCGCGGCGACACCGCCGCCGAAGACGAACACCTGCGGGTCGAGCACCGCGGCGAGGCTGGCGCAGGCCTGGCCGAGCGAGGTGCCCAACTGGCGCAGCGCCGCGAGGGCGCCTGGGTCGCCGTCCTGGATCAGCCGGCCGATGTCCTTGCCGGTGAGCTTGCCGCGCTTGCCACGGGCGGCGGCCAGGCCCAGGCCGATGCCGCCGGCATCCGCGAACTCGTTGGCGATGCGGGCCAACGCACGGCCGGAGCCGTACTGTTCGATGCACCCGTGCGCGCCGCAGCCGCAGGGCAGGCCGTCGGGAACGACGCGCATGTGGCCCAGCTCGGCGCCCACGCCGAAGCCACCGCGGAACAGGCGGTCGTTGGAGACGATGGCGCCGCCGACGCCGGTGCCGATGGTGAGGGTGACCATGTCGCTGTACAGGCGGCCGGCGCCGAAGCAGAATTCGGCCCATCCGGCGGCGTTGGCGTCGTTCTCGACGATGATCGGCAGCGACAGGCGCGACTCGAGCTTCTCGCGCATCGGTTCGTTGCGCCAGTTGATGTTCGGGGCGTAGTACACGGTCGACTGGGCGGCGTCGATGAACCCGGCAGCGGCGACACCCGCAGCGATGACGTCTTCGCCGGCGGAGAGATCCTTGATCATCTCCACGACAGCGTTTTCGATCTCGCTCGGGTTCGCGGCGTCGGTCGGTCGACGATCCGATTTGATGATGGTTCCGAATTCGTCGACGAGGGCACCAGCGATCTTGGTTCCGCCGATGTCAATCCCAATGGCGTGCACGAGCGCACCTTTCGTTGGTGGAGCAACAGGAAGTTCTTCAGGTCGGCTCAAAAAGGGAACGGGGCACGCAGCGACCTGATCGACCACGCAAGGCACCCCCTAGAGTGTAGTAAATGACTACGCCGCCGGGAGAATCGCAGGTTCGTGTCGATTCAGCGGCTAGAGTGGTCGCACTTACCCGTCCGGTGCCAAAGGAGTTACCGTGAAACAGTTCGATGAGCCCGCCGTCGTCCCCTCAGACCCGAACGCGAACGTCACCGACCTGTTGGTCGACCGTCTCGCCTTGACCCCGCAGCTGGTTCTGTTCTCCCGGCCCGAGAACGGCGGTTGGCTTCCGGTTACGACCGCCGCCTTCCACGCCCAGGTCGTCGCCCTGGCCAAGGGGTTCGTCGCCGCCGGTATTCAGCCCGGCGACAAGATCGGCCTGACCTGCAAAACCCGCTATGAATGGACCCTGATCGACTTCGCCGTCTGGTTCGCCGGCGCGGTGCTCGTGCCGGTCTACGAGACGAGTTCGCCCAGCCAGGTGCAGTGGATCCTCAGCGATTCCGGCGCGACTTCGTTGATCGTGGAGACCGCGGACCACTTCGCCCGTTTCGATGAGGTGCACCCCGACCTGCCCGACGTTGAGACGGTCTGGCAGATCGACCTGGGCGACCTGGACAAGCTCGCCGCCAGGGGCGTCGATGTTCCGGATGCCGAAATCGAGCGACGCCGTCGTCTGGCCGTCGGCTCCGACATCGCCACCCTGATCTACACGTCAGGCTCCACCGGCCGGCCCAAGGGCTGCGTGCTCAGCCACGCCAACTTCGTTGAGACCAGCCGCAACGCCGGGATCGCCCTCAAGCCCGTTCTCACCGACGAGAACGGCGCATCCACCCTGTTGTTCATCACCACGGCGCACGTCTTCGCCCGCTTCATCGCGGTGCTCTGCGTGCACGGTGGCGTCCGGGTGGGTCACCAGCCGGACACTCGGCAGCTGCTGCCGTCGTTGGGCAGCTTCAAGCCGACCTTCCTCCTCGCCGTCCCCCGGGTCTTCGAGAAGGTCTACAACTCCGCCGAGCAGAAGGCCGAGGCCGGCGGCAAGGGGAAGATCTTCGAGGCCGCCTCCGAGGTCGCCGTGGCGCACTCCAAGCTGGTCGAGGCCGGCGAGCGGATCCCGCTGGGCATGAAGATCAAGTTCGCGCTGTTCGACAGGCTGGTCTACAGCAAGCTGCGCACCGCGATGGGCGGCAACGTCAAATTCGCCGTCTCCGGCTCCGCGCCGCTCGGCGCTCACCTGGGCCACTTCTTCCACAGCCTGGGCATCGTCATCCTCGAGGGCTATGGCCTGACCGAGACCACGGCCCCCGCCACGGTGAACCTGGCCACCAAGTCCAAGATCGGCAGTGTCGGCCCGGCGCTGCCCGGTGTCTCGGTGCGGGTGATGGACGACGGTGAGATCGAGGTCAAGGGTGTCAACGTCTTCACCGAGTACTGGAAGAACCCGGAGGCCACCGCCGCCGTCTTCGACGACGGCTGGCTGAAGACCGGTGATATCGGTGCCCTCGACGACGACGGGTTCCTCTCGATCACCGGGCGCAAGAAAGAGATCATCGTGACCGCCGGCGGCAAGAACGTCGCTCCGGCAGCCCTCGAAGACCCGATCCGGTCGAACCCGCTGGTCGGCCAGGTCGTCGTGGTCGGCGACCAGAAACCGTTCATCGCGGCGCTGGTCACCCTCGACCCCGAGATGTTGCCGGTCTGGTTGAACAACAACCACGAAGACGCCGGGATGTCCCTCATGGACGCGTCGGTGCACCCGAAGGTCCTTGCCGAGGTCCAACGGGCGATCGACCACGCCAACGAGACGGTGTCCAGGGCGGAGTCCATCCGCAAGTTCGTGGTGCTGCCCATCGAACTCACCGAGGCGGCCGGCTACCTCACGCCGAAGATGAGCATCAAGCGGGACGTGATCCTCCGGGACTTCGCCGCCGAGATCCAGAACCTCTACGGTGCGAACCCGATGACGGCAGCCGTGCCGGTGCGCGAGACCGCACAAGACTAGGCGCGCACACACGAACGAGCTGCCCGGCTACAGCGGGGCAGCTCGTTCGTCTGTGTCGGCTACAACCTCTACAGGTTAGAACCAGTCGGACTCGCGCACTTCCTTCATCGCCGCACGGCGGTTTTCCTTGTCGAGCCGGTCCAGGTAGAGCAGCCCGTCGAGGTGGTCGGTCTCGTGCTGCAGAGCCTGCGCCATCAGGCCCTCGCCGGATACCGCGACGGGGTTGCCGGCCAGGTCGATGCCGGTAACCCTGGCGAACGGGTAGCGCTTGGTCGGGTACCACAGGCCGGGCACCGACAGGCAACCCTCGTCGACCATCGCCGGCTCCCCCGCCAGCTCCACCAGAACCGGGTTGAGGATATAGCCGATGTCCCCGTCGATGTTGTAGCTGAAGGCACGCAGGTTCACGCCGATCTGGGCCGCGGCAACGCCGGCCCGGCCCGGCAGCTTCACGCTGTCCACCAGGTCTTCGACGAGGCTGCGCACCCGGGCGTCGATGGTGCCGATCGGCTCTGAGCGGGTCTTGAGGACGGGATCGCCCAGCAGGCGGATCTGGCGTTCGGGCACGGGGAAACTCTCTTCAGGATGAACGGATGGATCAGATGGAACGGATGGAACGGATGGAACGGATACGGTGCGAGGGAGTCAGGCGCGGCGCTCGGCCGGCAACCCTTCGACGACGAGGGCAGCGAGGGTACGCGCGGCCAGTCGGGTGATCGGCTTGAGGTCCTTGAAGGACACCACACTGCCGGCGGCCAACTGCGGGTCGTACGGGATCCGCACGATCTCGCGAACCCGGGACCGGAAGTGCGACTCGATCTCCTCGAGCTTGACCAGGTTGGTGCCCTGGGTCGCGGTATTGAGGGCGACGATGGCGTTGCGAACGAGTTCACCGTAACCGTTGGCCTCGAGCCAGGTCAGCGTTTCGGAGGCCAACCGGGCCTCATCGACGCTGCCGCCGGACACGATCACGATGGAATCGGCGCGCTGCAGGGTCGCGCGCATGACCGAGTGCACGATCCCGGTGCCGCAGTCGGTCAGGACGATCGAGTAGAACCGGGCCGCCAGGTCGGCGACGACGTTGTAGTCGTTCTCGTCGAACGCTTCGGACAGGAGCGGGTCGGTGTCGCTGGCCAGGATGTCCAGACGGGTCTCGTCCCTGGATACCAACGCCGAGAAATCGGTGAAGCCGCCGATGGAGGCGGCCTTGGTCACGACGTCGCGCACCGTCGACCTGGTCTGCTTGGACACCCGTTCGCTCAGGGTGCCCCGGTCGGGGTTGGCGTCGACGGCGATGATCCGGTCTTCCCTGGCGTCGGCCATGGCCATGCCGAGCAGTGCGGTGACGGTGGTCTTGCCCACGCCGCCCTTGCGGGTGAGGATCGGGACGAACCTCGCGCCGCCCTCGAACTGCTTCTGGATGCGTTCGTCCATGGCCCGGTGCGCGCGCACGGCGGCCGAATCGCCCAGGTTGACCAGGTGGAAGGTGGCGTTGTAGACAAACCGGTTCCAGCTGCCGTTCGGCGGGCGCCGGGTCTTGCGGTTGATCTCCAGCAGCCGGTCGGAGGTGAGCATCGATGCGGATTCCGGGGCGACGGCGTCCGTTCGGGTGCGGTCGCGCCGGCTGGCCGTTGCCGCGCTCGTGGGTCCGGTGTTGCGGGACAGCGCTGCCGCTGCGGTGCCGCTCGCGCCCAGCGGAGCTGTGACGCCCCGCGCCGGCTGCGGCGTGACGATCTCGATGGTGTGAGTGCCGGGGTGTGCGCCCGCCGTCGGGGTGGCCGGGTCGTGCGCGGCGCGGGGCGCTACCGCGGACCTGGGCAGGCCGGCGGCGCCGAGCGAGACGAAGCTCTCCGGCAGGGCGGCGGCGAGGTTGTCGAAGGTGTGCGGCGGGAGTTCGCTGTGATACTCGTCACCCGGTCGCGCTCTGGCAGCACCGGACTCCGGCGACCCGGCCCCTGCCGGGGCCGGGCTCAGCTGGCCGTCGCCTTCATCGTGCGGTTGGGCATCGTCTGTCCGTCGATCTGTCACAGCAGACTCCTCGTTTTTTCGCGGGCCACGAATGGGCCCCAAATCAGGCCTCAGCCTAGCGTGGCCGCACCACTACGAGCAGGTCTCCCGCGTCGACCTGCTGGGTGGCGGGGATCGCGACCCTTTCGACGACGCCGGCGATGGGTGAGGTGATGGCTGCTTCCATCTTCATGGCCTCGATCGACGCGACGCTCTGGCCGGCGGTCACGTGGTCGCCATCGGCGACCTGCAGGGTGACCACACCGGAGAACGGTGCGGCGATCTGGCCGGGCTGGTTGGCGTCGGCCTTCTCGGCCGCCTTACTGACCACGGCGATGCTGCGGTCACGCACGAAGACCGGACGCAGCTGCCCGTTGAGAATGGTCATGACGGTGCGCATGCCCTTCTCGTCGGCCTCGCCGATCGCCTCGAGCCCGACGTAGAGCCGCACACCCTTGTCGATCTCGACCGAGTGTTCGGTGCCCTGCCGCAGACCGTAAAGGTAGTCGACAGTGTCGACCACGGACAGGTCGCCGAAGAGTTCGCGGATCTGTTGGAAGGTCCGGGTGGGAGCCGGGAAGAGCAGCTGGTTGAGCATGGCGCGTCGAGTGGGGCTGTCGGCGTCGAGGGCGGTACGTTCCTCGTCGGTCAGCTCGGTCGTGCTCACCCGGATGCTGCGGCCCTCGAGCACCTTGCTGCGGAAGGGCTCCGGCCAGCCGCCCGGCAGGTCGCCGAGTTCGCCGGCCATGAAGCCCACCACGGAGTCCGGCACGTCGTACTTGGAAGGGTTGGCTTCGAAATCAGCCGGGTCGGCGTTCACGGCCGCGAGGTACAGGGCCAGGTCACCGACGACCTTGGAGGACGGTGTCACCTTGGGCACGCGGCCCAGGATCTCGTTCGCTGCCGCGTACATGTCTTCGATGAGCTCGAAGTCATCGGCGAGGCCGAGCGCGATGGCCTGGGTGCGCAGGTTGGACAGCTGCCCGCCCGGGATCTCGTGCTTGTACACCCGGCCGGTGGGGGCGCGGAGGCCCGATTCGAAGGGGTGGTAGACCCGGCGCACGTCTTCCCAGTACGGCTCGAGGTCGCAGACGTTCTGGAGGGAGATGCCGGTGTCCCGTTCGGTGTGAGCGAGCGCGGCCACGAGGGAGGACGCCGACGGCTGGCTGGTGGTGCCGCCCATCGGGGCGCTGGCCACGTCCACGGCGTCGGCTCCGGCCTGGGAGGCCGCCAGCAGGGTCGCCAGCTGGCCGCCGGGGGTGTCGTGCGTGTGCACGTGCACCGGCAGGTCGAACCGTTCGCGGAACGCGGTGACGAGCTTCGCCGCGGCGGCGGGCCGCAGCAGCCCGGCCATGTCCTTGATGGCCAGGATGTGCGCGCCGGACGCCACGATCTGGTCGGCCAGGCGCAGGTAGTAGTCGAGCGTGTAGAGGTCCTCGGCAGGGTCGAGCAGGTCGCCGGTGTAGCAGAGCGCCACCTCGGCAACGCTGTCGCCGGTGTTCAGCACGGCGTCGATGGCCGGACGCATCTGGTTGACGTCGTTGAGGGCGTCGAAGATGCGGAAGATGTCAACACCTGAATCGCTGGCCTCGCGGACGAACGCATCCGTCACCTCGGTGGGGTACGGGGTGTAGCCCACGGTGTTGCGGCCGCGCAGCAGCATCTGGATGTTGATGTTCGGCAGGGCCTCGCGCAGGGCGCCGAGACGCTCCCACGGATCTTCGCCGAGGAAGCGGAGGGCCACGTCGTAGGTGGCACCGCCCCAGGCCTCGACCGAGAGCAGTTCGGGGGTGAGCCTGGCCACGTAGGGAGCCACGGCGACGAGGTCCTTGGTGCGCACCCGGGTGGCCAGCAGCGACTGGTGGGCGTCACGGAAGGTCGTGTCGGTGACGGCCAGCGCCGTTTGGGCGCGCAGGGCGCTGGCGAAGCCGACCGGGCCGAGCAGCTGCAGCTTCTGCCGCGAACCCTCCGGCGCCGGAATGGACAGGTCGAGCTTGGGCAGCTTCTCTGCGGGGTTCAGCAGGGTCAGGGGCACACCGTTGGGCTGGTTCACGGTGACGTCGGCGAGCCAGTTGAGGATCTTCGTGCCGCGGTCCTTGGAGGCCCGGCCACGCAGCAGCTGCGGACGCTCGTCGATGAAGGAGGTGCTCAGGTCGCCGTTGGCGAAGTCGGGGTCTTCCAGCACGGCCTGCAGGAAGGCGATGTTGGTGGAGACGCCGCGGATGCGGAACTCGGCCAACGCGCGCTTGGAGCGGGTGACGGCGGACGCGTAGTCGCGGCCGCGGCAGGTGAGCTTGGCGAGCATCGAGTCGAAGTGCGGGCTGATCTGCGCGCCGGGGTTGATGGTTCCGCCGTCCAGGCGGATGCCGGCGCCGCCGGGCGAGCGGTAAGTGGTGATCTTGCCGGTGTCCGGGCGGAATCCCGCGGTGGGGTCCTCTGTGGTGATGCGGCACTGCAGGGCGAAGCCACGCAGTTTGATCGTGTCCTGGCCCAGGCCGAGGTCGGCCAGGGTCTCCCCCGCGGCGATGCGGATCTGGGACTGCACGAGGTCGACGTCGGTGACTTCCTCGGTCACGGTGTGCTCCACCTGGATGCGCGGGTTCATCTCGATGAACACGTGCTGGCCGGCGCGTTCGCCGACGGTGTCGAGCAGGAATTCGACGGTGCCGGCGTTGACGTAACCGATCGACCTGGCGAAGGCCACGGCGTCGGCGTGCAGTCGCTGACGGATCTCCTCCGGCAGGTTGGGGGCCGGTGCGATCTCGATGACCTTCTGGTGGCGGCGCTGCACCGAGCAGTCGCGCTCGAACAGGTGCACGGTCTCGCCCGTGGCGTCCGCAAGGATCTGCACCTCGATGTGGCGGGGCCGGAGCACCGCCTGCTCGAGGAACATGGTGGGGTCACCGAAGGCGCTGTTGGCCTCGCGCATGGCCTCTTCGAGGGAACCGCGCAGGTCGGCCATGGAGGCGACGCGGCGCATGCCGCGTCCACCGCCGCCGGCGACGGCCTTGGCGAAGATGGGGAAGCCGATCTCCTCTGCGGCCGCGATGAGCTCCTCGACGTCGCGCGACGGCGCGCTGGACTTGAGGACGGGCACACCGGCAGCGATGGCGTGTTCCTTGGCGGTGACCTTGTTGCCGGCCATCTCGAGCACGTGCGAGCCCGGCCCGATGAAGGTGATGCCGGCGGCCTTGGCCGCTTCGGCGAGCTCGGGGTTCTCGGAGAGGAATCCGTAGCCGGGGTAGATGGCGTCTGCGCCGCTCTCCTTGGCCACCCGGATGATCTCGGACACATCGAGGTAGGCGCGGACGGGGTGTCCGGGTTCGCCGATCTCGTAAGCCTCGTCGGCCTTCAGCCTGTGCAGTGAATTGCGGTCTTCGAACGGGAAGACGGCGACGGTTTTCGCGCCCAGTTCATAGGCGGCGCGGAACGCGCGGATTGCTATCTCTCCACGGTTGGCGACGAGGATTTTGGTGAACATAGAGACCTTTCGATCCGGGAGCGGCACACAGCTGACGGTTAGGTTCTCTAAGACTAGTGAAGGTAACGTATCTACTTGTGCACGTACTTAGCGTTAGCTCCCTCAAGGGAGGGGTAGGCAAGACCACGGTAACCCTTGGTCTGGCTTCTGCCGCCTTCGCCCGCGGTGTTCGGACCCTCGTGGTCGACCTCGATCCGCAATCAGATGTCTCTACCGGGCTCGACATCCAGCTCGCCGGCCACCTCAACGTCGCCGA
Source organism: Cryobacterium sp. LW097 (assembly GCF_002205495.2). GTDB lineage: Bacteria > Actinomycetota > Actinomycetes > Actinomycetales > Microbacteriaceae > Cryobacterium > Cryobacterium zongtaii. The sequence goes on along the minus strand of NZ_CP021992.1, from coordinate 1,647,287 downwards.
CGTGCTGGCTTCGCCGAAGGAAAAAGTCGTTCGGGCCGCCATCGCGCCCAGCGGCTGGACCCGCGGTCGCCCCGGCACGATCGACGTCATGATCGGCAGCCCCTCCGCCATTAATTTCGACGGCCCGCACCCCAGCATCCGGGACATCTGGAAGCTCGAGGAGGCCCTCTCCACGGTGGAGAAGGACTACGACCTCGTGCTGATCGACTGTGCCCCCTCGCTGAACGCGCTCACCCGCACCGCGTGGGCCGCCAGCGACCGGGTTGCCGTGGTCACCGAGCCCGGCCTGTTCTCGGTGGCCGCCGCCGACCGTGCCCTGCGCGCGATCGAGGAAATCCGTCGTGGCCTCAGCCCCCGGCTGCAGCCGTTGGGCATCATCGTCAACCGCGCCCGCACCGCGTCACTGGAGCACCAGTTCCGGATCAAGGAACTGCGCGACATGTTCGGACCGCTGGTGCTCAGCCCGCAGCTTCCGGAGCGCACCAGCCTGCAGCAGGCCCAGGGCGCCGCGAAGCCCCTGCACACCTGGCCGGGCGACAGCGCCCAGGAGATGGCGCACTACTTCGACCAGCTGCTGGACCGGGTCCTGCGCACCGCACGCATCGGCGAGTACGCGGAAGTCCCCGCGCGCTAAGAGCTCTCGAGCTGTGAGAAAAGCCCCGAAACGCGAGCGTTTTCGGGGCTTTTCTCACAGTTCCTGCGGCTAGGAGACCTTGCGGGAGACGCGACGGGCGGCGAGCTCGTCGGACGGGTCAGCGGTCTGGGTGTCGAGTTCGACGAGGGTGGTTTCCACCTCGCGCAGGACCTTGCCGACGGCGATGCCGAAGACACCCTGGCCGCGGCTGACGAGGTCGATGACCTCGTCGTTGGAGGTGCAGAGGTAGACGCTGGCGCCGTCGCTCATGAGGGTGGTCTGGGCCAGGTCGTTGACGCCCGATTCGCGCAGCTGGTTGACCGCGGTGCGGATCTGCTGCAGGGAGATGCCGGTGTCGAGCAGACGTTTGACGAGCTTGAGTACCAGGATGTCGCGGAAGCCGTAGAGTCGCTGCGAGCCGGAGCCGGCCGCGCCGCGAACCGTGGGCTCCACGAGTTCGGTGCGGGCCCAGTAGTCGAGCTGGCGGTAGCTGATACCCGCGGCGCGCGCCGCGACGGCGCCCCGGTAGCCGGAGTTCTCGTCGAGCTCGGGCATCCCGTCGGTGAAGAGCAGCCCCTGACCGTACCGAGACGAATCATCTCGGGGATTGAGTTCACTCATACAGAACGCCTCTCGGGGGTGGATGCGAACCTTCAGGCCGCACTTCAACGTTAGCGAGACCGGCGGCCCCTACCGATGACATCCGCCCGAACGTGTCGGCGTGTCGAGAGAACGCTGGTTCTCGGTGCGTTGAACTTTCAGTCTACGACTTATTTGGTCAGGCGGCCCAGGGCGGAGCGGATCAGGCTGCCACGGATCACTTCGAGCTGCCCGGCGATCTCCACGGCCATTTCGGCCGCCTTGGCGCGGCTGGAGGCGTCTTTGCGGCGGGCCAGCGGAACCAGGGCGCTCTCGATCAGGCCGAGCTCGCGTTCGGCCGCACCGCGGAAGCCGCGGAGGTGCCTGGGTTCGATCCCGCTCTGCTGCAGGTCGACCAGGGCGCGGAGCACCTTGAGGGCGTCGTCGCCGTAGTGTTCGGCCGGCACGATGATCGACGCGGTGACGGCGTCGTGCAGAAGAGTGGAGGAGGCTCCGGACTCGCGCAGGAGGTCCTCGCGGGTGAAGCGTCGCGCGATCACGAGCATGCTCGGACCGGGTGCCCCGCCGCCGGGAAGAACCGGTGACAGGCCCGCGTCGAGGTCGTCGAGGTAGGCGCGGATCACCTTCAGCGGCAGGTAGTGGTCGCGCTGCATCGACAGGATCAGGCGCAGCCGGTCAACGTCGCCGCCGTTGAACTTGCGGTAGCCGGACTCCGTGCGTGCCGGGGAGACAAGCCCCTGTTCCTCAAGGAACCGCAGTTTGGACGGGGTCAGGTCCGGGAATTCCGGTGTCAACCGGGCCAGGACCTGGCCGATACTCAAGAGTGACGTCGCGCCCGGCAGTCTGGCCTGGGCGGAGGACGCCGACACTAGTCGCTCGCCAGGTGAACGAGGTCGAGCCGCGAGGCGTAGAACGTGAGGCGGAATTTGCCGACCTGAACTTCGGATCCGTCGGTGAGGACGGCCAGGTCGATGCGTTCGCCGTCAAAATAGGTGCCGTTGAGCGATCCCAGGTCTTTCACCTGGAAGATGCGGCCGTTGCGCAGGAATTCGGCATGGCGACGCGACACCGTGACGTCATCGAGGAAGATGTCGGCATTCGGGTGTCGTCCCACCGTGGTGACATCGGCATCCAGGAGGAAACGCGCACCCGAATTGGGACCGCGGCGCACCACCAGGAGGGCTGACCCTGAGGGCAGCGCCGCAATGGCCTCCTGCTCCTCGACGGTGACGTTGGCGTCGAGCGCGGCCAAGGACGCCGCGAACTCCTGGCTAAACGTCATCGTCGTGTCGACGTTGCCCGTGGCATTCTCAGGCGCCACCTTACGCACGGGTTCTTTCTTGTCGTCGGGATCGACCACGGTGCACCTCCTACTGGGTAAATCGTATCGGATGGAACGGACCTTCAAGCGCGCGGAAGCCGAATCACCCGAACCGTTTCAATCGCGTAGATGGCCCCGGCCCACCAGTAGAGGTAGGCGCCCCAGAGACCGAACGCCCAGCCGACGGGCTGCGACCACCAGGACAGCTCGGGGAACGCCTGGCCGAGCATGATCATCGGGAGGGCATAAAAGAGGCAGAACGTGGCCACCTTGCCCAGCTGATGCACAGGAAGCGGGCCGAACCCGTGGTTGGCCAGCACAACTCCCAGGCCGAGCAGGAACACATCGCGACCGACGACGACGGCAACGATCCACCACGGCACCAGATCGCGACAGGCGAGCCCGACGAGTGCGGCAAAGATGTAGAGCCGGTCCGCGGCCGGGTCGAGCAGTTGGCCGAGCCGGGTGATCTGGTTGAACCTTCTCGCGATCACGCCATCGAGGTAGTCGGTGAGGCTGGCCACCGCGAGGACCAGGAGCGCCCAGGCGTCTTCACCGCTCACCAGCAGGGTGAGGAAGACCGGGACGAGCGCCAGTCGCAGGAAACTGAGCAGATTCGGCACCGTCAGCACCCTGGAGCTGAGGTGAGGTGGAACGGGCCCGGTCACGACACGAGTCTATCGAGCGGCCACGGAAGAGGCTCAGGCTTCTTTCCTGGCGGCGGGCTTCTTCGTGGCGGCCTTGGTCTTGGAGGCACCGGTCTTGGTTGCTGCCGTCTTGGTTGCTGCGGTCTTGGCGGCACCGGTCTTGGCGGCACCGTCCCCGGACCGGCTGCGGTCGACGCTGCGGCGCAGCGCCTCCATCAGGTCGAGCACCTCTCCCCCGCCGGCCTCCTCGTCGGCGCCGCCGAAGGTGGCCTCGGTGTCGATCGCGTCACCCTTCTCGAGCTTCTCTTCGATGAGGCGGCGCAGTTGGGCCTGGTACTCATCGGTGTAGTCGCCCGGGCTGAAATCGGCGGCGAAGGAGTCCACCAGGGCCGCGGAGAGGTCCAGCTCACGGTCGGAGATCTTCACGGCCTGCTCAAGCGCCGGGAACTCGGCCACCCGCACCTCGTCGTCCCAGAGCAGGGTCTGCAGCATCAGAACGCCGTCGCGCACCCGGAGTGCGGCGAGCCGCGTTTTCTGCCGCAACGCGAAGTGCACGATGGCGGTGCGGTCGGTCTGCTCCAGGGTGCGCCGCAGCAGCACGTAGGCCTTGGGCGAGGAACCGTCTGGCTCGAGGAAGTAGCTGCGGTCGAACATGATCGGGTCGAGCTGGTCGCTGGGCACGAATTCGACGACGTCGATCTCGCGGCTGCGTTCCTCGGGCAGGGACTTGAGATCGGCATCGGTGATCACGACGGTCTTGTCGCCGTCGGTGAAGGCCTTGTCGATGTGCGCGTAGTCGACGACCTTGCCGCAGACCTCACAGCGGCGCTGGTAGCGGATGCGTCCGCCGTCAGCGTCGTGCACCTGGTGCAGTTCGACGTCGTGGTCTTCGGTGGCGCTGTAGACCTTGACCGGCACGTTGACCAGCCCGAACGTGATGGCGCCCTTCCAGATTGATCGCATCGTTCGTCCTCCAGAGCCCAGTACACACCCGTCCTATGGGGTGAGGCTAGACCGGCGGGCGGGCGTGGAGCAAGCTGGGCACATGGCAACTGGCGCGGGGGCTGCGGGGAATGGCGCTGTGAGCGCCGACGGCGCTCAGCGGGAGGTCGTGACGGTGGGCGGCCGACGGGTCACCCTCACCCATCTGGACAAGGTGATGTACCCGGAGACCGGCACCACCAAGGCCGACATCCTGGGCTACTACGCGGCGGTCGCGGATGCGCTCATCCGCCATTCGCGGGACCGGCCGGCGACCCGCAAGCGCTGGGTGCACGGCGTGGGCACGCCCCAGGAGCCCGGGCAGGTGTTCTTCCAGAAGAACCTGGCCGAGGGCACGCCGGACTGGGTGGAGCGCCGGGAACTCGCTCACAAGGCGCGCACCACCGTGTACCCGCTGGTGAACGACCTGGCCACCCTCACCTGGCTCGCCCAGATCGGCACCCTGGAGATCCACGTGCCGCAGTGGCGGTTCGACGTGGCGGGCGCCCCGGCCCGCCCCGACCGGCTGGTGCTGGACCTGGACCCCGGCGAGGGCGTCGGCCTCGCCGAGTGCGCGGAGGTGGCCCGGTGGGCCAGGGCCCTGCTGCTGGACATGGGCCTGGACACCCTGCCGGTGACCAGCGGGAGCAAGGGCATCCACCTGTATGCGGCGCTGGACGGCAGCCACACCTCGGAGCAGGTGGGCCAGGTGGCGCATGAACTCGCGCGGGCGTTGGAAGCGGACCATCCAGGAGAGGTGCTCAGCGCGATGACCCGGTCGCTGCGGGACGGGAAGGTCTTCGTGGACTGGAGCCAGAACAGCGCGAACAAGACCACCATCGCGCCGTACAGCCTGCGCGGACTGCTGCGGCCGCTGGTGGCGGCACCGCGAACCTGGCGGGAGCTGGAGTCGCCCGGACTGGAGCAGCTGGATTACCGGCAGGTGCTGAAACGACTGGAACGACGCCCCGACCTGCTGGGCCCAGTAGCGGACGCCATCGACGCGGGCGCCGGCTCGGCCTCACGGACCGACGAGGACCGCCTGCACCAGTACCGCAGCAAGCGCGACGCCCGGCGCACCCCTGAGCCCGTGCCGACGGCGACACCGCCGACGCCCTCCGGTGGTGGCGGGGCATCGTTTGTGATCCAGGAGCACCACGCCAGGGCCCTGCACTTCGACCTGCGCCTGGAACAGGGCGGCGTGCTGGTCTCGTGGGCGCTGCCCAAGGGCGTGCCGGCCGACCCCACCCACAACCACCTGGCCGTGCACACCGAGGATCACCCGCTGGAGTATCTCGAGTTCCAGGGTGATATTCCGGCGGGAGAGTACGGCGCCGGCACCATGTCGATCTGGGATTCCGGCACCTATTCGCTGCAGAAATGGCGGGACGATGAGGTAATCGTCACCCTGCACGGCAAACCGGACGGCGGTCTGGGCGGTGCCGAACACGAGTTCGCGCTCATCCGGACCGGCGGTGCGGGGTCGCGCAACTGGCTGATCCACCTGATGAAACCGAAACGATCGATCCCGGCCGGCTGGGGTCCTGCCGAGGCCCGATACTCCCCCATGCTCGCCAGGCTGGGCAGCCTGCGCGAGCTGTCTGCGGAGTCCGACTGGGCCTACGAGATGAAGTGGGATGGCATCCGGATGCTGGCCTACCTCGACGGCGGCGGGAAGGTGCGCTTCCTCACCCGGAACGGCAACGACGTCACGGCATCCTTCCCCGAGCTTGTGGACGACCTGCGAACGGCCGTGGGAACCGGCGGCGCCGTGCTCGACGGGGAGGTCGTGGCCCTTGACACCACAAACCGGCCCGACTTCTCACTGCTGCAGACCAGGCTCGGGCTCACCGATGAGGGTGATGTGCGCCGGGCGCAGCGGCGGGCCCCCGTGCACTATTTCGTCTTCGACCTGCTCGAGAACGACGGCGCTGCTCTGGTCGACCAGCCGTACGCGGAGCGCCGGGCGGCTTTGGAGGCCGGTGTGACGGCCACCGGAACCGTGCAGGTGCCGCCGTCCTTCTCCGGCGACGCCGCCACGGTGCTGGCCACCAGCCGGCAACTCGGCCTGGAGGGACTGATCGCCAAGGAGACCGGCAGTACCTACACGAGCGGACGCCGCACCGACCGGTGGGTGAAGATCAAACACGTCAGGGCACAGGAGGTCGTGATCGGCGGCTGGCGGCCCGGAAACGGGCACCGCGGCGACACCTTCGGCTCGCTTCTCGTGGGCGTGCCGACGGCCGGCGACACAGCCCGACTGCGGTACGCCGGGCGGATCGGCACCGGCTTCCGCGACCGCGACCTGACGAGCCTGCGCCGCCGGCTCGACGAGCTGCCCACGTCGGACACCCCGTTCGACGACGTTCCGTCGGAGGAGGCGTCCGACGCCGTGTGGGTGCGCCCGGTGCTCGTGGGCGAAGTGGACTTCGCCGGGTGGACACCGGCCGGCCGGCTGCGGCACCCGAGCTGGCGGGGCCTGCGCCCAGACAAAGCGCCCAGCGATGTGGTGCTCGACGAGGCGATGTCGGCGGACGCGGTGCCGGAGGGGACGGCGCCCCGATGACCGCCGCCGCATCCGCCCTGCTGGTGTGCCTGAGCCTGTGTGCGGCCGCCATCGCCACAACCTGGCTGCTGTCGGTTCTGACCCGGGAGTACTCCTGGGTGGACCGGGCCTGGTCGGTGCTGCCGCCGGTCTATCTGTGGGTGTTCGCCGTCGCCGGCGGGCTCACCGATCCCCGGCTGGTCGTCATGGCCGTGCTCGGCACACTGTGGGGCCTGCGACTGACCTTCAATTTCGCGCGGAAGGGCGGCTACCGGCCCGGCGGCGAGGACTATCGGTGGGCGGCGCTGGGGCGCCGGATGAGCCGGCGCCAGTTCGCCCTGTTCAACCTGGCGTTCATTTCCGGCTACCAGAACCTGTTGCTGCTGCTCATCACCCTGCCCGCGTGGATCGGGCTGCAGCACCCACAGACACCGTTCGGCGCCGCCGACCTGGTCGCCACCGTGCTGTTCCTCGCCTTCCTCGCCGGGGAGACCGTGGCCGATCAGCAGCAGTGGGACTTCCAACGCTCCCGCACCGTGCTCCGTGCGCGGGGCGGGGCCGACCCGGGGTTTCTGCGGAGCGGACTGTTCGGGTTCTCCAGGCATCCGAACTATTTCTGCGAGATCGCCCAGTGGTGGGTGATCGCCGGCTTCGGCGCCATCGCCGCCGGCACCTGGCTGCAGCCGGGTGCACTCGGCGCGGTGTTGCTGACCCTGCTCTTCGCGGGATCGACCGCCTTCACCGAGAGCATCTCGGTCTCCAGGCATCCCGGCTATCGGGCCTATCAGCGCGAGGTCTCCGCCCTCGTGCCGTGGCCGCCGCGCCGACCGGCGCCCGACTCGGTGGGCGCATCCGCCGGCGACGGCCCGGTCAGACCAGGCGGTCCCTGAGCGCGGGCCAGCTGGCCGCGAAACCCGGATGCAGCGGCAGCTGCTGCACCTCGGCCGGCGCCACCCAGCGCAGCGCGATGCTCTCGGTGTCGCTGATGATCGGGTCGAACGGTTCCAGCGCTCGGACGACCACCGTGGTGTACGACCAGAAGCCGAGGTCGACCACCGAACTGAAGCTCAGCCTGAGCAGGTGCGCGGGAACACCGGCCTCTTCACCGGCCTCCCGGATCGCGGCGTCGAGGGCGCTCTCGTTCTCGTGCCTGGCGCCGCCCGGGACTCCCCAGGTGTCGCCCTGATGGCTCCACAGGGCACGGTGCTGCAGAAGGACACCGAGGTCCGGATGGTGCACGAGCAGACCGGCCGCCCCGTACCGGCCCCAGAACCTGGCACCGTCGGGGCCGTAGACCCACGCATCACCGCTCCCGCTCATAACTCAAGCATGCCGCACCCGCCAGGGAACATCATCCGCTCGCCGGGTAAGATCGAGCCAGGCGGACACCTCGCCGCCCCTCCCAAAGGACCTACGAGCATGACCTCTTCCACACCCGCCCCCGCACTCGACGCCGCCGGCCTCGCCCGCTATATCGACCACACCCTGCTGAAGCCCGAGGCCACCCAGGCCGACGTGGCCGGCCTCATCGCCGAGGCCGTTGAGCTCGGCGTCTACTCGGTCTGCGTGTCGCCGTCGATGTTGCCGCTGACCCTTCCCGCGGATGCCGACCTCAAGGTCGCCGTGGTCTGCGGTTTCCCGAGCGGCAAGCACGCCAGCTCGATCAAGGCTGCCGAGGCCGCCCTGTCGGTGTCGCAGGGCACCGACGAGGTGGACATGGTCATCGACATCGGTGCGGCCAAGGCCAGCCGGTTCGATCTCGTCGAAGCCGACATCAGCGCCGTGCGCGCCGAGATCCCCGCACCCCTGATCCTCAAGGTGATCATCGAGTCCGCCGCCCTCACCGACGACGAGATCGTCGGCGTGTGCCGCGCGGCCGTGGCCGCCGGCGCCGATTTCGTCAAGACCTCGACAGGGTTCCACCCGGCCGGCGGCGCCACCGTGCACGCCGTGCGCCTGATGCGCGAAACCGTCGGCGATGCCCTCGGCGTCAAGGCCTCCGGCGGGGTGCGCAGCCACGCCGACGCCCTCGCCATGATCGAGGCCGGCGCGAGCCGTCTCGGCGTGTCCGGCAGCAAGGCCGTGCTCTCCGGCGCAGCCGTCGAGCCCTCGGCCAACCCCGCCGCCTACTAGCGGTACCCGGGCCTGACCCCGCCACGAGCGTCGTGGCGCGGGTTAGCCCCGGCGGCACGTGGCAATCGCGGCGGCCTGCGTTCTATCCCGGGCCGCCGGAAATACCACGTGCCGCGAGCAACAACCTGTGCCATCGGAGACGACCCGTGCCGAAGGAACCGTGCGACACGGGTCACAAAGCGCGCGGCTAGACCGAAACGATGGTGTGCACGGGTGCGTCGCCGATACGGCTACGCCCGTCGAGCTCGGCCAGTTCAAGCACCACGCCGACACCGATCGTCAGGTAGCCGGCCCGTTCGATGAGGCGCGCGGTGGCCGCGACGGTGCCGCCGGTGGCCAGCACGTCATCCACGATGAGCACCCGGGACCCGGCGGGCAGCTGCCCGACCTCCAGTTCGAGGCGTGCCGAGCCGTACTCCAGGTCGTACTCCTCCGTCAGCACCGTGCCGGGGAGCTTTCCGCCCTTGCGCACCGCGAGGACCGCGCACTGGGCGGCGTAACCGATCCCGGCCGCGAGCAGGAACCCGCGGGCCTCGATGCCGGCCACGGCGTCGAACTGGCCCCGGTAGCGCTCACTCAGGTCGTCGATGATCGCTCGGAAGGCCACGGCATCGGCAAAAACCGGGTTGAGGTCACGGAACAGGATCCCGGGTTGGGGGAAGTCCGGATACGAGGCGAGGAGGGTGTGCACGTGTTGGGCGGCGGGAATAATCACGTACTCAAGGGTACCGCCCGGCTTCCTAGCCCCTCGGCCACCGGCAGCCGCCGCAAACCCGCGAGTCAGGGTGCGGTGGGGGCGTCGGTGTCGGGCGCGGCCGAGTCGGCCGGCTCGTCCATCGCTCCGCTGAGCTCGTCGAGGAAACGCACCACGGCGAGCTGCTCCGGCGCGGTGAGCTTCTCGGCGGCGGCCAGCATCCGCTGGTGTGCCGCTCCCAGGGTTCGCCGCATCTCGTCGTGAGCGCGCCGGGTGGCGTGCAGCACCTGCGCACGCCGGTCGCTGGGGTGCGGCTCCCGGCGCAGCCGACCGGATGCCTCCAGCCGCGAGAGCAGCTTGGCCGTGGCTGCCGAGGTGATGCCGAGAACGGCACTGAGGTCCTTCGGGCCGATCGGCTCCGAGCGCTCCTCTGCCGCGATCAGGTGCCGTAGGGCGACCAGGTCGGAGTCGTTCATGTCCATGTCGGAGCGCGCCCGGATGCGCATCGCCACGTCGGCCGCGCGGAACCTGCGCACGGCGCGGAGCACGTCGACCGCGGTGACCGGCTCCGGGCCGGCACCGGCGGCGGCATCCGGGTACCAGTACGCGTCGGAACCGACTCGACTCGGCTCCGCGGCGGGTATGACGGCGGGAGGCATAGGCACCATGCTAGCCTCGAATATCGCTAACTCGGTTAGGTACTTTTTCGGGTATCTTGGCTGCACGAGAGGAAGTCCCGTGATGCACACAGCAGAACACACGATCGAATTCGACACCATCGAATCTCGGCACGCCGCCCCTGCCGACGATCTGGTTGTTCTGCTGAACGAGGAGGGTCGCGAGATCGGCACCGCCGCCAAGAGCAGCGTGCACGGCGCCGACACCTCCCTGCACCTGGCGTTCTCCTGCTACGTGTTCAACGCTCGCGGTGAGGTCCTGGTGACCCGGCGGGCACTGGCCAAGAAGACCTGGCCCGGCGTCTGGACCAACTCCTTCTGCGGCCACCCGGCCCCGGCCGAGACTCTCACCGACGCCGTGCACCGGCGCGCCGACTTCGAACTCGGCCTCGACATCGACCGCATCGACCTGGCCCTGCCCCTGTTCCGCTACCGCGCGACCGACAGCAGCGGCATCGTCGAGAACGAGGTGTGCCCGGTCTACCTGGCGCGGGCATCCGCGGATCCGGTGCCCAACCCCGACGAGGTCATGGAATTCACCTGGACCCAGCCCGAGACCCTGCGGCGCTCGGTGCTGGCCAGTCCGTTCGCTTTCAGTCCCTGGATGGTGTTGCAGATGCGCGAACTGGAGACCTTCCGTGCATGAGATCGCGACGCTGGGCGTCGAAACCGAACTGCACAGGTTTTTCGCCGCGGCCCGGTTGCGCGCCAGCGACTACGGCGACCACTACGTCGCGCTCTGGGATTCCCTGGACCAGGCCAGCCGCGGCGGCAAACGGGTCCGGCCCGCCCTGGTGCTGGCCGCCTACGACGGCTTCGGCGGCACCGACCGCACCCTGTCCACACCCGTCGCGGTGAGCTTCGAGCTCCTGCACACGGCGTTCCTTATCCACGACGACGTGATCGACCGCGACCTGTCCCGCCGCGGGATGGCCAACATCGCCGGCCGGTTCACCGAACGTGCCATCGCGCACGGTGCGGCAACCGGGCAGGCCGAGGCCTGGGCCGCCACAGCGGCCATCCTCGCCGGCGACCTGGCCCTGAGCGAGGCGCATCGCGCTCTGGCCCTGCTGCCGGTTCCCGCCGAACTGCGCGGCCGGCTGCTCGATCTGCTCGACCGGGCCGTGTTCGTCTCCGCAGCCGGCGAACTCGCGGATGTGACCAACACCGTCAGCCGGGACCCCCTCACGATCGACCAGGTCGTCACCACGCTCGAACACAAAACGGCGATCTACTCCTTCGAGGCTCCCCTGCAGGCCGGCGCGGTCCTGGCCGGCGCGCCGGAGGAGGCCATCGACGCCCTCGGCCGGTTCGGCCGCCTGATCGGTGTCGCCTTCCAGCTCACCGACGACCTGCTGGGCGTGTTCGGCGACCCCGCCAGGACCGGCAAGAGCGTTCTCGCGGACCTCCGCGAGGGCAAGCAGACCGCCCTGATCGCGCACGCCGGCGCCACCGACCGGTGGCCCCTGATCGCGCCGTTCCTGGGCAAGGACGACCTCACCGAGGCCGAGGCCGAACTGGTGCGCGGGCACCTCCGCGACTGCGGAGCCCCTGACACCGCGGATGCTCTCGCCCGGGAGTACGCCAGCCGTGCGGTTGAGGCTCTGCAGGGCCCGCTCATGCCCGACGAGCTGCGCGCCACCCTCACCCAGCTCGCCCTCAGCGCCGTGACGCGGCAGAAATGAGCCGCGACACGGCCGGTTCCCTGGTCGGCGCGGAGACTACGGGCCTGGACAGCTACAACGCCGCCGCGCTGGCCAGCGCGAATACGGTGATCGCCCAGTACTCCACCTCGTTCGGCCTGGCCGCCCGACTGCTCGCCCCGGCACGGCGCGACGAGGTGCGCAGCATCTACGCGCTCGTGCGCATCGCCGACGAGATTGTCGACGGCGCCGCCAGCGGGGCAGGCATCGACCTGGCCGGACAGCGCGAGCTGCTCGACGATCTCGAGCACGAAACCGAGCGCGCGATGGCGCGCGGCTTCAGCACCAACCTGGTGGTGCACGCGTTCGCCGTCACCGCCCGCCGGGTCGGCATCGACCCGGCCCTGACCCGCCCGTTCTTCTCCTCGATGCGTCGAGACCTCGACCCGGCCCCGTTCACCGAGGCGGGTGTCGCCGAGTACATCTACGGGTCCGCGGAGGTCGTCGGGCTGATGTGCCTGCGCAGCTTTCTGCGCGAGTCCCCCCGGACACCGCAGGAGCGGGCCGTCCTCGAACACGGTGCCCGCAGCCTCGGCGCCGCGTTCCAGAAGGTGAATTTTCTGCGCGATCTGGCCGCCGACCGGGATGCGCTGGGGCGCAACTACTTCCCGGGTATCGACCTCACCCGGCTCACCGAATCGCAGAAGAACCTGCTGCTGGACGACATGGATGCCGACCTCGACGCCGCCGCGCGGGTGCTGCCGCTCCTGCCTCCTGGCAGCCGCCGCGCCGTCACCGCCGCCCACCGGCTATTCGCCCGGTTGTCTGCGAAACTGCGGGAGACCCCCGCCCAGAGTTTGATGAGCACCCGCGTTCGGGTGCCGGATCCGGAGAAACTGATGATCGCCCTCTCGTCCTCGCTCGGCCCGCAGGCGTGGCGACGGTGAGCGGCCAGACCGGCCAGCCCCGCCCCGCCCCGACCAGAACAGCGCCGGCCACACACGCGCCGACCAGGACTGTGGTGATCGGGGGCGGCATCGCGGGCCTGGCCAGCGCGGCACTCCTGGCCAGGGAGGGCCACCAGGTCACCCTGCTGGAGGCCCACGACACGCTCGGCGGCCGGGCCGGCTTCTGGGAGGCCGAAGGTTTCCGCTTCGAGACCGGTCCGTCCTGGTACCTCATGCCGGAGGTGTTCGAGCACTTCTACCGGCTGATGGGCACGAGCGCGGCCGAGCAGTTGCAGCTGACCCGCCTCGACCCCGGCTATCGGGTGTTCTTCGAATCGGACACCGAGCCCGTGGATGTGCGCGCGGAGCGGGCCGACAACATCCGTCTGTTCGAGAGCCTCGAACCCGGTGCCGGCGCCCGCCTGGAGAAGTACCTGGCCAGCGCCAAGGAAACCTACGACATGGCCGTGGACAGGTTCCTGTACACGAGCTTCGCCTCGTTCAAGCCCCTGCTGGTGCAAGACGTGCTCTCCAGGATGGGCCGGCTCGGCCGCCTCCTGCTGCAGCCGCTGGACAAATTCGTTGCCGGCTACTTCCGCGACCCGCGCATCCGCCAGATCCTCGGCTACCCGGCTGTGTTCCTCGGCTCCTCGCCCGACCGGACCCCGTCGATGTACCACCTGATGAGCCACCTCGACCTGGCCGACGGTGTGCTCTACCCGCAGGGCGGCTTCAGCCGGCTCATCCAGAGCATCGTGGATCTGGCCCGAGCGGAGGGCGTCACCATCGAAACCGGTGCCACCGTGCAGGCCATCCGCAGCGGGCCCACCCCTGCCGGCCGGCGCGCCAAGGCCGCCGTCGAGGGTGTCACATACACCAACTCGGCCGGTGCGACGGTGCGACTGGATGCCGATCTGGTCGTCTCGGCCGCCGACCTGCACCACACCGAAACCGAGCTGGTCGAACCGGCCAAGCAGACCTACCCGGAGCGCTGGTGGCAGAAGCGCACCTCGGGCCCCGGCGCCGTGCTGGTGCTGCTCGGCGTGAGCGGCGAGCTGCCCAAGCTCGCTCATCACACCCTGTTCTTCACCGAGGACTGGGCCGACAATTTCGACCGCATCTTCGGCAAGGAGACCTCGGTGCCCAACCCGGCGTCGTTCTACGCCTGCCTGCCGAGCGCTACCGACCCCGGGGTGGCGCCCGACGGTGCCAGCAACATGTTCCTACTCATCCCGGTGCCCGCCGACACCGGCATCGGCCACGGTGGCATCGACGGCGCCGGTTCGGCCGGTGTCGAGGGCATCGCGGATGCCGCGATCGGCCAGCTGGCCGAGTGGGCCGGCATCCCCGACCTCGCCGAGCGCATCCTGGTGCGGCGCACCATCGGGCCGGCCGACTTCGCCGACGACCTCAACTCGTGGAAGGGCGGGGCGCTGGGACCGGCGCACACCCTCAAGCAGAGCGCGTTCTTCCGCGGCACCAATGTGTCCAAGCACATCGACGGCCTGTACTACGCCGGTGGCACCACCATCCCCGGCATCGGCCTGCCGATGTGCCTGATCAGCGCCGAGATTCTGCTCAAGCGGATTCGTGGGGACGTGAGCACCGGGCCGTTGCCCGAGCCCCTGGCCGCCGTTCTGCACTGATGCTGGGTTTCGCGTATCTGCTTGCGCTGCTGGTGTCGTTGACCGGGATGGTCGTGCTCGACCGCCGGTTCGGCCTGTTCTTCTGGCGGGCGCCCCGCGCCGCGGCCGTCGTGCTCGCGGCGGGGGTGGTGTTCTTCCTGGCCTGGGACCTGGTCGGTATCGGTACCGGCATCTTCTACCGCGGCGAGACCGTCTTCATGACCGGTCTGCAGGTGGCCCCCGAGCTGCCGATCGAAGAGGTCTTCTTCCTGACCTTCCTCTGCTACCTGTTCATGAATGCCCTGCAGGGCGCTCGGATGCTGCTGGAGCGGCGGCACCCCGCGTGAACTACCTGACGCTGAACACGATCTTCCTCGGCCTCGCGGTGCTGGCGGCTGCCGCGGCCCTGTGGCGGCGGCCGGCCTCCAGACGGCTCTACGCCGCATCCGGGCTCGCCCTGGTCGCTGTGCTCGTGCTCACCGCGGTCTTCGATAACATCATGATCGGGGTGGGGCTCGTCGCGTACGACCCGGCCCTGATCTCCGGAGTGTTCGTGGGAATCGCGCCAGTGGAAGACTTTGCGTATCCGGTGGCAGCGGCCCTGCTGCTTCCGGCCGTCTGGTCGCTGCTCGGCGGCGACACCCGGCCGCCCATACGCCGCCGGACCACCCCACGATCGGAGCAGGACGAATGACCGAGTCGATTCCCCCCACCGGCGCCGCGGCGGCCGGACTCGGCCACACCTTTCGGCAGGTGCTGCTGTCGTCCCGCCCGCTGAGCTGGATCAACACGGCCTTCCCGTTCGCCGCCGCCTACGTCGTCACGACGGGCCGCATCGACGCGCTGCTGGTGGTGGGGACCCTGTTTTTCCTGATTCCCTACAACCTGCTCATGTATGGCATCAACGACGTCTTCGACTACGAATCCGACCTGCGCAACCCCCGGAAGGGCGGCGTCGAGGGCGCCATGCTCGAACAGAGCCTGCACCGCACGGTGCTGATCTCGGGCGTCGCGACGGCGGTGCCGGTACTCCTGCTGATGCTCGTGCTCGCCGGCGCGAACCCCGGGTCCTGGCTGGTGCTGATGATCAGCCTCTTCGCAGTGGTCGCGTACTCGGCACCCCGGCTGCGCTTCAAGGAGCGGCCGGTGCTGGACTCGGTCACCTCGAGCATCCACTTCGTGAGCCCGGCAGTGTACGGGCTCGCCGTGGCGGGCGCCCTGGTCACGCCAGACCTCGTCGCGGTGCTGGCGGCGTTCTTCTTCTGGGGCATCGCCAGCCACGCCTTCGG
Organism: Cryobacterium sp. LW097; assembly: GCF_002205495.2. Lineage (GTDB taxonomy): Bacteria > Actinomycetota > Actinomycetes > Actinomycetales > Microbacteriaceae > Cryobacterium > Cryobacterium zongtaii. Next base: position 1,631,551 of record NZ_CP021992.1, on the reverse strand, counting down.
TGCCGTGCAGGATGTCGAACCCGACCGGCAGGGCGGTATCAGCTCGATCGCGACGGCGTTCGGTGCCGCGCAGACCGTGCGCCTGGCCATCGGTTTCTGGCTGCTGGCCGGGGTGCTGATGCTGGTCACCGACTGGCCGGGGCCGCTCGCCGCACTGCTGGTGATCCCCTACGTTCTCGCCGCCTGGCCGTACCGGTCGATCAGCGACGCCGAGTCCGAACGGGCCAACAACGGCTGGAAACGGTTCCTGCGGCTGAATTTCTTCACGGGGTTCCTGGTGACCATGCTGCTCATCCTCTGGGTCGTGCTGCGCTGACCCTGAGCCCTGGCCCGCGTAGAGTCTAGGCATGGAGTTGAGCAGTGCACGGGTGGACAGCTGGGCCTGGGCGGTGCGGATGTACAAGACCCGCTCGCAGGCCACTGCAGCCTGCCGGGCCGGGCACGTTCGGGTGAACGGGGAACGGGCCAAGTCAGCCCAATCCATCAAGCCCGGCGACGAGGTGCGGATCCGGGCCAACGGCTTCGACAGGGTTCTCGTGGTGTCGCGGATCATCGTCAAGCGGGTGGGTCCGAGCGTGGCCGCCGAGTGCTTCGTGGACAACACACCGCCACCGCCACCACGCGAGGAGCTGGCCCTGGTGCCGATGCGCGACCGCGGCGCCGGCCGGCCCACTAAGCGTGAGCGCCGCGAGATCGAGGAGCTGCGCGGGCACTGAGCGGCCGGGCCGCCCAGCCAGGCCGTGTCACGACGCGCTGCCGTCCTCGGTGTCGGCCGGCAGCCGCACGGGCGGCACCAGGGTGCCCACCTCACTACGCACCCACCAGACGTGCTCGGCCCGGCGTTCGGCCGGCGTGCTGAACCTGTACAGGAACACCCGGGCACGCACGTAGCGCGGCGGCGCCGCGGCGAACGGATTGTGCGCGAGCATCCGCAGGGTGGCGCGGTCGCCCTGCAACAGCCGGGCCAGGAATACCTCGAACCACCGGGACTCGCGTGACCCGAGGGCCAGGAACCACATCAGCCAGTCCAGCCGCAGGTGGTACGGCGCGAACTGCCCTGGCACCCGGGCCACGTCACCGGGCTTGCCGCGGAACTCATAGGCCCGCCAGGCCGTGGGGTCCCGCGGGTCGGCGGAGTCGCTGCCCTCGACGACCACCTCGAACCGCTCCTTCGTGACGGTGCCGAACGCACCGTAGGCGTTCACCAGGTGGAACGGGTTGAAGCTCGCGTTCATGAGCTGCCGGCGGCGCAGCAGGTTGCGGGCCGGCCAGTAGCTGAGCACCAGCAGGCCGAGAGTCACGGCGAGCACCACGACCACGAACCAAGCCGGCTGCTCCCCCGCCGCGGCCGCCGACTCCGGCGCGTGCAGGGCCGGAACGAACAGCCCGCCGACCCACCGGAAGGCAGCGTCATCGACCGCCGCGGCGGCCAGCACGATGGTGATCCAGTTCAGCCAGGCGAAATTGCCGGTGAGCACCAACCACAGCTGGCTGAGCACGATGACGCCCGCCGCAACCGAGGCCACAGGCTGCGGAGCGAACAGCAGGAACGGTGCGATGAGCTGCACGGTGTGGTTGGCGAGCACCTCGCCGCGATGGAACCACCGGGGCAGGTGGTGCACGAACCAGCTCACCGGGTTGGGCATCGGCTGAGTCTCGTGGTGATAGAACAGCGCCGTGAGGTCACGCCAGTCCCGCCCGCCACGCAGTTTGATCATGCCGGCACCGAACTCCAGCCTGAACACCAGCCAGCGCAGGAAGTACAGGACGGGCAGCGGCGTGGCGACGTCGGCAGAGCCCAGGAACGCCACGACGAAACCGGCCTCGACCAGGAGACTCTCCCAGCCGAACCCGTAGAAGGTCTGCCCCACGTTCACGATCGACAGGTAGCCGGCGAAAAGCAGCAGGAACACGATCATCACCAGCCAGGCCGGGCCGAGCTGCGGCAGACCCAGCACAACGGCAGCGGCCAGGACGATCCCCGACCAGGCGACCAGGCGACAGAGCCGGTCGGAGTAGCGCCAGTGGAACAGGCTCGGGCTACGGCCGAACGGCACCCGCGCGACAAAATCGCGCACCGGCAGCAGCCCGTTGTCACCCAGGAGGGCCGGGAACTGGGCTGAGGCCGAGGCGAACGCGACCAGGAAGATGGCGGCGATCCCCCGTTGCAACACCTCACGTGCGATGTCGTAGTCCCCGGTTCCGAACCAGTCCATGGTGCAGTTCACCCTAGGCTCGGGCGGCCGCCGCCTCAATGTGAGAAGTGCTTGACTTCGCCGACTAAACCGGTATAGGTTTTCCCTAAACCGGTTCAGGCATCCGAGGATGCCGCCCGGTCGCCATCAACGAGGAGGCCCCGTGCAGTCCACCCAGGATTCGGTCAAGAGCTCCGCAAAGGTGACCATTGCCGATGTGGCCAGGGAGGCCGGGGTCAGCAAGGGCCTCGTCTCGTTCGCGCTCAACGACCGGCCCGGCGTCGCGGCCGACACGCGGGCCAGGATCCTCCAGGTGGCCGAAGCCCTCGGCTGGACACCGTCGCTGCGCGCCAGGTCGCTCTCGTCGAAGCGGTCTTTCGCGCTCGGCCTGGTTATCGCCCGTGACCCGGAGGTGCTCGGGTCTGACCCGTTCTTCACCTCCTTCATCGCCGGTGTCGAAACGGTTCTCGCCCCGGAGGGACTCGCGCTGGTGCTCAGCGTCGTGCCCGACGAGGAGACCGAGCTGCAGACCTACCGCACCCTGGTCTCGGACGGCCGTGTCGACGGGGTGTTCCTCAGCGACCTGCGCATCGACGATGCGCGCATCCAGTGCCTGGCCGACCTCGGGCTGCCCACGGTCACCCTCGGCCGGCCCGACCAGCCCAGCCCGTTCCCCGCCGTGTCGATCGACGACACCCACGGCATCGCGGAATCGGTGCGCCACCTGGCCGGTCTCGGCCACCGGCGCATCGCCCATGTCGCCGGCAGCCCCGCCATGCTGCACGGCAGCCGGCGGCAGGAGGCCTTCACCAGCGCCATGCGCGCGGCCGGTCTCGGGGACGGCCAGATCATGGAGACCGACTTCTCGATCGCCGCCGGCGCCGACGCCGCACGGCGGCTGCTCAGTCAGTCCGAACCGCCCACCGCCATCGTCTTCGCCAACGACCCGATGGCCATCGCCGGCATCGGGGTGGCCCAGGAACTCGGCATCAGGGTGCCGGAGGATGTGTCGATCACCGGGTTCGACGACATCGAATTCGCACGGTACGTGTACCCGGCACTCACCACCGTCGGCGCCACTCCCCTGGTCTGGGGCCGCGCGGCCGCCGCCACGCTCCTCGGGCTCATCCGCACCGGAAGCGCCGACGACGTCGACCTCCCCGCCGCCCGGCTGATCATCCGAAACTCGGCGTCCGTCCCTGCACCCCGCTAGTCGTCCCACCTGCACAGAGCCTTGTCAACTACACACCATGCCGCAGCAGAGCCGCTGCGGATTCATGAATGGAGAAGGAAATGCACAGCAGCACCACAAGACCGCACCGTAGTGCGCGAGCAACCCGGCGACTCTTGGCCGCCGCCGCCACCTCAGCGGCCATGATCGTCACCCTGGGCGCCTGTTCCAGCGGCGGCGACTCCGGTTCGGCCACGGAACGCGGCGACATCACCATCTGGTATTCGAACAACGAGAACGAAGTCAAATGGGGCAAGGCGATGGTCGACGCCTGGAACGCCGACAATCCCGACGAGCAGGTCAAGGCCCAGGAGATCCCGGCCGGCAAGAGCAGCGAGGAGGTCATCGGCGCCGCCATCACCGCCGGCAATGCCCCCTGCCTGATCTTCAACACCGCCCCGGTCGCGGTGCCGCAGTTCGTCAAGCAGGGCGGTCTGGTCGACCTCAGCAGCTTCGAGGACGGCGACTCCTACATCGAGGAACGCACCGGCGACCTGGCCGAGCAGTACGCGAGCGAGGACGGCAAGTTCTACCAGATGCCGTGGAAATCCAACCCGGTGATGTTGTTCTACAACAAGGACCTCTTCTCCGCGGCCGGGCTGGACCCGGAGAACCCCGAGCTGGCCACCTACGACGAGTTCCTGGCCACCGCGCGCACCCTGGTCTCCGCCGGCGTGTCGCAGTACGCCATCAACCCGTCGGCAACGAGCGAGTTCTTCCAGAGCTGGTTCGACTTCTACCCGGCCTACGGGAACGAGACCGGTGGTACCTTGTTCGTCGAAGACGGCGAAGCCACCTTCAACTCGGACGAGGGTGTCGCGGTCGGCGAATTCTGGAAGACCGTATACGCCGAGAACCTCGCCGGCAAGGAAAAGTACACAGGTGACTCGTTCGCGGACGGCGTGGCCGCCATGGCCAGCGCGGGACCGTGGGCGGTGTCCGTCTACAAGGATGTCGTGAACTGGGGCGCCGTTCCCTTCCCCACCAGCTCCGGCGTCGCCCCTGAGGACGCCTACACCTTCAGTGACGCGAAGAACGTCGGCATGTTCACGGCCTGCGAGAACCAGGCCACGGCCTGGGATGTGCTGAAATTCGCCACCAGCGAGGAGCAGGACGGCCAGCTGCTCGAGCTGACCGGCCAGATGCCGTTGCGCCAGGACCTCCCCGAGGTCTACCCGGACTACTTCGCGGCGAACCCGGCCTACGAGCAGTTCGGTGACCAGGCGTCACGCACGGTCGAGGTGCCGCAGGTGCCGAACTCCGTCGCCGCCTGGCAGGCCTTCCGGGATGCCTGGACGAAGACGGTCATCAGCGGTGAGGGCGACGTCACCGAGGCGTTCGACGCTGCGGCAGACAAGGTCAATGAACTGATCGCGGAGCCGTAAGTCTGATGTCCTCGACCGTCTCCTCCGGGAGCGTCACCCCGAACCCCGCCGCCAGGCCCGCACGGCCTGGCGGCGGGGGCCCCCGCCGGGGCCGTCGGCGCCAGCCGCTGGGAAGGAATCCCCTCGGGCTCCTGCTCAGCGCCCCCTACCTGCTCTTCGTGCTCCTGGTCTTCGCCTACCCGCTGGTCTTCGCCTTCTACATGTCGTTCCACGACTATTTCTTCGCCGCTCCCGGCGCCGTAGTGGACCGACCGTTCGTCGGGCTGGCGAATTTCCAGGAGGTGTTGACCGACCCGGCCATCATCCGCTCGTTCGGCAACGTCGCCATATTCCTGCTGATCAACGTGCCCCTCACCGTGGTGCTGTCACTGGTGCTCGCCACGGCGCTGAACAAGGTCGTGCATGCCCGTACGTTCTTGCGGGTGTCCTTCTACGTGCCGTACGTGACGGCCAGCGTCGCCGTCGTCGTCGTCTGGCTGTTCCTGTTCAACAGCAATGGCCTCGTCAACCAGATCCTCGGTCCGCTGGCGCCTGAACCGACCTGGCTGATCAACCCGCTCCTGGCGATGCCAACGATCGCCATCTTCGTCACCTGGAAGCAGATGGGTTTCTTCATCCTGCTCTACCTGGCCGCCCTGCAGAACGTCTCCGACGAGCTCTACGAGGCAGCGGCCACGGACGGTGCGGGCAAGATCCGCATGTTCTTCTCGATCACCGTGCCGGGCGTGCGGCCTGCGACCGTGCTGGTCCTGCTCCTGGCCACGGTCACCGGCGCGAACCTCTTCACGGAGCCGTACCTGCTCACCGGCGGCGGTGGCCCGAACGGGGCCTCGTCGTCGCCCGTACTGATCATGTACCAGCGTGGAATCGAACAGGGCGAGCCGGGAATTGCCGCCGCAATCGGGGTCATCCTCGTGATCGGCGTGCTCATCCTGGCATTCGCCCAACGCAAGCTGGCCGGAGGGGACGACTCATGAGCAACGCACAGAATCCGGCGGTCGCAGCGGACCTCGCCAAAGCAGACCACGCTAAGGCGAAAAACGTGCGTGCAGGAACCGGACGCCCCCGCGTCCGCAAGGTCGACGGCATGAGCCGGGGGCAGAACATCCTGCGGTACGTGGTCCTGTCCATCGGTGCCCTGCTGTTCCTGTTCCCGTTCTATTACATGGTGATCGGCTCCCTGCAGACAGCACCCGACCCGACCATCGCCGGGGCATTCCCCAACCCGGCGAACATCACCGGCCAGAACTACGTCGACATCAACAGCCGCATCAATCTGTTCCAGGGACTGGTCAACTCCGGGATCTTCGCCGGGGGCGTCATCCTGTGCACCGTCGTGTTCGGTGTGCTGGTCGGCTACGCCCTGGCGCAGCTGGAGTGGCGCGGACGCGGCGTCACCTTCGGGCTGATGCTGCTCGTGCAGGTGATTCCCTTCCAGCTGCTGATGATCCCGCTCTACGTGATGATCGCCAGGGACTACGGCCTGGCCGACACCTACGCGGGCATGATCCTTCCGTTCGCGATCAACTCGACGGCGGTACTCGTGTTCCGGCAGTATTTCTTGCAGGTGCCGAAGGCCCTCTTCGACGCCGCCCGGATCGACGGCGCCGGCGAGCTGAAGATCCTGTGGAGTATCGCGCTCCCGCTCGTGCGGCCGGCGCTGCTGACCGTGGTGCTGCTGACCTTCATCGGCCCGTGGAACGAATTCCTCTGGCCGTTCCTGATCACCAAGGAAGCCTCGCTGCAACCACTCGCGGTCTCGCTGGCAAACTACCTCACCAACATCGCGGGCACCGCGGCGAACCCGATCGGCGCCGTCCTCGCCGGCGCCTGCGTGCTGGCGGCCCCCATGGTCCTCCTCTTCATCATCTTCCAAGAGCACTTCGTCTCGAGCGACATCGGCTCGGGCGTGAAAGGTTAGTCATGAGCACACCAGCACCCTTCCCGTACACCCTTACCCGGATGGGCGTCATCATGACGCCGGAGGACGGCAACGAACTCGAGGCCGAAGGTGTTCTCAACCCCGGCAGCGGGCACACTCCGGACGGCACCCTGTACCTGCTCCCCCGGCTCGTGGCCGCCGGCAACGTCTCCAGGGTGGGCCTGGCCCGGGTCATCATCGAGAACGGCGTGCCCACCGGCGTCGAACGGGAGGGCGTGGTCCTCGCCCCCGACCGGGGCTGGGAGCGCGGGGCGAACACCGCCGGCGTCGAGGACCCCAGGGTCACCTTCGTGCCACGGCTTGGCCTGCACGTGATGACCTACGTCGCCTACGGCCCACTGGGCCCGCGCACCGCGGTGGCCGTGTCGGAGGACCTGCGCGACTGGCGGAGGCTCGGCCCGGCCCTGTTCGCCTACGACGAGGCCCTGGACATGGACCTGAACCTGTTCCACAACAAGGACACCGTGTTCTTCCCCGAGCCCGTCACCGCGCCGGACGGCGTGGAGAGCTTCGCGGTGCTGCACCGGCCGATGTGGGACCTGGACGAGACCAAGCCCGGTGAGGGCATCCGGGTGCCGGTCGGCGTCACCGACCAGCGGCAGAGCATCTGGATCAGCTACGTGCCCGTCGCCGACGCGGTGACGGATGTCTCGGCTCTGACCTTCTGGCGCGGGCACCGGTTTCTGGCCGGACCCGAGTTCGCCTTCGAGGAGCTTAAGATCGGCGGCGGCCCCGCGCCACTGCGGGTGCCGGAGGGCTGGCTGCTGCTGCACCACGGCGTCACGGGCATCCTCGCGAAGGCGTTCGACCAGCAGCAGAAGGTGAACTACGCCGCCGGGGGCATGATCCTGGACGCCGATGACCCGACGACGGTGCTCAGCCGCACGAGCGAACCGTTGCTGAAGGCCGAGACCGCCGACGAGACGAGCGGCATCGTGCCGAACGTGGTGTTCCCCACCGCGATCGAGGAGATCGACGGGCAGCTATTCGTGTTCTACGGCATGGCCGATTCGAAAATCGGCGTGGCCAGGCTCGACCGCCGCGACGCCGAGTAGGCCCCGCGAGCAACAACTGTTGCCCGTTCGGACAATTGCGCCCGGTACGCCGGGCGCAATTGTCCGTTTGAGCAACAGTTGGCGGCGGTTCGGCTCGGGCCGGAGTGCTCGGGCTAGGGCTAGGGCTGGGCTGGCGGCGGCGGGGCGGCGGGGAGCAGGCCCAGGCTCGACTTGAGCTGGTCGGCCGCGACCTGGTCGTCCCGGTCCGCGGCGAGGTTGGCCTCGAGGTTGGCCTCGGTGACGGCCTTGAGAATCTCGGCGCGCTGGATCGAGATGCCCCGCGGGGCGTCTACGCCCAGGCGGATGCTGTCGCCGCGGACGTCGAGCACGGTGATGACGATGTCGTCACCGATGAGGATCTTTTCCCCCTGTTTGCGCGTGAGAACCAGCATCCTCTCAGCCTATCGCGAACGGGTCAGACGGCCCGGCGGACGCCGCGGGCGCAGGGGCGAGCCAGCCGATCGGCAGGCCCAGTTCCCGCACGGTTCCCGGGGTGGCGGTGGTCTCGATGCCGAGCACCGCGATGCCGTCGATGCTGACGTCGGCTCCGGCATCCCGCACCCAACGGGCGGTGTCCGAGGGCTTGCGGCCGGCGTGCACCACGGCCCAGACCTGGTCGGCCCCCAGCGCGGCCACGGGACCGGCGGGCAGGCCCTGGACCACGAGGATGCCGCGGCCTCGTTCCACTCCCCTGGCCCGCGCGGCGAGGGCCGACCGCCGGTCGGTCACGGCGTGGTCGGTGCCGTCGAAGATCGGTGCCGTGGGTCCGTTGGAGATCAGCCGGGCGGCCTCGAGGACATCGTCGTGCAGCCCGATGAGCAGTACCAGGTCGCCGGGGCCGGCCAGGATCCGCGGCGCCCCCGGGGTGAGTTTCACCGAATCCTGGGGTGCGGCGGCCGCCGCGGCGTCGGTCGGCGCCACGGCAGCCCAGGGCACCGGCGTCGGCACAGCCACAGGCTGGGCGGCCCGGGCGGGGGACGTCGCGAAGGTCAACTCGTCCATCAGCCGGGCGAAGTCCGGCGTATCCGTCGACACGACATCCGGTGACGCTGCGGCTTGGCGGGCGCGGCGCCGGGCCGGGCCGGCGCCGGTCGAAGCGGCGCCGGTCGAAGCGGGGCTGTTCGAAGCGGCACCACTGCCGGTGCCACCGATGGTCGGCCCGGGTGCCCGGTCGCCGTGCAACAACGACTCGGCATCATCCGCATCGTCGAGCAGTGCCGCGATGCCGAGGCGGGTGCTGAGCTCGTCGCGGTTGTGTGCTGCGCGCCGGCGCCCCGAGGGGACCGCCGCGAGGATGTCTGCGGGGTCGTCTGCGGGCACCTCAACGGTCACCTCGATGTGGCGTTTGGCGAAGAAGCCGCGGATGCCGCCCACGGTGACCTGCTCGGCCGCGATGATGCGGGCACCGTCGCCATGCTCGGCGACCACCCGGGCCTGCAGCTCGGGCAGGGTGGCGCCCTCAAGCCGCAATCGTCTCGGTTCCACGGACCACCCCCACGGTCTCGATGGCGACCCGCGCGGAGGTGACCTCCTCGTAGGACAACACCGGCAGGCCGCCGGCCTGGGCGGACACCAGGCGGCGAATGGCCGGTCGCAGTGCCGGCGCGCAGACCAGCACTGCCGTGAGGCCACTCGCCTCGACGGTGGCCATGGCCGTGCGGAGCGAGCCGAGGATCGCGTCGATCCGCACCGGGTCGAGCAGAATCTGGCTGCCCTGGTCGCTGGGGCGCATGCCCTCGAGCATGGACTGTTCCAGCCCGGGTTCGATCATGATCACCCGGAGCACCGCGCCGTCCAGGTACAGGGCCGTGAGCGCGGGGCCGAGCGCCTGCCGGGCCGCCTCGACGAGTCCCTCAGGATCGGCGGAGACCTTGGCCCGTACCGACAGGGCCTCGTAGATGCGGGGCAGGTCGTTGATCGGGATCTGCTCGGCGAGCAGCCCCTGCAGCACGCGCTGTACCTCGGCCAGCGACAGCAGGCCGGGAATGAGGTCGTCCACGGCCGACGGGCTGACCTGGCGGACGCCATCCGTGAGCACCCGCACGTCTTCGCGGGTGAGCAGCCGGGCGGCGTTGCCGGTGATGATCGAGGACAGGTGGGTCACGAGCACCGAGACCCTGTCGATGACGGTGGCGCCGGCCATTTCGGCGCGGGGCCGCATCTCGCCCGGCACCCACTTGCCGACCAGGCCGAACACCGGCTCGACGGTCGCGGTGCCCGGCAGGGACTCGAGGTTGTCGCCGAGAGCGAGCACCTTGCCGGCCGGGGCGACGCCGCGGCCGGCCTCGACCCCGGCGATGCGGATGGCGTAGGTGGACGGCGGCAGGTCGATGTTGTCCCTCGTGCGCACCGGCGGCACCACCATGCCGAGGTCGATCGCGACCTTGCGGCGAAGCGCCCGCACCCGGGCGAGCAGGTCGTCGGAGGCCCCGGAGACCAGGTCGACGAGGTCGGGGGCGAGCTGGATCTCCAGCGCGTGCACGCGCATCTGCTCGATGAGGTCTTCGGCGGTGTCCGACCGGGGCGCGAGGCTCTCCATGGCCGCCGCCGACGCGGCGCCGGCCTTGGCCTTGGCCTCGTTGCCCTTGATCCGCTGGGAGATGATGATCAGGCCGGCGCCGACGATGATGAACGGGATGATCGGCATGCCGGGGATGAGCGCCATCAGGATCGCGGCGGCGCCGGCGATCATCAACGCGGTGCGCGACTGGGTGAGCTGGGCCGACGCCGTGGCACCGATGTCGGACTCGGCGTTGGACCTGGTGACGATCATGCCGGTGGACACGGCCATCAGCAGGGCGGGGATCTGGGTGACCAGGCCGTCGCCGATGGTGAGCAGGGCGTAGGTGTTCAGAGCGTCGCCGACCTCCATGCCGCGCTGCAGCATGCCGATCGCGATTCCGCCGATCAGGTTGATGATGATGATGATGAGGCCGGCGATGGCGTCACCCTTGACGAACTTGGAGGCGCCGTCCATGGCGCCGTAGAAGTCGGCCTCGGCGGAGACCTCGGCGCGCCGGTCCTTGGCCTGCACATCGGTGATCAGGCCGGCGTTGAGGTCGGCGTCGATGGCCATCTGCTTGCCGGGCATGGCGTCGAGGGTGAACCTGGCGCCCACCTCCGCGACACGTTCGGCGCCCTTGGTGACCACGACGAACTGGATGACCACCAGGATCAGGAAGATCACCGCGCCGATGATGATCGACCCGCCGACGGCGACGTGGCCGAACGAGGCAATCACCTGGCCGGCATAGCCCTCCCCCAGCACCAGCCGGGTGGAGGCGACGTTGAGGCCGAGCCTGAACAGGGTCGCCACGAGCAGCAGCGACGGGAACACCGAGAAGTCCAACGGCTTCTTGACGAACATGGTGGTGAGCAGCGTCACCAGGGCGAGCAGGATGTTCACGATGATGAGAACGTCGAGCAGCCCGGCGGGGATGGGCACCACCAGCAGCAGGATGATGCCGACCACCCCGATGGGAACGGCGAGTTTTGCGAGCGTGCTGTTCACTTAGGTGGCCTCCGAGGAACGAAAGGGTTGGGTCATGGTGTGCACGCCGGCCCGGGAGCCGCGGGTCTTGAGGGCCAGGACGAATGCGAGCACCCGGGCCACGGCGTTGTACAGCTCGACCGGGATCTCCTGGCCGAGTTCGCAGGCACCGTGCAGCGCCCGGGTGAGCGGGATGTCCCTGACGATGGGCACCGTGTCGGTCTCGGCCTGCTCGCGGATGCGGGCGGCGATCACCCCGGCGCCCTTGGCGACGACCCGGGGTGCGGACTTGCCGGGCTCGTACCGGAGCGCGACGGCGAAGTGGGTGGGGTTGATCAGCACGACGTCGGCGGTGGCTACGGCGGCGATCATGCGGTTGCGGCTCATCGCCAGCTGGCGGGCACGACGCTGCGAGCGGATCATCGGGTCACCCTCTGAGCTCTTGTGCTCGTCGGTGACCTCCTTCTTGGTCATCCGGGTGCGCTTGCGGTTCCGCCGCATCACGACCAACACGTCGGCGGCGGCCAGCACGAGCCCGGCGATCACCGCCGACTGCACCAGCGCGGCGGTGCCGTCCCCAGCCGCGCCGATCAGCACGTTCACCGGCAGGCCCCCCGCGGTCATCATTACAGGGGTCAGGCCCTGGATCACCGACAGGAGCACCACGCCGACGACGATGGTCTTGAGCAGGGCCTTCACGCCCTGCCAGAGCGCCTGGGTGCCGAAGGTGCGGGCGAGCCCGGTGACCGGGTTGAACTGATCGTACTTTCCGGCGATCTTCTTCACGTGGATGCCGCCCTGCGCGACAGATCCCGCCAGCACCGCCACGCAGACCACGGCGAGCATGGGCGTGAGGATGCCGCCCATTGCGCCCAGCCCCTCGCAGAGCAGCTGCAGGGCCCGCTCGGGGTCGGGGTTCTCGGCCACGGCGCGGATGTCGAACAGCTGCGCCCGACCGGCCGCTGCGCCGGCCTCGATGGTCATCGGCATCATCACCGCGGCCGCGCCGATGCCGACCCAGGCGGTGAGGTCCTGCGAGCGGGCCAGCTGGCCCTTGGAGCGCACCTCCCGCATCCGCTTCTCGGTGGCCTGTTCGGTGCGTTCGCCGGAGTCGCTCATCTAGCCCACCCCCCACATGCCGGCGACGGCGTCGTCGGTGAGGGAGGCGACGATGCCGGGCAGGGCCATGAACCCGGCGGCGCCGAGGGTGAGGGTGATCAGAATCTTGAGCGGGAAGCCGAGCGCGAAGGCGTTGAGCGCCGGGGCCACCCGGGTGAGGAGGCCGAGGCCCGCGTCGGCGAGGAACAGCACCACGATGAGCGGGCCGGCGATCTGCACCGAAGCGAGCAGCATCTGGCCGACGGCGGCGGTGATCGCCTGCATCGGCACGGCGAGGTCGATGCCGCCGCCGACGGGCAGCGCGGCGAACGAGCGGGCCAGGCCGCCCAAGATCAGCTGATAGCCGCCGGAAGCGAACAGGAGCGCCAGCGCGGTCATCTGGTAGAGCCTGGTGAATTGGGCGCCGTTGACCATCGACTGCGGGTCGAAGCCCTGCGCCAGCTGGAAGCCGCCGAACTGGTCGATGAGGTTACCGGCCGACTGGATCGCGGAGAACACCACGAGCACCAGGAAGCCGAGCACCCCGCCGACGACGATCTCCAGCAGCAACGCGAGAATGAACCCTCCGGTGTCCGGCGAGACGTAGCCGGGCACCACCCTGGGGGCCACGGCCAGGGCCAGGCCGATCGAGAGCATGCCCTTGATGCGCAGCGGGAACGCGTTGAACGAGAACGGCGGCGCGATGACGAGGAACACGACCATGCGCACCCCGGCCAGCATCACCGCCTCCAGCCAGGCGAAGTCCAGGGTGATGTTCACCTAGCCTCCGCCGATCAGGCCTGGGATCTTGTCGAACAGGTTGGTGGTGAACGAGACGATCTCGGAGATCATCCAGTGCCCGCAGATGAGCATGGCGAAGCAGACCGCGATGGCCTTGGGCACGAATGAGAGCGTCACCTCCTGGATCTGGGTGATCGACTGCACGAGGGAGATGGCGAAGCCGACAACCAGAGCGGTGATCAGGATGGGCGCGGAGAGCTTGGCGGACACGACGATGGCCTGCAGGCCGATGTCCAGGACGGCGTTGGAGTCCATCAGCCACCCCGGTAACTGTTGACCAGGGTGGTGATGACCAGGCCCCAGCCGTCGACGAGGATGAAGAGCAGGATCTTGAACGGCAGCGAGATCATCACCGGAGGCAGCATCATCATGCCCATCGACATCAGCGCGGCCGACACCACCAGGTCGATGACCAGGAACGGGATGAAGATCACGAAGCCGATGATGAATGCCGCGCGGAGCTCGGAGATCATGAACGCGGGGATCAGGGTGAGAAGCGACACCGCGGCGGGGTTGGCCGGGTTGGGCTGGTCGGACGCGCGCACCATCAGTGCGAGGTCTTCCTGCCTGGTGTGCGCGAGCATGAAGGTGCGCAGCGGCTCCGACCCCGTCGTGACGGCGTCGTCGAAGGTCATGGACCCGTTCAGGTAGGGCTGCAGAGCGTCGGTGTTGATGTCGGTGAGGATGGGCGACATGATGAACAGCGACAGGAACAGGGCCAGCCCCGCGAGCACCTGGTTCGGCGGGATCGACGGCAGCGCGAGGGCGTTGCGGGTCATGGCGAGCACCACGAAGATCTTGGTGAACGACGTCATCATCAGCAGCAGCGCCGGCGCCACCGACAGCAGCGTGATGCCGATCAGGGTCACGATGGCCGAGGACGGCGCCCCGTTCGGACCGTTGATCTCCACGGTCAGGCCGGCGCCGGGGGTGGCGGCCGGTGTGGGGGTGGCCGGGTCGGTGGGCGCGATCGGCTCGGTGAGCTGCGCCGCGTGCCCGGTCGAGGCGACGAGGAGCTGCAGGGCACCGACGATGACGAGCACCAGCGCCACCATGACGAAGACGCGGGCCAGCCGCCGGCGCCGCTCCCGCACGGCGGCGGCGTGAGCCGCGATCTCTGACCGGCCGGGAGGGTGGTTCGTGGTGGTCACCGGCCGGGCCGGAGCAGGGCGGCGGTCTGTTGCCAGGTCGACGGCGAGAGGATGGAGCCGCCGAGCCGGGCGCCGGCGCTGCGGTCCTTGCGCGGACGGAAGGTGAGGGGCGGCTCGTCGGCCGGCATCTCAGTTTCCGGCGGCACGAGGGTCGGGCCACCGGATGCGGCGTGCAGCGACCTGGCGAACGCCACCGCCGACCGATCGTTGCCGGAGCCGGCCCGCACGGGGCGGCTCGCCCGGGCGGCGCCGTGGTCGGTCTCGGCGTCGTGCAGCACGTTGATCGACTGCTCGGTGACGCCGAGCACGAAGCGGCGGCCGTCGACATCCACCACCACCACGGATGCCTTCTGGCCGACGCCCTGCCGGCCCACGACGGTGACGACGTTGTTCGCGCGCGCTCCGGCGCCCCGGCTCAGGCGTCGTTGCAGTACCCAGAGCAGCCCGAGCACGACGGCCAGGGACAGGATCACTCGCAGGGCGACGACGACGGTGTCCACCTAGGTCAGGCTCTCGGCGACGTCGAGGATCTTGGTGATCCGAACCGCGTAGTCCTGGTCGACGACCACGATCTCGCCGTGGGCGATCAGCCGGCCGTTGAGGAGGATGTCGGCGGGCGATCCGACGGACCGGTCCAGTTCGACGACGGCGCCGGGTTCGAGGGCGAGCACGTCGCGTACCGTCATCCGGGTGCGGCCGATCTCAACGGTGAGCGCCATCTCGACGCTGTTGATGCGGCCGAGGTTGCCGACCACGGTGCGGTCGCCGGCCGCGACGGCCGCACCGTTCTGGCGCAGGCGGATCGCGAACCAGCCGAAGGTGACGCCGGCGCCGGTGAGATCGAAGACCACGGTCTCCGGATCGAGGAACAGCGTCGTGGCATCGTCGATCCGCGCGTCGCCCAGTACGCCCAGGCCGAGGACGACCGCGGCGCGCTCG
The DNA here is from genome assembly GCF_002205495.2 of Cryobacterium sp. LW097. Classification (GTDB taxonomy): domain Bacteria; phylum Actinomycetota; class Actinomycetes; order Actinomycetales; family Microbacteriaceae; genus Cryobacterium; species Cryobacterium zongtaii. The sequence goes on along the minus strand of NZ_CP021992.1, from coordinate 1,616,264 downwards.
AGGGCCGGGCGGATGATGTCCTCCCGTGAGACGAGTCCGCCGTCGGCGCCGGCCGCCGCGTCGAGGGAGCCCGGATCGGCCAGCACCACGGCGAGGTCGGCGGAGGTGGCGCCCACGAACGAGGCGACGACGGCGCCGTGCACCGCTCCCCCGGCGCGGCCGAGGACGACGGTGCCGGAACCGGCCGCCGCGGTGAGGACGGTGGGCGTGGGCAGCACCGTCAGCAGGGCGTCGACAGCCGCACCCGCGACGCCGTCGGAGAGCCCGGAGCCGAGAACCCCGGTGCCGCGGGCGGCTGACGGTGACTGGGCGGAGGCGGGGCTATGAATCGTCATGGAGTCTTTTCCTCGGTGTCGATGATGATGCAGGCCAGGCGGGAGCCTGTGGCGCCGACGGCAGCCCGGGCGAGAGTGCGGCCATCCACCACCAGGTCGAGCGGCCGGTGGGTGGGATGCGGGATCGCGAGGACGTCGCCGACGGCGAGGGCCAGGATGGCGCTCGGCAGCACCCGCGCGTGGGCCAGGCGCAGCGAGACATCGACGGGCACCCAGCCGAGCTGGGCGCGCAGCAGGTCCACCGGCGAGGTGGCCGACACCGGCGGACCGGGCTCGCCGAGCTGGGGAAGCAGCGCCTCGGCCGGCAGGGCCAGGGTCGCCGCCGTGGTCTTGTCGCCGACCCTGATGATGAAGGATGCCACGATCATCAGATCGGAGGTGGCCGCGGCCTGGGCGAACTGGGAGTTGTACTGGATGCCGCCGACCGCGATGGGCAGGGTGAGCAGGCCGCCGAGCGAGTAACGCAGGTCCTCGAGGGCGTCGTCCATCAGCCGGCGAACGAGGGCCTGTTCGATTTGGGTGAAGGGGCGCTCCGGCGGTGCGGGCAGCCCGGTGCCGCCGAGCATGTGGGCGACCCAGAACAGCGCCGCCGCGGATGGGAACTGGAGGACGGCCTGCGCTTCGAGGCCCTCGACGGTGCAGAGCACCATGGTGGTCGTGGCCGGCAGTGAGGCCGCGTACTCGTCGTAGCCGCTCATCACGACCTGCTCGCAGGTGACCTGCGAGATCACCCGCACCTGGGCGGTCAGCTGGGTGCCCCACTGGCGGGCGAAGGTCTCGAAGGCCAGCTCCAGCACCCTGGCGTGGTCACGGGCCAGCGTCGTCGGCCGGCTGAAGTCGTAGACTTCCACCGCCCGCGCGGGTTTTCCGGGCACGCCGGTGCTGATGTGTTCCTGGACCGTCACGACTGGCACTATCGGCCGGTCGGAAACGGATGTTAGCGGCGTCGGCAAAATTGCCGATGCCAAAGCCGTTTCTTTCGTAGCTTCGTCGGGCTGCAACGGGAAGGACTGACGACCGTTGTGACGGAAGCGAAAACGAGCGCGACGCCTGCGCCCTGGATCCAGGTCAGGGTCTCGTTGGCGGCGGCAAGCCCGATGGTCAGTGCGACGATGGGGCTGAGCAGGCCGAGGAATGCCGGGATGTGGGTGGGCAGCAGTTTGATGCCGCGAAACCAGAGCAGGTAGGCAAGCGCAGTACCGACGAGCGAGAGATACGTGTAGCCGGCGATGTTGCTCAGCGAAGGGGCGAGCGCCGGGAGGGGCTCAAGGACGGTGGTCAACAGTGCAAGGAAGAGCCCGCCGGCGAGCAGTTGCCACGCGGTGGTGACCAAAGGCGACTGACCGTCAGACCACTTCTTGGTGAGCACCACTCCAATCGCCATCGAGACCGCGCCCCCGATCGCAGCGGCCACTCCGATGGGGTCGAGGCCAGCCTGAGAGCGCAACACGATAAGCCCGACCCCGGCGAACCCTCCTGCACCGGCGACAAGCACTCTGCTCCCCACGCGCTCAGAGAGCACGCCGGATGCGAGCACCGCGATGAGCAGCGGCTGGATGCCGCCGACGACCGCAGCGACACCGCCGGGCAACCGTTCTGCCGCAACGAACAGCAGCGCAAAGAAGACACCGATATTGAGAATGCCCAGTGCGGCCGATTTCCACCACCACGCCCCGTGTGGCAGCTGGCGCGAGACGCCGAGCAGTACGACACCCGCGGGAAGCGCGCGCAGAGTGGCGGTGAGGAGGGGGTGTCCCCCAATGAGAAAAGTGGTCGATGTGTAATACGTCGTGCCCCACATCACGGGCGCGGCAGCGGTGACCAGGAGGAGAGACATTCGTTTGCTAAGCACTTAGCAATACTAGCTAAGTCCTTAGCTATAAGCTGAGTTCATGGATCATGTTGACCACATCATCGAGCAGTGGCGCATTGAACGACCCGATCTGGATCCGTCACCGATGGCCGTGATCGGACGTCTGAGTCGTGCAGCCGCGATAGTGGACGCGCGGCTTTCGGCGACCTTTGCAAGGCACGGCATCGATTCCGCCACTTTCGACGTCCTGGCGACTCTGGCGCGTCAGGGTGCACCGTATCGGATCAGCCCTGCAGCGCTGGCCGCAAGCAGCATGATCTCCAGCAGCGCCGTAGCGCAGCGTTTGAACCGCCTGGAGGCCGCGGGATTCATCACCCGGAAACCCAGCTCCGATGACGGTCGAGGAAAACTCGTGCAGCTCACGGAGCCCGGACATGAGCTGCTGAACAGGGTTCTCCCCGATCACCTCGCGGCCGAGGAGCGGATTCTTTCCCTGTTCACATCAACCGAGCGGGAGACCCTCGCTGATCTCTTGGCTCGACTCGCCCCCTCGGAGTGACTGTTCCGGCGGGAACCCCTCGGCCCGTTCCGGACCTGCTGACCCGGCATCAGCGTCCGCGCGCTGCCCTCGCTCGCGCTTTGATAGCCATGACGACCTCAGTCTTGGCGTCGGCGTAATCGTTCATGTCGTCCCACCGTTTGCTGAGCAGTTCCCTCTTGGTGTTCTCGTAGAGGGAGCGGTCTTCCGTATCGGAACGGAGATGATCACGCAGGAGGAGGTAGCCGTCCACGGCAGGATCGTCGTGTTCGAAGAGGTGCACATTCACGTCGCGTGCCGGCGTGCGCACGAGGCGATGTCTCGGTTCGCGGACCCGCAGTTCGTATCCGGCGTCCAACAGCGCATCCAGGTAGTCCTCTTCAGCGGTGATGTCGTCCACCGTGACCACGATGTCGATGATCGGCTTCGCTGCCAGTCCGGGGACGGAGGTGGAACCGATGTGCTGGATCCCGATCTCCCCTACCGTGGGAGCGTCGCTGATCCGCCGCCGGTGTTCCAGATAGGTGCCCGCCCAGCGCCCGTCATAGGGGTGGAGCTGGAGTGTGAGCGCCTCGGCTCCCCCGACCAGCTCGACGGTCGTGACATCGGGACGCCGCGGCTTGCGCATTCTGCTCATAGAGACATTCTCGCCCTCGAAATTCAGGGGTCGTGACGCACTTCGGTCACGGGACACCTAACGGACGATCTTCTGCAGAAACGCGTTTCTCTGCTCGATCAGTTTCCGCATGTAGTTGGCGAGCACCAAGCGTTCGACTACCCGACCGAGGAGCCCCAGGGGCGCCGCAAACGACACCCGATCAATCATGAGAGTGCCTTCTCCGTGCGGGCGAAATACGTGCTCGTGGGTGAAGTAGCGAAACGGCCCGCGCGTCTGTTCGTCGGTGAAACTTCGCGGCGAGCTCATGGCGGTGATCCGACTTGTCATTCGCAGAGGTAGCCCAAAGTGCCACGCACGCCAGGTGACGTCCTCGTTGAGGCCGATCAACCCACTGTGGACACCACCGACCGCCGTCTCCCGGAAACCCGACATGGAATCCGTGTGAGCGGTGATGTCCCGTGCGAGATCGAAGAGGCGTTCAGGAGCAAGCACGGACTCTGTGGCGCATTCGAACGAGACCGACATGGCGCACAATCTATCAGCGCGGTGAAGACGTGCCTGGTGAATTCGATCTCGGTGCGGGAGGCTGGAGGAATGAAATTCGGTGACTTGGGTGAGGGATATGCGCTGGTATTGCGCACCGAGGACAGTGTCACGGAAATGCGTGATCTCACCCTCAAAAACCTCGATCGACTTCGCGAGTGGGAGCCATGGGCTCAGACCGAGCAGACGTTGGAGGGAACCGCGGCGTATACACAATTCCAGCTCGAGCAGTTCGCCACAGGGTCCGCAGTGCCTGGGATGATCCTGCGCGGCGACACGGCCATCGGATCGGTATCTCTGAGAATCGATGCGTGTCTGCACACTGCCGAGCTTGGCTACTGGATCGACGAAGAAGCAGAGGGGCGCGGGGTAGTGACTCGCGCTTGTGCCCGGATGATCGAGCACGCGGAATCCGTTGCTGTTCGCCGCATTGAGATTCGAACGGCGGTGGGTAATAGACGTAGCGCTGCCGTTGCCGAACGGCTCGGGTTCGAACGAGAGGGAGTTCTTCGTCAGGCGTTGCCGATCGGCGCCGACAGGCTGGACGTCGTCATCTATGGACGCGTCTTGTGAGCACCTGTCTCACCGGTGCTCACTGAGAGAATATGCTGCGCGCGAGGGGTCTCGACCATCGTGCTGCTGCGGCTGCCAGCCTCACCGTCGGGGCACGGGCAGTGTGATTGCATCGACCGCTGTCTGAATCAGCAGCTCTCCGTCGATGGACTCAATCCCGGCGAGGTCCCATGTCCATCGAGCCACCCATTCCGTACCCGTACCCCCCTTGCCTTGGATCTCTCGTCCGATCGTCCGCATTGCTCTTGGCGGTGTCACTCGAATCTCCGCCAGCATCACCTGAGCACCGGATAAGGGAGGCGCTCCGGCGTAGCGAATCCCCGTGCGGGCCGCTGCGTCGAGATAGCGCTTGAGGGCCCGCCCGTAGACAGCATCAAATTGCCCTGTCGCGGCGGAAGGAATAGCCGTAGCTTCGAGCACAATCGCCGTGTTGGACGGGAAGAGCGTGGTTTCAGACCGGAATAGCGTGAGGAGCGCTTCAACTCCAGCGCTGGTCTTCAGAATGGTCTTGTCGTTGGCCATGAAAGACCTTCCTGACGGAGCCTGGAATTGAAGGTTATCCGGGCAAGCCTGTTCCTGGGCGGACGCTGCCCGGCCGGCGGCGGATTCCGGGACCTCAGTGGCCGGAGCTGACCACGGGTTTGTCACTGCCCGTCTTGTGGCCGCTCTTGGCCGGGACGCTCTTGGCCGGCGCCGTCTCGTCGGGCACGGCCGTGCCGTCGAGCACCGACGGGATCAGGGCACGCACGCTGTCTGGCTGATTGGAGAGCAGCACCACGTCGACCCTCCGGTTGCGGGCCATCGCGGCCAGGTCGTCACCGGTGTCCACCGGCCGGGCCGAACCGTATCCGATCGCGCCGATCCGGTCCTGGGCCACCCCGGTGCGCTCCACCAGGTGCCGCAGCACCTGGGTGGCCCTGGCGCTGGAGAGCTCCCAGTCGGTCGGGTAGTTGATGGTCACGCCGTGCCGGTCGGCGTGCCCCTCCACCGACACCCCGCGCTGACTGCCGGCCAGCAACGGGCCGATGGTGTCGAGCACCGAGACCGCCTGGCCGCTGAGGGTGGCGACGTTGGGTTCGAAGAAGGTCTCGGAGCCGATCAGGCCCACCGAGAGGCCGCGTTCGTCGATGGTGTACTCCACGAGGGCGTCGAGGCCGACCGCGCTGAGCGCCGCCTGCATGGCCGCTTGCACCGCGGTGAGGTCGCTGACCTCGGCTATCGCGAGATCGAGGTCGGTGAGACCGACATCCTGGTTCACCGCCGGGGTGTCGACAAGGTCGGCCGGCACCACGATGCCCTCCGCGGTGTCCACCTTGCCCACGTCCACCGCTCCGAAGCCCGTCGCCAACGAGTTCTTCAACTGCACGAACTTGGCCTGGTCCACCGTCGACATGGCGAAAAGCACGATGAACATGCACATCAGCACGGTGACCATGTCCATGTACGAGGCCATCCAGCGCTCGTCGACGTGCTCCTCGTGTTCCTCCTCGAGTCCGCGACCACGGCCCCGGCCGCGTCCGCTCACGCGGCCTTCTTGAGCGGCTTGGACGACGACTTTCCGGCCTTGGCGCCCTTGGCGGATGCCATCGGAACCATGGCCTGCAACCGCTCGCCGAGCAGGCGTGGCTGACTGCCGGCCTGCACGGCCAGCGCGCCCTCCATGAGGAGGATCATCCGCTCAGCCTCGATGTCGGAAAGCCTCTTCAGCCGGCTGCCGATCGGCAGCCAGAGGAAGTTCGCGGACAGGAGCCCCCAGAGCGTCGCAACGAACGCGGCGGCGATCATCGGGCCGAGGGTGGACGGGGTGTCGAGGTTCTCGAGAACGTGGGTGAGCGAGATCACGGTGCCGATGATGCCGACCGTGGGGGCATAGCCGCCGAGGGTGGTGAAGAATTTGGCCGCGTTACGGCTCTCCTTGGTGCGGGTGGCGATCTCGTCTTCGAGCAGGATGCGCAGCTCATCACCGTCGGTGCCGTCGGCGATGTTCTGCAGTGCCCCGCGCAGGAACGGGTCGGTGATCGTGTCGGCCTCCTGCTCGAGGGCGAGCAGCCCGGAGCTGCGCGCCTTCTCGGCCAGACCGACGACCTGGTCGATGAGCTTCTGGGGCGGGGTGGTCTTACCCAGGAAGGCACCGGGAAGCGCCTTGATGGCCTTGACGGTGTCGCGCAGGGTTCCGCCGGCGACGCCGACGGCGATAGTGGCGCCGAAAACCAGCACGATCGGGGCGGGCAACAGGATCGCGGTGATGTGCGAGCCCTCGATGGTGATCATCGCGAAGAGCGCGCCGAAGGCGAGCACGATGCCGATCAGGGTTGCGGGATCCATTTATATCCTCCGGGGGCGCAGGGGGACAACGGCGTCCGGCCGGGTGTCGGGGTCGACGACGGAACCGTCACCGGAGCTGTAGGCCAGGCCGATCACGTGCGCCCGGTAGGCCGCGATCTTCTCGATGACCTCGGCCAGGCTCTCGGTGACGATGAACTTGGCGCCATCCACCATCACGAGGGTGGTGTCCGGATTGACGTGGATGCGTTCGATGAGGTCGGGATTGATCGCGAACTGACTGTCGTTCAGCCTGGTTACAACGATCATGGACCCGTCCCTGGTTCCCGGACGACTCCAGCAGCCGTCGACAACCACTGTCGGCTGCTCACTGCGTTGCGTTAGCGGCCGCGATGTGAGCCGGAGCCGTGCGGGCTAGAACGCAACCACGGTGGGCATCCCGTCGCCTTCGAGGACGGTCACCGAGAATGGCGCGCTGATCGTGGGTGCGCCGACAGCGGCCATCCCCGCCTGGCGGCTTGCGGCGTTGTCACCCATGATCGACACCACGATGACTCGGGGCTGAGTGGTGGGATCCGACCCGACCGTGAATCCTGCAGTCGATCTCAGTCCCGCCTCGTCGAGTGCATCGACGACCTGGCTTGTCACGGCGTCAGCGGCGGCCTGGTACTCGGTCGCAGAGAAGCCGAGGCCTTCGACGGTGGTGTAGGGCAGACCGGTAGCATCGAGCACCGCGATCGCCCCGGCCGGCGCATCGCCGGCGAAGCCCATCGTGAAGGTGTGCGACTCTCCGAAGTAGCAGTAGGCGTAGTCGTCGGCGAACTCGGTCTCGATGACACTCGCGGCGTCACCCAGAGGCTTCTGGTAGAGCGCCCACTCCTGCTCTTGAGGCGAGTAGTTCAGCTCGGCAAGGGTGTGGCCGGGGTAGATCTCCCGAGCCATGATGGCGTCATGGTCGGTGGCGAGCCCGGCCCCGGCGTGCTCGGTGACGCGCCACGGTGCCGCCGCTTCATTGGCCTCGCTGGTGCCCGGTGCCGGGGCCAGCGCAACGCCCAGGCAGAGCGCAGCCGCGGCGAGGATGGCTCCGGCCCGCGTGGCCCTGGCTGCTGCCGTTCTCATGTGTCCCCCATAGCCGATCGCTCGTGCGTCCATGAGGTCAAGCTAACGCACGGGGCCCAGGAATGGCCCAAAAAAGAGGTTATCCACAAGTTGACTTTTACTCACACAAAGTTTCGGAATCGGGCTAGATTCGGGGCATGACAAACCAGTCGAGTATCGCAGACACCTTCGCCGCTTCCCGCGGCGATGGGCTGGTGGATGCGGCGGTCGACGTGGCCCGACTGGGCTCTTGCAGTGTCGATTACGACAAGCTCACGGATGCCGCTGTCCTGTCCGGTCAGCAGACCCTGGCCCGGGCCCAACGCGAGCTGGACACCCGCAAGGCGTGGCTGGCGAAGACCCTGGCCCAGCGGTCCCGATGGGAGCTGGGCCAGTCCGGTCTGGCTGCGCAGCAGGGTTTCCTCAATCCCGAAGGGTTGATTCAGAAGCTGACCGGCACCAGCAAGGTCGAGTCCCGCAAGCTCGTGGGGGTGGGCCGGATGCTCGCCGAGGTCGAAGACGCCCAAGCGCAGGCCGCCGCGATCGACGCCGAAGCGGCCCGCCGGCTACTCGAGGGGGCGCTGGACCCGGACATCCCTGATGGGCTCGACGGGGTCGACGGCCACGACGGGGTCGCTCCGGTCGTTCCGCTGCCGGCGCCGATGCCGTGGCACGCACCGATCTCGCACGCCGTGACCGGCGGCACCCTCTCGATCGATGCCGCGCACGCCCTACGCACCGGCCTGGGCGACATCGATACCGTCGTCACCGGCCCGGTCCTCGCCGACGCCCTCGCCGGGCTGCTCGCCGACGCCGCGGCGATGGACGTGGACCAGCTCCTCAAACGGGCCCGGCAGACGCGCGACAGCCTCGACGAGGCCGGCATTAGGGTGCGGGAACAGAAAGCCTGGGACGACCGCTACCTGCGCATCTGGACCCTGAACACCGGCCAGGTCCGCATCGACGGGCTCTTCCCGCCGGAACAGGGCGAGTTCATCAAAGCCACCTTCGACAGTCTCACCAGCCCCCGCCGCGGCGGCGTGCGCTTCGTCGACACCGAACGCGCCGCCTGGGCCAAACGCGTCAAGAACGACCCCCGCAACACCAGCCAAATCACCTGCGACGGCTTCCTCGACCTCCTCAAAGCCGGCACCACCATCAACCCCAACGAGATGCTCGGCGGCCGCCGCCCCGCCGTGCAGATCCTCACCACCACCGCCACGACGGCCCGGCCCGCAGCGCCCGCGAAACCGGCAGGACCGGCAGAACCGGCCAACGCCGGCGAACCCGCCGCCGACAACATCCTGATCTGCCTACCCGGCCAAACCGGGCACGGCTACATCGAGGGCAACAACGCCCCGGTCTCCCCCGAAACCATCGAACGCCTCATCTGCGACTCGGGAAGTGTTGAGATCACCGTCGACGAGTTCAACCGGCCCCTGGACCTCGGCCACGAACAACGCCTGTTCAACCGGGCCCAACGCCGGGCCCTCGCCGCCCGCGACGGCGGCTGCAGGTGGCCCGGCTGCGACCGCCCACCGGCGTTCACCGAAGCCCACCACATCGAACACTGGCTCAGAGACCACGGCAGAACCGACATCAACCAGGGCATCCTGCTCTGCCCCGCCCACCACCTGCTGCTCCACAACCAGCACTGGCAGATCTTCGAAAACACCGGCCGCTACTGGCTCCGCCCACCCACAACCATCGACCCCGGCCAAACACTCATCGAGATGCCCGGCCGCACCCGGGACGGGCCGCCAGAAACAACAGCACCGCCCAGGGCCTGATCAAGCCGGCACGTGCGCTGCGTTAGCGCTTGAGGTTGGTGAGTTCCTGCAGTACCTCGTCGGAGGTGGTGATGATGCGGGCGTTCGCCTGGAAGCCGCGCTGGGCGACGATCAGGTTGGTGAACTCCTGCGACAGGTCCACGTTGGACATCTCCAGGGCTCCACCGGTGAGCGAGCCCAAGCCGGCGGAACCGGGAGCGCCGAGTTCGGCGGTGCCAGAGTTGAAGGTGGCCCGGTATCCGTTCGAGCCGGTCTTCTCGAGCCCGCCCGGGTTGGTGAAAGTGGCGAGGGCGATCCGGCCCAGCGCCTTCTGCTCACCGTTGCTGAACAGACCGATTAGAGTGCCGTCCTTGCCGAACGTGTAGGACTCGAGCGAGCCGGGGGCGCTGCCGTCCTGCGACTTGACCCCCACAGTGCTGATACCGGCCAGGCCGTTCAGCGCGCTGAGGTCCACGGTGATTCCGCCGGCGGCGGGGTCACCGATGACGAGTGAGCCGCCGGACGTCACGACGTTGCCGGTGAAGCCCAGCGTGGTCGTTGCCGCAGTGCCGCCATCGGTACCCGAGACACCCCAACCGCTGCCCGTCGCAGCCTTGGTGAAGGTTAGGGAGACCGTTCGGGCAGCACCCGAGGCGTCGTAGACCTTGATGTCTCGCAGCAGCTGCGTGCCTCCGACAGCATCAGAGGGCAAGGTGCCGCTCATCGCGACCGAACTCGTCGCCTTGCCCGGAACGACCGCGTTCAGCGGCAGGGACAGGTCCCCGACAGCGCCGCCCTCGTTGACCACGCCATCCACCGCGCCCCAGCCCTGCACGATCGCACCCGACGGGGTGACGAGGCGACCGGCGGAGTCGAAGTCGAAGGAGCCGGCCCTGGTGTAGATGGTCTCGCCGCCCTGCTGGGTGAGGAAGAACCCGTCGCCGGAGATGAGCATGTCGGATGCCTTGCCGGTAGCCTGCGACGACCCCTGCGCGAAGTTGGTGGCGATGCCGGCGACCTGCACACCGAGGCCCACCTGTGCCGGGTTGGTGCCGCCGGTCGTGGCGCCCGGGCCGCCGGCGCCCTGGGTGAGCTGCGAGAGGGTGTCCTGGAACTGGGTGGCCGAGCCCTTGAACGCCGTGGTGTTGACGTTGGCGATGTTGTTGCCGGTGACGTCGAGCATGGTCTGGTGGGCGCGAAGGCCGGAGATGCCGGAGTACAGGGAGCGAAGCATGAGTGCTGCCTTTCAGAAGGTGATGACGGAGTAGGGATGCGGCGACCCCGCCCGGTTTGCGGGAGTGTGTCGCGTTGGTGCAGATCGAGCTGGCGAGTGGCGGGCTCGCTGGGTGCGGGCGCGGAGCCGGATCACCCGGTGGGGGCGGTCACCCCCGAGATCGCGTCGAGAGCCACGCTGGCCGTGCCGACGGTGACCTGGGGCACCGGGCCGGCGTAGGAGACCGCTGACGCGATGCCGGTGACGCTCGCGCCGGTGGCATCCGTGTAGGTGACGTTCTGTCCGACGAGAGCGGCTGCGGCCGTGCGCATCTGCAGCGAGAAGTTCTCGTCCGCGGTGGTGGACAGCGCGGTGAGTTTCTCCATCATGGCCAGCTGGGTGGTCTGGGAGATCATCTGGTTGGTGTCCATGGGTGAACTCGGATCCTGGTTACGCAGCTGGGCCACCAGAAGCGACATGAAGGTCTCGGAATCGAGAGTCTGCTTGGGAGTGCGCACCGGTGTCGTCGAGTAGAGGCTGGCTCCGGCGCTGGAGTCTGCGGCTGCGGTGGACACGGAGCCGACGGCGTCGATTGTCATGGGATCTCATTTCTGGGAGGCTGCGTGCGGAGTGAGCGGCGGGGTGAGGTGCTGCTGGGCGGTGGGTCAGGCGAGAACATCAACACGTCCCCTGGCCAGGTCGGATCGGGTCGGGTCAGCCGCGGCGTCCGCCGTATCCGCGCCGATCGGCGGGGACCGCAGCCACTGGTCGGGTGCACCGGATTCCCGGCGGCGGTCCTGGGCTCCGCGCGGATCTCCGCCGAGCGCCGCGTTGCCCTGGCCGGGCTGGTCGGCGGCGGGGCGGTCCTGCCGGCCCGACGAGCCGGCATCGCCGGGCTGGCTGCGCGTGGAGACGTCGAGGCTCGCCGACAGTGCGCCGCCGGCAAGGTCGCGGCGCAGGTCGGGCAGGATGAGCCGCAGGGCGTCCCGCGCGACGTCGGTGGGGGCGAAGAGCTCCAGACGGATGCCAGTGGCGCTGATCTGCGCCCGCACCAGGACCGGCCCGAGCTCATCGGGGGTGACGCTGATCGACATGGTGTGTTCGCCGGGTCCGGCGGCCGCCAGGGTGAACAGCGGACGGGCCACCTGGCTCGCCAGCGGCGCCGGAACGGCAGGACCGGTCGAGGGCGGCAGCGCCGGGGCACCGGCGGTTGAGCCGTTGACGGGTACCGCGGCCACCGGCCCGGAGGCGGCCGCCAGAGTGAGGCCGGCCGCTGGTGCCTCAGCGCCAGCGGGTTCGTCTGTAGCCGCACCGGGCGTCCGGGGCGACCCCACGGCACCGGCGGCGCCGGCGGCAGTATCGGTCGCCGCAATCGCCGTCGTGCCAGCACCGGTGACTGCAGTCGCCGTCGCGGCAGGGCCGGTCGTTGCGGTGCCGGTCGCTGCAGTGCCGGTCGCGGCAGCCGCGGTGCCGGCAGAGGCGGTCGCGGCAGAGGCGGTCGCGGCAGGGGCGGTCGCGTCGGTGGTTGTCGCGTCGGTGACTGTCGCGTCAGTGGTGGTCGGAGCAGTGTCGGTCGCTGCGGCCGCGGTCAACGAGGTCCCGTTCGCGGCAGGGGTGGTCTCGGCAATGATGGTCGCGGCAGCGGCGGTCGCGGCACTAGGGGTCGCGGCAGTGGCGGCCGTTGCGGTCGCGATCAACGCGGCCCCGTCCGCGGCGGTGCCGTTCGCGGCAGTTCCGTTCGCGGCAGTTCCGTTCGCGGCAGTTTCGTCCGCGGCAGTGCCGTTCGCCGCGGTGCCGATCGGGGCGATGCTGGTGTCGGTGCTCCCGGTAGTAGCGGGTGCTGCGTGCCCGGTGGCGGCGGTTCCCGCCGGCTGGCCCAAGGCCGGTGCCATCGGCGCAGCGGGGCCGGCTCCGGATCCGACACCGGCATCCCCCGCTCCGACCGCGGCGACGATGCCGGGGCCGATCGGGGTGGCGCCGGGATCGGCAGGTGAAGCCGACGCTTGGCTCATCCCGCCCGGCAGGGCTCCGGCCACGGCCGAACCTGATCCCGGCTGAGGTGACGCGACGATTGCGGAAGATACCGACGGCGACCCTGTGGGAAGGGACGCGGCAGGCGCAGACGCGAAGGGTTCGTCGTTGAGTTCAGCGTCGTCGCCGGGTTCAGTGTCGCTGGGTTCGGTGCGGCTCGCGGATGCGGTTGTGGTGGGTGAGGGCCGGGTGGGCACGGGCCTGCTGAGCGCGGTGCCACCGCTGGAAGGAACACCGCTACGGACAGCTCCCCCGGGCCCAGCACCGCCGGGGCCTGCAGAAGCTACGCGACGTGCCCCAACCGATCCGGCGCCGGATTCCGGACCGGACGCGGCACCGCGCAACGCTCCCGCGAACGCGTCGGCGCCGACGGCGGGATCCGGCTGGGAACCGCGGGACCCGCGACCGGGGGCGACCCCGGGCGCTCCCGGGGAACGAGGGAACTGCGTGGGCGCGGTCACGAGAGCAATCCAGACAGGGACAGTGCCGAAGCGGACGAGGAGCCGGTGGACGCGCTGCCGTTGGACGCGGCGCCGTTGAACATCGACGCGAATGCCGCCGTGAGCAGGTCGGTGGAGCTCGATGCCACGCTGGCGGTGGCCGCCTGATCGGGGATCACCCGGCGGATGGTGGTGATCTCGGAATCGTCCATGTAGGCATCCACCTTGCTGACCGTGCGCCCCTCGTATGGCGCGTGGATCACCTGGTTGTTGCCGGCGTAGATCAGGATGTGGTCGCCGCCGCCGGTGACGATGAGGTCACCGGGCTTGGCCTCGGCCAGCGACGCCACCTCGGTGCCGATGGTCATCTGCCCGGACACCAGACGGGGCACCTCGATGCCGAGGTCGGCGTAGACGCGTTGCACGAGACCCGAGCAGTCCATTCCGGTGCTGTCCTCGCCGCCGAAGACGTATGGCACGCCCAGGTACTTCTCCGCCGCCGCGACGACGCCGGCACCGGTCGCTCCCGAGCCGGCTGCGCCGGTGGTCGGGGCTGTCGTGCCGGTGGCCGCGGCGAGGGCATCGGCGAAGCTGGTCGCGGAGACTGACGACCCGGCCCCACTGCCGGCCGTGACGCTCGTCGCTCCGGTACCGCCGGCGACAAGGTCGTTGAGCTGCACCAGCCTGGCCTGAATCTCGCCCATCCGGCCGAGCGCTTCCACCATCGTCATCGCTTCTCCCCCGTTGGTGCCCCGGTGCCCGACGAAGCGGTGCCGGCTCGTTCGTCGCCCAGCCGTCGGTGCCAGCCGGTCGACGCTATCTCGTCGATGATGGTCTGTTCGGCGTGCAGGTCTTCGGCCGCGGCCAGGTCGCCGTGGCGCCCCTCGAGCTTCTCCAGGCTCACGGCGGCGGACTTCCTCGACTCGAATTCGCGTTGCGCGTCGACGACGCCCTGCTGGGCGACCGCGTCGAGGGCCGCGAGTTCAGCCAGCATGCTGCGGGATGACGCCCGGGCGGCGGCGATCGCGTAAAGGGTGTCGGCGCCGGTGGCGCTGATCGGCAGGTGCTCCAGCGCGGCACGGGTCTCGTCGATGCGGGTCGCGGCGGCCCGTAGCCGTGCATTGGCGACGGCGAGGTCGCCCGCGGCCTGGTCCTGCTGCAGGTGGCGCAGGCGCAGCAGGCCGGCGAGAGAGAACTGGCGGGTCATCGGGCACCGCCCAGCAGCCGGGCCAGCGCGGCGAGTCTGTCCCAGGCCTCGGCGGCCGGGGTGTGCTCGTCCATCCGCTGCTGCAGGAACGCGGTGATGGCGGCGTCGTGCTCCACGGCGGCGTCGACCAACGGGTTGGTGCCGCGGCGATAGGCGCCAACGTCGAGCAGGTCCTGTGCGGCGCGCCGGGCGGCGAGCACCGCACGCAGGGTGCCGGCCACGGCGGCCTGCTCAGGCGTCGTCACCCGTGAGGCCACCCTGGAGATCGAGGCGAGGGCGTCGACAGAGGGAAAATGGCCGAGCACGGCAAGTTTGCGGTCGAGCACCACGTGGCCGTCGAGGATGGACCGGGCGGCGTCGGCGATGGGTTCGTTGTGGTCGTCGCCGTCGACGAGCACAGTGTAGATGCCGGTGATGGAGCCGGCCTGGTCGGTGCCGGCCCGTTCGAGCAGGCGGGCGAGCAGTGAGAACGTCGACGGCGGGTAGCCGCGAGTGGCGGGCGGCTCGCCCACCGACAGTCCGATCTCCCGCTGGGCCATCGCCACCCGGGTCAGCGAGTCCATCATCAGCATCACGTCGGCACCCCGGTCGCGGAACGACTCGGCGATGCGGGTGGCGACGAACGCGGCCCGCAGGCGCATCATGGCCGGCTCGTCCGAGGTCGACACGACGACGATCGACCTGGCCAGTCCCTCGGCGCCGAGGTCGTCCTCGAGAAACTCGCGCACCTCGCGCCCGCGCTCGCCCACCAGGGCGATCACCGACACTTCGGCATCGGTGCCGCGGGCGATCATCGACAGCAGCGACGACTTGCCCACGCCGGAACCGGCGAACAGGCCCATCCGCTGGCCCTTGCCCACGGTGGTGAGGGTGTCGAGCACCCGTACCCCCAGCTGCAAGGGCGACTGGATGCGCGACCTCGCCATGGCGGACGGGCTGGCGTGATCAAGGGGCACCCGCTGCTCCACGACGAGTGGTCCCTTGCCGTCGATGGGACGGCCGAGCCCGTCGATCACCCGGCCCAGCAGGCCGGAACCGGTCGGGACGAGGAAGCCGGTGCCGCCGCCACCGGCACGCACGGGGTCGCCGACCCGGATGCCGGTGAGCCTGGCCAACGGCATGCAGCGCATGCCATCGGGGGTGGTGGCCACGACTTCGGCGTCAACGCCCCCGGCACCGGTGCCTGCCTGCGATCCGGGTCCGCCGATCACGACGAGGTCGCCGATGGCGCCGTTCAGCCCGCGCACGTCCACGCTCAGGCCCACGATCGACGCGACCACGCCCACCCGCTCCGGGCGGGCCGCCGCCAGGGCTCTGGCCAGGCGGTCGGTGCTGTCCGGCCTAGTGAGGGTCATGACACGCCTCCGGCCAACGCCGCCCTTGCCCGCTGCAGGGCACTGCCGATGCGGGCGTCGAGGTAGCCGTCGGGAAACTCGCTGACGGCGTCGCCGCGGGACAGGCTCGCATCCGCCACCAGGGTGACGCCAGACCCGGCCAGCGCGGAGCCGTCGAGTGCGGAGCCGTCGAGGGCAGCGAGGTCGTGCGGGTTCAGCCGCACAGTGTGACCGAGAGACCCCGCTGCCCCGTCGGCCCGGGTGCGAGCCAGCGCCGAGCGCACCGCGGTCGCCTCGTCGGCGAGAGCGTGGCCGATGATCGCCTCGGCCAGGTCGATGGCGGCGCCGAGCAGGGTGTCTTCGACGTCGTGGAGCACCGGCACGGTACGGGTCTCGAGCGCGCGGACCACGGCGTTGAGCACCTCCAACGTGCGGTCGCGCTGCCGGCCGGCGGCCTGCATCAGCTCGGCATGCTCGGCCTCGAGCGTGGCCACCCGCGCGTCGACGGCCGCCGCCGCCGCCCGCAGTCCCTCGGCGTACCCGGCGGCGTGGCCTCTGGCCTGCCACTGGCGCTCGACCCTGGCGCGGTCGTCATCGCGTCCGATATTCCCCCCGGCGTCGGCGAGGGTGGGAAAGACCAGCGCCGAGAAGTCGGCATCCGGAACCCCAGCGCCGGTGCGTGCCGCGCTAAACAACGAAGTCATCCTCGTCGGCGCGCTGCACGGTGATCGCGCCCTGAGCGGCCAGGTCGCGGATGGACCGCACGATGGTGGCGCGGGCCTCCTCCACCTGCGAGACCCGCACCGGTCCGAGGCCGATGACCTCGTCGTTCAGGATCTCCCGGTTCCGCTCGGAGAGGTTGCGCTGGATGATGTCGACGACCAGCTCGGTGGACCCCTTCATGGCCACGGCCAGCACGGCGGCGTCGATGCCGCGCAGCACCAGCTGCACATCGCGGTTCTCCAGCTTGATGATGTCGGCGAAGGTGAGCATGCGGGAGCGCACCTCTTCGGCGAGCACCGGGTCGCGTTCATCCAGCGCCTCGAGCAGGGCCCGTTCGGTGTTGATGTCGGCGCGGTTGATGATCTCCACCAGCGGTTGCACACCGCCGACGACCTCGGCGGAGTCCCGCGACGCGGCGACGGCTCCGATGCGTTTCTTGAGGATGTCGGTGACCACCCGCACGGCCTCCGGCGTGGCCGGTCCGGTGGAGGCGATGCACTGGGCGACATCGGTGCGTACCGGGCCGTCCAGCCCGGAGAGGATCGCGGAGGCGTGTTCCGGACGCAGGTGGGCGAGCACCAGGGCGATGGTCTGCGGCAGTTCGCCGTCGAGAAGCGCGAGCACCTGCATCGAGTCGACGGTGTCGAGGAACTCGAATGCCTTGCCGGCCATGGAGGTCGCCACCCGGCTCATCACGCCGGCCGCCCGCTCGGCGCCGAAAGACTTCTCCAGCAGTCCGACCGCGACGGCGTGACCGCCGCGCGGGTTGCGGGCGCCGATGGTGGTGAGTTCGTGGAACTCGGCTACGGCGCTGTCCATGACCGACGCGTCGACCCGGCGCAGCTGCACGATTTCGGCGATGATCTCGGCCGCCTCGACCTCGGAGAACTGCTTCATCACCTCTGACGCGCGTTGCTGGTCCATGGTCATCAGGACCACGGCCACCTTCTGGGTGCCGGTCAGGCCGGTCTTGGCGTCCATCATGCGGGCTGCCGATCGTCCATCAGACCGCGCAGCATCTCGGCCGCCATCTGCGGGTCACGCAGGGCAAGGGCGTCGATGTCGGCCACCCGCTGGTCGCCGCCGCTGGGCAGGGCACCGCCGCCGGCGACCGGGTAGACCTCGGTGGGCGTGGAGTCGATGAACAGTGGCGCCATCTGCGGCGGCAACGACAACGGCACCGTCGGCGCATCCAGCGCAGACCGCGCCTGCACCAGGTCACTCAGCTCGATGGCCTTGCGGCTCTGCCGGCGTGAGCGCCTGGCGTAGAGGATCAGCCCGAGCACAAAAGCGACCACGGTGCCGGCCACGATCAGCCCCACCTGCAGGATGCCGGCATTGCGGGCGGCCTCTTCGGCCGCGGCGGCCTCGGCCAGCGCCGCAGCCGCGGCGTCGGCGCCGGCGGCGTTGAAGCTCACGACCTCCACGGTCACGGCGTCTCCCCTGGCTACGTCGATGCCGGCGGCGGAGGACACCAGGCTGGTCAGGTCGGTCACGTTGAGGTCTTCGGCGACCGCGGCGTTCACCGCCACCGACACCGTCTGCCGGTTGATCTCCCCTGCGGGCACCGTGCGCGTTTCGGTGACCTTGTTGATGGCGTTGTTACGGGTGGTGTCCTCGCTGGTGAAGGTGCCGTCCGCCGTGGTCTCGGCCGGCACGGCGATGTTGTCGGGTCCGAGCACACCGGCCGCGGCATCCCCGGCACCGGAGTAGGACTCTGTCGTCACGGCCTCGTTGAGCGCCGGGGCGTTCTCGGGAACCGCGAAGGTCTCCTCCACGACCTGGGCGCTCTGGTTGCTCATATTTGCGGCGACCACGACGGTGGCGTTGCCGGGGCCCACGACCTTGTCGAGCATGGCCTGCACCGAACCGCGCACCCGTTCCTCGTAGTCGCCGGCCTGCTGGCCGGCCGACCCCGTGGCCCCGACGCCCACGGCGGAGAGCACGACGCCGGCCGCGTCGATGACCGCGACATCCGTGGGCTTCATGCCGTCGATGGAGGCGCTGGTGAGGTGCACGATGGCCTGCACCTGCTCGGCGTTCAGGGTGACGCCGTTCCGGGTGCCCACGAAGACGGATGCGGTGGGATCATTGGTCTTCTCGGTGAACACCGTGGCCTCGGGGATCGCCAGCCGCACCGAAGCGGTCTGCACACCCTTCATGGCCTCGATGGTCGCGGCGAGTTCGCCCTCGAGGGCCCGCTTGTAGGTGACCGACTGCTGGAACTCGGAGGCGGTGACCCCCATGGTGTCCAGCAGCGAGTAGCCTCCGGTGCTCGACGTCGGCAGGCCGGCGGCGGCGGATTTGAGCCGCTGGTCGTAGACGTCGGCCTCCGGCACCAGGATGGTCGCTCCCCCGTCGCTCAGCTCGTAGGCGACACCGTCGGTGCGCAGCTGCTCCACGATGGTGTTGGCGTCGGAACCGCTCAGTCCCGAGTACAGCGGGGTGTACGCCGGTTGGGTGGCCCACATCGTGAGCGCGGCGGTGCCCAGGGCGAGCACGGCGACCCCGATGATGGCCATGGTGCGCTGGGCGACGGTGAATTCGCGGACGGCGTTGCCCAGGCGACGGAACACCGAGGTGATCTGAGCGGGCATCAGGCCTGCATTCTCATGATGTCGTTGAACGCTTCGACGCCCTTGTTGCGCACGGCGGCGACGAGCTCAAGGGTGACCGCGGCGCGTGAAGACGCGATGGTGGCGGTGTGGATGTCGTCCAGGTCGCCCGTGACGGCCTGGATGGCGTAGCTGTTGGAGGTGGACTGCAGCTGCTGGAGGTTGTTCACCGCGCCGGTCAGGGCGCTGGCGAAGCCGGTGTCAGAGGATTCGGTGGCGCCCGTGGCCGTGCTGGCGGGCAGGTACGACGTGGCGCTGACGGCGGGCGCGGCACCGATGGCGGGGATGGTCATCAGTTGCGTCCGATCTGCAGGGCGGCTTCATAGGAGGTCTTGGCCCGGTCGATGACCGCGGCGTTGGCCTGGTAGCCGCGCTGGGCCATGATCAGCTCGCCCATCTGTTCGGCCATGTCGATGTCGGGGCGGCGCACGTAGCCGTCGGCATCCGCGATGGGGTTGTCGGGTTCGTAGACGAGCAGGCCCTCGGCGTCGCCCAGCGCGGCGCCGGCCACGTAGGCACCCGAGACGCCCTCACCCTCCTGGGCGACGATGTACCGGGCCTGGAAGGCATCCCCGGAGGTGGCGGTCGCGGTGTTGGCGTTGGCGATGTTGTCGGCGACAGCGTCGAGCCACTTGCGGTGCAGGGTGAGACCGGTGCCGGCGATGCCGAGAGCGTCGAGGCCCATCAGCTGGTCCGGAGCGCTGCGCGCATGCTCGAGTCGGCGCCCGCCACGGCCTGGGCGGCGAACTGGTAGCGCAGCACGGTGTCGATGTTCGAGACCGTTTCGGTGTCGAGGTTCACGTTGTTGCCGTCGAGTCTGGTCGGCTCCAGCGAGCGTGCGGTGCTGGCCGCGGTGTGGCCGTCGCCGTCCCGCACCGACTGGGCGAGGGCGTCCTCGAACGAGACCCGCTGGGCCTGGTAGCCGGGGGTGTTCACGTTCGCGATGTTGTTCGCGATGGTGCGCTGGCGCAGGGCCAGTCCGTCCAGGGCGCTGGTCAGCGCCGCGGTGGTCACGGATTCAATCACGCAGGGGCCCGATTCGTCGTCAATGTGCCGGACGGCCGATCCGTGGCCTGTGATGAGCAATCCGTGCTCATCCGTAGCTATCGGCCGTCGACGAGCGTTCGTTAGGACGTTTCGGGATATTTGTCAGGGAATCTGTCAGAAATTCTGCCGGGTCAGCCCGCGATATCCAGATAGACCGGCTGGTCGGAGAGGTGGGTGGAGAGGATGGTGCGCACGGCGGCCAGGTGGGCGCCGGCGGAGCGGCGTGCATCCTCGATCTCGCGGATCAGTTCGAGCTGGCCGGTGAGCAGCACCCGCGCCCGTTCCTCGAGTTCGCGCGGGAGCTGGCCGATGTGTTCGGGGGCACGCCACTGCACCCCGGTCACGAGTTGGCCGCCCTGGGCGGAGAGCACGGCGTCCCGGGCACCGCTGCCCAGGCTGGTCTCCAGCTCGTCGAGCACCTGCAGCCATTCGGCGTTGCTGGTGCGCGGCTCCCCCGGCGCGGCGAGGCCCGAACGGGTGCTGTGGGGCCGGGCGCTGCTGGAGTGGACCTCAGGCGACTCCACGGTAGCCCTCTCCGCTCGCCGCGGTCGGCGTCGCCGGCAACGCAGCGGCCGCTTCGTGCCAGGCCTGACGCAGCGGCTCGAGCAGAACGATGCTCTCCCGGGTGCGGGCAACGTCACGGTGGATGTTCGCACCGATCAGCGCGTTCGAGACGTAGGTGTAGATGGCGAGCAGCCCGTCGGCTCCGTCCCACGCGGTGACGTTGAGCGAGGTGGTGAGTTCGTCGACGATGGCCTGGGCGTGCAGCAGGTTCTCGGAGGCGATCGGCCAGTTCTCGCCGTCCTGGGCGGCCTCGGCGCGGTCCAGGTCGAGCATCAGCCTGTCGTAGAGCATGGTGAGCAGGCGCACCGGCGTGGCCGACAGCACGGCCTCACGGTTGA
Source organism: Cryobacterium sp. LW097 (assembly GCF_002205495.2). Taxonomy (GTDB): domain Bacteria; phylum Actinomycetota; class Actinomycetes; order Actinomycetales; family Microbacteriaceae; genus Cryobacterium; species Cryobacterium zongtaii. Next base: position 1,595,181 of record NZ_CP021992.1, on the reverse strand, counting down.
GCTGGGCGCGTTTGGCCTGTGCGGCGGCCAGCTGGGCCGCCGAAGGCTGGGCTGACTGCTGTGGCATCGAAAGCTGGTGGGGTGGGAACAGTGCGGTGGTCATCAGCTGGAGCTCCCTGTGTAGGTATCGGGTAGTGAATTGATCTGCGAGGTGAGCCAGGAGGACTGCGTTTTCAGCTCACCCAGCCTGGATTCCATGGCCGTGTAGACCCGTTCGAGCGAGGTGCGTTTGGCCGTGAGCCTCAGGTCCCAGTCGCTGATCTCCAGGCCCATCGTGCGCACCTGGGACTGCTGGCTGGTGATGGTGGTGGTGAGGGTGCCGTCGTATTTGTCCGATGCCGTCGCCGCGGCCGACGCGACCCGGCCGGAGATCTCCTGCACGGTTTTCATCACGCCGGCCGGGTCCTTGGCCAGGGCAGCGGCGAACTTCTCGGCGTCGAATTCCAGGGTGCCGCTCTTGGTGATGCTGATGCCGATCTCCGACGGGGAGCGCCCGTCCACGGGCATCGACGCGGCGGTGAGCAGGTTCTGGTTGACCGTGCGGATGGTGCCGTCGCCGGCGAAGAGCCCGGCGGTGGTGACGCTCTTACCTGTGGAGTCGGTCGTGGTCGACACGGCCGACCGGTTGGTGATGACGGCGAAGATGTCGTTGAGGCCGCTGACGAGGCCGCCGGCGATCTTGGTGATGGCGGCGTCGTCCCGTGTCACGGTGAGCGTGACCGGTGTGGTGGAGACCGCTTGGACGGTCACATCCAGGCCGGGCAGCAGGTTGGTGAAGGTGTTGCTGCCCGAGGTGATCGTCTGTTCGGCCGTGGTGCCTGCCCACAGCGTGACCTGGGCATCCTGGGCGGCCTTGACCTGGGTGGTCGGGACCGTGCCGCCGGTGAGAGTGAAAGACGCGGCGGCGCCGGGGGCGGCACTGCTGAACTGCACGCGGAAGCCGTCGGCGCCCACGGCGACCTTGGTGGCGGTGATGCCGAGCCCGGCCGCGTTGACGGCGGTCACGACGTCGTCGAGCGATGTGGAGGCCGGGGTGAGCACGGTGGCTTTTCCGGCCGCGTCGGTGAGGGTGAGGGTGGCGTCGGGCCAGGCGGTGAGCGGCCCGGTGACGGTGACCTGGTTCTGCGCGAGCCGGCCGACGGTGATGTCGAGCACGCCGGCGGCGGCGCCGGTGCTCGTGGTCGCGGTGACCTGGCTGGAACTGCTGGTGGCGGTGTAGAGGTCGTAGCTGGCGGGCTTTGCGGCTTTGGTCGCGGCATCGGCGAGGGCGGCGACCTGGGTGTTCAGACCCTGCACGGCGGTGGTGTAGTTCTGGGCGGCCGTGACCTTGCCCTTCAGCAGGGTCTGCGGGATCGCTTCGACAGCGATGAGGTTGTTGATCAGGGTCGTGGTGTCCTGGCCGCTGATCAGGCCATCGATGGAGAGTCCCATGGCGCCGTGTCCGTTCCGTTGTCTGCGGGTGTGCGAGTGGCCGGCGGCCCGCTCGGTCTGAGGTCCAGGTCAGATCGTGCGTGCCACCGGCCGATTCCCGGTCAGTCGACTCTGCGGCTTTTGGGCCGGTCGGTCGGTCAGTCCGTGATTTAGCGCAGCAGCGAAAGAACGCCCTGGTTGGACTGGTTCGCCTGCGCGAGCATGGCGGTGCCGGCCTGCGACAGGATGCTGGAGCGGGTGTACTTGACCATTTCCTCGGCCATGTCGGTGTCGCGGATACGCGAACCGGCAGCGGTCAGGTTCTCCTTGGAGACGGCGAGGTTGCGGATGACGCTCTCGAACCGGTTCTGGTCGGCACCGAGCGAGGCGCGCGAGGTGGACACAGCGGTGATGTGGCCGTCGATCGTGTTGATCGTCGCGAGTGCCGCTGCGGAGTCGGCGAAGCCGGCTGTCGCGAGTCCGGAGACGGCGGTTCCGATGGCGGAAACGTCGGTGAGCTTGACGTCGATCTGGTCGGCTGCGGCGGTGCCACCGGCGCCGATCTGGAACGTCAGGTCGGTGGTCGCAGCCGCCGTGTTGAGCAGCTTGGTGCCGTTGAAGTTGGTCGACTCGCTGATGCGGGTCAGCTCCAGGCCCAGCGCCGTGACCTCGGTGGCGATGGCGTCGCGGGACTTGGCGTTGTTCGAGCCGTTACCGGCCTGAACGGCGAGGTCACGAACGCGCTGCAGAATGGTCTGCACCTCGCTCAAAGAACCTTCAGCGGTCTGGATGACCGAGACGGCGTCCTGGGCGTTGCGGCTGGCGACCGTGAGGCCACCGACCTGCGACTTCAGTCCCTCGGAGATGGCCAGACCGGCCGCGTCATCGCCTGCGCGGTTGATGCGGAGGCCGCTGGAGAGGCGTTCGAGCGACTTGGCCATGTCGGTCTGGGTCGAAGCCAGGTTGCGGTAGGTGTTGTTCGCCGCGAGGTTGGTGTTGATCTGCATACCCATGATGTGTTCCTCCGTGATTGGGTGGTGTGCGCCGGCCCATCCATGGGCTGACACTGAGACCTATCGGCCCCACCCCGCGGCGCGTTAGCCGTTGCTGGAGAAAAGTTCGCGGCTGTCGAGCGTGACCGCCTCCGCGTGGGCGATATCGGTGACGCCGGCCAACCCGTCGACCGTGTAAGCCATGGGAGCGGCGGGGGCCGCGGAGAGGACGGGAACTGCGGCCGGCATCCTGTCGTGCGCCAGGTGGGCCATGCCGAGCATCGCCTGGTCGGCCATCCGCGATAGGTAGGCGCTGCGGCGAGCCGGCGCCACGGTGGACTCCGGTACGAAGTCGGCCTCCGCGTCGTCCGCGTAGTGGGTGCCCAGGCCGTCACGCAACAACCGGATGGCCTCCGAGCGTTGCTGGGACACGGCGGAGTGGGTGATGCCGAGGCTAGCTGCGATCTCCTTGACCGAGCGGTCCTCGAAGTAGACCTGCTCGATGATCAGCCGCATCCGCTCGGGCAGCGCAGACACGCCCGCTCGCAGGTAGGCGAGTCGCTCGGCAGACAGCAGGGACTCCTCGGGGAGCACGGTGTCGGCGACGAGAAACTCGGCGGTGCTGTCGTCGAGGGTGCTCAGCGTGCGCTCGGAGTCGGCCAGGCCGGCCAGAGCGGTCTCGCGGTCCACGCCGAGCGCGGAGGCGATCTCGTCGACGGTGGCGCTGCGGCCGAGCGCGGAGGCGAGGGTCTCCTGCACCTGGCGGGTGTCCTTGATGCGGCGGCGGGCCATCCGGGTGGCCCAGTCGTTGGAGCGCATCTCGTCGGCGAAGGCGCCGATGATGCGGCGGCGGGCGAAGGCGCCGAACGGCACGCCCAGGTCCGGGTCGAACGCGTCCGCGGAGGTGATCAGGGCCAGAGAGCCGGCCGAGGCCAGGTCGTCGCGGGAGAGGTGGCGAGCCTTGGCCCAGACTTCGGAGACGAGATAGCCGACGAGGGGCAGGTTGTCGACGACAAGCCGGTTACGTTCCGAACGGTTCAACGGTTGCCCTCCTGGTTGGTGCCGGCGTTGTTCTCGCTGACGGTGAGCGCAAGACTGGTTCTGCGCTTCACTGCCGGGTAAGCACGCGTGGGGGGTGACGTCGTATCAAGAGCGCAAACAGCCCGCCGGAACAGGGGTTCGGGTCCCGTTTCGGTGTGTTTTCGCCTAGCTATTACGGTAACAACCGCGCTTGTTGATTCTGGCGTAGGCGTGCCCCCAGAACGGGGCTTACGGTGTCCTCTCTTTAGAGGACTCGGCCACCGGAAATCGGGTCCCGCGTGCGCGGTGTGACCAGAATGCCGCTAACCAACCGGGAGAACCGGCCGATAGTACCCCCGAACGAGCATGGGCTCGTACGATGGACCATCGGGTTTTCAACAGCGGGAGGGCAGTGACGACATGGGCGCCAATGAACTGTCCGCCCTGCTGTGGCGCGAACGTGAACTGCTCGAACTGCTCGTTTTCAAGCTCGACGAGGAACAGCTGTTGCTCAGCGCCGGCCGCACGCGCTGGATTCAGCACGCCACCCGCGAGGTGGAGCAGGTACTCGAGCTGGTGCGCGAGGCCGGCCTGGGCCGATCGGTCGAGGTGGCCGCGGTCGCCCAGGAGTGGGGCACCTCACCGGACGCCACGCTGAGCGAACTGGTCCAGCAGGCGCCCGCCGGCCCGTGGGGCGACATCCTCACCGCGCATTTGACGGCCATGACCGAGCTGATCGCGCAGATCCGCAGCCTGCGGGACGTGAACGAGCAGTTCCTGCGTTCGGCCGCGCGTTACACCCAGGAATCCCTGGCCGGCGTCGACGCGCAGGCCACCACCTACGATTCCCGCGGTGCCTCCGGGGCTCAGAGCGCCGGTGCCCGACTCTTCGACCAGAGCCTGTGAGACTTCCGCGATGACTCCACCACTGAGGACCCCATGAGCACATTCGGCGGGTTGAACACCGCATACTCCGGACTCGTCGCGGCACGCGCCGGGCTCGACGTGGTGGGGCAGAACATCGCCAACGTCAACACCGAGGGCTACACCCGCCAGCGGGTGACGACCTCCGCCACCAACGCCGCAGCGCGGGCCGGCCTCGTCGCCTGGGGCGCGACCCCCGGCACAGGAGTATCCGTCGACGGCATCGCGCGCCTGGGCAGTGCCACCCTGGATGCCAAGGTTCGGGCGACCGCCGCGACCGCCGGCTACACCGCCGTGCGCGCCAATGCCCTCGGCTCGGTCGAGAACTCGCTCAAGGAACCCGGCGTCAACGGGCTTTCCCACCAGCTGCAGGAATTCTGGGCGGCCTGGCAGGATCTGGCCAACGGGGCCGACCCCGCCGCATCCGCCGGGCTGCTGCTCGGCGAGGCCGGCCAGCTCACCAGCCAGATCACCGCCGGATACCGCGCCGTGACCGACGAATGGGCCGTTGTACGCGGCAGCGCCGATGCGCTGGTCACCGAGGTCAACGGGGCCGCGGCGCAGGTGGGCGAGCTCAACGGCATCATCCGCCAGACCCTCGCCTCCGGCGGGTCGGCCAACGAACTCATCGACAAGCGTGACGCGCTCACCGCCACGATCTCCGCCATCACCGGGGCCAGCGTGCGCCCCCAGGCCAACGGCACCGTAGACGTCCTGATCGGCGGAAACCCCCTGGTATCCGGTACCGACGTGCAGACCCTGGCGGTCGTCGGTCCCACGACCATGCCCACTGCATCCGATGCCACCAACGCGGTGCGCGTGGTCTGGACCCACCGCCCCGAAACCGTCGGGATCGATGGCGGCGAACTTGCTGGCGCACTCTCTCTGCTGGGACCCGCGGATTCGGCCGGTACCGGCGGCGCGCTTGCCCAGGCCGCGGCTTCGTACAACGGATTCGCAGTGCATCTGGCCGACACCGTCAACGGTATCCACCTGGACGGGGTCACCAGCACCGGAGAGCCCGGCGGGAAGTTCTTCGAGTACGTCAACGGCAATGCCGCCGCATCGCTGAGAGTGGTACCCACGAATGCCGACGAGATCGCCGCTGGCGCCGTCGGTGCCGGGGCAGCCAACGGCGCCAACGCCGACAAGATCGCCCAGCTCGGTACCACGCACGCGGTGGACAAGGATGGGCTCCCGGTCTCCTCCCCCAACTCGGTCTGGTCCGAATTCGTCACCAGGCTCGGCGTCGCCACCGGCATCGAACTCGCCCAGGCATCGTCGGCGAACCTGTCGGCCACAGCCGCGGTCACCCTGCAGCTGTCCAACTCCTCGGTCGACATCGACGAGGAGAACGTCAACCTGCTGACCTTCCAACACGCCTACCAGGGCGCCGCCCGGGTGATGACGGCCGTGGACGAGATGCTCGACACCCTGATCAACCGCACCGGACTGGTGGGAAGGTAGCCGATGATCCCCCGCGTGACCAGCCAGACCCAGATGCGCGCTGCCCAGGCCAATCTGCAGGCCAGCGCCCAGCGCCTGGCCCAGCTGCAGGAGCAGTCCTCTTCGCTGAAGACCATCAGCCGGGCCTCCGACGACCCCGCCCGCGCCGCCAACGCCCTCGCGGTGCGTGCCGAGCAGCGTGCCACCGCCCAGTACACCCGCAACGCCGACAACGGCAACGGCTGGCTGACCGCGCTGGACACCGCGCTCGGCGCGAGCACCACCATCCTGAACCGGGTGCGCGACCTCACCGTTCAGGGCGCGAACGCCGGCACCATGTCGCCGGCTGCCAGGGAAGCCATCGCCCTGCAGATCGACGGCCTCAAACAGGACCTGCTCAGCCAGGCCAACGCGACGCACCTCGGCCGCACCGTCTTCGCCGGCAATTCCGACACCGGCGTGGCGTTCACCGACGCTGGCGTGCACAGCGGCGGATCCACCCCCGGGGTCGACCGGCGCGTAGGCGCCGATAGCACGGTGCGGGTGGATGCCGACGGCGCCGCCGTCTTCGGCAGTGGCCCCGACTCGATCTTCGCCCTGCTCGCGACGGTCTCGGATGCCTTGCGCAACTCGCCGGCGACGGTGTCGAGCCATCTGGGCGCCATCGACACCGCCCTGAACAGGGTTATCGCCGCCAACTCCGACGTCGGCGCCCGGCAGACCCGCATCGAAAGCGCCACCGCCGCACTGGCCACCCAGAAGGGCACCCTCGAGGCACAGCGGGTACAGCTCGAGGATGCCGACCTGGCGACGGTGATCCTCGACCTCAAGCTGCAGGAGGTCGCCTACCAGTCCGCCCTCGCCGTCACCGCCCGCGTGATTCAACCGACCCTGATGGACTTCCTTTCATGACCGCCACCCTGAGCTTCCTCTCCCCGCCGCCCGGACTGGCCCCGCTGACCGACTTCCAGCTGCGCGAGATCACCGGCGCCGCCGGACTGTTCGCCCTGCAGTCAGCCATCGACGAGCACACCCGGCTGTTCGTGCTCGACGCGTCGGTGTACCTGCCGGACTACGCGCCCGTGATCTCCGACGAGCACGCCAGGGCCCTCGACCTCGCCGCACCAGAGCAGGCGATGGTCCTGGTGGTGACCAACCCGGGCGAGACCGGCACGACCGTGAACCTGATGGCTCCCATCGTGGTGAACGCCGACACCGGCCGGTGCGCCCAGATCATCCTGGACGGCCAGGATTGGCCGCTCCGCGCCGAACTCACCCCACGCGCCGCGCCGCAGGACCTGCAGGACCCTGCCGTCTAGAACGAGCGCCGTCGGGATAGGCTCGGCAACGTTTCAATAGCTGGGGGACGCGTGCACACTGGGATCGGGGCAACACCGCCCGACGCATCAGCGACCCCGCCGTCCCAACGAACGCCGTCCCGACAGACGCCGTCCCGCCCGGGCGCCTCCCGCCCCAATGCCACCCGCACCGTCACGATCCGTACGACAGCGCCGGCCGAGGCCCCGCAACCCCGCCCGAGGCCACCGGCCCGGCCGCCGGCCAGGCACCCGGCCGCGCCGCCGTCCACCCGCCGGCGGGACATCCAGGGGCTCCGCGCCCTCGCGGTCATCGCCGTCATCTTCGACCACGTGCTCCACTGGCCCGCCGGCGGTTTTGTCGGCGTCGACATCTTCTTCGTCATCTCGGGTTTTCTCATCACGGGCATCCTGCTGCGCGAACACGAGCGCACCGGGCGTATCTCGCTCCGGTCCTTCTACGGCAGTCGGCTCCGCCGCCTCCTCCCGTCCGCGGCCGTGGTGCTCGTCGCCACCGGCGCGATCGGCTCCGTCCTGTTCAACCAGACCCGGGCCATGTCCACCCTGTGGGACGCCGGCGCGTCGTTCCTCTTCGTCGCCAACTGGCGGTTCACCGCCCTCGGCACCGACTACTTCAGTGCCCTCGCACCGGCCTCGGCGGTGCAGCACTACTGGTCGCTCTCGGTGGAGGAACAGTTCTACCTCGTCTGGCCGTGGCTGATGGTTTTGATGCTGCTCGTATTTGCCCGGGGATCCCGCACGCCAGGTCGCGGCCGGCGCGCCGTCGGCATCCTCGCGGCCGTCGTCGTCGCGGCATCCTTCGCCTACGCCGTCTGGGACAGCGCAACGAATCCGACAGTCGCGTACTTCTCGACGTTCTCCAGGGCTTGGGAGCTCGGCATCGGCGCGATCCTGGCCGTCGCCGCACCGCTCGCCGCACGGATGCCCGTCGCCTGGCGAGTCGTACTCGGCTGGGCCGGCCTGGCCGGCATCGTGGCATCGTTCATCGTGGTCACGGGGGACATCGCCTTCCCCGGCCCGGGTGCCGCCCTCCCCGTGCTGGCGACGGCGCTCGTGCTCGCAGCCGGTATCGGCGGCCCGCAGCGCACCCTGCTCCCGCTCACCAACCCGGTCAGCGTGTACCTCGGCAACATCTCCTACTCGCTGTACCTCTGGCACTTCCCGATCTTCGTCTTTCTCAGCATGCTGCTTCCCGCCCAGAGTATGCAGACGACCCTGATCATCCTCGGCACGATCCTCGCCGTCTCGGTTACGTCGTACTACCTTGTTGAACAGCCGTTCCACCACTCCCCCTGGCTTCGCAGCCGCCGCCCGGCCGGTGAGCGCCGCGACGCCTGGCACAGCTGGCGAGAGGCCTTCGGCAGCCAGTTCATCCTGTCGTCGATGGGCGTCCTCGTCATCGTGATCGTCGTCGCTGTGTCATTCCAGCCCGCCGGCGGGCGGGCGACGACCGAGGCGCCCTCGGTCGCAGGCGCCGACTCCGCCGTGAACCCCGACGTGGCGTTGCAGGCCGAGCTGGCCGCCGCCGTGGCCGCGACCGCCTGGCCGGGCAACCTGTCCCCCTCCCTCGACGACGCCATGGCACGGACCTCGAACGACAACCCCGCACGCGACTGCTTCGACATCGGCGACACCCCCGACTTCGGCCGCTGCACCTGGGGTGCCGACAGCGCCCCCAACCACATGTACCTCGTCGGCGACTCCGAAGCACTCTCCTACGCCCCCGCGTTCAAGGCCATCGCCGAAGCCAGCGACGGACAGTGGAAGATCACCACCATCGGGCTCTACGGCTGCCGGTTCACCGAGGTGCTGGTCGCCAACGAGGGTGCCGGGGTGATGGACGCCTGCCCGCAACGCAAACTCGACATCAGCGAACGGATCGTCGCGGACGCCCCGCAGCTGGTGGTGGTGGCCAACGCCTTCGCCGAGGGGCAAGACGCCAACCGGTCACCGCTGTCGGTCGAGAGCCTGGTCGCATCGACCCTCGCAGAAACGGCCGGCTACAACGCCGCCGGGAAGATCGTCCACCTCGCGCCCCCACCGCTCGGGGCAGAGCTCGGCCGGTGCTACTCGGCGGTATCCAGTCCCCAGGACTGCAACGTCGGGGTCGGATCGGTCTGGCAGCAGTTCGCCGCAGCACTGTCGGCCCCGTCTGCGACCGGTGACCACTTTGTCAGTTCGCTGCCTTTCAGCTGCTCGGCGGGCATCTGCCCCGCTTTCGCCGGAACCCTCCCGACCAAGTACGACACCGTGCACCTGACCCCCGCGTACGCGGTACACGTGGCCCCGTCCATCCGCGACGCCCTCACCGCCCTGGGCGTCATCTGACCCGGCGTGCCGCAATCCGGTCGTGTGGCCGCGCTCTCAACGCCGGTATAGTCGGTCCTGGCACCAACGTTGGTGCCGGCGACCTCACCCCGCGACAGCCGTGGGCTCCGACAGCTCCCGGCTGAGGACGCACCTCCAGCCCCTCGACCAGTGTCGAGGTTGCCGCCGCGCCATCAAGCGCCGCGGATGAGCTCCAAAAGGTCTTCCATGGGTGACAATTCCGCACTGCGATCGATCGAACGGTCCTTCGTCGCCTCCTCCCCGGTCCGCTCGCTGCTGCGCCTGTTGATCCCCCACCGCGGCCGACTCTCCCTGGCCACCGTGGCATTTCTCATCAAGGACAGCCCGGCCTGGCTGCTGCCGCCGATCACCGCGGCGGTCATCGACATCGTCGTGGACCGCGGTCCCCTGCCGCAGCTGTGGTTCTGGGCGGCCTGCGCCCTGGCACTGCTGAGCCTGAATTACCCGTTCCACATGATCTTCGTGCGGCTGTCCAGCCGGGCGATCCGGTCGATGGCCGTGGATGTGCGCAACGCCCTGGCCGAGCGCCTCCAACGGCTGTCGATCGGCTTCCACAACCGGCAGAGCGCCTCGATCGTGCACACCAAGGTGGTGCGGGATGTCGAGAGCATCGAGATGATGATGCAGCAGGCCCTGCCCACCTTCCTCTCCGCCCTGTTCACCCTTACCGGCGCGGTGGTGCTGACCGCCCTCACCGTGCCCGCCTTCGTCGGAGTCTTCGCCGTCACCGTGCCCCTGGCCGTGCTGCTCATCGGCTACATCCGATCGCGGGCCGCCGACCGCAACGAGAACTTCCGGCACGAGGTGGAACGATTCTCGGCCGGTGTGGGCGAGATGGCGGCGCTGATCCCCATCACCCGCGGGCACGGCCTCGAACGCGTCGCCACCCGTCGTGTCGCCGGCCAGGCCGAGAACGTGCGCGCGGCCGGGCAGGCACTGGACACCCTCAACGGCCGGTTCGGGGCGCTCTCCTGGTTGTCGTACCAGGCGCTCGGCGTGATCTGCCTGATCGGCGCATCCGCGGCATCGATCACCCGGGTCATCGCCATCAGCCCGGGCGAGGTTGTGCTGCTCAGCACCTACTTCACGGTGCTCACCGGCGGCATCGTGGCCCTGCTCAATGTGACGCCGATCTTCACCCGCGGCATCGACTCCATTCGGTCGATCGCCGAGGTGATGGAGGAGCCCGACGTGGAGGTGAACGAGGGCAAGCAGCTCGTGACCGCGGTTGCCGGCCGGATCGACCTTGAGGGCGTGGGCTTCAGCTACGAGGATGACCGGCCCGCCCTGCGGGACATCTCCCTGTCGATCCGGGCCGGCGAGACCATCGCGCTGGTCGGCCCGTCCGGGTCGGGCAAGTCGACCCTGCTCAACCTGGTCCTCGGCTTCGTGCGGCCCAGCACCGGGCGGCTGCTGCTGGACGGCGTCGACGCCGCCACCCTCGACCTGCGCAGCGCCCGGTTCTTCGTCTCCGTCGTGCCGCAGGAATCGGTGCTGTTCGAGGGCACCATCCGCGACAACGTCGCCTACGGACTGACCGGCGTCAGCGACGAAGCCGTGCTGGCCGCCCTGGCCGGCGCCAACGCGCTGGACATCCTCGCCGGCCAGGGCGCCGGCCTGGACTCCGTGGTCGGCGACCGGGGCGCCCGGCTCTCCGGCGGCCAGCGCCAGCGCCTCGCTATCGCCAGGGCCCTGGTACGTGACCCGCGCATCCTCGTGCTCGACGAACCCACCAGCGCCCTCGACTCCGTGTCCGAGGAGAAGGTCAAGGATGCCCTCAGCACACTTTTCCGCGATCGCACGACGATCATCGCGGCGCACCGGCTGTCCACCATCCGTGAGGCCGACCGGATCGTCTACATCGAGGCCGGCCGCATCGTCGAACTCGGCAGCCACGACGAACTGATGGCGCTCGGCGGCCGGTACTCGGCCATCGTCCTGCACCAGAACTCCTGACAGAACCCAGCCACCCGCATTCGCCCCTCCAGAAAGGCAACCAGTGCCCCGCTTAGACATGCCCCTGCCCGAGCTCACGCAGTACCGCCCCGCGGTCTCCGAACCGGCCGACTTCGACGCGTTCTGGCAGCGCACCCTGGCCGAGTCCCGGCTGCATCCGGCCGAGCCCCGGCTCACCAGGGTCGACTCGCCGCTGAGCGAGGTGGAGGTCTACGACGTCACCTTCAACGGCTTCGCCGGTGACCCCGTCAAGGCGTGGTTCATGCTCCCCGTCGACAGGGCCGGGTTGCTGCCGGCCCGGTTGCCCGCGGTGGTCGAGTACAACGGTTACGGCGGCGGCCGGGGCTTCCCGCACGAGCACCTCGGCTGGGTGGCCAGCGGCTACGCCTACCTGTTCATGGACACCCGCGGGCAGGGCAGCGGCTGGGGCTCCGGTGGCGACACCGCCGACCCGCACGGCAGCGGACCGGCCGGGTCCGGCTTCATGACCCGCGGCATCCAGTCACCCGACGACTACTACTACCGGCGGGTGTTCACCGATGCCGTGCGCGCGATCGACGCCGTGCGCACGCTCGACAGGGTCGACCCGGACCGGGTGTCGGTGTGCGGCGGCAGCCAGGGCGGTGGCATCGCCATCGCGGCCGCGGCCCTCTCCACCGGCCTGGTTGCGGCTATGCCGGAGGTGCCCTTCCTCTGCCACTTCGAGCGCGCCGTCGGAATGACCGGCAACGACCCGTACCAGGAGGTCGTGCGCTACCTCGCGGTGCACCGGGACGAGGTCGAGCAGACCTTCGCGACGCTCTCGTACTTCGACGGGGTCAACTTCGCCAAGCGGGCCACCGCTCCCGCGCTGTTCTCGGTGGGGTTGCTCGACCCCGTCTGCCCGCCGTCCACGGTTTTCGCCGCGCACAACCACTGGGCAGCGGATGCCGACATCGAGGTGTACCCGTTCAACGAGCACGAGGGCGGCCAGGGCCACCACTTCGTGCGCCAGGCCGCCTGGCTGGCCCGCCAGCTGGCCGGGTAGCCGCCCGCCGGTGCCAACTGGCCCGCCGGCCGGCTCAGCGCGGCGGCGGGATCTCGCCGGAGCCGCGGTGGATCAGCCGGGTGGGGATCTCGACCTGCTTGGTGAACGAGTCGGGGTCCGCCAGGTGCTCGAGCGCCAGCCGGGCGGCGGTGCGGCCGAGTTCCATCGGGTCGTAGGCCACGACGGAGATGTCCAGGGCGTCCGCCAACTCGAAATCGTCGAAGCCGATGAACGCCACCGGCGGCTCGAGATTGCGCAGCACCCGCACGGCGCCCGCGCTGCCGCGGTTGTTGCCGGCCACGATCGCCGTCGGCGGGTCCGGCAGGTCGAGCAGGCTCTGCACGGCGAGCTCCGGCGAGATATCGGGGTCATCGTCGAGGCGTTCCCACTGCGCGGTCTCGGTGACGCCCACCTCGCGCAGCGCCTCGCGGTACCCGGCCAGGCGTTCCCGCTGGGTGTACATCGCGGACGGGTTGGAGATGAAACCGATCCTACGGTGGCCGATGGCCGTGAGTGAGCGCACCGCGTCCGCCATACCTTGGCGGTTCTGCAGCACCACGGAGTCGGCGACGAGGTTGCGGGCCGGTCGGTCGACGCTCACCACCGGGGTGCCCAGCTGGCGTTCGCCCTCGAGGTAGGACTGGTCGTCGGCGATGGGGATCAGCAGCAGCGCCCGCACCCGTTGCGAGATCAGGGCGTCCACGACGCGTTCCTCGCTGTCCGGTGAGTCATCCGTCGTGGCGAGCACCATGGTGAGACCGCGGAGTGCCAGTTCGCGTTCGATACCGGCCGCGACGTGGAAGTAGAACGGGTTCTTCAGGTCGCCGATCACGAACGCGACGGTGTTGGTGACTCCCCCGCGGCGCAGGTTGCGGGCCAGGTTGTTGGGCCGGAAGCGCAACCGCTTGGCGGCCTTGAGAACCCGCTCCCGCGTGTCCGACGAGACGTTGCCGGCACCGGCGAAGACCCGCGACACCGTCTTGGAGCTCACTCCCGCGAGCATCGCCACGTCGGCCAGTGTCGCGCGCGATTGTGTTGTCATGAGATCTCCTTCGATCCGCGAGCAGTCCAAAACCGGCCAGATCATCGCCATGTCAACGTAAGACATTTTGCAGACATCGGCAAGAGTTTTTTGATCGATGAACCCGTGAGTTCCCCGCTATTTCAACGATCAACGGCACCCAAGTGCGAATAGGACAACTTCGGACAGCGCTGACATTTTTGTTTGACGGCCCGCCAAAACCGGGCCTAGCATGAGGCCCAACAGCAACACCAGAGATCCACGGGCGGGAAGTCGCGGTCGTGTCTCAACGGGTCAATGGTGATACCGATTAGGAGAAAACCGATGGCAAAGAAGCTCATCATGGGGGTAGCCGCTCTGGCGGCCACCGCACTACTAGCAGGATGCTCCGGGTCGGCCCCGGCAGACGAGGGCGAGATCACCGGGGAGATCACCGTGATCACCCAGCGCACCGACATCGTCGACACCGTGTTCAAGGACTACGCCGCCCAGTTCGAAAAGGCCTACCCCGGCACCTCCGTCAAGTTCGAGGCCATCAAGGACTACGAAACCGACATCTCCACGCGGTTGTCCTCGGGCAGCTACGGTGACGTGCTCCTCATTCCCAGCACCGTCACCAAGGTACAGCTGGCACAGTTCTTCGAGCCGCTGGGTTCCCTGGAGGAGATGAGCGAGACCTACCGTTTCGTCGCCGAGAAGGCCTACGACGACCTCGCCTACGGCGTCGCCATCACCGGAAATGCTCAGGGCATCGTCTACAACAAGAATGTCTGGGCCGACGCCGGCGTCACCGAGATGCCGACCACCCCCGATGAATTCCTCGCCGACCTCCAGCTCATCAAGGACAACACCGACGCGGTGCCGTACTACACGAACTACGGCGACGGCTGGCCGCTGAGCCAGTGGGACGGCAACCGGGCCGCGACCGGCGACAAGGACGCGTCCATCACCCTCGTCGAGTCCGACGCCCCGTGGGCGACCGGCGAGTACCACGAGATCGCCGACGGGCTGCTCTACGACATCGTCGCGCAGGGCCTGAGTGAAGAAGACCCCACCACAACGGACTGGGAATCGTCCAAGGGCGGGCTCGGCAGCGGCGAGATCGGCTCCATGGTCCTGGGCTCCTGGGCCATCACCCAGATGCAGGATGCCGCGGTGACCGCCGGCGGATCGGCCGAGGACATCGGCTACATGGCCTTCCCCAGTGCCGTCGACGGACAGTCGTACTCCACGATCGGTGGCGACTACCAGAACGCCATCAGCATCAACTCGAAGAACAAGGCCACGGCCCGCGCCTGGATCGACTGGTTCGCCCAGGAGTCCGGCTACGCCACAGACCAGGGCGGGCTCTCCCCCGTCGTCGACGGCCCCGCCCCTGACGCCCTCGCCGACTTCACGGCCAGCGGGGTCGAATTCCTCGAGCTCACGCCGGTGCCGGCCGACCAGGCCACCCTGGAGAACGACATCACCAGCGAGTCCGAGATCGACCTGACCGGCCCGCTCTACCGCCAGAGGATCGTCGACACCGCCCGCGGTGCCGCCGACGGCGACAAGGCGTCGCTCTTCGCCGACCTGAACGCTGCCTGGGCCAAGGCCAAGGCATCCGTCGAGGGCTAGCCCCCGTCCCCACCCGCACCACCAGGGGAAGTCCGCAGTAACAGCCGGCCGGCCGGGCATTCAACGGCCGGCCGCGCTCTGCCCAGACCGACACTGCCCCAGGCAAAAGAAAGGACGCTCGGTGTCTCAACAACTGGCCCCAGCGAAAGCGCCGGACCTGTTCAGCCGGTTCTCGAACCGCTTCATCCGCACCACCATCAGCGCAACCGGCAAACGCAAAGACTCCATCGTCATGCCGTGGCTGTTCCTGGCCATCCCGCTGGCCCTGCTGATCACGTTCACCTATATCCCGGTGGGCAACATGATCTGGTACAGCTTCACCTCCTGGGACGGCCTGGACAAGACCAAAGACGTCGTCGGGCTGAACAACTTCGTCAAGATCTTCACCGATCCCAAGTACTGGCAGGTCTTCGTGGTCAGCCTGTACTACTTCGGGGCGTCGTTCCTGCAGATGGCCCTGGCGCTTTACTTCGCCACGATCCTCAGCTTCAAGACCCGGTTCCGCAACCTGTTCAAGGGCATCCTGTTCTTTCCCTACCTGATCAACGCCGTCGCCATCGCGTTCATCTTCCTGTTCTTCTTCCGCCCGGGCGGCACCCTCGACGCCGTGCTCGGCTTCGTCGGCCTCGGCGAGCTCTCCACCCAGTGGCTCGGCAACCCGGATGTGGTCAACTACTCCCTCGCCGGCGTCGCCATCTGGCGCTACATCGGCCTCAACTTCGTGCTCTTCCTCGGCGCGATCCAGTCGATCCCCGGCGAACTCTACGAGGCGGCCGACCTGGACGGCGCGAACAAGTGGCAGCAGTTCCGCTACATCATCGCCCCGGGCATCCAGCGCATCATCAGCCTGTCCTTCATCCTGGCTATCGCCGGCAGCCTCTCCGCGTTCGAACTGCCGTACATCATCACCGGCGGCACCAACGGCAGCATGACCTTCGTCATCCAGACCATCCAAACGGCCTTCGTGTACCGCAAGGTCGGACTCGCCTCGGCGATGGCGGTCATCCTGCTCATCATCGTGCTGCTCGTCACCTGGCTGCAGCGCAAGGTCGTCCCCGACGAGAAAGTGACGTTGGCCTCATGATCAGACATCTCGGCACCACCGGGAAGTACCTGTCCCTCGTTCTCGGTTCGCTCGTCGCGCTCGTGCCCATCATCGTGATCCTGTTCGCGTCGCTGAAGAGCAACACCGAGTACGCCACCACCGGTCCCCTGGTGCCGCCGTCGAACTGGTTCAACTTCGCCAACTTCGCCACGGCCTTCGTCGACGGTCGGATGATGCTCGGGTTCCTGAACACCTCGATCATCGCGGTGATCTCGGTCACCGGCACCATCCTGATCGGCACCATGGCCGCGTACGTGCTCGACAGGTTCGAGTTCCGCTTCAAGAAGGTGGTCTTCGGGCTCTTCCTCGTGGCCACCCTGGTGCCGGCCGTCACCACCCAGGTGGCGACCTACCAGGTGGTGAACTTCTTCCACCTGGTGAACACCCACGGGGCCGCGATCATCCTGTTCATGGGTACCGACATCCTCTCGATCTACATCTTCATCCAGTTCATGCAGTCGATTCCCCGGTCGCTCGACGAAGCCGCCATGCTCGACGGCGCGAGCCGGTTCGGGGTGTACTGGCGCATCATCCTGCCGCTGCTCGGCCCCGCCATCGCCACGGTCGTCATCATCAAGGGCATCGCCATCTACAACGAGTTCTACATCCCCTACCTCTATATGCCAGCTCAGGACCTGGCCGTGATCAGCACCTCGCTCTTCAGGTTCCAGGGACCGTACGGCGCACAGTGGGAGATCATCGCGGCCGGCATCATGATCGTCATCGTGCCGACCCTGATCATCTTCCTGTTCCTGCAACGATTCATCTACAACGGCGTCACGTCCGGAGCCACCAAGTAATGTCTGGAAACCCGTAATGGCTGCACACACCATCCCCTCGTCCTCCCTTGCCCCCGTCACCCGGTTGCTCGACACCGACTGGAGTGTCACCGCTCTGGACGGACCGGTGCCGGCGAGCATCCGGCGCCTCACCGTGCCGGCCACCGTGCCCGGCTCCGTGCACACCGACCTGCTGGCCGCCGAGCTGATTCCCGACCCGTACCTCGACGGCAACGAGCAGCTGCTCTCCTGGATCGGGCTGACCGACTGGCGCTACAGCACCACCTTCGCCTGGAACCCGGCCGGCGCCGAGAAGACCGAGCTGGTCTTCGCCGGGCTCGACACCATCGCCGAGATCGAACTGAACGGGGTGTCGCTGGGCACTACCCGCAATATGCACCGCAGCTACCGCTTCGACGTGAGCGCCCGCCTCACAGCCGGCCTCAACGAGCTCGTGGTGGTGTTCCGCTCCCCCATCAAGGCCGCGGATGCCGCGAGCCTGGACCTCGGCTACCGTCCGCACGTGAACCACCACCCCTACAACGCCATCCGCAAGATGGCCTGCAGCTTCGGCTGGGACTGGGGCATCGACACGTCCACCTCCGGGCTGTGGAAGCCGGTGACCCTGGTCAGCTGGTCGACCGCCCGGCTGGCGAGTGTGCGCCCGATCGCCACGGTGTCTGACCCGACAGGGCCGACCAGCACCGGGCTGGTGGACGTGCACGTGGAGGTGGACCGCGCGACGGAGACCCCGGTCAGCGTCACGGCATCCGTCGCCGGCGTCAGCCGCACCGTGGAACTGCCGGCCGGAGCGTCCGGCGCCACCGTGAGCCTGAGCGTGCCCGATGTGGACCTGTGGTGGCCGCTCGGCTACGGTGAGCACCCGCTCTACGAGCTCGAGGTCACCCTGCGCGCGGCCGACACCGCGGTGGAACTGGACCGGTCGAGCACCCGGATCGGCTTCCGCACCGTCGAATTCGACACCACCCCCGACGAGAACGGCACCCCGTTCACCCTGGTCATCAACGGCCAGCCGGTGTTCGTGCGCGGCGCCAACTGGATCCCCGACGACGCCTTCCCGCACCGCGTCACCAAGGCACGCTACCTGGACCGGCTCACACAGGCCGAGTTCGCCAACATCAACCTGATCCGGGTGTGGGGCGGCGGCATCTTCGAGAGCGACGACTTCTACGACCTGTGCGACGAGCGCGGCCTCCTCACCTGGCAGGACTTCCTGCTCGCCTGCGCCGCCTACGCCGAAGAGGCCCCGCTCGGTCACGAGATCGAGGCCGAGGCCAGGGAGAACGTCGCCAGGCTCGCCGCGCATCCGTCGCTCGTGGTGCTGAACGGCAACAACGAGAACCTCTGGGGCTTCGAGGAATGGAACTGGAAACTGCGCCTGGACGGCAAGACCTGGGGCGGCGGCTTCTACTACGACGTGTTTCCCGCCCTGGTCGCCGAGCTGGCCCCGCACATCGGCTACACGCCCGGCAGCCCGTTCTCCCCGGTTGCCGGCACTGCCTCCCATGACCTGCACCCCAACGACCCCGAGCACGGCACCATGCACATCTGGGACCTCTGGAACCAGCGCGACTACCCCGCATACCGTGAGTACCAGCCGCGCTTCGTGGCCGAGTTCGGCTGGCAGGGCCCGCCCACCTGGTCGACCCTGACGGAGTCGATCCACGATGTGCCGCTGACCCCGGAATCGCCGGGCATGCTCGTGCACCAGAAGGCCATGGAGGGCAACGTCAAGCTCACCGACGGACTGCTGCCGCACCTGCCGCTCCCCGACGAGATCGGCGACTGGCATTGGGCGATGTCCCTGAACCAGGCCACCGCCATCAGCACCGCGATCGAGCACTTCCGCTCGCTGTCCCCGCACTGCATGGGCAGTATCGTCTGGCAGCTCAACGACTGCTGGCCGGTCACCTCCTGGGCCGCCGTGGACGGCTACGGCCGGCCGAAGCCCCTGCTGTACGCGATCAAGCACGCCTACGCCGACAGGCTGGTCACCATCCAGCCCCGCGAGAGCGGCCTGGCCGTCATCGCGGTCAACGACTCCGCCGACACCTGGAGCGGCGAGCTCCTGGTGCGGCGGTACACAGACACGGGAGCCGTCCTGGCCGAGCACGCCGAGCGGGTCACCCTGCCGGCGCGGTCGAGCGTGACCGTGCCGCTGCCCGCATCCGTGTCCGCGGCAACGGATGCGGCAGCGGAGCTCCTCCGCGCCGAGCTGACCGGGGTGCGTGGGCACTGGTTCTTCGCCGAAGCCCGAGACAGCACCCTGACACCGGGCACCCCCAAGGTGAGCGCCGTGCGCACCGCCGACGGCTACAGCGTGCGGGTCACCGTTCCGGTGCTGACCCGCGACCTGGTCTTGTTGGTCGACAAGGTCGACCCGGACGCCCTGGTCGACGACATGCTGGTCACCCTGCTGCCCGGCGAAAGCGTGGTCTTCACGGTCACCTCTCTGCTCGAGGTCGACCCGGCAGCTTTCACGGCGCCGGGTGTGCCGCGCAGCACCAACCAGCTGGTGCGGCGGTGATGAACAAGACCGGCCCCGATGCGGCATCCGTTCTCACCGAACCGGTCTGCGGCATGACCTGGGGCTGGACGGGCGTTCGGGGAACCTGGGCGACCCCGGCGGCCGCCGACTCGATGCGGCTCATGGCCGACCTCGGCGTGAATTGGACCGCCCTGGCCTACGCGGCGTTGCAGGACACCGCCCAATCGGAGGAGATCCCGTTCGGCGACGCGCCGACGGTAACCGACGACGAGGTGCGCTGGGCCATCCGCGAGGCCAAAGCGCACGGGCTCAAGGTCTGCCTCAAGCCCGTGGTCAACTGCGCCGACGGAACTTGGCGCGCCTACATCGGCTTCTTCGACTGGGAGGTGCCCGGCGAACCCGGCTGGACCGCCTGGTTCCGGTCGTACACGGCGTTCATCCTGCATGCCGCCCGGCTCGCCGAGGAGGAGGGCGCAGAGATGCTCTGCATAGGCTGCGAGATGGTGCGCGCCGACGGCCAGGATGCGCGCTGGCGCACCCTGATCACCGCGGTGCGCGAGGTATACAGCGGCCTGGTGACTTACAACTGCGACAAGTTCCAGGAGGACCACGTCTCCTGGTGGGACGCCGTCGACGTGATCACCTCCAGCGGCTACTACCCGATCGATAGCTGGGACGAGCAGCTGGATCGCATCGAGCAGGTCGTGACGGCCACCGGCAAACCGTTCTTCTTCATGGAGGCCGGCTGCCCGAGCCGCACCGGGTCACCCGGCAAGCCCAACGACTGGGCCCTGCCAGGGGTTCCCTCCGGCGCCGAGCAGCTGCGCTACTACGAGGACATGTTCGCGGCCACCTGTCGGCGAGAATGGATGCGCGGCTTCATGCTCTGGGACTGGCCGACGACCCTGTACGCGGCGGCCGATGCGGCGCAGAATGACGACTACTGCGTCTACGGCAAACCCGCCGCAGACTTCCTGGGCCGCCAGTACCGGGCCTGGCTGGCCGCACCGCCCAGTTCCGCACCGCCCAGTTCCACACTGCTCAGTTCAACACCACCCGCACCCGTACGACCCGCACCCGTACCACCCGCAAGAACGGACCACCCATGAGTGTCGAATCCAGCTCCCTCACCATCGACGCCGGCCAAACCGGTATCCGGGCGCGCCTGCACACCGGGAACGGCGAGTGGGTTCCGTTCGAATTCGGCGGGATCCGCACCGACAGCGCCCTGATCCCCCAGCTCGGCGAGGTCGTCGCCTCCGTCGCGTCATCGACCCGGCAGCCGATCGTCACCGTCAGCGCCGGCATCTCCGGCTTCTCGAAGGCCGAAACCGACCCGCGCGAACTCCTCGCCGCCGGCGCGGCACTCGGGGTGCGCGAGGTCTTCCTCGCCCACGACTCCGTCACGAGCTACCTCGGCGCCCTCGGGGACGAGCTCGGCGTGGTCGTCGCCGCCGGCACCGGCGTGGTCACCCTCGCGGTGGGTGCGAACGATGTGGCCCGCATCGACGGGTGGGGCAACCTGATCGGCGACGCCGGCAGCGGCTACTGGCTCGGCCGCGCGGCCCTGGACGCCGTGATGCGCGCCTACGACGGCCGCGGCCCCGCAACGGCGCTGTCCGCCGTCATGCGCCGGGAGTTCCCCCACATCGAAATGGCCTACCTCGAGCTGCAGGCCGATCCGCTGCGAGTGAGCCGCATCGCCGCCTACTCCCGTCAGGTCACCGAACTGGCCGCAACGGATGCCGTCGCCGCCGCGATCTGCGCCGGAGCCGCCGCAGAGCTGGTGCTCTCGGCCGCCACCGGGCTCCGCCGGGTCGGCGAAGACACCGGCCCGTCCCCCGTGGTCTGCGGCATCGGCGGGGTGCTGCGCGCCCCCGAGATCGCCACCCGGTTCGAGCGGGGTCTGCGCGAGCTGTGGCCAGACGTCGACATCCGCCCCGCCATCGCCAACGCCCTCGACGGCGCCGAGTACCTGGCCCGGCTGGCCCCCACCAGCGCCCTGCGCGACCGCATCGCCAGCTCGATCGGCTAGTGGCGGCAGGCCGGATTGTCAGTCGGCTAGCCCAGCTGGAGCAGGGCGGCCTCGAAGGCCACCCAGGGCAGCATGGCGCACTTGACCCTGGCCGGGTACTTGGAGACGCCGGCGAACGCCGCGGCGTCGCCGAGCACCTCTTCGTCGGGTTCGATGGTGCCGCGGGAGCGCAGCATCTCCCGGAACAGATCGAGCGTGATCAGCGACTCGGCGACGCTGGCGCCGCGCACGGTGTCGTTGAGCACTGAGGCCGACGCCATCGAGATGGAGCAGCCGACGCCCCGCCAGGCGAAGCCGTCGATCCGGGCATCCGCCCCGGCGCCGGACAGGGCCACCCGCACGGTGATCTCATCGCCGCAGGTGGTGTTCACCTGGTGCGACTGGGCCTGGCGCAGACCGGCGGCGGCGGCGACCGCTGCCGCGTCCTCGTCGAGCTCCGACAGCTCGGCGACGGCGCCGTGCGCGGACTTCGCGTGGTCGAGGATGATCTGCTGGTACAGCTGCTGCATGGCGGACGAGGTCATCGGGCTACTCCGAAGAACGGGCCGACCTCGGCGAGCACGGCCAGGAACTGGTCGACCTCGTCGTCGGTCGTGTACAGGTAGGTGCTCGCGCGGGTGGACGCGGTGACGCCGAGCTTCCTGTGCAGCGGCTGGGCGCAGTGGTGCCCGACCCGCACGGCGATGCCGGCCTCGTCGAGGAACTGGCCGACGTCGTGCGCGTGCACGCCGGCGACATCCACCGCGGCCAGGCCGATGCGTTCGACCCCGAGTCCGGGGCCGAGCAGCCGCACGCCGGGGATGGCGGTGACGCCCTCGACGAGCCGGCGGCCGAGTTCGGCTTCGCGGGTGCGGATGCGGCCCATGCCGGTGTGGCTGAGGTAGTCGACCGCGGAGGCCAGCGCGATGGCCTGGGAGATGCGCTGGGTGCCGGCCTCGAACCGCTGCGGCGGGGTGAGGAACTCGGCGCCCTGCATGTCGACGGTGGTGATCATGGACCCACCGGTGAGGAACGGCGGCATCGCGGCGAGCAGCTCGGCCTTGCCGTAGAGCACGCCGATGCCGGTGGGGCCGAGCATCTTGTGCCCGGAGAACACCGCGAAGTCCACGTCGAGCGCGGTGAGGTCCAGGGCAAGGTGCGGCGCCGACTGGCAGGCGTCCAGGAAGACCAGGGCGTCGACGGCGTGGGCCATGGCCACGAGCTCGTCGATGGGGTTGATGGTGCCCACCACGTTGGAGGCGTGGGTGACGGCCAGCAGCCGGGTGCGCGGGTTCAGGATCTCGGCGGCGGCGGCCATGTCGAGGGTGCCGTCCGGCAGAACCGGGATGAAACGGAGGGTGGCTCCGGTGCGAAGCGCCAGCTGCTGCCAGGGGATGAGGTTGGAGTGGTGCTCCATCTCGGTGACGACGATCTCGTCGGCGGACCCCAGCTTGAAGCGGGCGGCGGCGGCGCCGCCGAGGCCGAGGGACGCGTTGGAGAACGAGTACGAGACGAGGTTCACACCCTCGGTGGCGTTGGAGGTCCAGACGATCTCGTCTTCCCGGGCGCCGACGAACGCGGCGACCGTGGCGCGGGCGGCCTCGAACACCTCGGTGGCGGCGAAGGCCAGGGTGTGCGCGCCGCGGTGCACGGCGGCGTTCCGCTGCTCGTAGTACTCCTGCTCGGCCTCCATCACGCTGATCGGGTTCTGCGAGGTGGCACCGGAGTCGAGGTAGGCCAGCGGATGCCCGTTGACGAGCTGGTGCAGCACCGGGAAGTCATTGCGAATCCGCAGCACCTCATCGGAACTCAGAGTCTGGTCGGCCAGGCTCTCGTCAGGCAGGCTCTCGTGATGCGGAGCCTGGTCACGCGCGGGGGCAGAGGGTGGTGCGACGAACGTCATACTTCAGGGTACCGCCACAGGCCGGGCCCCGGCAGAGGATGACGGCGGGATACGAAACGCCGGCGCCGGCCGTCCTGGCGCGGTTCAGGCCTAGGCTGGAAGCCAGCAGAAAGGGCCACCATGCCGCACGCTCCCCTGGTTTCGCCGGGACCGCCGCTCACCCCGGCCCAACGCCAACGCTACGCCCGACAGCTCTCGCTCGAGCAGGTCGGCGATCTCGGTCAGCGCCGCCTCGCGGCCGCCAGGGTGCTGATGATCGGTGCCGGCGGGCTGGGCTCCCCGGTGCTCACCGCCCTGGCCGCCGCGGGCGTCGGCACTCTCGGCATCGTGGATTCCGACAGCGTGGAGGTCTCCAACCTGCACCGCCAGACCATCTACACGATGGCCGACCTGGCCCGCCCCAAGGCCGAGGCCGCCGCGGCCGCCCTGCGCGCGCACAACCCGCTGATCGAGGTCGTGGCGCATCAGACCCGCCTGACGGCTGCCAACGTGCTCGCCCTGATCGCCGACTACGACATCGTCATCGACGGCACCGACAACTTCGCCACCCGCCACCTCGCCCACGACGCCGCGGCGCTGCTGCACAAGCCGTACATCTGGGGCTCCGTGCTGCGCTTCGACGGCCTGGTCACGACGTTCTGGGTCGACGGGCCGGCCGACGGCACCCGCCTGGAAGACCTGTTCCCGAGCACCCCGGGCGCCGACGAGGCCGAAACCTGCGCCATGGCCGGAGTGCTCGGCTCGGTGTGCGCCAGCGTCGGCGCCATGATGGCCACCGAAACGCTCAAACTCATCGTGGGCTTCGGCGAACCCTTGTTCGGCCGGCTGCTCGTGCACGACGGCCTCGACGCCTCCTGGCGGGAGGTGCCATACGGTGCGGTCGCCGCGACAGGTGTGACCGGCCCCCTCGAGCCGGCAGCGGCCGCCGACCCGCCCCGCGACACCAGCCACAGCCAGGTTCACACCCACCCGATCCCGGTGCAGGCGCGCCCCGGCGCACCGGTACCCGACGAGGTCACCTCGGCCGAGCTCGCCGGCCTGCTCGCCGACCGGCAGGCGGGGCTCGCCGACTTCGTGCTCGTGGACATCCGGGAGCCGTGGGAGCGCGACATCGTCGCCATCGACGGATCGGCGCTGGTGCCGATGGCGCAGCTGCTCACCGACGAGGCCCGCACGGTGATGGAACCCGACGACCGCGTCGTCCTCTACTGCCACCACGGCGCCCGGTCCGAGTACGCCCGAGAGGTGCTCCGCGACAACGGCTGGTCGGCGGTCACCCACCTCGCGGGCGGCGTCGACGACTGGGTGCGGCAGATCGAACCGGACAAAGCGCGGTACTGATCTCGCCGCACGTTGAGACAGCAGTAGGAGAGCCGGCTGGCGTCCCGGTCGAGGTGGGCAGCACCGAGGGTGATGCCCGCACTGGCGCCTGGCCCGTGGAAATCGCGGGGTGGTTGCCGGGTGGGCGCCCGGTTATGGTGTGCGCAACGGGCACGGTAGAACGTCCCGAGAGAGCACGGCAAGAGAGGTGGTCATCATGGGCGATGACAAACATCCAACCGGGAACACGGCGACGGGGTCGCGCGGCAGCGACGAGGGCGTCGACCGTGGTTTCCTCGGCACCCTCGACCCCCTGATCATCCACGCCGCCGACGGCCGGGTGGTCTGGGAGATGGAGTCCCTCGCCTTCCTGGCCGGTGCGGGGTCGGAGAATGTGCACGACGGTCTCTGGCGGCAGAGCGCCCTGAACGCCAGGCACGGCCTCTACCTGGTGACCGAGGGCATCTATCAGGTACGCGGCTTCGACCTGTCCAACATGACTCTCGTCGAGGGCGACCATGGGGTCATCGTGATCGACCCGCTCATCTCGGCGGAGACCGCGGCGGCCGCACTGGCGCTGTACCGCAGCCATCGCGGCGACCGCCCGGTGTCGGCGGTCGTGTACACCCACGCTCACGCCGACCACTTCGGCGGCGTGCTCGGTGTGATCGAACCCGACACCGGCATCCCCATCGTCGCCCCCGAACACTTTCTCGACAACGCAGTGTCCGAGAACGTCTACGCCGGAACCGCGATGTTCCGCCGCGGCTACTACTACGACGGGCACCCACTGGCCCGGAACGCCGCCGGCCGAATCGGTATCGGCCTGGGCGCCGGCGCGTCGACAGGCAGCATCGGCCTGGTCGTGCCCACCCTCGACATCACGGCGACGGGCCAGGAAGAGGAGCTCGACGGCGTGCGGATCGTCTTCCAGCTCACCCCCGGCACCGAGTGCCCGTCGGAGATGAACCTGTACTTCCCGGCGCAGCGCGCCCTGTGCATGGCCGAGAACGCCACCCACACCATGCACAACCTGCTCACCCTGCGCGGGGCGCAGGTGCGCGACCCCCGCATGTGGTCCCGTTACCTGAGTGAGGCCACCGAACTGTTCGGCCACCGGTCCGACGTGGAATTCGCGTCGCACCACTGGCCGACCTGGGGAACCGACGCCATCGTCGCCTTCCTCACCGAGCAGCGCGACCTCTACGCCTACCTGCACGACCAGACCGTACGACTGATGAACCAGGGCCAGACCGGTAGCGAGATCGCCGAGGACTTCGAAATGCCGCCGTCGCTGGCCGGGAAATGGCACACCCACGGCTACTACGGGTCGGTGAGCCACAACGTCAAGGCGATCTACCAGCGCTACCTCGGCTGGTACGACGGCAACCCGGCGCACCTGTGGCAGCATCCGCCGACGGCCGCGGCCACCCGGTACGTCGATGTGATGGGCGGCGTCGCAGCCACCCTCGAGCACGCCAGGCGCTACCTGGATGCCGGTGATCTGCGGTTCGCCGTGGAGCTGGCCAGTCACGCCGTCTTCGCCGACCCCGGTGACGGCGCGGCCCGCGAACTGCTGGCCACGGGCCTGGAGCGGCTGGGCTTCGGCGCGGAGAACGCCACCTGGCGGAACGTCTTCCTCACCGGGGCGACCGAGCTGCGGTACGGCGTGGGCCGCAACGACCTCGAGGCCGGCGGTCTGCTCGACGTGCTCACCGTCACCCAGCTCTTCGACACCCTGGCGATCCGGCTGGTGGGGCCCCGGTCGTGGAACGAGGGCTTCGCCATCAACTGGGTGATCACGGACACGCGGGAGCTCTACAGGCTGGAGCTCAGCCACGGAGCGCTGATCCACTATCCGATCGACAGACCCCGCCCGGCGGACCTCAACGTGCGCATCACCCACGCCCGGCTGGCCCAGGCCGTGGCCGGCGGCTCCTTCAGCGGGGTGGACATGACCGGGGACGCCGGCGTGCTGCCGAGGTTGTTCGCGCTGCTGGACAGCCCGGATCCGACCTTCGCCGTTGTGACGCCGTAGCGCCCTGACCCTCCGGACAGGTCAGCCGCCGGCGAACGGCGGCAGGACGTCGAGCCTGTCGCCCTCGTTCAGCACGCGGGCGCGGTCGGTGGTGGCCGTTCCGTTCACGATGAAGGAGCAGCGGGCGAAGACGGCGGGCGAGCTACTGCCGAGATCCGTCAGGAAGGCGCCGATGGTGGCCCCGGCCGGCAGGTCGCGGGTTTCCTCAGCTACCCCCGTCGCCGCCTTGGCCGCGGCGTAATAGCGCACCTGCACCTGCATGGTGATGAACCCTTCGTCGGTGGGCGGGCCGTACCTACCGGCCCGTTCGTCCAGCCTACGACGGGTCACCACTCCGGAGCGGCGCGCAGGGCGTAGTGAAGCTCGACCAGGCCGTCATCGAAGCTCTGCGCACCGCGCAGGTCGAGAACGGCCGGGTCGGAGTCGGCCGGGAACACCCCGCGGCCGGCGCCGATCACGACGGGCATCACCACGAGGCGCACCTCATCCACCTCGCCGGCGGCGAAGAAGGCCCGGCTGAGGCTCAGGCTGCCCCACAGCACGACGATGCCGCTGGTCTCGGCCTTGATCCGGCGGATGGCCTCGACGGCGTCGCCGGACTCCAGGGTCGCCGCGGGCAGGTCGCCCCACGGGGCGTGGCTGAGCGTGCGGGAGAACACGTGGCGACGCAAAGCGTTGAGTGGGCCGGTGAGGACCTCGTCCGCCGCTTCCGGTGTGGGCCAGTAGCCCACGAACATGCGGTACGTGTTGGCGCCGAGCACCATTGTCTCGACGCCGTCGAGCCACGCCAGCTGGCTCCGGTCGAATTCGTCGGTGCGGCCGTCGAGAAGTTCGTAGGCCGTGAACTCGTTGTCGAGGTTGGCCGCGAAGCCGTCGAGGGTCACGAACTGCTGCACCACGAGGTGTCCCATGAGTTGCCCTTCCGTATGAGAGCCCGTCCTACGGCCCGTGTATTCGAGGCACGATACGCCCGGGCCGAGCGGCCTTCAAGCAACCGGGCTGCGCCGGCCGCCGCCGGAGCCGGTGCACACACGGCTTCGCGGCGGCGAACTGCGGCAAGATGGTGGCATGAGCGCGCGCACGATCGACCAGCACCGGGAGGCCGTGGCGGCGCTTCTCGCACCGCTCTTCCACAACCGCGCCGCTGAGGTGCTCCCCCTCTCGAGTGCTCGACTGACCGGTGACCCCGACAGCTACCGGGACAGGTCCCTCGCGATCGCCGTCGACTCCCCCGTGGCGCTGCCCCCCTTCGACAACTCACAGATGGACGGCTATGCCGTGCGCGCCGGGGACCTCGCGGCGGCCTCGGAGCTCACACCGACCACCCTGACCGTGGCCGACCGGATCGCCGCGGGTGACCCCGCCGGGCAGCTGGCGCCGGGCACCGCCGCCCCGATCATGACGGGCGCGCCGATCCCGGCGGGCGCGGATGCCGTGGTGCCGATCGAGCAGGCCGATCCGCCCCGCTTCCAGCCGCAGGACCCCGACGGCATGTCTCCCGAGGTTCAGAGCGTCTCGTTCCGCGCCGCCGTTCCGGTCGGCGGGTTCGTGCGCCCGACCGGCAGCGACGTGCACCCCGGTGACAGGCTCCTCGACGCGGGAACCCGGCTCGGCCCGGCCCAGTACGGGGTCCTCGCCGGGACCGGGCTGACCTCGGTTTCCGTGCTGCGGCGTGTCAGGGTCTTGCTCATCGCGACCGGCCACGAGATCCGCGAGCCCGGCGAGAACCTGGCCGCCGGCCAGATCTACGACTCCAACAGCGTCATCCTCGGCCAGGCCCTGCGGGATGCCGGCTGCACGGTGACCGCCCGGCCGTGCCGTTCCGACGATGCCGCCGACCTCCTCGCCCTCCTCGCCGAGGCCCCGGAGGTGGACCTCGTGGTCACCGTCGGCGGCGTCAGCGCCGGGGCCCGGGAGGTGGTGCGCGACGCGCTGGGCCCCCTCGGTGTGACCTTCCAGCACGTCGCGATGCAGCCCGGCGGCCCGCAGGGGCTCGGCGCGATCGCGGTGCCGATCAACACTGTGCCGATCAACACAGTGCCGATCAACGCTGTGCCGAGCACCACCGTGCCGAGCACCACCGTGCCGATCAACACCGTGCCCGTGATGACCTTCCCCGGCAACCCGGTGAGCGCCCTCATCTCGTTCGAGGTGTTCCTGCGGCCGGTGCTGCGGCGCCTGGCCGGACTGGCGAGACCCGACCGGGAGTTGCGGAGCGCCCCCCTCGCCGCGCCGGTGGAGTCGCCGGCCGGCAAGCACCAGCTGCGGCGCGGCATCCTGCGCCCCGACGGCGCCCTCGAACTGGTGGGCGGTGCCAGTTCGCACCTCCTGCACGCCTATGCCACCGCGACGGTGCTCGTGCACCTGCCCGTCGGGGTCGGCAGTGTCGCCGCGGGCGAACCCGTGGACTATTGGAGTATCGATGACTGAAACACCGTCCGACAACACCCCGGCCCCGCCCGGCCGGCTCAGCCACGTGCGCGCCGACGGCGCCGCCCTCATGGTGGACGTGACCGACAAGCCCGTCACCAAACGACGAGCCACCGCCACGGCCACGCTGATCACCCGGCCCGACGTGATCGCCCTGCTGATCGCCGGCGAACTACCCAAGGGCGAGGCCCTCGCCGTGGCCAGGGTGGCCGGCATCATGGGCGCCAAGCAGACCTCGGCGTTGATCCCGCTCTGTCACCCCCTCCCGCTCAGCGGTGCCACCATCGACTTCGCTCCCGGTGACGATCGGGTGCTCATCAGCGCGACGGTGAAGACCACCGGGGTGACCGGTGTCGAGATGGAGGCGCTGACCTCGGTGTCCGTGGCGGCGCTCACCCTGTACGACATGATCAAGGCCGTGGACAAACACGCGGTGATCACCGACATCAGGGTGCTGGCGAAGTCCGGCGGCAAGAGCGGCGACTGGAGCACCGAGTGAGCGCGACCGTCGGGCCGAGCGGACGGCCCGGCGACGGGCGCACCGGGCAGGTGATCGTGGCGTCGACCCGCGCGGCCGCCGGCGTGTACACCGACCGCACCGGACCCGTCATCGACGCCTGGCTGCGCGAGCGCGGCTGGCTGGTCTTGGACCGGGCCGTCGTCGCCGACGGCGAACCCGTCGGCGACGCTCTGGCCGCGGCCATCGAAGCCGGCCTCGACCTGGTCATCACGACAGGCGGCACCGGCGTGAGCCCCACCGACCAGACCCCGGAGCAGACCCTGCCGCTGCTGGATCGCCAGCTGCCCGGAATCATGGAGGAGCTGCGGCGGCGGGGCACGGCCGCCACACCGCTCGCCGTGCTCTCTCGCGGTTACGCGGGCATCGCCAGGGGCCGCACCGTCGTGATCAACCTGCCCGGTTCCACCGGGGGCGTGCGCGACGGGCTGGCCGTGCTCGCCGAGCTGCTCGACCACCTCATCGACCAGGTGCGCGGAGTCGACCATGCCGGCACGCCGGCCGCCGCCGACCACCAGGCCGCTCCAGCCAAGGCCTCATCAACGAAGGCCCCATCGCCCAAGGCCGTACCCCGTACTGGCACACCCCCTAAGGACCCCCGACATGGCCACTGAGCCCACCCCGCACGTGCTGTTCGCCCGCGTCGACGACACCCCCATCACCGTCGACGAGTGTACGGATGCCGTGGCCGACGCCACAGCAGGCGCCGTCGTGTCGTTCGCGGGTGTTGTGCGCAACCACGACGAGGACCGCGGCGTGACCTGGCTGCGCTACAGCGCCCATCCGAGCGCCCAGACCGTGCTCGAGGAGGTCGCGCACGAGGTGGCCCTGGCCCACCCGGGCTGCCGGATCGCCGCCGCGCACCGGGTGGGCGATCTGGGCATCGGCGACGTGGCGCTGGCCTGCGCCGTGGCGTCCGCGCACCGGGCCGAGGCCTTCGCGGCCTGCGCCGCCCTGGTAGACGAGATCAAGGCCCGCGTGCCCATCTGGAAGGAACAGGGCTTCACCGACGGCAGCACCGAGTGGGTCGCCGCGCTCGGCTGACCCGTCCCCCGACGCCCCGCCAACGGTTCCCCCAACGGACAAATAATCCCGGTACACGGGCGCAGAAGTCCGCACGGGCAACAGGTGCACCCAGATCACGCCACAAAACTGGGCATCGGCTGAGGGCGGCCGGGCCGGTTTACACGACCGACACAATGCTGCGCTTGACTAGGGATGTCGGCGCCCGCGAGGGCGCCCCTCGGCGGGCCCACAGGCCCGGCGACACCCGGATGCTGCGCATCCACGACCTTGGGAGGCACGGATGGACCTGACCACCGTTGCGACCATCACGCAGGCCCGCACCCGCGCCGACCTGGCCGCCCTCGGCGAGACCGTGGTGCCGCTGGCCGGCGGCTCCGAACTCTTCGCCGACCCGCGCATCCACCTCACCGGCCTCGTCGACCTGCAGACCATGGGCTGGCCGGCGCTGACCACCGGCGCAGACGGACTCGAGATCGCCGCCACCTGCACCCTCGCCGAACTGTCGCGGATGCCCGCCGAGCCCGGCTGGGTCGCCCACCCCATCTTCCACCTGGCCTGCACGGCCCTGTTCGGCTCCTTCAAGGTCTGGAACGTCGCCACCGTCGGCGGCAACCTGTGCACCTCGCTGCCCGCGGGCCCGATGATCTGCCTCACCGCCGCCCTCGACGCCGAGGTCCTGATCTGGCACGCCGACGGCACCGACAGCCGGATGCCGGCCCTCGACTTCGTCACCGGCAACACCACCAACGTGCTCGAACCCGGCGACGTGCTGCGCTCCATCCACGTGCCCGCCGCCACGCTCACTGCCCGCACCGCGTACCGCAAGATCGCCCTGTCCCCCCTCGGCCGCTCCGGCGCCGTGCTCATCGGCCGCCTCGACACCGACGGCCGTTTTGTGCTCACCGTGACCGGCGGCACCGTGCGCCCGGTGCAACTGCGCTACCCCTCTCTGCCCGATTCGGCCGCCTTGGCCGCCGACATCGCAGGTCTGGACGCCTGGTTCACGGATGCGCACGGCGCCGCGGACTGGCGCCGCGCCATGAGCGGACTGCTCGGCGAGGAAATCCGCCAAGAACTGGCCGCGCCGGCAGACCCGCCCAGACCCGGCACCGGCGACGGGAGCCGCGCATGAAGCTGACCGTGAACGGCAACCCGATCGACGCGCCGGCCGCGGCCGGCCAGGCCCTGCGCACCTACCTGCGCCAGCAGGAACACTTCGAGGTCAAGAAGGGCTGCGACACCGGCGACTGCGGCGCCTGCTCGGTGCTCGTGGACGGCACCCCGGTGCACTCCTGCATCTACCCGGCCTACCGCGCCGAGGGTCGCGAGGTCACCACCGCCACCGGCATCGGCGGGCCGGAGACCCTGGCCCCGATCCAGCAGCGCTTCATCGACGCGGCCGGTTTCCAGTGCGGCTTCTGCACGCCGGGCATGATCGTGACGGCGTCGACCATCCAGGAGCACCAGCTCGACGACCTGCCCCGCCTGCTCAAGGGCAACCTGTGCCGGTGCACGGGCTACCGGGCCATCGACGACGCCATCCGCGACCGGCACACCCCGGCCGACGGCGGCTGCGGGCACGACCACGACCACCAACAGACCGCCGCCGGTGCAGCGGATGCGGCAACCCCCGACTCCGCAGCCGGCTCCGCACCGGTCGCCGCCCCGATCTCCGGCCTCGGCCCGGTGCGCCCCACCAAGCCCCGAACCACCGCGCGCACCTCCGCCACCGACGGCCGCGTGGGCGGCTCGCTCCGCGCCCCCGCCGCCGCCAGGGTGGTCAGCGGACAGGAGCCGTACACCCTCGACGTGGCCGTGCCGGGCCTGCTGCACCTCGCCGTGCTGCGGAGCCCGCACGCCCACGCCAGGGTGATCTCCCTCGACGACACCGCCGCCCGCGCCCTGCCCGGGGTGCACGCCGTGCTCAGCGCCGCCGACTCCCCCGCCGCCCTGTACTCCTCGGCCCGGCACGAGAGCCGGCTCGACGACCCCGATGACAGCCTGGTTCTGGACTCCGTGATGCGGCACCGCGGCCAGCGGGTGGCCGCGGTGGTCGCCGATTCCGTGGCCATCGCGGAGCACGCCTGCCGGTTGCTCGAGGTAGACTACGAGTTACTGCCCGCGGTCTTCGACCCCGCCGAAGCGCTGCGCCCCGGCGCCCCGTTGGTGCACGGCGAGAAGGATGCGACGATCAGCCGCCTGGCCGACCCGTCCCGGAACCTCGTCGCCGAGCTGCACGGCGAGTACGGCGATGTGACGGCGGCACTGGCCACTGCGCACACCGTGGTGACCGGAACCTGGCAGACCCAGCGGGTCGCCCACACCCAGCTGGAGACCCACGCCACCATCGGCTGGCTGGAGGACGAACGGCTCGTGCTGCGTACCAGCTCCCAGGTACCGTTCCTGGTGCAGAAGGAGATCAGCCGCATCTTCGACCTCGATCTCGAGGCCGTGCGGGTGTTCACCGCCCGCGTCGGCGGCGGCTTCGGCGGCAAGCAGGAGATCCTCACCGAGGACATCGTGACCCTCGCGGTGCTGAAGACCGGGCGGCCCGTGCAGTACGAGTTCACCCGCACCGACGAACTCGCCGCCTCGCCCACTCGGCACCCGATGCGGGTAAGCGTCACCCTGGCTGCCACGGGCGACGGCCGGCTCACCGCCCTGACGGTCGACGTGCTCTCCGACACCGGCTCATACGGCAACCACGCCCCCGGCGTCATGTTCCACGGCACCAGCGAGTCCGTGGCGCTGTACAACGTGCCCAACAAACGGGTGGATGCTCAGGCCGTGTACACGAACAATCCGCCGTCGGGCGCGTTCCGCGGTTACGGGCTGGGCCAGGTCATCTACGGGATCGAGTGCGCCCTCGACGAACTCGCCGTCGAGCTGGGCCTGAACCCGTTCGACATCCGCCGGATCAACTCGGTGCGCCCCGGCGACCCTCTTGTGGTGACCCATCAGGAGGGCGACGACATCGGCTTCGCCAGCTATGGCCTGGACCAGTGCCTCGACCTGGCCCAGGCGGCCCTGACTCGCGGCAATGGGGTGACCGCCCCGACCGGCGCCACCTGGCGGGTGGGCGAGGGCATGGCGTCGGCGATGATCGCGACGACCCCGCCGCGCGGCCACTTCTCGCAGGCGACCATCACCCTGGACCAGAATGGACGCTACCTGGTGCGGGTGGGCACCGCCGAGTTCGGCAACGGCACCACGACGGTGCACACCCAGATCGCGGCGACGGTGCTGAACACCGGCCCGGATCGCATCGAGATCCGCCAGTCCGACACCGACGCCGCCGGCTACGACACCGGCGCCTTCGGGTCGGCCGGGGTAGTGGTGGCCGGCAAGGCCGTGCACGGCGCGGCGCTCGAGCTGGCCGGTCTGCTGCGCGAGAAAGCGGCCCGACTCACCGGCATTGCGGCCGGGGACTTCGTCCTGGCGGCCGACGGACTGCGGGCCGGCGACGTGTTCGTGCCGCTGGCCGCGCTTTCCGGCCCGGACGGCCTCACCGGAACAGGCCGGGAGGACGGCGCCCGCCGTTCGCTGGCATTCAACGTGCACGCGTTCCGGGTGGCCGTGAACACCGCCACCGGCGAGGTGCGCATGTTGCAGTCCATCCAGACCGCGGATGCCGGCTTCGTGATGAATCCCGAACAGTGCCGCGGCCAGATCGAGGGCGGGGTGGCGCAGGCCATCGGTACCGCGCTGTACGAGGAACTCATCCTCGACGGCGCCGGCACCGTTGAAACCAGGGTGCTGCGCAACTATCACATACCGCAGCTGGCGGACCTGCCGGTGACCGAGGTGTACTTCGCGGACACCGCCGACGACCTGGGGCCGTACGGCGCCAAGTCGATGAGCGAGTCGCCGTACAACCCGGTGGCGCCGGCGCTGGCCAACGCGGTGCGCGATGCTCTCGGCATCCGCTCGTACGAACTGCCGATGTCGCGCGACCGCCTGTGGCGCCTGATGAACAGGGGCGCCTGACAGGCGGTCGCACGTGGCTCACAGCGCCAGGGCTAGGAGCTGATCGGCTTCATTTCCTTGCCGTGCATGGTCACCGCGTAGATCACCAAAACGTCGATGGCGATCATGGTGAGCGACCAGAGCGGGTAGGCGCCGAGGAAGGCGATGTTCACCAGGGCGCTTCCGAACGCCAGGATGACGGCGACGACTCGTGCCCACATCTGCCCCGCGAGCAGGGCGACGCCGGCCAGGATCACCACAGCACCCAGGATCGTGTGCACCCAGCCCCAGGTCGTGTAGTCGACCTGCACCACCAGTCCTTCCTGGCCGACGAGGTAATAGGTGTCCTGGAACAGTGCGACCAGGCCCTGGATGACGTGGAACGCGCCCATCATCAACATCATGACGCCTGCGAAGACTATCCAGCCGGTCCAGCCCGACGTACCGCTGTCGGTTGTGTAGTTGTTGGTTTCCGCCCCGGTCGTGCTGCCCGGTGCCTGCCGTGTGCTGGTCATGGTGACTCCTCCATTCAAGGGATTCGGTGAGCACGCTAATGCGCGGGCGCGCCCGATTCGTCCCCCGAATGGGGTGAGGGCTGAAGGAAAATCCCGGTCAGCCCGGAGGGGAATCGGTCGCGTCAGACCGAGGGGTGAATCGGGCCCTGCCGGTCCCGCAGGGGGGCGCCGGATGCCCCGGAGCGGGTGGCGAGAACCTCGGCGAGGATCGACACCGCCGTCTCCGCCGGGCTGCTCGCGCCGAGGTCCAGGCCGATCGGCGAGTGCAGCCTGTCGAGGGCGGCGGCGGACACGCCCGCCTCTTGTAGGCGCAGCATCCGTCTTTCGTGAGTGCGCCGGGACCCCATGGCGCCCACGTAGCCGACGTCCAGGCTCAGGGCC
This sequence comes from Cryobacterium sp. LW097, assembly GCF_002205495.2. Lineage (GTDB taxonomy): Bacteria > Actinomycetota > Actinomycetes > Actinomycetales > Microbacteriaceae > Cryobacterium > Cryobacterium zongtaii. The sequence goes on along the minus strand of NZ_CP021992.1, from coordinate 1,559,579 downwards.
GTGCTGAGCAGCGGCAGGTCGAACTTCTCGTCGTGGGTGAGCACGCACACCACGGTGCGGGCGTCGGTGTGGGTGCGGGCGAGGTAGTCGCTCGGCCACTCGACCACCACCTCCGCAGCGGTCGGGAAACGTTCGGGGGTGGCGAACACGGCGCGGGCATCGCAGACGGTGACCCGATAGCCCAGCAGGGTCGCGGCGGCCGACAGAGCGCCGGCGAAGTCCACGGCGCCGAAGATCAGGCAGCGCGGCGGGGCCTGGGCCACGAGGTAGAGCACCCGGCTGATCGCCCCGTCGCAGTCCACCGAGCCCAGGCTGGTCTCGCCGGCGTTGACAGCGGCGGCCAGCTGCGCCCGGATGCGGCGTACCGAGTCGGCGTCGAGGCCGGCGGACTCCCCGCGGTCGGTTGCGCGGTCGGTTGCGCCGTCCGGTGCCAGGATCAGGCCGGCCCCCGTTCCCGCGACGACCAGGGCGAGCCCGGCGGCCTGGCCGGCCGCGGCTCGCTCCAGCTGGGCGCGCACCTCCGCGGTCATGGCGTTGCGTCCGGCCGGGGCGATCTCGGCGAGGAACACGTCGACGGTGCCGCCGCAGGACAGCCCTACGGCGAACGCGTCGTCATCGCTCACCCCGAATTCGGTGAGGTGCCCGCGGCCGGTCTCGAGCACCTCCTGGGCACTGTCGTAGATCGCACCCTCGACGCAGCCACCGGAGATGCTGCCGAGAACCGCACCGGAGTCGGTGACGGCCATGGCCGTGCCGAGGGTGCGCGGCGCGCTGCCGAGCACCCGGGTCACCGTCGCCACGGCCACCCGGCGACCGTCCGCGAGGGCGTCCAGGAGTGCACCGGCGATTTCGAGCACGGTCAGTTGCTCGCGCTCTGGTCCATGCCCATCCGTCGCAGCACCAGGTTCTCGGCGAACTGCGCCACACCGTAGAGCACCATCGAGACGATGGTGATGACCACGACGGACGACCACACCTCGAAGTTCTTCACCTGCGAGACCGCGACGACGATGCCGTAGCCCAGGCCCTGGCCGGTGGCGAGCCACTCGGCCAGCAGGGCGCCGGTGATGGCGCCGGGGATGGAGATCTTGACGGCGGCGAAGAACGACGGCAGCGAGCTGGGCAGCGCCACCTTGCGGAGCGCGGTGAACGGGGTGCCGCCGTAGACGGCGATGACGTCGCTGACCTGAGGGGACGCCGACCGCAGGCCGAAGGCGATGTTCACCAGGGCCGGGAAGAGCACCACGATGGCACCGGTCACCACGGCGATGCTCGGTCCGCGGCCGGTAATGAGGATCAGCACCGGGACGAAGGCCACCAGCGGCACGCTGCGCAGCAGCAGGGCGATGGGCATCAGCGCGTGCTCGATGCCCTTCGACAAGGTGAACAGGGTGGCCAGCACCAGGGCGAGCAGCAGCCCGGCGACGAAACCGAGGAACGCGTCGGTGAGGGTGACACCGAGGTTGGTGAGGATCAGCGCCCGGTTCTCGGCGGCATCCGGCACCGTGAAGAGCCAGTTGAACACATCCAGCGGTCCCTTGGCGATGAACGGCGAGATCCCCAGCAGCAGGATCAGGCCCTGCCAGGCGACGAGGACGATCACGAGCGTCAGCAGGCCCGTCGCCAGGGCCCGGCCGATGTAGGCGCCGATGCCGCGCGCCTGCGCCCCGCTGCTCTTGGTGAGGACAGCGGCCTGAACGACGATGGCCTCGGCAACATGGGTTTGCGCGCTCATGAGCTGCTCCGTCCGGTGGTCCAGGGGGTGGCGAAACGGGAGATCAGCGCGAAGAGCAGGTAGCCGATGCCGGCCAGCAGTCCCGCGACGAGGGCGAGGCTCCAGACCCGTTCCACGTTCGCGGCGTTGCCGGCGGCGAGCATGGCCAGGCCGAGGCCCCGCTCGGCGCCGCCGAGGTATTCCCCGAGGATGGCGCCGAGCAGCGCGGCCGGAGCCGCGATCTGCAGGGCGTTCAGCACGCTGGGCAGCCCGGCGATCAGCCTGACCTTCCGCAGCTGGGTGAACTTGGTGCCGCCGTACACGGTGACGAGGTCGAGACTGGCCGTGTCGGCGGCCTTGAGCCCCACCAACGAGCCGACCACCGTGGTGAAGAACACCGACATGGCGGCCAGGAAGATCGCGGTGCCGGACGGGTCGCCGCGCGGCGGGCCGATCACGGTATACGCGATCGGGCCGATCGCCACGATCGGCACGCAGTAGGTGATCACGGCGATCTGCAGCGCGATCTTCTCGATGCGCGGCAGCACCAGGACCAGTCCGGCCAGCAGCAGCGCCAGGCCGTTGCCCCAGAGGAACCCGATCGCCGCTTCGCTGAGGGTCATGGTGATGTGCGGCAGGTAGAAGCCGATGCCGTCGCCGGCGAACTGGCGGAATACCTCGGCCGGGGTGGGGATGGCACCGCCGGGCACCGAGCCGGCGTTCTGGAAGATGGTGAGCGCGCTGATCCACCACAGGGCCACCACGACGATCACGCCGAGAAGCCCGGTGGCCCAACCGGGCAGGCCGCGGCTGACCGGCATCAGTGCGCCCCGGCGGCGGCCGGGGTGTCGGCGCCGAAGAGCAGTTCGGACGCCCGGTCGTGCAGGGCGTGGAATTCGGGGCTGCGCATCATCTCGGGCAGGCGCGGGCGGGGCAGGTCGATCTCGATGACTTCCTTGACGCGGCCGGGCCGCGGACTCATCACGGCCACTTGGTCGCTGAGGAAGATCGCCTCGGAGATCCCGTGGGTGACCATCAAGGTCGTCGCGGGCTTCTCGGTCCAGATGCGCAGCAGCTCGATGTTGAGGCGCTGCCGGGTCATGTCGTCGAGGGCACCGAACGGTTCGTCGAGCAGCAGCACCGACGGCTTGAGCACGAGGGAACGGGCGATCGAGACGCGCTGGCGCATCCCGCCGGACAGCTGGGCCGGCTTGGCCTTCTCGAATCCGGCAAGGCCGACGAGCTGGATGAGTTCGGTGACGTAGTCCTCGTCGACGGGCATCCTGGCGACCTCGAACGGAAGCTTGATGTTGCTGCGCACACTCCGCCAGGGCAGCAGGGCGGAGTCTTGGAAGGCGATGCCGAGTTCGTGGCCGCTGCGGAGTTCCGCGGGGCTCTTGCCGTCCACCCGGGTGGTGCCGCTGGTCGGGTTCTCCAGGCCGGCGAGGATCCGCAGGATCGTGGATTTGCCGCAGCCGGAGGGGCCGAGCAGCGAAAGGAAGCTGCCCTTGTCGGTGTGCAGGTTCGCGTTGTCGAGCGCGACAACCTCCCTGCGACCGACCGAGAAGGTCTTGTGCAGCGCTTCAATGTGTAGGCCGGTACCGTGCAGGCCGGTTCCCGAAGCGATGGGTGGAGCGGTGTCGATCGTGCTCACGTCGTACTTTCCTTACTGGGCGTCGTCGGATGCCGGTAGTTCAGTATCGCCGACGGCACCCGCCTCGGTGAGACGGGTGCCGCGACGAGAGTTGTGCTGCGGGTGGCTACTTGCTGTAGGCGATGAGGTCGGGGTTCTCCTCGTACACCTCGGCCAGCAGGCTCATGTCGAACAGGGTGGCGGTGTCGATGTCGATACCGGCGGCCTTGAGCGTGGCGACAGACTCCTTCTGCAGCGCGTCGCTGATGGTGAACAGCCCGTTGGCCGCGGTGTCGGGGCTGACGACGAGGTCGGTGGCCTGGATCTCCGCCTGGCGGGTCTCCTTCTCCATGGTCAGCCCGAGGTCCTTGCCGTAGGTGTCGACGGTGAGCTTCGCGGCGGCAGCGGGATCGTTGATCGCGTCGGCCCAGCCCTTGATCTCGGCGACCAGCAGTGCCTTGAGCATCTCGCGGTCGTTGGCGATCGCATCCTCGGAGGCGGTGAACGTCTCGGCGACGAACGGCAGGCCGTTGTCGGCCAGCGGCAGGTTCACCGGGTCGAGACCGGCCAGCTCGGCGTCGATCGACTCGTTGGTGAGGTACGCGAACCATCCGTCGACCTCGCCGTTGAAGAGCGGGGTCGGGTCGTACTCGACCGGGACGACGGTGATCGTGGACGGGTCGATCTCATTGACCTTGAGGAAGGCGTCCCACAGGCTCTGGTTGCTGGCCTGGACGCCGATGGTCTTGCCCGCAAGGTCGTCGAGGGTGGCGATGTTGCCCACGCCGGCGAGCGAGAGGATGGTGAACGGGTTCTTCTGGTACGTCGCCCCGATGATCTTCAGCGGTGCGCCCTCCTCGGCGATGACGGTGCCCGTGGAGATGGCGTTGCCGACGCCGAGATCGACGTTGCCGGAGATGACGCCGGCCTCGGCCGACGCCGGGCCGGGGATCAGGTCGACGGAGTCGAAGCCCGCTTCGGCGAAGTAACCGGCATCCTCGGCCACGAACTCGCCCATGAACTCGGCGTTCTTGATCCAGGACAGCTGGATGCTCGCCTCGCCGAACGAGGCTGCGTCGCCGGAGCCCGACTCGGCGGAGCCGGCGTCGCCGGCGCAGGAGGACAGCAGCAGGGTGAGTGCGGCGGCCACGGCGACGCCGGTGCCGACGCGCTTGGCCGAGCGACGGGTGAACGGGGAAACTGGGGCTTGCGTCATGACGCGGTCCTCTCGATGGTGCTCGGGGATTGCCGTGGAACTCAACGGCGTGCTGGGGCGGAATGCCTGAATGCTGAAATGGAATGTGCTGCGGTGCGGCTGTGATCGCGGTGCTGGGGTGCTGCTGGTGTGACTGCGTTGCTGGGGTGATCAAGGTGTTTCAACGCAGCGCATCCGCTGCAACAGATGTTCGGATCACTCGAACACTAATTGCTGCGTGTGACGCCGCGAAGACCGAATCATTTCCGGCTCATTACGTCCGAAAAGTCGTGCTGGAACACTGGATTCCTCCCCGAGCGGTCCCGGAACCCTGGCGTGATAGCGTCACGGAGTTCACCCAGAAAGGAACCCCAATGTCTTCCGCTATCGTACCGAGCATCGCGTTCGTCGCCGGCCTGCCCAAGGCCGAACTGCACCTGCACCTCGAGGGCACCCTCGAACCCGAGCTCAAACTCGAGCTGGCCCGACGCAACGGCGTGGACATCGGCCAGAGCACGGTGGAGCAGGTGCGCGCCACCTATGAGTTCGACTCGCTCGCCAGCTTCCTCGGCGTCTACTACCCCGCGATGGACGTGCTCGTCACCGAGGCCGACTTCTACGACCTCGCCACCGCGTATTTCCGCCGCGCCGCCGCCGACGGGGTGCGGCGGGTGGAGGCGTTCTTCGACCCGCAGGCGCACACCTCGCGGGGCATCCCCATCGAAACCGTCATCCTCGGCTACCACAGGGCCGCCGTGGATGCCGCCGGCCTCGGCGTCTCCGCGGAGCTGATCCTCTGCTTCCTGCGCGACTTCACCGCCGAGAGCGCACTGGAGACCCTGCAGTCCGCACTCCCCTATCTGGACAGGTTCATCGGTGTCGGCCTCGACTCCGACGAGCGAGGCAACCCGCCGGCGAAGTTCGCCGAGGTCTTCGCGCTGGCCAGGGCGAACGGCCTCAAGCTCACCATGCACTGCGACATCGACCAGGTCGGCAGCATCGAGAACATCCGCCAGGTACTCGAGGAGATCCAGGTGGACCGCATCGACCACGGCACCAATATCGTCGAGAACCCGGAACTGGTCACCCTGGTGCGGGAGCGCGGCCTGGGGCTCACTTGCTGTCCGGTGTCGAACAGCTTCGTCACGGCAGACATGAAGGCCGTCGAAATGGTGGACCTGCTCCACTTCGGTGTCCTGGTCACCGTCAACTCCGACGATCCCGCCTACTTCGGCGCCTACGTGGCCGACAACTACCTGGCGCTGGCCGAGAAGGCCGGGCTCGACACCGACGAGCTGGTGCAGCTGGCCAAGAACTCCTTCCAGGCCTCCTGGCTGCCCGACGCCGAGAAGCAGGCCTACCTGGCGGAAATCGACGCGTACGTCGCAGGGTACCCGGCTGCCTGACCTGCTGGGCACCGTCGGTGTTTCATCACCGGAAATGTCGTGTGTCCGACAGGTTTCGGAACCCCGGAACGAGGCCAGAACGACTTCACTAGGGTGAGCGGTGAGCCACCGAACGGGGCCGCTGGAGTCGTTTCGGACCGGCACAGAAACCGAGAAGGAGAACCGATGTACGACCTGGTCATCCGCTCGGCTCGTGTGCTCGCCGAGCAGGGTTTCATCCCGGCGGCCGTCGCGATCGCGGGCGGCGTCATCCGTGCGATCGCGCCGGTGGATGCGCCCTTGGCGGCCCGGCAGGACGTCACCCTCCCGGTCGGCCAGGTGCTGCAGCCGGGCATCGTGGACACCCACGTGCACGTCAACGAACCCGGCCGCACCGACTGGGAGGGCTTCGCGAGTGCCACCCGCGCGGCCGCGGCCGGCGGTGTGACCACGATCATCGACATGCCGCTGAACAGCATCCCGCCCACCACGACGGTGCCGGCTCTCGAGCTCAAGCGCGCCGCGGCCGCGCCCCAAGCCACGGTCGATGTGGGCTTCTGGGGCGGGGCGATTCCGGGCACCCTCGGTTCGCTTCGGCCGCTGCACGACGCGGGGGTCTTCGGCTTCAAGGCCTTCCTCTCCCCCTCCGGCGTCGACGAGTTCCCGCACCTCTCCTCGGAGCAACTCGAGGCCGCTGCGACCGAGATCGCCGGATTCGGCGGACTGCTCGTGGTGCACGCCGAAGACCCGTCCGTGCTCGAAAGCGCCGAGAACGCCGGCGGCACCGGCTACCGGGACTTCGTCGCCAGCCGACCGGATGCGGCCGAGGACGCCGCGATCGCCCGGGTGATCGCCGTCGTGCGACGCACCGGCGTGCGCGCCCACATCCTGCACCTGTCCTCCGCACTGGTGTTGCCCAGACTGGCCGCGGCCCGCGCCGAGGGCCTGCCGATCACGGTGGAGACCTGCCCGCACTACCTCAGCTTCGCCGCCGAGAGCATCGCCGACGGCGCAACGGCGTTCAAGTGCTGCCCGCCGATCCGCGGCGAGGACAACCGTGACCTGCTCTGGCAGGGCCTGGCCGACGGTGTCATCGATCTCATAGCCTCCGATCACTCCCCCGCCACCCGGGAACTCAAGCTCGGCCACGGCGGTGACTTCGGCCTGGCCTGGGGCGGTATTTCCGGCCTACAGCTGAGCCTGCCCGCCGTGTGGACGGCCGCCAGGGCCCGCGGGCTCACGCTCGAGCAGGTGCTGCACTGGATGAGCCGCGCCACGGCCGACTTCGTGGGCCTGCCGGCCGGGCGGATCCGTGTCGGTGCGGCCGCCGATCTGGTGGCTTTCGCGCCCGAGGAGGTCTTCACCGTGGACGTCGATACCCTGCGGCACAAAAACCGGGTGAGCGCCTTCGACGGCGCCACCCTGATCGGCCGGGTGCACACCACCTGGCTGGCCGGAAACGTGATCTACGCGTTCGACGACACCACATTCGATGGATCCGACGCATCCGCCCGGCCACCAGCCGGCCGCATGCTGACCGCCCGCTGACCCGAACTTTTTCCCGAACACCGCATCATGTACGAACCAGAAGGAGCACCCATGTCGATAGTTCTCGGACCCAACCGCTACGGCAAGGCGGAGAACCGCATCGTGCGCATCTACCGCGACACGCCCCGCCACGAGATCCACGACATCAGCGTCTCCACTGCCCTGCACGGCGACTTCGCCGACGCACACCTCGCCGGTGATCAGCTGCAGGTGCTGCCCACCGACACCCAGAAGCAGACCGCGTACTCCTTCGCCAAGGAGAAGGGCTTGCTCTCGATCGAGAGCTACGGCCTCGATCTGGCCACCCATTTCGTCGATCACATCACGTCGGTGGCAGGCGCCAGGGTGGAGATCGAGGAGTTCGCCTGGGAACGCGTTGTCGTGGACGGCACCGAGCACGACCACACCTGGGTGCGGCGCGGCCAGGAGGTGCGCACCGCGTCGATCTCGGTGGAGGGCACCGGCACCGATCAGCGGGTCTGGGTGGTCGGCGGGCTGAAAGATCTGATCCTGCTCAAGTCCACCGGCTCGGAGTTCTCCGGCTTCATGCAGGACCCGTACACGCTGCTGCAGCCCACCACCGACAGGGTGATGGCCACCTCCCTCACAGCCGGCTGGCGCTTCACCGACCACACCGTGGTGGACTGGGAGGCCAGCTACGCCGGTATCTCCGCGCTGCTGAAGACCCAGTTCGCCGTGGTGCATTCCCTGGCCCTGCAGCAGACCCTCTACAAGATGGGCGAGGCCGTGCTCGCGGCCTACCCGAACATCGCCGAGATCCGGCTCTCCGCGCCCAACAAGCACCATTTCCTCTATGACCTGTCACCATTCGGTGTGGAGAACAACAACGAGGTCTATCACGCCGCCGACCGCCCGTACGGGCTGATCCAGGCCACCGTGATGCACGATGACGCCGCGGATGCCGGGCCCGCCTGGGATTCCTACACCGGGTTGGTCTGATGAGCCTGGCCGCAGGTTCGGTGGGGCCGTCGTTGGAGCAGGTCTACCTCGGCCACGTCTTCCACGTGGCCGGCTCCCCCACCCTCGCCGAAGCGCCGGCGCACCTGGTGTCGTTGCCGCAGGGCGCACTGGTCACCGCCGTCGACGGCACCATCGCCTGGGTCGGCCGTGCCGTCGACCTGCCGTCGAGCTTCGCAGCGCTGCCGGTCACCGATACCCGCGGCGGCTTCATCCTGCCCGGCTTCGTCGATACCCACATCCACTTTCCGCAGACCTACTCCACGGATGCCTATGGCGGCGGCCAGCTACTCGAGTGGCTCGACAACTGCGTCTTCCCGGCCGAGACCCGGCTGCAGGACGACGACTTCGCGGCGGCGATCGCCCGCGACTTCACCCGCCGGCGCACCGCGGCAGGCACCACGAGCGCCCTGGTGTTCGGGTCGGCCTTTCCGCACGCCCAGGACGCACTGTTCGCCGAGTCCGAGCGGGCGGGGCTGCGGCTGGTCAGCGGGCGCGGCATCCAGACCGTCGGCCCCGACTCGGCCAGCGCCCTGATCACCTCGGAACGCCAGGCGGTCGACCTGGTCAGCGACGAGATCTCCCGCTGGCACGCCCGCGACACCGGTGATTCCCGCACGGCGCTGCTGCAGGTGGCCGTCGTACCCAGGTTCAGCCTGTCGGTGACGCCGCAGACCCTCGCGGCGCTCGGCGAGCTCTACGACGGCGTGCGCGATCGGGGCGTCTACTTCCACAGCCACCTCAACGAGAACAACCGCCCGGAGACCGGCGAGATCGACGTGGTCAAGGCGATCTACCAGGTCGAGAACTACCTGGACACCTACGACGGCAGGTTCCTGCCGGGTTCGGCCGTCGGCGGGTCGAGCCTGCTCGGCCGACGCAGCATCCTGGCACACGCCGTGCACTGCGAGGACGTCGAGCTGGCCCGCCTGGCCGAGACCGGTTCGTCAATCGCACACTGCCCCACCTCGCAGCAGTTCCTCGGCTCCGGCACCATGCCGTGGACCCGCACCACCGGCTTCGGCGTGAACGTGGCGCTGGGTTCCGACATCGGCGCGGGCGACGAGTGGCTGATGAGCCGGGTGCTGAACGACTGTTTCAAGGTGCACCTGTCCGAACCCGGCGATGCCGGCCTGTCGATCAGCCCCGCCGAGCTGCTCTTCACCGCCACCCTGGCCGGTGCCCGTGCCCTGGACATGGAGGAGCGCTACGGCAACCTCGACGTGGGCAAGGATGCCGACTTCCTGCTCATCGAGCCCGACAAGTGGGAGCCGCTCGCGGCGGTGCTGGCCAACGGCATCCGGGCCGACGACGAGGCGATGGCCACCGACCAGACCCTCTTCGCCCTGCTGATGGCGCTTCGCCAGCCGGCCATCACCGGCGTTTTCGTGCGAGGCCGCCGCGTCACGGCCGCCTAGCCCGGCCCGGCCCGCCCACGCCGCCGTCCGGTCCCGGCCCAACTGTTGCCCGTGCGGACAAGTGCGTCCGGCGCACCGGGACCATTTGTCCGATGCGGCAACGGTTACTCGCCGACGGTCCCATCGACGGCCTCGCGGATCAGGTCGGCATGGCCGCAATGCCGGGCCGTCTCCTCGATCAAGTGAAGCAGGATCCAGCGCAGGCTCCACAGTTCACCGTCCCGGCCCGGGGACGCGACGAGCTCGTCGAGGCCCCGGCCGGCCGTGGCCCGTCGGCTGCGTTCGCAGGCCGACCGGTACAGCCCGCGCAGCTCGTCCGGGTCATCGCCCGCGGCGCTCGTGAACTCCCAATCGCGGTCGTCGTGCCACGGCGCGCTACCCCAGGGCTCGAGCTCGTCGTCGGAGCGGCCGAGGAACCGGGACTGGATCCAGCGGTCCTCCACGAAGGCGAGGTGTTTGAGCAAGCCGCCCAGCGTGAGAGTGGATGGTGCCACGGCGAGGTTGAGGCCCGCGCGGTCCAGTCCCTCGGCTTTGATCAGCAGCGTCTCTCGCTGGAAGTCGAGGAACTCGTTGAGCGAACGGTGTTCGTCGCTGGCGGGGTGCGGGTCGGTGCGTGTCATGACCTCAGCCTCCCACAGCACCTTCCGGCGCGGCCCAGCGCCATACTGGAACGCATGACAGCAGCCGATGCCGCACTACCCCCGACACCGGAACCGGTGTTCTTCCCGGATCTCGTGCCCGAACTCCTGGTTGGCGATCTTACGGTCAGCCTGAGCTTCTGGGTCGAACTGTGTGGCTTCGAGGTGCTCTACGACCGGCCAGACGACGGATTCGCGTACCTGCGGGCCGGCACCGCGCACCTGATGCTCGAACAGGTCGGCATCGGACGCAACTGGATCCCCGCCGCCCTGGAGCGTCCGCTGGGGCGCGGCATCAATTTCCAGATCATGATGCCGAACATCGCTCCCCTGCTGGAGCGCCTCGCGGCGGCCGACTGGCCGCTCTTCATGGCCGCCGAGACCAGGTGGTACGACACCGGCGACACCCAGGCCGGCGTGGCGCAGTTCCTGGTGCAGGACCCGGACGGCTACCTCGTGCGGTTCTCGTCGCGGGTGAGCGCCGAGGGCTGACTCTGCAGCTGAACCTGACGTCGGCGCCCGCCGTGGTCTCCCCGATTCGCAGCATCCGCGTGACTCGGTCGCCCGCACGGGGTAATCTCGCCCTCATGTGCGGCAGATTTGCAATGAACGAGGACGTCGACGATCTGATCCGGGACTTCGTCGCGGCCGGCGGCCGTGCCGGGGACTGGCGGCCCAGCTACAGCATCGCGCCGACCGACTCGGCCCCCATCGTGCGCGAGTGGCAGCCGGAGGGCGCCGACGCCCCCACCCGGGAGGTCACCCTGGCCACCTGGGACTGGCCGCAACCGGCGGGGGCGCCGCGCCGCGGCCCGATCATCAACGCCCGGCTGGAGAAGCTTGACCAGCGGTTCTGGGTAGGCGCCTTCTCCAACGCCCGCTGTATAGTTCCCATGCTCGGCTATTACGAGTGGACCGGAGAGAAGGGCGCGAAACAGCCGCACTTCATCCACGGCGACGGTCTGCTCGCGGCGGCCGGGGTCAGCTGGGCATCCAAGGATGCCGACGGTGACTGGTCGCGCGTCTTCGCCGTGGTCACCAGGGAGGCCAGGGACGCCTCCGGTGAGGTCCATGACCGGATGCCGGCCTTCCTCGAACCCGACACCTGGGCGACCTGGTTGAACCCGCAGTCGATCACCGGGGCGAACCCCACCGAGTCGGCGGCGAACCGCTCGACCATGATCGACCTGCTGGATCGCACGTCCACCGCGGTGGCGGCCACCATACGCACCCGGTTGGTGGACCGCAGGGTCAACAGTGTGCGGGCCATCGACCCGCAGGACGCGACGCTGGTGGCGGCGCTCGAAACCTAACCGGCGGCGCCAGTGACGGCCTGCCGGGCGGCCTGCTGCAGCTCAGTCCGGTCGACCCCCAGCTGGCGCAGGGCCCGGCTCATCGTGCCGTGCTCGACCTCGGCGGCCGCCCACACCACGTGAGCCGACCGGAGTTCGTGACCACGGCCCGCGCCCTCCTTCGACAGGGCCACGGCCCGCTGGAAGACATCCTGCAGACTGCCGGCGCTGCGGTACGGGCCCGTGCGCGCGGGCGACGGCGCTGCGTGTGGCGACGGCTCCGGTGATTCTGCCTCCGCGTCGACTCCCACGGACTGGAGGGCCAGCGCGTGCGTCTGGACGATGGCGGTCCGCACATCCGCCGTCGTCACGTCGAAGGTGGCGAACGCGCGTCGGGCAGAGTCGTCCGGCAATGCCAGCACGGCCAGCAGCAGATGCTCAGCCCCCGGCACCTCGTCGCCCAGTGCGGCGGCTTCCTGTTCCGCCGTCGTGAACAGCTCATTCATCATGCGGATGTCTGCGATCGCCTGTCGAATTCCCATGTCAGAAGTCCTTCGTTGTCGGTGGTGCGCGTCGTCGTTGCGGTACTAGTCCAGGGGTGCGCGGCGCTGCGGCGAGAGCCGCTTGTGCGCCGCCTGGGCGGTCATGCCGAGAGCCTGGCCGATCTGGTTCCAGGTCCAGCCCTGTTCGAGGGCGTGATCCACCGCGGACCGCTCCAGCCGAGCCGACAGCCGACGCAAGGCGACTACGGCCGCGAAGGCTTCGTCCGGATGGTCCGGGGTGGGAATTCCGCTGGTCTCGAACATGCGTCAACTTTAGTTGATGCTCAGCGCTAGTGTCAACAAAAGTTGATGACCCAGCGGGTGTCGCCGTCGGATTAGACCACTAGGTTGGGCAGCGCCCCCAGTGATCTCGCTGCTGACCTGCCTCTGCATACACAGATTGGACACCATGCCCGCGAACCTGTCCGCACGCAGCATCCTCTGGATCGGCATCGGCCTGATCACGGCCAGCGTCCTCGTCCAGGTCGGCAGGGACCTCGCCTACCGCCTCGTCGCCACCGACTCGCTCCAGGCCGTGGCGAACAGCTGGTGGTTCGGCTCGTTCGACGTCGTGTTCCTGCTGGTGGCACCCCTGGGTACATTGATGATTGCGGCGTTTTTCGTCGCCCGGTTGATCGAGCGGGTCCCGACGGTGCCCGCGCAGCCGGCCCGCCGCATCACCGCCGCCGGGGTGTTCTGGGCCGGGATCGTCTTCACGCTGGTCGGCCTGCTCGTGGTCGCCTCGCTGGACGGCTGGATGGGCACACTGGCCGCACAGGGACGCCCCAGCATCGCCCTGGATGCGCTCTATTTCGTGGTCAGTCCACTGCGGAACATCGTGATTCCACTCGGCCTCGCCCTGCTCCCGGCCTCCGTATTGATGAAAAAGCTCGAGGTTCGCAGCCGGACGGCTCAGCGACCCCTCTAGTCAGCTACCCCGATAGGTCGAGTACGCGAACGGGCTGAGCAGCAGCGGCACGTGATAATGCGCCGACTCGTCGTCCAATTCGAAGACGATGGTGACGTAGGGGTAAAACGTGCTCTGGCCCCGAGCCGAAAAGTAGCTGCCGGTCTCGAAAGTGATGCGGTACCGACCCGCGGACACAGCCTCTGGCCCGAGGTCGGCAACCCGGCCGTCGGCATCCGTCTGCGCCGTGGCGAGTTCGCGCCAACCCCCGTCGAGGTATTGCTCCAGGACCACGCCCACGGATGCCGCTGGGCTGCCGGACACCGCGTCAAGCACGTGGGTGGTGATGTGGCTGCGCGCGCTCATCACCGGGCATCCCGCGGGGCTGCTGAGTCGGTGGCTTCGGTTTTCTGCACCGAGTCATCCTGCCACTGACGGGCGAGAACCCCTAACCGGAGCAGGGCGATGTCGCGCAGCTCTGAGCCCACGATTGCCGCCTCGGTGTTGTCGTCCAGGGTGAGCCGGCGCCGTAGCTCGGCGAGGATTTCCCGGCGGCTGCGGCCGGCGGCGCGGATGAGGAACACCCTGTCGAAACGCTCCTCGTAGATCCGGTTGCCGTCGGCGATGGCCGCCGCGAGCTCGGCGTCGTCGGAGTCGACCGACGCCTGTTCTGCCCGGGAGAACCCCGCTGCCTGCGAGTCGCCCGCGGGCTTCTCGCCGATCCGCGGATGCTCCGCCATGGCCTCGTCGATCTCGCTCCAGGGCAGCGGTGTTGCGGCCGCCCTGGCCGCTTCGATGAGGTCTGCGGCCGAGGAGAACGGCGCCCGGACGGCCACCGCGTCGGCCCAGCGCGGAACGGCCAGGCAGGCCAGGAGGGCGGTGCGCAGCTCGTCGCCGACAGGAATCGTGGTCATGGGGTCCTCCGGGTGACGAAAATCGGGCTGACGAGGGGTGGAATGACGAGGGTCGGGGCGGTGAGCGGCGAGCGGGGCACAAGACGACGTGCAGCCCGGGCCGCTGCCCGTACGATGACAGGCATGCACTCCGCAGAGACTCCTCGGGTGGCCGGACTGGTCCTGGCCGCCGGCGCGGGCAGCCGATATGGCAAACCCAAGTCGCTGGTCGTCGACGCCTCCGGCGAGCCTTGGCTGGTGCGAGCCGCCCTGGCCCTGGAGGCCGGCGGCTGCGACCCCGTTGTTGTGGTGCTAGGAGCGAGCGGGACCCAGGCCGAAGGCCTGCTGCGCTCGGCCGCGGCCCGATTCGAAAGGCCGAACCGGCTGACGGTGGTGCACGCAGAGGACTGGGCGGCGGGACTGTCGGCATCCCTAGATGCCGGCCTGGCGCGGCTGCAGCAGAGCGAGAACGACATCGTCATCGCGGTAGCCCTGGTTTTGGTGGACGTGCCCGACCTCACTGCCGCCACCGTGCGCCGGCTGATCGACGGAGCAATCCCGCAGACCCTCCGGCAGGCGCACTTCGGCGGCCGGCCAGGGCATCCGGTGGTGATCGGTCGCGAGCATTGGGCGCCGCTGCGAGCGAGCCTGACCGGCGACAGCGGTGCACGACAGTACCTGGTGGCACGAGACGCGACCGCGGTGGCCTGCGACGACCTGGGCACTGGCCTGGACGTCGACGAGCCGGGCACGCGGCAGTCCGCGCCACACCCGGAACCGGGCGCGCTCACCAGGGTGCTTCGAGCTCGTCGAGGTCCTCGTACACGCTGGTGATGGCCGCGATCCGGGTGCGGCTCTCCCGCACCTGCGCGCCCATCGCGCCGGTGGCGAGCAGGTTCATCAGGCTCATGGCCGTGGCGTAGCTGTCAAAGGCCGACACCGAATCCACCGGGCATTCGAGCCAGTGGGTGGCCTGGTCGGAGTACTTGCGAGCAGAGGAGTCGGCGATGAGCACCAGCTGGACCTCGCGGCTCCGGATGGCCGCAACGATGTCCCCGAAGCCGGAGACCCGCCGGCGGAAGCCCATCAGTACCACCACGTCACGCGGGCCGAGGCCGGCCAGCTCTTCGCCGAGCGACTGGCCGGGCAGCGGCGCGAGGCGCACGTGGTCACGGGCCTGCACCAGCTGCTGGCGCAGGTGCAGCGCCAGCGGGTAGCTGTTGCGCAGCCCCACGATCACGACGTTCTGGGCCGACCGTACCAGCCGGGCCGCGGCATCCAGCCGGCCATCCTCCAGGGTGACCAGCAGACGGCGCAGGTTGTCCTGTTCGGCTTCGGCGTGCGCGGCGAGCCGCGAAGGGGTGCCGGCGGATGCGCCGGGGCCGCCGAGCGGTGAGCCCAGGTTGCGCAGTGACCTGGCGTGCTCGCGCACCTCGGCCGAGTCCTGGAAACCGAGCCGGCGGAACAGCCTGGACACCGTGGCCTTGGACACGCCGCTGAGCCGGGCCAGCTCGGACGCGTTATAGACGGCGAGGTCGCTCATGTGGTCGAGGATGAAGTCGGCGGCGCGCTGCTCCTGCGGGGAGAGCTCGCCGTAGCGGCCGTCGATGCGTTGCCCGATATTCAGCGTCATGCCGGGTCCTGCAGCGTGTGACCGTCGGCCAGGGCGAGCACGGCGGCCTCGAAGGCATCCAGCGCCCTGGCGACGTCGGGCTCGGTGACCGACTCGTCGGGGTGGTGGCTCACTCCCCCGGCGCAGCGCACGAAGAGCATGCCGATCTCGGTGAGGTGCGCCACGGCCATCGCGTCGTGTCCAGCCATCGAGAGCAGCTCCAGAGGCGTCGACCCGTCGTCAGAGCCATCCGCGGCACGGATGCCCGCGGCGATGACGCCGCGCAACCGGTCGCTGCAGTGCGCCGCCGGTGCCGCGTGCGTCTGGTGCACGGCGACGTGCAGTCCACGCGTGCTGCAGATCTCCTCGAGCAGGGCCTCGATCCGCTGCCAGGCCGCGTCGCGGTCCGCATCGAAGCGGCCACGCAGGTCGAGGCTGAATTCGGCCCGGCCGGCGATCACGTTGACGGCGTCGGGGAACACCTCGAGGTGCCCGACGGTGGCGATCAGGTCGGCATCGCGGGCGAGCCGTTCGATGGCCACGATGGCCTCGCTGGCCCCGGCGAGGGCGTCGCGGCGGTGCGTCCACGGGGTACCGGAGTGTCCGGCCTTGCCGGTGATGGTGATCTGAAAGCGCCGCGCGCCGGCAATCGACGAGACGATGCCCAGCGGCAGGTCGTTCTCCTCGAGCACCGGGCCCTGTTCGATGTGGGTCTCGAGGTAGCCGACGAAGTCGTTGGAGGTGCGGGCGGCGGCGGTGACGGCGGCCGGGTCGAGGCCGAAGGCCACGAACGCGTCGTGCAGGGTGATTCCCACCTCGTCGGTGAGCTCCCACCAGGCATCCAGCCAGGTGCCGGCCAGCGCCCGGCTGCCCAGCAGCGCGGTGCCGAACCGGGTGCCCTCCTCGTCGCCGAATGCCACGACCTCGAGGGCGAACGGCAGGCTGCGGCCGTCGGCGTTGATGCGCTCGACCACGGCGATGGCGGTGAGCACCCCGAGGATGCCGTCGTACCGGCCGGCCGAGGGCACCGTGTCCAGGTGCGAGCCGAGCAGGAGCGCGGGCAGGCCGGGGGTGGCTCCCTCGAGCCGGCCGCACTGGTTGCCCGCGGCGTCCTGCCAGGTGGCCATGCCGGCGTCCCGCATCCAGCCGGCGGCGAGAGCGTTCACCGCAGCGTGCTCCGGCGACAGGTAGACCCGTTGGATCAGGCCGTCGGACAGGCTGGAGTGGCTGGCGAGTTCGTCGCAGCGTTCGAGCACGGCGGCGGCGCCGGTGAGTGGTTTCGACGGATCAGGCGTCGTCATGCGCCCGCGGCATCCTGATAGACCTCGTAGGCGGCGCCGACGCCGCCCCCGCCGGTCACGCTCGCGCCGGCGCGACGCAGCACCTGCTCGAGGGCGGCCAGGGTGGTCAGCACGGTGTCCTTGCGGGCGTTGTAGCCCATGGTGCCGATGCGCCAGACCAAGCCGCGCAGCGGCCCGAACGAGGTGCCGATCTCGATGCCGAAGTCGTTCAGCAGCTCCCCGCGCACGGCGTCGCCGGTGACACCGTCGGGGATGTGCACGGCCACGACGTTGTTCATCCGGTGTTCCAGGTCGCCGAAGACGTTCAAGCCCAGGCCCTGCACGCCGGCCAGCATCGCCGCGCCGTGCAGCCGGTGCCGTTCCACGGCCGTGTCCATACCTTCGTCAACGAGCAGCCGGGCGCATTCGCGGGCCCCGTAGAGCATGGTGGTGGCCTCGGTGTGGTGGTTCAGGCGCTTGGGTCCCCAGTAGTCGAAGATCATCGACAGGTCGAAGTAATTGGAGCGGATCGGGTTGGCGTTCACGGCGTCGCCAGCCTCGCGGATGCCCGCTTCGATGCTCTTGCGGGCATTGATCACCTCGACGGCCCGCGGGGAGAAGGTCGCCGGTGCCGAGCCGGAGGGGCCGCCCAGGCACTTCTGCAGGCCGGCGGTCACGGCGTCCAGCCCCCAGGCATCCGCCTGGAAGGTGTTGCCGGCCAGCGACGCGGTCACGTCGGTGTAGAACAGCACGCCGTGCCTGGCGCAGATATCGCCGAGCTCGTCGAGCGGCTGGGCCACGGTGGTGGAGGTGTCGCCGTGCACGATCGCCAGCAGCGCCGGCTTGGTCTCGCGGATGGCCTGCTCGATCTGGGCGGGGGTGAACACGGTGCCCCACTCGATCTCCCGCACGTGCACCTCGGCGCCGGCGCGCTCGGCGATCTCGCGCAACAGGTGGCCGAACCGGCCGAAGATGGGCACCAGCACCCGGTCACCGGGGCTGATCAGCGAAACCAACGCCGCCTCTATCCCGGCGCGGGAGGTGCCGTCGATGAGCAGGGTGTGCTCATTCGCGGTCTTGAAGACGCCGCGGTAGAGCGCCATGGTCTCGTTCATGTACGCCGTCATGGACGGGTCGTATTGGCCGACGAGCTGGGCGGACATGGCACGCAGCACCCGGGGGTCGGCGTTCACCGGGCCGGGGCCCATCAGCAGGCGGGACGGCGGATTGATCGGCAGACTGGAAATGACTGTTTCACCCTTCGGCAATTCTGAATCATCTGTTTCAGATGCCCAGTCTACGCAACAGGTGTTTCAGTCGTGTTTCGAGTGATTACCTCCCGGCGGCCAGCTTCGCCCCGATGTCGATGAGGGCGAGGTCGGTGTGCCGCGGTCCCACCAGGCAGAGCCCCACCGGTTTGCCTCGCGACTCGAACAGCGGCACGGACAGCGCCGGGTAGCCGCCGATCCCGGCCGGGCTGGTCAGGGTGAGCGTGGCTGTGCGGGTCGCATCGATCGCGGCCGGGTTCGCGTGCCGCGACGGGGCGGTCGACGATGCCGAGGGCAGCAGCAGGATGCGTCCGTCCAGCACAGCGTCCAACCGCTCGCGGGCGGCGGCCAGCGCGATGCGAGCCTCGGCCTCGGCGGCCGGGTCGGTACGGGACGCGATCTCGAACCGGCCCGCGACGGCGGCACCGAGGGCGCCGGGGTGAGCGGTGACCCAGTCCCCGTTGGATTTCCACGCCTCGGCCATCTGAATCGCGCGGAAGATGCGCAGCGCCTCGGCGAGGTCGCCGACATCGACGAGGTCGGGTGCGGGCAGCAGCCCGGCCCGGGTGAGCCTGTCGAGTCCGGCCACGAATACGTCTTGCACGTCGTCGTCGCAGGCGAAGACCAGCGCGCTCGACACGGCGAAACGGGTGGGGGCATCGGCCTGGGCAGCGCTGGTCTGTTGCGAGGGGTCGAGCGAGGCGGCAGCGGCGGCCCGCAGCACACCCGGTGTGCGGGTGAGCCAGCCGACGGTGTCGAACGAGGGCGCCAGCGGCAGCAGACCGGCCCTGTCGACGGCGCCGTGCGTGCTGCGCAGTCCCCAGAGGCCCTGGTACGAGGCGGGCACCCGGATAGACCCCGCCGTGTCGGTGGCCAGGCCGATGCTGGCCTGACCCAGCGCCACGGCGGCGGCCGGTCCGCTCGACGAGCCACCGGGCAGCCCGCCGGGCACCCGCACGTTCGGCGGGGTGCCGTAGTGCTCGTTGTCGCCGGCGATGCTGTACGCGAACTCGTCGGTCTGGGCGATACCGCGCACGCTCGCGCCGGCGCCCAGCAGCGCGGCGACGGCAGCAGCCGTCTCGGTGGCGGGAGAGGCCTCGCGCAGGTAGGCGGGGTTTCCGGCGCCGACGGTGAAGCCAATGATGTCGTAGAGGTCCTTCACGGCGATGGTCTCGCCGGCCAGAGTACCCGAGGCGGCCGCGGCCATCAGCGGGTTGCCCACCAGACGCCACACCGTGGGATTGATCGCGGCCGGCGGCCCGGCCACCTGGGCCACCTCCACCTGCCAATCCCCCGCCGCCGAAAGCGACCAGAGCTGGGTGAGAAGGCCGGCGCCGCCGGCATCCGGGGCGTTCACCGACACGATCACGGCGTGCCGCGGGTCGATCACGCGTACGTGCAGCGACCGGATGCCCCTGGCCACCGTTCCGCTGCGGGCGCCGCGGAAGCCGCTGATCGCGTCGTGGCCCACCAGCAGACCTGCGGCGTCGCCGCGCAAGGTGTTCTCGCCGGGCGCGAACCAGGCGTCGAGCGCCGCGAGGTCGTTGGTGGCCAGCGCGTCCTCATAGCCGGCGAAGGCGGTCAGGAGCCCATCGGGCAACGCGCCCGTGACCGACGTGGGTGTCGGGACGACCAGCGGCTCAGGCATTGAAGTCCGCCACCCGGATGCGGGCGTGCACGCCGGCGACGAGGTCGACCACCTGGGAGATGTTGAAGTCGGTAGCGGCGCTCAGGTAGGCGTAGGCGAGGGTGCGGTCCATGCCGTACCGGGCGGCGAGCAGGTCGATGGCGGCGCGCACGCACTTGCGCACGGCCTCGTCGAGGTCGGCGTCCAGGCCGGTCGGTACCAGGAATTCGCCGGTCTCGGCGAGAGGTCCGACCAGTTCGCCGAAGCCCGCGATAGCGTCGGCCTGGCTCACCACGTCGAAGCGGATGGTCACCCGCAGGGACGCCTCCATGGCCGTGAGCGCCACCTCGCCGTCGCCCTGCGCGAAGTGCGGGTCGCCCACGTAGGCCAGCGCGCCGTCCACCTGCACCGGCAGGTAGAGGGCCGAGCCCACCGTGAGCAGGTTGATGTCGATGTTGCCGCCGTGCGCACCGGGCGGCACCGAGTGCGGGCGGGTGTCACCGGCGACGGCGACGCCCATGATGCCCAGGAACGGCCGGAGCGGAAAGTGCACGCTCCGCGCCCCGCCCGGCACCAGCGGCAGGGTGCCGACCTGGCCGGTCTCGGTGTCCGCCAGCGCGGCGAACACGCTCACATTGCCCTCGCCGAGCGGGTACTCGCCGGGCAGGGCGCCGCGGCCGTGCCGGTTGGAGATCACGCCGTACGGCACCCGCGGGGTGGCCTCGAGCACGGTCATCTTGAGCAGGTCGCCCGGCCGGGCGCCGCGCACGTGGATCGGGCCGGTGACCAGGTGTGGTCCGTCCACGCCGGGGTCCCGGGTCGTGTTCGAGGCGGCCAGCAGCACGGCGTCGTCGAGCACCGCGGCGCGGTCGACACCGTGGCCGGCGAAAAAGGCCGCCGGGTCGCGGCCCTGGTCTTCGAGCACGCCCTCGTGGCTGATCGTGTCGATGGTGACCTCGGTGCCGGCATCGATCACGAGCACCGGCGCATCCGTGGCACAGGGCAGCCGGCCCCAGAGCACGGTGGCCGGGGTGGCGGCCAGGTACTGCGCGGCGCGGATGGGCCCGGTGCCGGGCTGCAGGATGTCGAATGGCGTGACGTCGAATGGCATGGATGCGCCTTTTCCGTTGTGGGTCGGGAGCCGGCTCGACGCCGGCCGGCGCATCCCCGTTGGTCGAGAGTAGCGCCAGTTTTGCGGCCGGGACGACCAGCCACTACCGTGACAATTCCGAGCCGATAGGACACCCGTGCCCTCCACCCCCGTCATCCACCGTCTGCGCAGCAAGCCCGACCACCTGCATCTCGGCCTGATGCTGGCCCTCACGTTCTCCACCGGGGTGGCGGATGCGGTGGGTTACCTCGGCCTGGACAAGGTGTTCACCGGCAACATGACCGGCAACGTCGTCATCCTGGGCATGGCCATCGCCGGCGCCGACGACCTGCCCGTGGTGGGCCCGCTGATCGCGCTGTTCACCTTCATGGTCGGTGCCGCGATCGGCGGCCGGGTGCTGCGCCACGTCAAGGTCGGCTGGACCACCGAGTCGACGG
Source organism: Cryobacterium sp. LW097 (assembly GCF_002205495.2). Lineage (GTDB taxonomy): Bacteria > Actinomycetota > Actinomycetes > Actinomycetales > Microbacteriaceae > Cryobacterium > Cryobacterium zongtaii. The sequence continues at coordinate 1,538,101 of NZ_CP021992.1, read as the reverse complement.
TGCTGTTCGGCGCGGTCGGCGTGGTGATGGCCGCGCTGTCGATCGTCCTGTTCGTGGTGGACGGCACTCCCCCGGCCCCGTTCGACCTGATCGTGACCGGGCTGCTGGCGGCCGTGATGGGTCTGCAGGCAGCGGTGGCCCGGCACATCGCCGTGAAGGATGTCACCACGGTCGTCGTCACATCCACCATTACCGGCTTCGCCGCCGATTCCCGTTTCGGCGGCGCCAAGAACCAGCCCTGGTTCCGCCGCTTCGCCGCGATCGTGCTGATCCTGGCCGGAGCCGGCGTCGGCGCCCTGCTGCTCATGGTGCACATCGGCTGGGGCATCGCCCTCACAGCCGTGATCACCCTCGTGGTGACCGCCATCGGCCATGCCGCGGGCCGCCCGCACCACGCCCCCGTGCCCCAGGCCTGATCCCCTGGCCCGCGGTCAGCACTGGGCTGAACGGAATCGCGGCTGTCAGGCTCAGGCGTCGCAGGTGCTGAGGACGGCCGTCATCGCCGCGCGGTCCTCCGGGGTGAGCCCGAGGTCGTAGGCGACGAAGACCGGCACCAGTGTGTCGATGTACCAGCACTGCAGGCCGGTGTCCTCCGGCAGGTCGTCCCAGACCACGCGCTGGCCCAGGTCGTGCCGGTCGGACACGTCGGGGTAGAAACCGGGCAGCCATTCACTCGGCAGCGAATCGGACTTGGAGGAGTTCTCGGTGCCCTTCACCGCCAGCAGGTTGACCGGGTCGTTGGCCAGCGCCTCCCGCTTCTCGGCCGGCCAGGCCTCTCCGCCGGTGGCGTACACGGCCTTCAGCGGCAGCAGGTGGTCGATCTGCACGTCGGCCGAGGTGTCCTGCCCACGCACAAAATCGATGGTCTCGCCCGTGTACGGGTCGGTGAGGATGCCCGTGTACACCCGGCAGGTGGCCGGATCGATGTCGGTGCCGGTGAGGTCCCTGGTGAGGATGTCGTTGCGGGTGTCGCAGCCGTTCTGGTCGAAATCGAAGGCCCAGGCATCGCCGAACAGCTCTTCCCGGTTGCCGGCATAGCTGCCGTTGTCGGTGTAGACGGCGTCTGGCAGCGCGGCGACCAACGCGAGCGCCTCTGCGCTGGTGAGCCCGGAGGGCGGTTCCGGCATCGGCGCGGTCGACGAGGCGCCGGGTGGGACCGTCGCCTGGGTCGTGGGCCGGTCGGCCAGGTCGGTGGAGAAGTAGCTGACGCCCGCGACGATACCGCCGATCACGAGCAGGGTCAGCAGGAGGCGTGGGCTCTGGCCCCGGGTGCCCCGTCGACGGGGGAAGAGGGACGGATTGGGTCGGCGGCGGCTCATGCGGGTGTCTCAGGGTGCTGGTGTCTCACGATCTCCCCATCTTGCCATGCGCCGCTTCTCCCCCGGTGGTGGCAGGATCGGCGCGGGCGTGTGAGGCTTAACGGGTGCCCCAGATCGATGAATCCACCCGAGTCCGAGAGGCGATCTCCCTCGACCGCCCCTGGGTGACCGTGGTGTGGGACGACCCGGTGAACCTGATGTCCTATGTGGCCTACGTGTTCCGCAGCTACTTCGGCGTGACCGCGGCAGAGGCCGAGCGCCTCATGCTGCAGGTGCACAACAACGGCCGCGCGATTGTGGCCACTGGCGACCGCGAGTCGATGGAACGGCACGTCGAGGCGATGCACGGCTACGGGCTCTGGGCCACCCTGGACCGTGCCGAAGAATGAGCGCCGAAGCGTGATGGAATTCCGCCGTGAAGACTCCGGCACGGTCTCGGCCATGTTCGAACCCATCGAGGTCGACCTGCTGCGCAACGTGACGTCCCAGCTGCTGCAGATGCTCGGCTCCGTCGACGCCGACGACGCGGCCATGCTCGCCCAACCGGCGATCCGGCGACTACTGCCCGACGCCTACCCGAACGACCCGGAGGCCGCCGAGGAGTTCCGCCGCTTCACGGCCGACGGACTGCTCGAGGGCAAGCTCGCCAACGCCACCACGGTACTCGCCGCCCTCGGCGACGACGAGCCGACGGATGCCTCAGCGGACGCCTCCCTGGACGCCCCGGCGCACGACCCGCTGCCGGTGCCGATCGTGCTCACCGAGCAGCAGGTGCAGTCCTGGCTCCGCACCCTCACGGACCTGCGCCTGGTCCTGGCGGACCGCCTGCAGATCGACCCGCACGGCACTCCGCAGCTCGACGACGAACAGGCGCACGTCGTCAACGACGTCTATAACTGGCTGGGCATGATGCAGGAGTCGCTGGTCTACGCGATCGACGCGTAGCCCCGCCGTGCCGCGGTTCAGGCCGCCGGTCGGGCGTCGCTGGACTCCCCCTGCAGTGCCGCGTAGGCCCGCTGCGGCCCCGCGCCGTCGGCGAGCGACGCGCTGAGCGCCCGCAGCCGTTGCCGCGGTTCATCGCTCAACCCGAGCAGCGTCGCGGCGGCCTGCCGCAGCGCATCCGCACCCGCCGTGTTGGGGTCAAGGGAGATGCCGAAGCCGGCTTCGTCGAGTGCTGCGGCGCCGGCGAACTGGTCCGTCGAGAACGGCAGCACCAGCAGAGGCACCCCGGCCGTCATGGCCTCGGTGACCGAGTTGTTGCCGCCATGGGTGACGGCCAGGGCCGCGTGGCCGAGTACCGTCACCTGGGGCAGGAACGATCGCACCAGCCAGGACTCCGGGATGGGCCCGAGCTCGGCGGCGTCGGTGGACCCGACCGCGATCGCCACCCGCACGTCGAGGCCGCGCAGGGCCTCGGCCACCCGGGCGAGTACATCGCCGCGCACCGACAGGAAGCTGCCGAAGCTCACGTAGACGAGGGGACGCTCGTCGGCGTCGGCCAGCCAGCGGGTCACCTGGGGGTCGTCGGCCTCGCTCCGCACCGCCGAACCGAGGAAGGCGTGCTCGGGCAGTAGCGCCGTGCGCGCCACCGGGTGCAGCTCGGCCGGATAGTTGAGCAGCAGCACGTCGCCGGTCTCGGTGAAGGCATCGCCGCTGGGCGGCGCGGTCGGATCCAGCTGCAGCAGCGCATCGTTCCACGCCAGGGTGAAGTCGTCCCGCACCCGCTCGCAGAGCAGTCGCAGCTGCACCAGTTCCTGGGGGTCAGGGGTGAACGCGGCGGGCCAGGCGCCCGGGTACCCGTAGACCTCATCGCCAACGGGCAGTGCCGACGGATGCCCGAGAACCACGTCCGCGTGCCGCACCCCGGCGCTGATCAGGGCCAGACGGGCGCTGAAGGCGAGGTGGTCGACGATCACCTGGTCCGGCCGGATCTCGGCGACGATGCGCTGCACCTCGCGGGCCACGACGACGGGGTTCCAGAGCAGGTCGGTGCTGCGCGCCTCGGCCTGGAACCTCAGCGTTTCGACGAGGCCGACCCTGGTGGCGTCGAAAAAGCCGCGCAGGGCGTCGTCCTCGCCGGTGGGCTGGTCTTCGGCGCGGATGGTGCCGGGGTTGGACCCGCGGCCGAGCTGCAGGTTCACCCGTTCGAAGCCGAAGTCGGCGACGATGCCGGCCGTGGCCGGTCCGCTGGCCACGACGACCCGTTCGCCGGCGGCCTGCCAGGCGCTGCCGAGGGTCGCGAGCGGGAACAGGTGGGAGGCGTAGTCCGGGCTGATGATCAGGAGGGTCATGAGACGCTCAACGCCCAGTTGAGTGCTTCCTGGGCCTCGGCGACGGAGGTGTAGACGCCCCCGAGGGTTCCGGCCATGGCCTGGATGGCGAAGGTCGACGAGACCATGTCGCCGGCCCGCTGGGCGAACTCGTCGCCGAACGGGCTGGAGGCCAGGTCGAGAGCCGCAGTGATCCCGCCGGCGAGGCTGCGGGCATCCGCCGTGTTCACCAGGAACCCCGTGGTGCCGTCCTCGACGTAGGTCGCCGGCCCGCCGGCGTCGGGGGCCACCACCGTGAGCCCGGTCGCCATGGCCTCGAGCAGGGCGATGCCGAATTCTTCCTTCATGCTTGCGCAGACGTACACGCCGCGCGGAGCGGCCAGACCAGGCCGGCCGTGCCGGGCGGCGGCCAGCCAGCGGGCGACCGCGTCGTTGGCACGGTGGCCGGCCAGCAGCAGGCCGTGTTCGGCGGCGGCGTCCAGCGGCACCGCGGTGCCGATCAGGTCGAGCTGACGGCGTTCGTCGACCGACGGGGTGAGCAGGTCTCCCCCGACGATCAGCAGGTTGCACCGTTCCCGCAGGGCGGCGTCATCGGCCCAGGCGTGCACGAGCGTGGCCATGCCCTTCACCCTGTGCAACCGGCCCACCGTGACCGCCAGCGGCAGGTGGCGTCGGGACGCCGGCAGGGTCTCCAGCAGGGCGTCGAGGTCGGTGAAGTCGGCGGGGTCGGCCTGCAGGGCGGCCTGCGCGGAGCGTTCGATCACGGTCAGGTCGATGCCCTCCGCGACGACCGAGTGCCGCTCGGGGTGCGCGGTGATGTCGATACCGACGAGGTCGCGCATGTCCCGCTCCAGCTCAGGGCGGGGGAAGAGCACGGTGTGCGCGGCATCGGCCGCGATCCGCTGAACGAGTCGGGCTCGGAACCAGAAGTGCTCGACCTCGTCGACGGTACCGAAGTTGGCCCGGGTGAGGGCGCCGGAGGCGTCCATGGCGTTGATGACGCTGTGCGGGTCTGGGGCGACGGTGAAGACGATGGGGATCTCGAGCTCGCGGGCGACGGTCGATGCCGCGAGGGTGCCGACGTCGGCCATCCGCAGGTGCATGACGTCGACGGTGCCTGCGGCTCGCAGAATCCGGCGGATGCCGCGCTGCACGGCCACCCGGCGGGGCCACGCGTCGGCGGAGGAGATCGGGGCGCCCAGGAACGGCACCGTGGCGAAGGCGTGCCCGGAGAGGGTGGAACTGACCTCCGGCAGGCAGGCCAGGGCGGCGGCGGGTCCGCCACGTGACAGGGTGAGCACCCTGTCGACGGCCGGTGAGCCGTCGTCACCGGCCACGAGGGCGTCGCCGAGCCGCACCAGGAGGGTGGCGATGCCGCCGTTGTCGCCGGACCCCACCTGGCTGAGCTCACGGTCGATGTCAGCGTGCAGGAACAGCTGGGCCACGGTCTGGCCCCGGCTCCACGGCGCACGCGGGTAGGCGGGCACGGTCAGGTCGAGCAGGGCGAGCCTGGCCACGTCGGCCAGGTCGTCGTCGCCGCGGGCGAGGACCGTCACCAAGCTGATGGCGGCGTCGGTGGCCGGTCTATCGCCGAGGGCGGCCACGGCCGCCGCCCTGGGGTCGAGGCCTTCGCCGGCGTCCCCGGCGATGCGTCGCAGCATCCGCTCCGGGATCCGCCCGGAGATCAGGCCCAGGGTTTCGACGAGGCGGGCGCGGGCGGCCGGGTCGGCGATGCCGAGCATGGCGCCTTCGGTGGCCAGTGCCACGTGTTCGGGGACGGATGCCGCCCACTGCTCGAGGGTACGTTGGGCGATCATGCCGGAGAAGCCGCCGGCGACGACCATCTGCAACAGGCCTCCGATGGCATCGAAGCGCGGGAGCCTGGTGCCGAACGCCCAGGCGGCGTGTTCGCGCAGGTAGGCCGAGTCGTGCTCGAGCAGCGACACCAGGACGTCGTCGGCGGACTCGTCGAATACCTGGGCGAGCGAGTGCACGGCCGCTATGGCGGTGAGCTGGTCGGTAGGGTCGAGCGCGGCCTGGGTGAGCAGGCGAACGGCACGGTTACCGCCGTCCCGGCTGGCGGCGATGGTCAGGTCGTCTGCAGAGCGGATGCCGGCCAGGATGCTGTCGGCCTGGCGCATCTCGTCCAGCGTCGTGTGAGTCCCCACGGTGTCTCCCTCGCGGCGGATGCGTCCGCCTCTCGTGGCGGAGCGGACTCCGCGCTGGTACTTCGGTGCCGATCCCGTAAGAGTTTGCCCCGGAGCGACATTCTCCCATGTGGATCATTCGCTCCGTGGGCCGCGGGTATTTGGTCAGGGCATTCGCAGGTTTGTCGGCCGCTCTCGCTTCAGAACACGAGCCCGGCGGATGCCGTCAGCCCGCCGTCGACGGCGAGGGTGGTGCCCGTCACATAGGACGCTGCCGGGGAGATCAGAAAAGCTATCACCGCCGCGATCTCCGATGGCTGGGCGAGCCTGAAGAGTGGGATGCGGCGGGAGAAATCCCGGCCGAAGGTCTGAGTGGTCGGGGTGTCATTCGGTTCATCCGCCCGCATCAGGCCGGAGGCCACATTGTTCACCCGGATTCCCCTGGCCGCATAGGTCAGGGCTGTGGAGCGCACGAGGTCGATCATGGCGACCTTCGAGGCGTGGTAGGCCCAGTTGCCCGGGTCGGCCAATAGTCCCGCTACGGACGCCGTCGCCACGATGCTCCGGTGCCCGTCGATCGAGAGTCCCTCGACAGCCGCCTGAATGCCCAGGGCGATGCTGTTCAGATTGCGGGCAAGGAGGCGCTCCCCCTCGGCCTCCGTTCCGGGCATGTGCAGAGTGCTGGACGCGCCGATATCGGCCAGCAACACGGCGGCGTCGAGCCGGCCGAAGGTGTCGATGGCTTGCGAGACCGCCAGCCTGGAGCCGTGCTCGGTGCTCATGTCGCCGACGAGCACCAAGTGCTGTTCGCCGGCGAGGTCGGTGGGTTTGGCGTCGATGCCGGCGACCGCATAGCCGTTCTCCAGGAGTTTGCGGACGACCGCCCGTCCCATCGCCGAGCCGGCTCCGGTGACCAGCGCAACCGGGCTCGGGGCCTTCACGACCTCCGCGGCCTGGTCCTCCATCGTCTGGGGCCTCATGTCGTGAGACCGCGTCGCGGGAGGCTCCGTTTCCCGGGATTCCGATTTCCGAGTTTCCGTTCGGAGCGACTCCGTTTTCCGCGGCTCTGTCTTCAAAGACTCCGTTGTCAACGACTCTGCTTTTGGAGACTCCGCCGGCCGAACCTCCACCGATTCTTGAGACTCCACTTTGAGTGTCATGAGTACCTTCTAACGCGGGCGTCTATGTCAATGCGCCCCAAGCAAATGCTACGCTCGGCCGGCTCGGAATAGGGAGGATTGCCGGTCATTCCAATCGAGCACTCAGACCGGGCACTCAGACCGGGCGCTCAGTTCGGGCGCTCAGTGGGTGAAGCCCGGGTGGTGTTTCTCCGCCGGCATCGCACCCTCCAGCCTGTCGAGGTATGCGGTCTCCTCGGTGATCGCGGTCAACAGGTTCCACTTGTCGGTGTGCCCGGCCTTGAGACTCCAGGCGAACACCGGGATGTCGGATCCATCGCTGATGAGGGTGAAGGCGCCGTGTTCCGCGATGGCGCTGGACAGGGACAGCGCGACATTCTGCGAGGTCTGCTGCACGAGCCGATAGCCCTCGAAGCCGAGCCTGAGGAATAGGAAGTACTGCAGAAGCACCTGGGCGCCGGGCCTGGAGAAGTTCAGGGCCAGCGTCGGCATGTCTCCGCCGAGATAACTCACGTTGAAGACCAGCTCCTCTGGCATCAGGTCGCGGCTGCGCCAGACCACCCAGCCCAGCCCCGGGTAGACCAGGCCGTATTTGTGCGCCGAGGTGCTGATCGAATGCACCCGCTCCAATGTGAAGTCCCAGATCAGCTCGGGCTGCAGGAACGGCGCGACCATGCCGCCCGACGCCGCGTCGACGTGGATCGGAACATCCAACCCGGTCGCGGCCTGGATGGCGTCGAGTGCGGCGGCAATCTCCTGTACCGGCTCGTAGATCCCCGTGTAGGTGACGCCCATGATGGCCACGACACCGATGGTGTTCTCGTCGACGTAGGCGGCCAGGTCGTGCCCGTCCAGGCACGGATGTTCGTCGGTCACCGGCACCAGACGCGCCTCGACCTCCCAGTAGTTGCAGAACTTCTCCCGGCAGACCTGCACGGCGCTGCTCATCACCAGATTGGGCTTGTCGGTGGGCAGCCCGGCCGCGCGACGGGACTGCTGCCAGCGACGCTTGAAGGCCAGTCCGCCGAGCATGCAGGCTTCGGACGACCCGATGGTCGATGTGCCGATGGTCGCCCGCGGTTCCGGCGCGTGCCAGAGGTCGGCGATGATGTGCCAGCAGTAGTCCTCGATGGCCGCGGTCTGCGGGTACTCGTCCTTGTCGATCATGTTCTTGTCGAAGGACTCGGCGTAGAGCCTGCGGGCGTAGTCGTCCATCCAGGTGCCCACGAAGGTCGCCAGGTTGAGCCGGGAATTGCCGTCGAGCATGATCTCGTCGTGAATGATCTGGTAGGCCGTTTCCGGCCCCATCGGGCCGGCCGCCAACGTGTGGCGGGGGGCGCGGGAATCTTCACCGGGCCGGGCGAAGAGCGGATTGATCTGCGTGAATTCCGGATTCGTCGACGTGGAACACCAGAGTGCGCCCGCGCCGGTCCGTGGGCTACCCCCGCGAACCACCCACCGACCGCGCGCTCCATCCGCTGGCGTCTGTCGGAGGCGTGACGTACACTTTCGAATATCGAACATTTGTTCGAAGTAACGCGGAAGGTGGGCCCATGACCCAGATTGTCGACGCCCCTCAGTTCGAAGACACAGCCGTGATCATAGACAAAGCAGTGCAGGTCGAGCTTTCCGCCGACGGCGACCCCCGGGCCTTCGTGTGGGACCGATTCGAACACACTGTCATCGGGCAACCCCAGGCCGTCTTCACGCGCACCCGATGGTGGGAGCACAGCGGTACGCCCACCCGCATCGACACCGAACTGTGGCGGCTGGATGCCGCCAAGGGCGGCGAGGACCAGCACCGGTACGACCTGCGCCACGACGCCGACGGCACCTGGGTGCTCGCGCTCGACTGGGGGTGACGCCGCGATGAGTTTTCCGCACCTGCACGTCGCCAGCGCCTACTCGACCCACTATGGCGTGACCCTGCCGGAGGCCCTCGCCGGGCAGGCGGCCGCCGACGGGGCGACCTTCCTGGCTGTCACCGATCGGAACGGACTGTACGGGGCCGTCAAGCACGTGCGTGCCTGTGTGGCTGCCGGCATTCGCCCGGGGCTCGGCGCCGATCTCGAGGTGCACGACGACGACACCCTCGCACCTCTCGGCCGGGTGGTGGTGCTGGCGCACGGCGGCAGTGCTGGTGAGGGCGGTGCCGGCCGCGGCTACGCGGCGCTCTGCCGGGCCGTCTCCAGCGCCCACGAGACCACGGTGCGCGTGCCCGGCCACCCGCCGAGCATCCCACGCAGCCGCCTCGCCGAGCTGGCCGGCCTGAACTCGTTGACGGTGCTGCTCGGCCCGGCCTCCGATGTCGGCCACGCGATTGAGCGCCGGGACAACCCGCTGGCCCGCGCGACCCTCGCCGAGTGGCAACGGATCATGCCGCCCCAGTCGCTCGCTCTCGAGGTCGTCTGCCATCTCACCGAACCGGGCATGCCGGGCAGCGTCGCCCCGGCCACGCGCATACTCGCCCTCGCCGAGTACGCCCGGCTGCCCGCCGTACTCAGCAACGCGGTGCGCTATGGCACCGCCGAGGAGGCGGTGACCGCCGACCTCGCCGATGCGGCCAGGCACCTCATGCCGCTCGCGCAGCTCGCCCAGCCAGCACAGGCCCAGCCGCCGAACATTCAAACCGAGGCCCGTCCCCTGCAGGTCAACGGCCAAGCTTGGTTGAAGCCGGCGGCCGCCATGCGGCAGGTGGCCCGCATGGTGGTCGACGCCGGGCAGCACAGCGACGGAGCGCTGGCCCGGCTGCTGCGCGACACCCACGACCTCGCGGAACGCTGTGCGCTCGACCCTGTCGGTGACATCGGGCTCGGCCGGCCGCGGATGCCGGAGGCGAGCGTGATCGGGGTCACCCGCGACCCGCTCGCCGAGCTGTGGGCCCGCGCCCGTCACGGCATCGACGAGCGCTACGCCGACGCCGGGCGCCGCGGGCTCACGGCGGCCCACGACAGGCTCGCCCACGAGATGTCGACGGTTGAATCGCTCGGCTTCGCCAGCTACTTCCTCACCGTGGCCACCGTCGCCGACCTCGTGCGTGACATGGGCATCCGCATCCAGGCCCGCGGCTCCGGGGTCGGTTCGGTGCTCAACTACGCCCTGCACACCTCGTCGGTGGAACCGATCGGCAACGGCCTGCTCTGGGAACGCTTCCTCTCCCCCGAACGGCAGACGCTGCCGGACATCGACCTCGATGTGGAGTCGGCCAGGCGACACGACATCTATCGGAAGGTCTTCGAGACGTTCGGCGCCAGCCGGGTCTCGCTGATGTCGATGACCAACGCCTACCGGGGTCGGGGCGCCGTGCGGGACGCGGGCCTCGCCCTGGGCATGCCGGACGCCCAGGTCGCCACGATCGCCAAGCAGATGTGGCGGTTCAACGCCCGCGACTTTCGTGCGGCCCTGGCCGAGAAGCCGGAGCTGGAGGAGCTGGCCGCCGAGGTGCGGGAGTCCTCGCAGCTCGACCTGCTCGTGGACCTCACCGCCAGGCTCGACAGGTTGCCCAGGCACATCTCGGTGCACCCCTGCGGCGTCATCCTCTCCGATGCCTCGTTGCTGGATCGCACCCCGGTGCAGGCCTCGGGGATGGGCCTGCCGATGTCCCAATTCGACAAGCACGACATGGACCCGATGGGCCTGATCAAGCTCGATATCCTCGGTGTGCGCATGCAGTCGGCCATGGCGCACGCCGTGGAGGAACACCACCGGCTCACCGGCGAACACATCGACCTGGACCGGGTGCCGTTGGATGACCCGGCCACCTTCGAGCTCATCCGCTCCACCCGCACCTTAGGCATCTTCCAGATCGAGTCCCCCGGCCAGATGGAGCTGGTGGGCAAGCTGCAGCCGGAGGTGTTCAACGACCTCACCGTGGAGATCTCGCTGTTCCGCCCCGGGCCGATGAAGAACAACATGCCGCTGCGCTACCTCGAGGCTCGGCACGGTGAGGTCGCGCCCGACTACATCCATCCTCGATTCGAACCGATCCTGCGCGAGACCAATGGCGTCGTCATCTTCCACGAACAGGTGATGCGCCTCTTCGACGAGCTCACCGGCTGCGGGCTCGGTCACGCCGACGTGCTGCGCCGGCACTTGGGCCGGCCGGAGCAGCTGAGCGTGATCGAGGCGTACGTGCGCGAGAACGCCCTCGGCCGTGGCTTCGATGCCGGCACCATCGACAGGGTCTGGACCGTGCTGGCCGGGTTCGGCAGCTTCGGCTTCGCCAAGGCGCACGGGGCGGCGTTCGCCCTGCCCACCTACCAGTCCGCCTGGTTGAAGACCCACCACCCGGCGGCGTTCCTGGCCGGACTGCTCACGCACGATCCGGGCATGTGGCCCAAAGACCTGCTCGTGGCCGAAGCCCGGGTGCTCGGCGTGCCGGTTCTGGGCCTCGACGTGCAGCACAGCGCCCTCGACTACAGGGTGGAGTCCGTCGGTGAGGGCCAGGGCATCCGGATGCCGCTGCCGGAGCTCTCCGGATCGAGCGACGCCGAGCGCGCCCGCATCGTGCGGCACCAGCCGTTCACGTCGCTGCAGGACTTTCGGGACCGGGTGCACCCGCGTCGGCGTACCTTCGAGGCCCTCGCCCGCGTCGGCGCGCTGGACAGCTTCATCGATCACGATCGCACCCGCCGGCACGAGCTGCTCGCGCACATCCAGTCGCTGCGGGGCACGGCCATCACCATCGCCGATGACCAGCTCGCCTTCGAGGTTCCGTTGCCGGTGCTCGACTACGAGGGTGCGCGCTTCGACACCGTCACCTCGCTGCAGCTGCGCGGGCGCACCCAGTCCGACCTCGAGCTGCTCGACACCGGTCTGGCCGTCGCCGGCCACCGGATGCGCAAGTACTACCCGCTGTTCGCCGAACTCGGCGTCACCCCGGCCGCCCAGCTGGCCACCCTGCCCGGCGGCACCGATGTGCTCCTGGCCGGCGTGCGCCGGGCCACGAACACCCCGCCGATGCGTGACGGGCGCCGGGTGGTGTTCGTCAGCCTCGACGACGGCACCGGTCCGGTGGCCAACGTGGTGTTCTTCCACGACGCCCAGGAACGCATCGGCGGCGGCGTCTTCCAGACCGAACTGATGCTGGTGCGTGGCCGCACCCGGCGCTCGGGTGCCCGCGGGGTCTCGGTGACGGGTGAGGGCATGTGGGACCTCGTCACGGTGGCCAGGGACCGGGCCAGGGCTCTCAAGGCGGCCAGGGCGGCGGCGCTGGACGCCGAACCGTCCGTCGCCGAGGCAACGGCGGCCGCGGTGGCCCGGCAGCCGATGCGGCGGGCGGCCGGCTCCGGTACGACTGAATTCGACCTGTGGTCGACGCAGAGCGCGTGATCTCTAGTCGGTCCCCTCGGGAACGTCAGGTGCCGGATCGTTCTGCTCGGTGTCGTCGCCCCCGAGATCCTGGTCTGCATCGACGTCTTCGTCGACGTCCACACCCACGTCTTCCTCCTCCGCGACCGCCGGTGGAGTGACGAACACCCCGGGGAACGGATCTCCACCGTACTTCGCGTTCGCCACCGACATCACGGCCGGCCACATCCGGTGCCGCGCGGTGGCGGCGGGCCCGCTCTCGAAGTTGATTGCGCGCTGATTGGCGTTCCCCGTGACGGTCACGACGCCGACGACGGTCGCCACCTTGCTGCTCGCTCCGCTCATCCAGGTGTCCTTGGCGTTGTCGGTGGTTCCGGTTTTGCCGAACATCGGCACCCACGGCACCGTGCCGGTGTTCGACTGCACGGCGGTTCCCCTCGACATCACCTGACTGAGAGCGGCCACCATCTGACGTTGGGTTTCCGGCAGCACTGAGTCCTCGCACCGCGAGACGGGGATGGGCACCTCGGTGCCGTCGGCGCCGATCATCCGGTCGATCACGATCGAGCTGCAGGTTGTCCCGTTGTTGGCGATGCCGGCGAAGGCGACGGCCATGCTCAACGGGGCGATCTCGTTCGTGCCGATCACGGATGCCGCGCTCTGGCTCAGCGGTTCGCCGTCGGCGCGGTGCACTCCGAAGGCCTCGGCCATCTTCCGGATCCCGCAGAGATCGAGCCGCTTGGCCATGGCGATGAACCCCGTGTTGATCGACCCGATGGTGGCCTCCAGCGCGCTGTAGTTGCGACCGGATTCGTTGGCGTCGTTCTTGGGGCTCCAGCCCTCCGAATCGTAGTTCTGTGGGCCGAAACAACTGTCGTTGAAGGTTCCCCATTGTGATCTGGGCGCGGAGTCGACGCGCTCGTCCAGGGAATGGCCGGTGTTCAGCCAGTCCGCGAGGGTGAAGACCTTGTAGGTGGAGCCGGGCTGGAACCCGCGGGATCCCCCGGCGACGAAGTCGGTGTTGTAGTTCACGCTGCTCCAGTTGCTCCCGGTGGCCTGCACCTCGGGGTCCTGGCTGTAGTCCTTGTTCTGCGTCATAGCGAGCACTCGGCCGGTGCCGACCTCGACGCTCGAGATGACACCGCCCACGTCCCAGCCGGCGCGGGTCTTCGGCACGTTCTCGTTCATCGTCGCGACTGCGGCGTTCTGAAGGTCGAGGTCGAGGGTGGTGTACACGTCGAAGCCGCCCCGGCGGATGTTCTTGATCCGCGCATCCTCGTCGTCGCCGAAGACCGGGTCGTTCGCCAGGACATGGATCACGTAGTCGCAGAAGTACGCGTTTGCCCCGGCGGTCTGGCATCCGGTGCTGGGCTCATGGATGGTCGGTTCGATGGGGGCCGCCATGGCCTCATCGAACTCGACCTGGGTGATCTTGCCGTATCTGAGCATCTCCCCGAGGATGTAGTCGCGGCGCTGCCGGTTGTCCAGGTAGCCATTGGCCACGCCATTGGTCTCGCTCGCCGGCCGGTCGAGCCTGAACTTGCCGGGATTGTTGACGATGGCCACGAGGCTGGCCGCCTGCGCCACCGTGAGATCGGCCGCCGTGCTCCCGTAGTAATAGGCGGCCGCAGCCTCGATGCCGTACACGCGGCCGCCGAAGCCGGCGATATTGAGGTACTGGCGCAGGATGTCGTTTTTTGCGTATTTCTTTTCCACGCCGATCGCCAGTCGCATCTCCTTGAGCTTGCGCGATGCCGTCGTCACCGTGGCCGCCGCGTAGCAGTCCGAGATCTCCTCCTCGGTGGGGAGCATCTCGCACTTCTGAACGAGCACGTTCTTGACGTACTGCTGGGTGATCGACGATCCGCCCTGCACGCTTCCCCGGAACGCCGTCGTCAACGCGCCGCGCATGGTTCCCTGCAGGTCGACGCCGCCGTGGTCGTAGAAGCGCGGGTCTTCCCCGGCGATCGCGGCGTCCTTCACGTTCTGGCCGATGTCGTCCCAGCCGACCTCGACCCGGTTTTGGTCGTACAGGGTCGCGAGCAGGATCGACGTTCCGTCCGGGCCGGTGGCATAGATGTTGCTGCGTTGGGCGAGCGGCTCGATCTCGAGGTAGTTCGGCAGGGTCTCGAAGACGTTGATCGTGCTGGTCGCCGCCACGCCGGTGAGCGCAACGACCGGTGTCAGGCTCACAGTGACCAACAGCCCGGCAATGGCGCTCGTCGCGGCCAGACCGATCAGGCCGCCGACCACACCGCCGAAGGATCGCGGTGGGGTGACTCCGGTTCCGTTCATCCCGTTTGTGCCGTTGCTCACCATTCTGTGCTCACCATGGTTCCGCCGTCCGCCCCTCCACACACCAGACACGCCCAATCGCGCCAGTAGTCATCCACTCAATGCCGCTCGGGAACGCTTCGCTAGGGGCTTGCCGAACCCCTCGAACAGGGGCAGTGCGCCGCTGGACGGACGGCGCGGGTTTCGGGCGGCGTTAGAGTTGCGTGTCACGTTCTCTGGAGGAAAGATGGCCGGACCGGCAATGCCCAATGTGCCCAGCAGGCGCAACGTCAAGGTGCTCACGGATGCGATCATCGCCCTCGAATCCGGAACCGGCGTGTCCGCCATGTTCCTGACCAAGCGCTACGGCGCCTTCACGATCGACGGCACCGCATTCATCTCCGCGTCGGTCAAGACACTCACCGTCGGCGGCCGCTCCATCGAGCAGAATCTCAAGCCGCACAAGTCCCTGCAGGCACTGCGCACCCTTGAGCCGAGCGACGGTGAGACGGCGGATGAGGCGCCGGGCATCGAACAGGACCTCACAGCACCCGCCGTGGCACACGGCGACCTGATCTCGGTGCTCTTCGTCGACCCGGCCTACGGGCCGTTCACCGTCACCGGGGTGGCTGTCGCGTCGACGGTGAGCGATGTGGTGCTCGTCGGCGGTTGGTTTGTGAGCCGGGCCGGCACCACGGCTCCCCGCGTGGTGAGTGTTGAGGTGTTGGCCGCCAGCGGCACCCACGAGTACCCGTTGCCGCCGCGCATCGTGAGTTGGGGCGAAGACACCGAGGGAGCGACCGAGTACTGAGCTCCAGAGCGAGCCAACCCCCTTAAACCCGAAACGACCCGGCAGCGAAAGCTGCCGGGTCGTTCGTGAAGCGGGTACGACTACGCGCGAACGCCCGTGGCCGTGGTCTTCTTGGGCCAGGCCGGAGCGAGGGTAAGGATGGCCCAACCGAACAGGCCGGACAGGACGCCCATGCCGATGGCGAAGGCCGAGACACCGAACGACACCACGGAGGTGAAGAGCGAGGTGCGCAGGAACGACGCGTTCATGACCGTCGCACGCAGCGGGTCTTCCTTGTCGAGTTCGGCGTAGGTCTTGCCCTCGGCCATGTCCAGCGCGTGGTGGTTGATGATGTCGGCCTGGGCGAATGCGGAGAACGGTCCGACGACCGGGGCGCCGGCGAGGAACGCGGCGTCTTCGGAGACGGTGATCTTCTCGGCGGAGAGCTGCGAGCTGACAACGCCCCAGACCACACCTCCACCGATGATCATGACGACGGCGCCAAGAATTCCGGCCCAGCCGATGAGCTTGAGGACCTTGACCTTGGTGGCTCCCAGGGTGGTGGCCGGAACGGTTGCTGTTGACACGATGTTGCCTTTCGTTGCGATTCTGAAGATGCTCACAGTCTGGCAGCATCCGGTTTTCCCAGTCAGGGTACAAAGTCCCTGGCTTCAAATTCGTAACACTTAAGGTGCTGATCAGAACGAAAAAAGGCCTCACACATTTATATGCGTAAGGCCGATATTCGTCGGTGTGTCAGATTTCTCGACTCCTAGAAGACCGTCAGTCCCCGTGCCTCGAACTGGCCGCGCACCCGGGTGAGCACGTCGTTCTCCGGCGGGTGCACGCCGTGCAGCGGGTACGGGATGCTCAGGCGGTCCCACTTGTCCTCGCCCATCTGGTGGAAGGGCAGGACCTCGACGCGCTGAACGTTGGGCCAGCTCGCGACGATGTCGACGACGGCTTCGACGTTGTCGACGGCGTCGGTGAGCCCGGGCACCAGCACGAAGCGCACCCAGACCGGGATGTTGCGCTCGGCGAGCCTGTCGCCGAAGGCGATCGTCGGTGCAAGTTCGCGGCCGGTGACCTTCTTGTAGGTGTCCGGCAGGCCCGACTTGACGTCGAGCAGAACCAGGTCGACATTGTCGAGAAGTTCGTCGGAGGCGCTCTTGCCGAGGTAGCCGGAGGTGTCCAGGGTGGTGTGCACGCCCAGGGCGTGCGCCTCCTTGAACATCCGCTTGACGAAAGCTGGCTGCATCAGCGGTTCGCCGCCGGAGATGGTGAGGCCACCGTTGGTGGCCTTGAAGACGCCCAGGTAGCGGGTCATGCGGGCGACCAGGTCGTCGATGGGCGTGACCAGGCCGTCGCGCATCTTCCAGGTGTCCGGGTTGTGGCAGTACTGGCAGCGCAGCAGGCAGCCGGAGAGGAACAGGGTCATGCGGGTGCCGGGGCCGTCAACGGCCGTCACGAGCTCCCAGGAGTGCACGCTGGCGACGGTGCCCTCGCGGATTGCCTTCATTTCGAGGGTGTGTAGTTCGGCCTTGCGGTCGACGTCGTTCAGGGCACTGATCTCGTCGGCCACGTCGACCGAAAGGTCGACATGCTCGACGACTACAGGACAGGCAACGCTAGGGAAGCCGAGGTTGATTGCGGTCATGGTCTCGTCCTACCTAGCGTTGCCGGTCATCTGTAAGGGTGTTCTCTTAGTGCGAGTGGAACGTGCGGCTGATGACATCCATCTGCTGCTCGCGGGTGAGCCGGACGAAGTTCACCGCGTAGCCGGAGACGCGAATCGTCAGCTGCGGGTAGTTTTCCGGGTGCTCCATGGCGTCTTCGAGAGTCTCTTTGTTGAGCACGTTGACGTTGAGGTGGTATCCGCTGGCCGAGGTGAACGCGTCGAGCAGTCCGACCAGGCTGGTGACCTGCTCGTCCTTGGTGTGACCGAGGCCACTGGGAACGACGGTGTTGGTCAGCGAGATGCCGTCCTGCGCTTCACTGTACGGGAGCTTGGCGACGCTGAGTGCCGACGCGAGCATGCCGTGGGTGTCGCGGCCGTTCATCGGGTTTGCACCCGGTGCGAACGGCTCACCCTTGCGACGGCCGTCCGGCGTGTTGCCGGTGGCCTTGCCGTAGACCACGTTGGACGTGATTGTCAGGATCGACTGGGTGTGGATGGCGTCGCGGTAGGTCGGGTGCTTGCGGATCATCGTCATGAAGCGTTCCATGACGTCGATCGCGATGGCGTCGACCCTGTCGTCGTCGTTACCGAAGGCGGGGAACTCGCCCTCGACGGTGTAATCGACAACCAGACCGGTCTCGTCGCGCACCGGACGGACCGTGGCGTACTTGATAGCGGACAGCGAGTCAGCAACCACGCTCAGGCCGGCGATGCCGCAGGCCAGGGTGCGGATGATCTTCTGGTCGTGCAGGGCCATCTCGAGGCGCTCGTACGCGTACTTGTCGTGCATGTAGTGGATGCAGTTCAGCGCGGTGACGTAGGTCTCGGCGAGCCATTCGAGGGTCTCGAGGTAGGCCGGGAAGACGGTGTCGTAGTCGAGGACCTCGTCGGTGTTCGCTGCGGTGGCCGGTGCGATCTGCTTGCCGGACACCTCGTCGCGGCCGCCGTTGATCGAGTACAGCAGCGCCTTGACAGCGTTGACGCGGGCTCCGAAGAACTGCATCTGCTTGCCGACGCGCATCGGCGAGACGCAGCATGCGATCGCGGCGTCGTCACCCATCTCGTTGCGGATGAGGTCGTCGGACTCGTACTGGATGGCCGACGTGTCGATCGAGACCTGGGCGCAGAAGCGCTTGAAGCCCTCGGGCAGCTTGTCGCTCCACAGCACGGTCAGGTTCGGCTCGGGTGCGGGGCCCACGTTGTACAGGGTCTGCAGGAAGCGGAACGCGGTCTTGGTGACGAGCGGGCGACCGTCTTCACCGATGCCGGCGAGCGACTCGGTGACCCAGGTGGGGTCGCCGGCGAAGATGTCGTCGTACTCGGGGGTGCGGAGGAACCGGACGATGCGCAGCTTGATGACGAGGTCGTCGATGAGCTCCTGGGCGCCGGATTCGGTCAGGGTACCGGCCTTGAGGTCGCGCTCGATGTAGGCGTCGAGGAAGGCCGCGTTGCGGCCGAACGACATTGCCGCACCGTTCTGCTCCTTGACCGCACCGAGGTACGCGAAGTACAGCCACTGAACGGCTTCCTTGGCGGTGGTGGCGGGCTTGGAGATGTCGGAGCCGTAGCTGGCTGCCATCTGCACGAGTTCCTTGAGGGCCCGGATCTGCTCCGAGTTCTCCTCGCGGGCACGGATGATGTCCTCGGTCGAGGGCTCCATGTCCAGCTCGGCGCGGTCGTTCTTCTTGCCGGCGATCAGCGCGTCGACACCGTAGAGGGCGACACGGCGGTAGTCACCGATGATGCGGCCGCGGCCGTAGGCATCCGGGAGTCCCGTGATCAGGTGGCTGCTGCGCGCACGACGCACACCGGGAGGGTAGACGTCGAAGACCGCGGTGTTGTGCGTCTTGCGGTAGTCGGTGAAGATCGTCTCGAGCTCGGGCGACACGGGGTAGCCATAGGTCTCGAGGGAGGTGGCGACCATGCGCCAGCCGCCGAACGGCATGATCGCACGCTTGAGCGGCGCATCCGTCTGGAGTCCGACGATGACCTCGTTGGCCTCGTCGATGTAGCCGGGCTTGTGCGCGGTGATGGACGACGGGGTAGTCGCGTCGATGTCGTAGACACCCTTTTCGCGCTCGACCGGGAACATCGCGGACAGTTTTGCCCAGATGCCGGTGGTGCGCTCGGTGGCGCCGGCGAGGAAGCTCGCGTCGCCGAGGTACGGCGTGTAGTTGCGCTGGATGAAGTCGCGCAGGTTGATCGAGTCCTGCCACGGGCCGCTGACGAATTCGGCGGCGCCGGTTTCTGCAAGACCCTGCTGGTCGCTTCGGATGCCATCTGTGACGGTCATATGGTGTGCTCTCCTTGTAGGATCGAGGCTTTCCCGCTGACTGGGTGTTTATCCCACCGTGCGGGCCATGAGAGCAGGACCACGAGGTACCAGCTAGTGCCACGGTGCCGGTGATTCGCCCTCTACTGGGAACACTACCCTCCGAGTGGGGCCCGAAACCGGGACCTTGGTCCCGTATTCACCTCCAGTTGGGGGGTGTCAGCCCGGGGTTATCGAGCGCAGTTCGAACTCCCGCACCGGCCGGGCAGTGCTGGCCGCACAGGTGCTGAGCAGCGGCGCCGACAGGCTCTCGGTGAGCTTCACCGCGAGCCGTTCATCGCCGTGGATGAAGCTCACGGTGTGCACTCCCCCCGATTCCGTCCAGGAGCTGTAGTCGAAGGCGTCGATGCGGTCGTCACCCCGGTTCGCCCGCGCGAACGCGGCAGCCGCTTGCACCACATTGGGCAGCGAGCTGCGGCCCCGGAACCAGCGCGGTTCGATACGACCGTCGAGGTAGGCGTCGACGAGGTCCGCGGCTTCGGCGGCGGTCACCCGGCCGTAGTACAACCCGTGCGGGAACAGGATCAGGGTGGCCGCGAACCTGTCTCCGCCCAGGTGCGAGCATTCCCAGGTGGCGGCCGGGTAGGCCTGGGCGAGGGCGGTGACCACCGGCCGCCCCTTCACGGCGCAGCACTGGTCGTGCCGGGCATGGGTGCACACGCAGATGAGCGGCTCGGTCGACGGCGCGCCGGTCGCACCGTCCAACGGCACCTGCAACAGATCGGCGGGATCGGTCACCACCCCCCAGTGCACCCGTTCGTGTCCGACCCTGGCGTCAACGGCCGCCCACCGCCATTCGGTCTGGGCGCGGCGCTG
The DNA here is from genome assembly GCF_002205495.2 of Cryobacterium sp. LW097. GTDB lineage: Bacteria > Actinomycetota > Actinomycetes > Actinomycetales > Microbacteriaceae > Cryobacterium > Cryobacterium zongtaii. The sequence continues at coordinate 1,518,026 of NZ_CP021992.1, read as the reverse complement.
GTGCGCGGTGCGGCCGGTTCGACGAATGGCGAGCGGGCGGATGCCCGCGGATTCGATGCGGGTCACCAGAGCCCGGGCGAGTGCGGGGTCCAGCGGCGACTGCAGGAACGCGTGCGCGCCCCAGGCCCCGTCGATCTCGACGAGGAACCAGCGTTCGCCATAGCCGGCCGTACCCGGGAGCGGATCGCCGCGCTCCAGCGACCGATCGCTGCACGGCAGCCAGCCCGGGGCGGAGGGGAGGCTCATCGCACCACCAGGACACCCTCGCGCACCAGGCGCCGGGCCACCACGAGGGAGGACGCCGCATCCAGTCCGGCCAGGCCGCCGGCCTGCAGGGGGTGTCCGGTGAGGATCTGGGCCAGGGCGTCGGCGGCCTCCGCCGGGAGCGTCACGGTCTTGTCCGGCAGCACGAGAGAGACGTCACCGGGGTTCGGGCCCGCCCGGAACCGGGCGCCGAGTCCCCGCCGCAGGCTCACGGTGGTGGCCTCGTGCAGTGCGGTGGCGGCCGCCGTGGTCGCCAAGGGGGCGATCGGCTCGGCCCGGGTGGACGCCCGCAGGCGCCCGGCCAGTCGCCGGGACACCGCCTCGGCCGGGGCCGCATCCGCGCCCGTGAACCGGCTGAAGTCGTCGACGGTGTCGGCCAGCAGGGCGCCGACGGTCGCCGCATCCGTGAGGTCGACACCCAGGGGAAGGGCGGCGCGCAGGCTCTCGGCGGCCGCAGCGTGCGCGACGGCCTCGCGCAGCACATCGTGGCGGGTGAGGGCGGCGACGCCGATGGTGAGGTGGATCGAGGTGCCGCCCAGCGCCGTCGCCGAGTGGATCCACCCTCGGGGCAGGTAGAGCACGTCGTTCGGCCTGAAGACCTCGTCGATGGCCGGCTCGTCCTCGGCCCGTCGCTCCACCGCACGGCGATGGTCGGTCCACGGCTGGTCGCGGAGTGGGCGCGGGTGCACCGGAGGATGGATGCGCCAGCGCTTCTCCCCCGCAATCTGGAGCACAAACACATCGTGCACGTCGTAGTGCGGGTCAAAGCCGCGCTCCGCGGCCGGGGTGACGTAGGCGTTCACCTGGACGGGGTGCCCGAGGTCTCTCGTGAGCTGCCGGGTGAATTCGGCCAGCGGCGGCCAGGTGCGATGCAGCCCCTGGAGCACCAGGGTGGCTCCGTCGGTGAACTCGTCGAGCACCTTGTCGGCGCTCACCTGGTCGGCGATCTCAGCGCCCAGGCCGCCCGGTGCGGTGTACCGGCCGGGGTCGAGCACGGTGCCCTGCCGCGCCATGCGCACAAACGGGGTGCGCAGACCACGGTGGGTGACCAGCTCGTCGACGGCGTCTGCGGTGAAGAGGTCATCGAACCTGCCCCGCAGGGCGGCCGCGCGGGTGAAGAGCGGCCGACGGTCCCAGTAGTCCGTGGCGAAGGCCTCCGGCGTGACCTCGAGCAAGCGCATGAGCGCGGGACGATCGCTCGCCCCGCGCCCTTCGCTCGTCATCAGGCGGTTCCGTCGGCGCCGCCGTCGTGACCTTCGGGGTTGGCGCCGCCGTCTGCAACGCCCTCGCTCGAGGCGGAGCCGTCAGCGCCACCGTCGTGGCCTGCCGGGTTGGCGCCGCCGTCCGCGGTGCCCTCTCCGGCGTCCGCGGTTCCGTCGGCACCGCCGTCGTGGCCCGCCGGATTGGCGCCGCCATCGGCCGTACCTTCGTTCGCATCCGCGCCGGATGTGGTGATGTCGTCGTCATTGATGCCCACTGCATACCTCCGTAGCCGTAACCGGGCGCCGGCTGACGCCCAAGGCGATAGTACGTCGCGGGCCGCCCCGATGGCAGGGCCAGCAACAAATCACCGTCGGTTGAGCCCGTCGAGCCTGGTGACCCAGAATCCGGACTCGGGCGCCCTCATGCCGCGGCTACTCGTCTTGCCGGCGGTATTTGGGGTCGTGGGCGCGGTGTTGGGGTGGTTTTCGCCAGGTGTCGGTGGGGTCGATCCAGTGTGGGGCTTTGACTTCGGGCATGCCCAGGACCATCCGGATTTTCCAGCCGCCGGCGTTGTCGATGCCGTGATGGTGGCGCCAGCACAGCAGTACCCCGTTCGAGACGTTGGTCGGGCCGCCGTGCTGCCACGGCTGCACGTGGTGGACTTCGGTCCATTGCGGCGGGCAGGTGCAGCCCGGGATGATGCAGCCGCCGTCTCGGGCGGTGATCGCCCTGCGTTGCAGGGGGGTGAAGCATCGGACTTTGTCGCCGAGGGCGAGGACGGCGCCGGTGCCGCCGAAGAAGATCGGCCGGAAGCCGCCGTTGTCGACCATCTGGTTGATCGTCTTCATCGAGATCGGCCCCTCGACGCCGTCGATCCAACCGACCCCGACCCCGTTGATCAGGTCGGTTGCGTTCACGTGCACCATCACCGTCGGCGGCATCCCGCCCATGGTCGGGGTGCGGGGGTCTTGGGCGACCTGGACCAGGATGCCGCGGAGAATATCGGCGCGTTTCTGGCCGCCGTCGCGTTCGTCGAGGATCTCGCCGGGCACGAGTTCGCCGGCCTCGATACGCTGCTGCTCCTCCGCGGACGGGAACGCGGGAGCGCTGCGCGCGGACTGGAACGTGTTGAACAGGGTCTGCATGATGCCCTTGAGCTCCGGGGTCACCCCGCCGCGCAGCGGGTGCAGGCCTTGGCTGAGCTTGCCGAACGAGAACGTGGATTTGGCCTCGAGGATCTCCGCGGTGGGCGCGGCCCCGTCCGGGTTCAACACCGCCTGCCACGTCGCCGCCATCTCCCGGATCCGGTCCGCCGGGAAGGTGAACCCCGCCGACGCACCCAAACGCCGGACCGGTCCCGTGCAGACTCGCCCGGCGCCAGCACCGGTGTCGGCGTCATCGGCAGCGGTGGCGGTGGCGGTTTCGCCGGGTCCGGGGGTGCGGCCGAACACGGACCCGGTCGCGGACTCCACCAGCTCGGCTTCACCGCCGTCCACCAGCGACTGGTCCGCGTCGAACCGGCCGTGCACCTTGTAGTCGGCCAGGCCCTTCACAATGTTCTCGGCCGCATCAAGACCGATCTCCCCGGCCGCCAAGGCTGCGGCCACGAACGGGAACTCGGGCTCGAGGACCGTGCCGCCCAGCATCCGCGGGGCGACCTTCTCACCCAGGGATACGCGTCGTTTCATCTCCGGCACCGACGTGCCGGTCAGCCCGATCAGCAGATCATTCTGGTGCGACGCCCCCAACCGCCAGGCCAACGACTCCGTGCCCAGCCCGCTGCGGGACCGGTAACCCACCACGGTCGCCGTGCTAACCCGGGCCGCGTCCACCGGCCGGCCGGTGCGCTCGACCATCTGCGTCAACGCGACCACCTCCGGGTCACTCAGGGCGTTCACGTCAATCGAATCCATCACCGCCATCACCGTCCGGGCCGCATCATCCAGGGCCTGGAGCTTCTGACCGAACGCACCGGTATGCGCGCGCTGCACCCCTGGCAGCTCGGCCGGATCCCGCCACTCGGGCCGCGGCTTGGAGCGGCCCCGACCAATCTGGCCGGGACGGGGCGAGCCTTTGGTGGGGCCAGCCGCAGTGTTCGTGGAAGTGTCGGTCGTGTCGGTGAAAATGGTGGCATCCAGTGCCGTGAGGGGATCCGGACCGGACAGGCCCGTGTTCCAGTCGTGCAGGTTCGGACCGGTGGGAGTCGTTCCCGTCGGTGCGGTGGAGCCACTATCCAGCTCGTCGTCCATACCCCCATTCTCTCACGAATCGCACCCATATGCGAGGAAATGTCAGCAAGTTCCGGAACGGATATCGAAAACATTTCCGCACTGCAGAGGATGGCTCGCGGGGTCTCGACAGGGTCGACTGACGGGACGGGCACGTTGTCGAGGACGGGTTGCGGGTTCGAATTCGGCATGGTCACCACGAAATCGACAGGCACGACAAGCGGGGATAGAACACTCCCGCGCCCGACCAGCGCTCGGACCTCGCGCGCGGGCCGACGCCCTAGAGCTTCTTGCCGGGGTTGAGGATCGAGTGCGGGTCGAAGGCCGCCTTCACCCGCAACTGCAGGTCGCGCAGCACCGGGCCGAGCTCGTCATCGAGGTGTGCCCGCTTGAGCACACCGATTCCGTGCTCCCCCGACGCCGACCCGTCGAGTGAGATCGCCAGGTCGATCACCCTGGCGAACGCCGCGTGCGCCTTGTCGATCTCACCGGGCACCTCGGGGTCGTAGCCGATCACCGGGTGCAGGTTGCCGTCGCCCACGTGGCCGCCGGTGCTGATGGGCACGTCGAGTTCCCGGGAGATCTCGGCCAGACCCTGCAGCAGGGCGCCGAGCTGGGAGCGTGGCACCGTGATGTCCTCGTTCAGGCAGCCGCCACGCACGGCCTGCACGGCCGGGTGCAGCAGACGCCGCGCGCTCATCAGCCGCTCGAGCGACTCGGCATCGTGTGCGATGGTGACCACGCCGGCTCCGGCGGTTCGCAGCACCTCGGCGTAGACCTCGACGTCGTCGTGGGCCTGGCCGATCTGGTCCGACTGCACAAGCAGCAGCGCGCCGGCCCCGGCCGGCAGAGTGGAGGCCGGATCGAACGCGTTGATCGCGGCGATGCAGGCACCGTCGAGGAATTCGACAACGCTCGGCCGGCGGTCCCCGGCAACTATCGTATTGGCGGCCGCCAGCGCATCCGCGGTGTTGGCGAAGGTCGCCGCCACGCCGGAGGGGCTGCCGGGTTTGGGCAACAGGCCCACGGTGATCTCGGTGATGATGCCCAGGGTTCCTTCTGAGCCCACCAGCAACGCGGTGAGGTTGTAACCGGCGACGCCCTTGATGGTGCGCTGCCCGGTGCGCACGATCGACCCGTCGGCGAGCACCACCGTGAGTTGGCGCACGAAGTTGCCGGTGACGCCGTACTTGACACAGAGCATCCCGCCGGCGTTGGTGGCCACATTGCCGCCGATGGTCGAGGCTCGCCACGAGCCGGGATCCGGCGGGTAGAACAGGTCAACGGCCTCGGCCGCGCGGGCCAGCGCGATGGTGCGCACGCCGGCCTGCACCGTGGCGGTCTGGTTTGCGGCATCGACGGCCAGGATCTTCTTGAGCCGGGTGGTGCTCAGCACGATGGCGCCGTCGATGGCGTTCGCCCCGCCGGCCAGCCCGGTGCGAGCTCCCTGCGGCACAATCGGGATGCGGTGGGCGGCTGCGATGGTGACGACCGCGGCGACCTCTTCGGTGCTGGCCGGAAACACCACGGCCAGCGGCTCACCGCTGAAGGTTCCTTCGGACTGGTCCCGACGGTTGCTCTCGGTGCTGGGACCCGTCACGATCTGCGCGGCGGAGAGCACGGCGGAGAGCTCGGTGACAACTGTGGACGCGACGTGGGTCTCGGTCATGAATACCTCTGCTGGAATCGCACCGTCGACCGGTGCCTCATCGACGCGCTCACTCGTCAGACCGCGCCCGGGGCCACAATTCTATGCAGGTGATTTCACCGTGACCCGCGCTTTGGCAAGGCCGGCCCGGTAATTCTGGGCGTCCATACCGCTTTGCATATCTCACCCTCGCCGCGGGCGCTAGGGGCCTTGTGCGGGCATTGTGACCCGGGGAACCGTGTTCCGTCACACCCCGAGTTCCGCGCGCAGCGCCCAGGCATTCCGCACCGCGTTGCCATCGCCATCGTTGTTGAAGTAGGCGAACACCTCCCGGCCCTGGGCCGACCACTCGCGAATGCGGCCTGCCCACCACCGCAAGTCGGCATCGGAATACGACCCCGCGTAGAGGGAGTCATGCGCAGGGCCGTGCAGCCGGAGATAGACGAAGGGCGCGGTCGCGCGCAGCACACAGGGCAGCCCCGCCCCGCTCATCACGCAATAGGCGGCTCCGTGCCGCTCCAGCAGGGCGAAGACCTCGTCGTCGAGCCAGCTCTCGTGCCGGAACTCCACCGCCACCGGGATCCAGCACGGAAGGGAGCCGAGGAAGTAGTCCAGGCGTGCGTCGTCGCGGGTCTGGCCTGGGCCCAGTTGCACCAGGAGAACGCCGCGCCGGTCGCCCAGCTCGTGCCAGCCCGCGCCGATCCGCTCTGCCCAGAGCTCCGGCGCATAGAGCTTTTTCGCGTGGGTCAGGCCCCGGGGAGCCTTCACCGACATCTGAAAGCCCGGGGGCAACCGTCGGTGCCAGCCCGCGAACACCGTCGCGCGGGGCCACCGGTAGAAGCTCGCATTGAGTTCGACAGTGTCGAAGGCCGCCACGTAGTACGCCAACCGCTTCGCTGCGGGCAGGCCGATGGGATAGAGCACGTTCTCCCAGTGGTCGTAGCTCCAGCCCGAGGTACCGATGTGAATCATCGGTCCGGTCATAACACCGGGTCTGTAGTATTTCAAGTCACGGTCCGGCGACATGACCGGCACGTCTACGCAGCGGGGGGTGGCACGGATTTCAGGGGATGTTCGACACACGTCTCGCCCACGCCTGCCACCGGCGCGCTGGGCGACGGGCCACCGCGCCCGGATGATCGTGGCCGCGATCACCCTCGTACTGGTTGTGGCTGTCGTCCTGGTCGTACGGGCGGTTTCCCTGGCGACGGCCCAGAGCGAATACGATGCCGCCGCTGCCGCCTTCCAGAGCGATCAGGCCGCGGCCGTGCGAACCGTCACCGATGGCGAGACCGCGCTCGACGATGCCATCGCCACCCTGGCCGCGAGCGAGGGCAAGGTCTTCACCGAGCAACCCAGACTCGAGCTGGCTGACGCCATCGATACCGCGACCACGCGCCTGAGCGCGGCCGCCCAGAAGCTCACGACAGCGGAGAGCACCGCTGCGTCGTCGGCCGCCTCGACCACCCTCTTCGAGATGGGCGTCGGGGTGCGCGATGACGCCCGCACCCTCTCCGCGTTCGACTTCGGTGCCGCAAACGGCGTCGACGGCGTCGCCGAGGACCTCGCCGTGCCGATGGCGGCCGTCAACGCCGCCATGGCCGAGTGGCAGGCCGAGCAAGAGCGGATCCTGCGCGAGAGGTACACCAACAATGTGCACGCCACGGGCTGGACGCCGGAGCTCGACCAGTGCATCGGCTCTGTGGACGTGACCGCGCACTACCAGGACGTTCCCACCATCGCCGAGCACTGGTCGTGCGGCGGCAAGGACTTTCCGGACGACGCCGGCACCGTGATCACCCTCACCGGGGTGCACGCCGGAACCTACCGGGTGGACGGCACCGTGGTCATGCTCAACGCCGACCGGGACAGCACCGCTGACATCCCGCGGGGCTACGACCTGCTCTACCAGACCTGCCAGAACGGGCAATCCTCGACCATGTCGTTCACGGCCCTGACCAAGATCGTCTAGGCCGAACAGGTATCGGTCGGGCTCAGCTGCCCTGTGGAAGCAGGTCGGTGGCGACCATGTCGATGCTGCGTTCCCAGAGCGCCGTCGCGAGGCCGGCATCCGTCGCCTGATGGTTCGTGGAGTGCACCTTGCGCTTCTCGTAGTACTCGCCCGACTGCCAGTCGACGCCGGCGGCCGTGCTCGCCAGCCAGACCAGGGTGTCCGCGCCCTTCTCCGGCGTGATGAGCATGCGCTTGAGTGCGGTCTGGTAGACCAGCCGCATGATGCTTGTGGAGTCGGTGGAGAAGCTCGTGGCGACCACACCCGGGTGGAACGCCGCCGTGACCAGACCGCGCGAATTGTAGCGCCGGTGCAGTTCGCGGGTGAAGAGGATGTTGGCGAGCTTCGCATCGCCGTAAGCGTTGTTGGGCGAGTACTTGCGGTCGTTCTCGAGGTCGTCGAGGTCGATTCGACCGAACCGGTTGGCGGTGCTCGACGTGTTGATCACCGACGCCCGGCTGGAGAGCAGGCGATCCATCAACAGGGTAGTCAGCAGGAACGGCGCCAGGTGGTTCACCTGGAAGGTCTTCTCGTGGCCGTCGACGGTGATCTCGCGGTTGCCCATGATGCCGCCGGCGTTGTTGGCGAGCACATCGATGCGCGGATAGCGCTGCAGGAGTTCGGCGGCCAGGGTGCGCACCTCGGCGAGCCGGCCGAAGTCGGCGATGAAGTGGTCTGCACCGAGCTCGGCGGCGATGGCCTCGGTCTTCTGCGGCGAGCGCCCGACAATCACGATGCGCTCACCGGTCGCTGCCAAGGCTCGGGCGGCTGCCGCACCGATGCCGTCGCTGGCACCGGTGATCACAATGGTTCGGTCGGTCATCTGGTGCTCTTCCGCTCATTTCGGGGCGAGGCATCGTCGACTCACAGTGCCTGAACTCTACTGCGGGCGGCCGGGACGCCGTCAAACGAGCCGCAGCCGAACCGCCGCCGAACCCTGTTGAGGTTATTGATGCATTTATCAGTCCGGTTTCTCGGTACGATGAAGGAATGCAGTTTTCGGCACGTTCCCACCCGGCCGGCTCCTCGGCCGTGGACCGCGCGTACACCCACGTGGCCGAGGCGATCATCTCCGGCGAGCTCGCGGCGAGCGCCCTGATCACCGAGGGTGATGTCGCTGCCTCCCTCGGACTCAGCCGCACCCCGGTCCGGGAGGCCTTTCTCGCACTGGAGTCGGCCGGCCTGCTGCGGCTCTTCCCCAAGAAGGGCGCCATCGTCACCGCGGCCGACGACACCGAGACCGCCGAGCTCCTGCAGGTGCGCATCCTGCTCGAGACCAAGGCCGTGCAGGTCCTCGGCGAGCGCCCCAGCCAGATCGACGCCGTCGAGGCCGAGTTGACTGCCCTGATCCAGACACAAACGGATGCCGCCGCCGCCGGCGACCTCCTGGCCTACGCCCGCGCCGATCACCGCTTCCACGCGCGGATCGTCGACGAGACCCACAACAGTGTCATCGACGGGATCTACGCCCGCCTCGGCCCCCGGCTCGAACGCCTGGTGCACAGGGTGGCCGCCCGTGACCCCGACAGCATCGACAGGCTCATCGCGGAACACCGCCTCCTGGCCGAGCACCTACGGGCAGGCGACACCGTCGCTTACGACCAGGCGCTGCGGGCCCACCTGGAATCCGGGCACCGCCTGCCCCGGATGCTCTAGCAACCAGAAAGAACCATGACCAGCCGCCGCACTCCCCGCTCTACTCCCCCGTGGCACCTCGCCGCACCCGCCCTGTTCGTCATGGCTTGGGGCGGAAACCACTTCACCCCGCTCCTGCACATGTACGAGACCCTCGGCAACTACTCCACGGTGACCGCCGATCTTTTCCTCGGCTTCTACGTCGTCGGCCTGGTTCCCGGTCTCCTGCTGGCCGGGGCTCTCTCCGACCGCCACGGACGCAAGCCCCTCATGGTCGCCGGGGTCCTCGCCGGCATCACCGCGAGCATCCTGCTGGGGCTCGGGTTCTCCAGCGAGGTCGTCATCTGCCTGGGCCGGTTCCTCGCCGGCCTGAGCGTGGGCGTGGCAATGTCGGTCGGCACCGCGTGGATCAAGGAACTCTCGAGCGCCCCGTTCGACCTCGTGGCCCGACCGACCGCCGGCGCCCGGCGTCCCGCGCTCACCCTGACCGTCGGCTTCGGCCTGGGCGCCGGGGTGTCCGGCCTCCTGGCACAGTGGGGCCCGATGCCGACGCTGCTCCCCTACGTCGTGCACATCGTGCTGAGCCTGCTGATCCTGCCCCGCCTGCTGCGCACCCCGGAGACCGTGCCGCACAGCCGGGCACACGGGTCGCTGTGGCTCGACCTGCAGGTGCCGTTGGCCGGCCACCGCCGCTTCCTGCGGGTGGTGCTGCCGACGGCGCCGTGGGTGTTCGGCGCCGCCGGCATTGCCTACGCCATGATGCCCAAGCTCGTGGAGTCGCAGCTCGGCGAGCTCAACCTGGCCTTCGCCACCCTCCTGACCGTGGTCACCCTGGGCACCGGAGCCCTGGTGCAGCCTCAGGTCTCCAGGCTCAACTCGATCACCAACGGCCGGGCTCTCCTGGTAGGCATGGGCCTCATGCTCACGGGCATCCTCAGTGCCGTGGGAACAGCAGTCACCCTCTCCCCGCTACTGGCGCTGATCACGGGCATCGTGCTGGGCGCGGCCTACGGCATCACGGTCGTCGCCGGCCTCGTCGAGATCCAGCGGATCTCCACCGCCACCGACCTGGCCGGCATCACCGGCGTCTACTACAGCCTCACCTACCTGGGCTTCCTGCTCCCGGTGGCCTTCGCCAGCCTGACCGAGTTCGCGAACTACCCGACCATGCTCTCGCTGCTAGCCGCCGCGTGCGCCGGCTGCCTGGCGCTGACCGCGGTGGGACTGCGCCGCGCGTAAGCGGTGAGCGCCGGCTTCAGGATGCTGTCAGGGCGTCGGGCGCGCGGTCGTGCCTCGCTTGTCCTTCGCCTCACGCAGGAACACCAGCGGAAGCAGGAGAGTCGCCACGGCCGTGATCAGCCAGACCACCAGCGCGGCCAGGATCCAGGTCTGCCAGCCCTCGATGGTGAGGCCGCCCGGGAACAGCGAGGCGATCCACAGCGCGACGAACGTCGACAGCAGGCCGATGCCGCCCAGGAACGCCGGCGCTCCCCGCGCGACGACCTTGGCCAAGAATGGCGAGAGCACGCTCTGGGTCACCGCGAAGACGACCACCGCGGTCACGAATCCGCTCGGGGTGACGGTGAGGTCAGGCAGCACCAGCGACGCCACCCACAGGCCCAGGGCCGCCGAAAGCAGAAAGACCAGCGCGCGCAGCAGGATGCGAATCATGCCGCGATGGTAGCGCCGCCACGGGTCCGCGTCATCCCCGGCCGCCCTGTGGCTGCTCTACCTGCTGTGGGAGGCTCCGCACCGCGAAACGGCCGGCCCGTCGGGGCCGGCCGTCGCACTGCGGTGAGAGTCTCGGTCAGCGAGGTCCGCCGGCAGCGCCGCCGCCCATGGTGCCCGTCGCGGCCTCGCCGGCCGTGACGGTGGTCGTGTTCGTCGCCGACGCGTAATCACCGTCGGCATAAACGCCCGGGGCGATTTCGCCGGACGCCGTGCCTCCCACGTGGACGCTGTAGGTCTCGCCCGCGACCAGTTCGTCGGAGGAGAACACCACGGACTGGAAGTCCTTGGCCGACTCGTAGGCCATCACCACGTCGCCGGCGCTGTCCACGAGCTGCACGACGGTGCCGGCAGCCGGCGTCGAGTCGAGGGCGATGGCCACGAAGGTCTGCTCTGACCCGGCTTCCGGCGACACCGCCATTCCTGCACTGCCCGCGGCCAGCAGGGTGCCGCCGGTGACGGTGAAGCTACCGTTCACGTCGAGTGCCCCGTTGCCGTTGTCGGTCGGCCCGTTCACGACGAGGATGCCGTCGCTCATGGTCGCGGACCCGTTGGAGTCGAACCCGTCTCCGCCGGCGTCGATCGTGGTGGTGCCGCCGGTGATAGTGATGGTCTCCCCGCCGTCGGCGTCCATACCGCCACCGCCGCCGCCCTGTGCCTCGGTGCCGGTCCCAGCACCGGTCTCGGTGCCGCTGGACGCGTTGATGCCGTCGTCGCTGGCGGTGATCGAGACCGTGCCGCCGCCGATGCTGATGGCGGTGCTCTCCAGGCCCTCATCCGAGGTCGTGATGGTGGCGTCACCGCCGATGACGTCCAGCGCCGTGTCTGCGTGCACACCGTCGTCACCGGCCGCGAGTCTCACCGTTCCGGAGGCGATCCGCACGGTGCCGTCCGAGTGCAGCGCGTCGTCCGCCGCGTCGACGGTGAGGGTGCCGCCGTCGACGACAGTGACCACCCCAGACTTGACGCCCTTCGCCGACGCGTCCTCCGACACCGCGGTGGTGTGGCCGCCGCCGGATTCGACCGTGACGGTGGCCCCGGCGAACACCACATCGGTGAACGCCTGCAGGCCGTCGCCGCCGGCGATCACCTCGACGGCGCCGCCGATGAGAGCGAGGTAGCCGCGGCTGTCGTCCTCGTCATTGTCGGACTTGAGGCCATCGCCGCCGGCGGTCACCCTGACGGTGCCACCGTCAACCACCAGATAGTCCTTGCCCCGGATGCCGTCGTCCACCGCCGTCACAGTGACGGTGCCCGAGCTGATGATCAGGCCATCCGTGCTCGTGATGCCGTCGTTGCCGTTGCCGGCCACCTCGAGCGACCCACTGCCCGTGATCGTGAGATCGGCCGCGCTGTAGAGCGCCGCGTTCGCGTCGGTGTCCTCGGCGTAGGAGTCGGTGTCGGCCAGGGTATTGGCAGACCCGTCGGGGAGAACGATGATCGCTTCGTCGGCCTCGGTCACCACGAGTGCTGCCCCGGTGGAGTTGCTGACCTCGACGCCGTTGAGGATCAGGCGCACGGTGCCCTCGCCCGAGGAGGCGACGACGATCTGACCGTCCTCCAGGGTGCCGCTCAGTTCGTAGGTGCCGGCCGCGGTGATAGTGACCGTGCTGCCGGCGACGGTCACGGCACCGCCTTCTGCCGACACGCTGTCGCCGGCCAGGGTGATCTGCACCACGTCGGCGGCGTCCCACTCGTCGTCGTCGGCGTCGGCGTGGGTCGCCTGGTTGGTGGCCAGCACTTCGGCGGCCGTGGTGGACTCGTCGATCGCGACCGCGGCGGTGCCGGCGGACGTGGTTCCCGTCGAGTCCGTGGTCGCGGTGACGGCCGTACAGCCGGTCAGCAGTGCCGCGGTGACGAGGAACGGCAGCACCCGGTGGGCGGTCCGGGGAGAGGGGGTCTGGGGAGATTTCTTCATGGGGTACTCACAATCGGTGGGGTCGAACAGGATCAAGGAGTGCGGGGCCGGCTAGCGGAAGTACCGGCGAAGCACCGGCGCCCATTTGTTGTCGGGCAGGTCACTGCGGAGGGCGGCCAAGCCGGTGCCGTACTTCGAGATGGTGGCCGGGCGATGGCCGTGGGCCCAGAGAATCCGGTCAACGGCGGATGCCCGGGAGCCGGACTTGGTCTCTACTATCGACAGCCCCGGCCGGTCAAGCCGGAGCTGCGGGGTGCTCCCCCGGCGAACCGTCGACCACGACAGTCCGGTGTCGATGGTGGCGCGACTGCTGGATTCCGGGAGGAACAGGGTCGTCCGCCGATACCTGGTCGTGAGGGTCGGCACGAGGTCCTGCCCCTCGGTGCCGGTGATGTCGGCCTCGTCGAGCACGGTGTCGGTGTACCGGCGCCCCTCGGTGGTGAGCGTTGCCCTGTCGCCGATCGGATACGGCAGGCGGTCCTTGACCGTCACGCCCCGGCCGCCGCGGGTCTTCACCTCGAGGTAGCTCTGGGCCGAGTCGACGTAGGTGCGGGTGCGGATCTTGAAGCGGCGCCGGCGCGGATGCGCCGCCATCAGGAAGCTGGTGAGCTCGGGGGTGTCGAAGTACACCGACTCGTAGGCGCTGGAGCGCACCCCGTCGATGTCGAGCACCCGCACACCGGGGTCCAGGTCGACCAGGACCGCGTCCAGCTCCGAGCGGGGCACCACGTACTTGCGGTCGATGCGGGTGAGCAGACCGGCCCGGTCGGTGAGCTCGGCCAGGCCGATGGTGCCCAGGCCCGCGAGCGGCACGTCCAGCACCACGCCGGTCGGCACGGCACTCATCGGCACGGCACTCATCGGCTCGTCTCCTGCAGAACCGGAGCCGGCGTGGCAGTCGGGGCACGCCCCGCACCCACCTGGTACCGCACGTCGACGAGGGTGGTGTCGTTCACCAGGTCGAGACTGCGTACGTGCACCCCGTGCACCCGGGCACCGAGCAGCCCCTCGAGGTGAGCGATGAGAGCGGACTCCTCGGCGAACGCGGCATCCAGCACCACGCTCTGCTGCCGGTAGCTGCGGAACAGGCGCGGGTTGTCGCCGACGTAGACCACGGCGAGGATCAGGGTCATCAACACCACGGTGAGCACCGTCGGTTCGGCGCTGAGGCCGGCGAGCAGGCCCAGGGCCAGCGCCGCGAAGTAGTAGGCCACCTCGTGCTGCTCGATCTCGCTCGAGCGCAGGCGGATGATCGACAGTACGCCGAACAGGCCGAGGCCGAGGCCGACGCCGACGGTGCTGGACGCGAGCACCTGGGCCACGGCCAGCACGCCGACATTGACCACGAGGTACGCGACAACGAGGTCCCGGCGCCGGTGACGCGGAAAATACAGCCCGAACGTGAGCAGGCTGATGAAGAGCAGATCGATCAGGATGATCGTGGCCTGCAGCATGGTGTCCTCCAAATGAACAATCGGTAACGCAACGTTGTCCATCTAGCCGGACATCCCTATGAGTCGGCTATGCGGCGGTTATGAGCCGCAGTTGAGTCGGCCTGCCGGGTCGGTGATCACCCGAAGCGTCATTCGCACCGGAGGCAACCCGATCTCGCATTGTCAGACCCCGAGGGGTAAACTTCGAACATATGTTCTAACTGTTGAGGTGATGTGCCATGAGTCTGATTAACGAAACCGTCGCGGTCTGGGTATCGCCGGAGGGTTCTCCGGTTCGCCTGGTCTGGCGTGCCCGCCGGTTCAGGGTGACCGACACCCCCACGCCGTTGACGGCGTCGGTGTCGCTGCCCGACGAGCTGCTGTACTTCCTCACCCATCCGCCCAAACCGGTGGCCGCCTGGCGCTGCCAGGGCACCGCCGAGGACGGCACCTCGCTCGTCTTCGACATCCAGCACGACGACGGCGGCGGCCGCTGGCAGCTGCTGCGTGCCTATGACTGAGGGTCCGGTCCGGTTTGACGGTCCATTCCGCAGGCCGGATTGCGGCGCTAGGCTCCCACCGACAAGGGAGGCGCCGTGAGCGACAACAACAGCGAAAACCCGGACCCAGGACCCAAGCCGAGCCTGACCGACAGCCGGTGGGAGGCGCGGATCACCTTCCTGCGCAGCCGGGCGGCGGTGGCTCGTGCCGAGGTGTCCGCGATCGAGGCCATGCATCGCGATCCCGACGTTCTCGAGGACCTACTGGCCAACGCCTCCCCGGACGAGGTGGCGATGGCCGAGGCCGTCGAACACCGGATCAGCGAGCGTGTGATCGCGGCCCGGCAGGTCGCCGACGCCGCAGAGGCCGACTACGAACGTGCCGTGCTCGACGGTGCGGATCTGCGTGGCAACGAGGACCTGGACTAGGTTCGCCGCCTGGCCTCGTCAGCCTGGCTTCGTCACCCTGGCGGGTTGGGGCCATTCCCCGGCCGCCCCCGCCGTCTCGGCCTCCTTGATGCGGTGCACGGTCTTGAGGAATGAATCCGGGTTGAGCGAGATCGAGTCGATACCCTCGCCCACCAGGAACTCGGCGAAATCGGGGTAGTTGCTCGGTCCCTGCCCGCAGATACCGATCTTGATGCCGGCCGCGTGTGCCTTGTCTATGGCCTCGCTGATCATCCGCAGCACCGCCTCATTGCGTTCATCGAAGAGCGCCGCCAGGTCGCCGGAGTCCCGGTCGACACCGAGCACCAGCTGGGTGAGGTCGTTGGAGCCGATCGAGAAGCCGTCGAACCTGGTGGCGAACTGCTCGGCCAGAATGACGTTCGCCGGGATCTCGCACATCATGTACACCTGCAGCCCGTTCTCGCCGCGCACCAGGCCGTTCTCCGCCATCACCGCGAGCACCCTGTCGGCTTCGGTGGTGGTGCGGCAGAACGGCACCATCACGATCACATTGCTGAAGCCGATCCGCTCGCGCACGCGCTTGAGCGCCCGGCACTCCAGCGCGAAACCCTCGGCGTACTTGGCGTCGTAGTACCTTGATGCGCCGCGGAAGCCCAGCATGGGGTTCTCCTCCGCCTGCTCGAAGACGTCGCCGCCGATGAGGTGCGCGTACTCGTTCGACTTGAAGTCGCTCAGCCGCACGATCACCGGGTGCGGGTAGTACGGCGCTCCCAGCTTCGCGATACCCAGAGCCAGGGTGTTCACGAAGTACTCGCCCAGGTCGGCGTAACCGCGGGTGAGCTCGGTGATCTGGCGGAGCACGGCCGGGTCGGTGACCCGCTCCGGATGCACCAGCGCCATCGGGTGGATCTTGATGAGGTTGTTGATGATGAATTCCATCCGCGCCAGCCCCACACCGGCGGTGGGCAGTCTCCACCATTCGAAGGCCGCCGCCGGGCTGGCGATGTTCACCATCACCTGGGTGCGGGTGATCGGCACGGCGCCCAGGTCGATCTGTTCGGTCTCAGAGGCCAGGATGCCGGCGTAGACAAATCCTTCGTCGCCCTCGGCGCAGGAGATGGTGATGGGCGAATCCTCGGTGAGTACCTCGGTGGCATTGCGGGTGCCGACCACCGCGGGCACGCCGAGTTCGCGGCTGACGATGGCGGCGTGGCTGGTGGGGCCGCCGTGATCGGTGACGATGCCGGCCGCCCTGGTCATGATCGGCACCCAGTCCGGGTCGGTCATCTCGGTGACAAGGATGGCGCCGTCGCGGAAGTTCTCGATGTCGGCGGGGTCCCGGATGACGCAGGCCGTACCCGACGCGATGCTGTCGCCGATGGCCACGCCGGAGACCAGGAGCGGTCCGGTCTCGGTGAGGCGGCTGACCGAGAACCGGGTCAGGCTCTTCTGCGAGTGCACGGTCTCCGGCCGAGCCTGCACCAGGAACAGCTCACCCGTGAGGCCGTCCTTGGCCCATTCCATGTCCATCGCCCGGCCGTAGTGGTCTTCGACGATGGTCGCCCACCTCCCGAGCTGCACGATCTCGGTGTTGCTGAGCACAAACGCCCGGCGTTCCCGCTCCGGGGTGTCGATGACCCGGGTGCGTGCGCTGCCGCCCTCCGCGTAGGTCATCTTGCGGTCCTTCCGGCCCAGGGTCTTCTCGATGATGGGCTCGTAGTCTTCTTCGTCCAGCAGTGCCTTGAAGACCAGGTACTTGTCGGGGTCGACGGCGCCCTGCACCACCGTTTCGCCCAGGCCCCACGCCGCGCTGATCACGGCGGCGCCGGGAAAACCGGTGTCGGTGTCGATGGAGAACATCACGCCGGAGCCGGCGAGGTCGCTGCGCACCATCCGCTGCACCCCGATCGACAGGGCCACGTCGAGATGGTCGAACTTCTTCACCTCGCGGTAGCTGATGGCCCGGTCGGTGAACAGCGACGCGTAGCAGCGGCGGCAGGCGTCGAGCAGGTCGCGTTCGCCGCTCACGTTCAGGAAGGTCTCCTGCTGGCCCGCGAAGCTGGCGTCGGGCAGGTCCTCGGCGGTGGCGCTGCTGCGCACGGCGACGGGCAGGTTGGGCACCTCGGCGTCCTTGGACAGGGTGCGGTAGTACACCCGGATGTCCTCAGCGATGGCCGCTGGGAACTCGCCGGCCAGGAAGGCCTCGCGCAGGTTCTGGCCGGTTTCGCGGAGTGACGCAGCGCCGGAGTGGTAGCGGTCCAGCTGCTCACGGATCACCGGTTCCAGGCCGTTGGCCTCGATGAACGCGCGGTAGGCATCCGCGGTGGTGGCGAAGCCGTTGGGTACTCGCACGCCGCGCGCCGAGAGCGAGCGCACCATCTCTCCCAGGGAGGCGTTCTTGCCGCCGACCTGCGGGATGTCCGTCAGGCCGATGGAATTGAACCAGACCACTTCGCGACCACGCATGATTCCTCCTGGCATTGGTGCAGCGCCGCACTCCCCAGCCGCAACTTACTGCTCTGCGGCGGATGCGGCTAGAGTGCCGCGGCCTGCGGGGCCGGGCTCAGCGGCACGTACCGGCGACGGCGATCTGCTCGTCGGTGGGGCGGCCGTAGGCCTCGATGCCCGACCCAGGTTCGTCGAAGCCCTGGCTGATCGACCAGGCCGTGGCCCAGGCCTCCTGATCCTGGCTGAAGGCGGAGCCCGAGAAGAGCGGCCAGCAGTTCTCCCGGTAGACCTGGGTGTGCCCCACCTCGTGGGCGACGACCGCGTGGGCGTCCGAGCCCTCGTACCAGACATTCTCGATCGTGTAGTTGAGGCTGATGATCGACCAGCCGCCATCGGAATCGTAGGTCTCTGCGGTGCCGGAGAGCCAGTCCGCGCCGAGACCGGATACCTCGGGTGCCCAGATGAACTCCAGGGCGATGCCGTTGCTGAGCGAGCGGGCGTACGCTTCGATCTCCCGCCGCACCGCCCAGGCCGGATCGTGGGCCTCGGCCTGGTGGATGGCCTCCGAGGAACGCACCTGCGCCTCGGCATCCGTCATCGAGGTCAGGAACACGGCGTCCCTGGCGCTCGACATGGCGGGATCCCGCGCGTATTCGATCAGCCGGATGAGCGGAACCTGCACCGAACGATTCGAGAGTCGGTTGTCGACGATCGTCTGCTCGGCCCGGGTCGCCGCCGCGGTGAAATATGCCGCCTCCGCCGCATCGAGGTCGTCCCGGCCGGTCGTCGCCGCCTGAGCCGACGCGCGAAGCCGGTCTTCGGCACTCTGTGATTGACCGGTCAGGCCCTCGATGCGCTCGGCCTCGGCCATGGCCTGCCAGGGCAGGCTGTGGTCGTTGTCGCTGACGGGCTCGTCGTTTGCCGGGGGTCTGATCGCTTCGGCGGTGTCGGATGCCTCGATGACGGGTTCGAGCTCGGCCAGGATCTCGCGAAGCGCGTCGGCTTCGGGGAGTGCGTCGGCGGCGAAGGCGGGAGTGGCGGCCACAGCGCGGATTCGCTCGGCGAGCCAGACCAGGTTGCGTGACCTGGCGTCGGAGGCGGCCCTGGCGTCGGTCTCCTCGCCGACTTGGGCGGTGAGCGCAGAGGTTGCCGTCTCGTAGCGGTCCTGAGCGGCTGCGCCCCAACCCCAGAATCCGCCACCGCCCACGGCCACGGCGAGCAGCACGGCCAGCGTCGTCAGGATGGTGCGGCGCGTTCTGGGATGGGGCGTGGGGGCGGACGACGGTTCGACGGCGGGCGCCGCGAGCGTCGCGTCCTGCGTCACGGCTCCCCCTCACGTCGGGATCAGCGTAGCGCCCCCGCCCCCGTGCCCAGCGATACACCGGAGCAAACATCGATTATCGTCAGAGAATGACCGCAACGCTGCCTCAGGTGTCCCTGCGTCCTTTCCTCGACACCGATTCCGCGCAGGTGCTCGCGCTCAACAGCGCCGCCGTGCCCGCCGTCAACGACCTCGACGCCGACGCCCTGGCGGCGCTGATCATTGCGAGCCACAGCGCGATCGTCGTCGTGGCGGATGCCGAGCCGGACACTGTGCTCGGCTTCGCGATTCTGTTCGCGGCCGGCGCCGACTATGCCAGTGAGAATTACCGATTTTTCTCCGGCCGCGCCCGCACCTTCCTCTACGTGGACCGCATCGTCGTGACGGCCGGCCATCGCGGCAGGGGCCTCGGCGCCAGGCTCTACGCGGCGGTCTTCGACACCGCGCGTGCCCTGCCCGCCGATGTGGTGTTCTGCGAGGTCAACCTACGGCCGGCCAATCCCGAGTCGCTGGCCTTTCACGGCCGGCTGGGCTTCACCGAGATCGGGCAACAGGCCACCAAAAACGACACCGTGGTCGTGTCGCTGCTGAGCGCAGCCGTTCCGAAGGTTCGTTCGGCGTCTGGGCGGTAGCGGGTCCGGCTACGCTGAACCACATGAAGCACGCCAGCGCCGGCACCGGCATCGACCTCACCCCGGCCATCGACGGCTGGGTGGGCGCGCAGCGCTGGTTTGCCGGCAAGGCGCACAGCCCGGTGCTGCGCAGCATCGGCCAGTGGGCGCTGCCGACCGACGAGGCGGGGGTGCGCATCGCCTGCCACCTGGTGCTCGACACGGCCAGCAGGTTCTCCACGCTTTACCAGCTGCCGCTGACCGAGCGCACGGCGCCGTTGCCTGAGTCGTCGGCTCTCATCGCCCAGACGGTGGGTCGCGACGGGCTCCCCCGCTACGTGTACGACGCCCCGCACGATCCCGTCTACGCCGCGGCGCTGCTCGGGTTCATCACCTCGGCCGCGTCGCTATCGTCCGACGAGCCGGGCGGTGTCACCGCGCGGGGTGAGCTGTTGCGGGCGGGAATGGGGCCCGATGACTCGACCCCGTACAGCGTCACGGCCAGCCGGGTCATCAGCGGCGAACAGTCGAACACCTCGATCATCCTCGATGTCGCCGACGAGGCCGGCCGGCCCGGCCGCCCGGTGATCTGCAAGGTGTTCAGGGTGGTCGCAGCCGGGTCGAACCCGGATGTCTCGGTGCAGTCGGCCCTGGCCGGCGCCGGATCCAGGTTTGTTCCCGAGCCGATCGGAGCCGTGTCGGGCGAGTGGACGAACCCGCTCTCTGCCGCCCGGCACAGCGGTCACCTCGTGTTCGCTCAGGAGTTCCTGCCCGGGGTCGACGACGCCTGGCGGGTCGCCCTGGCTGCTGCCGCGGCCGGTGACGACTTCAGCATCCCCGCCCACGCCCTCGGAGTCGCGACCGCCGCGGTACACCGGGACCTCGACAGGGTGTTCCCCACCGTGGCGTCCACCCCGGATGTGATCAACCAGTTGTGCCTGACCATGCGGGAACGGTACCGTCTGGCCGCCCGCGAGGTACCGGAGCTGGCCGCGCACCGCGAGGCCATCGAGGCCGTATTCGCCAGGGCGAAGGCGGCGCCGTGGCCGCGGCTGCAGCGCATCCACGGCGACTACCACCTCGGCCAGGTGCTTGATGTGCCCGGGCGCGGTTGGGTGTTGATCGACTTCGAGGGCGAACCTCTGCGCCCGCTCGCCGAACGCTCGCTGCCGGACATCCCGCTGCGCGATGTGGCCGGCATGCTCCGCTCGTTCGACTACGTGGGCGCGACCATCGCCATGCGGGACCCCGCTGCAGCGCCCGCCGCGATCGAGTGGGCGATGACCGCCCGGGCGGCCTTCCTGCTGGGCTACCACGCCGGGGACGTCGACTACCAGGCCGGGACCGCCCATGCCGGGCAGGAGGCCCTGTTGGCCGCGTTCGAACTCGACAAGGCCGTCTACGAGAGCATCTACGAGATCCGCAACCGGCCCACCTGGTTGCCGATTCCGCTGCGTGCGGTGCGGCGCCTCGCCCAGGAGGCCAACGCCGCCGCCCACAGCCCGGGCTGACCTCCCGCGAGTTTCCCCGCTAGGACCGCTTTTTCAGCTCGGGGAACTGGTCGTCGCGCCACTCATCGGCCAGGCGCACGTTCGCTGCCGCGGCCTCGGTCTCCCGCGCCCGCAGCTCCACCCGGCGGATCTTGCCCGAGTTGGTCTTGGGCAGCTCGAAGAACTCCACCCGGCGCACCCGCATGTACGGCGGCAGGCCGTTGCGGGCGTGCCGCAGCACCGCCAGGGCCGTCTCGGCATCCGGCGCCCAGCCCGCCGCAAGGGCCACATAGGCCTTGGCGATGTTCAGCCGGGTGTCGTCGGGGGCGGGCACGACGGCGGCCTCCATCACGGCAGGGTGCTCGATCAGCACGCTCTCCACCTCGAACGGCGAGACCTTGTAGTCGGAGGACTTGAAAATGTCGTCGGTGCGACCGATGAAGGTGAGGTAGCCGTTCTCGTCGCGGATGGCGACGTCGCCGGTGTGGAAGTACCCGTCGCGCAGCACCTCGGCGCTCCGCCGGGTGTCGCCGTGGTAGCCGGACATCAGGTTCGCCGCGGGCGTGCTGAGGTCCAGGCAGATCTCGCCCTCCTCGGTGAGTGCCCCGGTGACCGGGTCGACGAGCACCACGGCAACACCGGGCAGCGGCAGCCCCATCGAACCGGCCTTGAGGACCGAGCCGGGCACGTTGCCCACGATCGCGGTGGTCTCGGTCTGGCCGTAGCCATCGCGGATGGTCAGACCCCAGGCGCGCTGAATCTGGTTGATGACCTCGGGGTTGAGCGGTTCACCCGCCGAGAGGATCTCGCGCAGACTCGCCGGCTTGGCGCCGACATCCGCCTGGATCAGCATGCGCCACACCGTCGGCGGCGCGCAGAAGGTGCTGACGGCGGCGCGGTGCAGCTGGTGGGCCAGCGCGGCGGGGTTGAATCGCGAGTAGTTGTAGATGAACACCGTGGCCTCGGCGATCCACGGCGAGAAGAAGCAGCTCCAGGCGTGTTTGCCCCAGCCCGGTGAGCTGATGGCCAGGTGTACGTCATCGGGGCGGAGGCCCAGCCAGTACATCGTGGTGAGGTGCCCGACCGGGTACGAGGTCTGGCTGTGCACCACCATCTTGGGCTTGCTCGTGGTGCCGGAGGTGAAGTAGATCAGCGACGGGTCGGTGGAGGACACCGCGACGTCGACCTTGTCGGCTTCGGCGCGGTGCGACTCGGCGTAGTCGGTCCAGCCCGCTGCCGGCTCACCGACGCAGATACGTGAGTACTCCCCGGGCACGTCGGCGAACTTGGCGGTGTCCTGGGTGTTGGCGATCACGTGCTGCACGCCGGCGCGCAGCACCCTGTCGGCCAGGTCGTGGCTGCCGAGCACCGTGGAGGTGGGCAGGATGACCGCGCCGACCTTCAGGATGGCGAGCATGGTCTCCCACAGCTCCACCTGGTTGCCGAGCATGAGCATGACGTGGTCGCCCCGGGTGACGCCGTGCTGCACGAGCCAGGTGGCGACCTGGTCGGAGCGGGTGACCATCGCGTCGAAGCTGACCTTCAGTTCGCGGCCGTCTTCCTCGACGATCCACAGGGCGGTCTTGTGGTTGCCGGTGGCGATCACGTCGAACCAGTCGGTGGCCCAGTTGAAGCTGTCGCCCACGTCCGGCCAGACGAAGGCGGCGGCGGCGCCCTGGTGGTCGGCCCGCAGCTCGAGGAGCTGGTCGCGGGCGCGGCGGAAGTTGGTCGTACTCGGGCGCTCAGTCATGGTTCCATCTTCCTCACCCTGGATGCCTCCACGGGCATGGACACCCATCTGGCTGGGAATATGTGCACGAAGGGGTGTTCGGCCAGGCCGAAGCGGGCCAGACTGCGGGCATGGCAGTCGCAACAGCCGTCTCCCCCATGCTCGCCAGGGCCGTCGACACGGTTCCCGAACCGGACAGTGTGCCCGGCGGGTTGAGCTACGAGCCCAAGTGGGACGGCTTCCGCAGCATCGTCACCTTCGACGGCACCAGCAGCACGATCGCCAGCCGCGGATCCAAGATGCTCACCCGGTACTTCCCCGAACTCACCTACGCGTTCGAAGACCTGCTGCCGGAGCCCTGCGTCCTCGACGGCGAGATCGTGCTGCGCACCGGGGACCCGGGCAGCGAACACCTCTCCTGGGAGCAGCTGTCGCAGCGCATCCACCCGGCGGCCAGCCGGGTGCGCCGGCTCGCCGACGAGACCCCGGCCACCTTCGTCGCCTTCGACCTGCTCTCTCGCAATGGTCACAGCCTGCTCGACACCCCGTTCGTCGACCGCCGGGCGGCCCTCGAAGACCTGATCGGCGACCTCGGCGACCCCATCCACCTCACCCGAACCACGCGGGATGTCGCCCTGGCCCGAAGGTGGCTGATCGAGTTCGAGGGCGCGGGCCTTGACGGCATCGTCGCCAAGCCGCTCGCGGCCGTGTACGCGCCGGGCAAGCGGTCGATGTTCAAGGTGAAACACCACCGCTCGGCCGATGTCGTGCTGTTGGGCTACCGCACGCACGTGAGCGGCAGCGGTGTGGGATCGCTGCTGCTCGGCCTCTACGGCGACGACGGTGAACTGCACAGCGTCGGCGGCGCATCCGCGTTCAGCGATGCCTGGCGGCTGCGGCTGATCGACGAGTTGGAACCGCTGGTGCTCCGAGACGAGGAGGGCGCCGTGGTCACCGGGGAGACCGAGCGCAACCGGTTCTCGGCGAACAAGGACACCTCCTTCGTGCGGTTGCAGCCCAGCCGGGTGCTCGAGGTGCGGTACGACCACATGGAGGGCGAGAGGTTTCGGCACACCGTGCAGTTCGAGCGGTGGCGCCCGGACCGGGACGCCCGGTCCTGCACCTTCGACCAGCTGGAACGGCCGATCGACTACGACCTCGGCGACGTGCTGGACTGACCGGCAGGATGACCGGGTGTGACGTCTGGCGCACCCCCGACCAAAGGAGAGCCCCGTGAGCACGGTGGTCATGTACAGCTCGGTGTCGGTGGACGGCTTCATCGCGGACGAGAACGACCAACCCGGACCGCTGTTCGACTGGCTGTCCGGCGGTGACGTCCCAGTGGACGAGAGCGGCGCGGTGACGGTGTCGCAGACGTCCTACGACTACATCCGGCCCTACTGGGACCAGATCGGGGTGACGATCGTCGGCCGTCACGTCTTCGACATCACGGACGGCTGGGACGGGATACCTCCGGGCGGGGTCGACCACGTGGTCGTGGTGACGCACCGGCCGAAGCCAGAGGGCTGGGATGCCGAGGCGCCGTTTCACTTCGTCGACGGGGTGGAGGCGGCAGTGGCCATGGCGCGGGAGCTCGCGGGTGACCGCATCGTCGAGGTCGCCGCCGGCGATGTCGGTGGCCAGGTGCTCGCCGCGGGCCTGGTCGACGAGGTGCGCATGGACGTCGTCCCCGTCGTGTTCGGGTCCGGCAAGCGCTACTTCGGGTCGGTGCACGCACAGCATCTGTTGGAGGATCCGGACGTGGTGATTCAGGGCACCCGGGTGCTCCACCTGCGCTTTCGGATGCGCCGCTGACCGATCACCGACACCGCGGGGTCACGATCGTTCGGTGGCTAGTCCTTGCGGCCGGCGATGAAGTAGGCGATCGGGCCGGCGTAGTTGATCGAGATCACGGCGGCCCAGACACCCTTGGGTCCGTTGACCTTCTTTGCCGGCCGGTGCGCCAGGTCGCTCCAGGCGAGTCCGGCCAGAACCAGCTGCACGAGACCGCCGGCGATAACGCCGGATTTCTGGCCCCCGGTCATCTCGCTCCACTTCCGTGATGCCATGGTTTTCTCCCATCGTTGCCGCGCAGGCACCGGAACTGGCGGAGCGCGTTAGTCGCATCATGCCACCGGCGCACCGCTCGCGCGACGCGCCGGGACATTGAGCTGTCAGTGCCGCTTATGCTGGTGTTCCCCTCTCGCGCGCGTAGACGCGGGCGCCCGCGTAAGAAAGCCACCATGATCGCCGATATCGACACCCTTCCCCCGCTCGTGTTCGGTGAACCGAGCGAGTTCCGCGAACTGATGGTGGCCCTGGTCATGACCGGGGCGAAGACCGGCTCCTCCAACCTGCGGGTCGCCTACGAGATGACCGATGAGGCGCTGCCCACCGTGGGCTCGCTCTACGCCCTGGTCGACTCCGCCAACACGCGCGTCGCCGTGCTCGAGATCCTCGAGGTGGTGGAGACCACGGTTCGTGAGGTCACCCTCGAGCAGGCGCAGCACGAAGCGCCGACGCTCGAGCACTGGCGCACCGTGCACCGCGACTACTGGGAGACCCTGGTTCCCGCCGTCCGCAAGCACCTCGGCGAGCCCGACTGGCAGCTGACGGATGATGAACCCGTGATCAGCAAGGTGTTCAGGGTCGTTTAGCTCGTCGGGGCTGGAAATGCGCGCGGTCCTGGGGCATCATCAGCCGGCGCGACGGGAAGCGGCGATGATGCCGGCCACCACGAGCAGGAGCCCAATGCCCACGACAGCCGTGAGAAGCCAGGTGACCAGGTCGAACCCACCCGGCACCAGCTCACGGGCCGCCATGAACGCCGCGAGCGCGAGCATCAGGGAGCCCCAGAGGATGGTCGCGAAGAGCGGTCGTTGTCTGGGCAGCCGGTCAGGCGTCGGGGAGGAAGTCTCTGCCGTCGGTGAGGTCTTCAGCGGCGTGGTTTCGGTGGGGCTGTTCGGGTCGGTCATGGTGTTCTCCTACGAGCTCAGTGCCGGCTAGCGCAGTGCCGGTTGGTTGATGGTGACCTGGCCGAAGAGCGTCCAGACCCGGACTGTCGTGACGCCGGTGCCGCGGCCCTCGGCCACGACGCGGGAGTCGTGGAACAGCACGCCGCCCCTGTCGAGGTCGTCCATTCCCGTGTAATCCACGCCGCCGGCGAGGCTGCTGGCCTCGACGGCCACGGTGCGGTTGTCGGGCAGCAGCAGCTCAACGTCGCCGAACGCGATCCAGACGTCGACGGTGTGGTCGGCGCCGGCCGGCGCGGTGTCGACATCCGTCAGATCGATCACGGGTGCGCCGGCGAACATCGCGAAGCCGTTGGGGCTGCTGGTGCTGTACTGCCAGGTGGGATCGCCGACGGGGACCACATCGGTTCCCACCGGGATGACGGCGGTCCAGGCCATGGCGCCGGCCAGGACGATGCTGAAGAAGTTCAGCCAGCCGCCCTCCTTGCCCCGTACTCCGGCGACGACGATGCCCAGGGCGATCACGGCGAGCGCGGCGGAGGCACCCACCAGGAAGGCGCTGTTCGACCAGGCCCCGTCGGCAACGAAGGATGCCGCGACGGCTCCCGCGCTGAGGGCGAGACCGGCGACGACGGAGATGAAGCCGGCGCCGAGGTGCTTGCGGCGCTGGATCGCCCGGTAGCTGTGCGGGTCGAAGGTGGACGCCGGGGCAGACTGGCCGGGGTCCGTCCCGTAAGGGGCGGCGGACCCGTAGGGCGCAGATCCGTGCGGCGCTGATCCGGCCGCGCTGGTTTTGCCCGTCAGGTCGTCCCAGAGTGACGGGCCGGCGGCGGGCGGCTCCGGCACCGGCGGAATCGGCGGGATGAAGGTCGCGGTGGGGGTCGGCTGGGACGCACCAGCTGACTCGGACTGAGCGGTCGGCTGAGCCGCGCTCGGCTGCGCCGCTGTGCTGGGCTGGTACCCCCCGGCGGTCTTGCCCCCAGCCGGCTGGTTACGCGGCGACGGCACTCGCTTGGAGATGTAGATCACCAGCACGATGATGCCCGCGGTGAGCCCGATGGCCCAGCTGGTGCGCAGCAGCACCTCCAGCCAGCCGGGCATCCCCCAGACCTCCGGCGGTCCCTGCCACCAGATTCCCTGCATCCACGGGACGAAGGTGAGAAACAACAGCACACCGACGGCGATCATGGCAGGTTCGAAGATCTGCCGGGCGGCTTGCTCCACCAGGCTGCGACCGGTCTCATCGGGCATCAACGCCCAGCCCACCGCGTACAGGAAGAAGATCGGGCCACCGAGGATGGCGACCACGACGGCGATGCCGCGCACGATCAACGGGTCGAGACCGGTACGTGCCGCGACGGCCCCGCAGACGCCGGCCAGCCAACGATCCTGTCCACGCACGAAGCCGAGGCCACGCACCCAGTCGAAGAACGCGGCGCCGCCAGGGGCCTGGGGCGGCCGGGTGGCGCTTGGAGCGCCGTACGGGGTCGGCGGCGGGTTGTAGGACGGTGTCTCGGTCATGACTCCATCTTGCTGCCGTGCGGCGCGGCCGACCATGGGGGAAGACCCTGATTGCACCCTGACGAAGCGGTTCGGGGTGCGAGCGAGCAGCCCATGGGTGCTTGGATGGTGCTGTGACCGACCTGCGTCCCACCGACACCCGTTTCACCGGGCACCTCGTGCGGCCACGCCTGCGCATCGTGGCCGGCGTGTGCGCGGGGTTCGCCCGGCACTCCGGCCTGCCCGTCACCTTTGTACGCACCGTGACCTTCGTACTGGCCCTCTGCGGCGGCGCCGGGGTGCTGCTCTACGGCTGGTTGTGGGCCACGACCCCCGACGAATCGGCGGATGGCGCGGCCGGCAGTGCCCCGCACCGGGACCCCCTGCCCAAGGCCGCGCTCACCGGCTCCACCGTGACCCTGCCCGATGCCCGCACCCCGCCGGGCGCCCCGTCCGCCGGTGCGACGTCGGGTCCGGCCGTAGCAACGGCAGGGCCGGAGGCGGATGCCGGCACCGCGGAGCCCCGTCGCGCGCCGGTCACCGAGATCCTGCTGGGGCTCGCGCTGGTCGGTACGGCCGGCGCGTTGATCGCCAACCGGCTCGGCGCCGACCTGCCGCTGGACGCCATCATCCCCGCGATCGTGGCACTGGCGGGCGCCGGGCTGGCCTGGCGCCAGTTCGCCGAGCTGCGCAGCGGCGCCGGTCCCCGCAGCTCCGGCATGCTGGTGCGAGCCCTCGGGGCGCTGGTCCTGGTGGCGCTGGGCATCCTGCTGTTCTTCGTCACCAGCGAGAACCCCAACGTCTGGACCGTCGTCGTGGCGGCCATGTCGGTGCTCGTCGGGGTCGCCGTGGTCGTGGCCCCCTGGGCGGTGCGGCTCACCCGCGACCTCTCCGACGAGCGGGCGGCACGCGAGAGGGAGGCCGGCCGGGCCGAGATGGCCGCGCACCTGCACGATTCGGTGCTGCAGACCCTTGCTCTCATCCAGCAGAAGGCGGGCCCGCACTCGGATGCCGCCAGGCTCGCCCGCGCCCAGGAACGCGATCTGCGGGACTGGCTGTTCACCGGGGCCGCGAACGGTCCGGTCGACCTGGCCGCGGAGCTGCGCGGTATCGCGACCACCGTCGAACGCGACTATGCGGTACACGTGGACGTCGTCGCGGTCGGCTCCGTCGACCGGGAGGTGCCCGAGGCCCTGCTCGCGGCCGCACGCGAAGCAATCCTCAACGCCGCAAGGCACGCCGGCGGCAGTGTGTCGGTGTACGTGGAGTCGTCGCCGACCGCCATCGAGGTCAGCGTCACCGACCGCGGGCCGGGCTTCACGATCGGTGACATCCCAGCCGACCGCATGGGTGTGCGCGAGTCGATCCTGGCCCGCATGCAGCGGGCCGGCGGCGCCGCCTCGGTAAGCCCAGGCCCGAGTGGTACCGGCACCGAGATCCGGCTCTCCCTCCCCCTCGACATCCAGGAAGACACCCCATGAATGACCTCACCGTCGTGATCGTTGACGACCACTCGATCTTCCGGTCCGGGCTGCGCTCGGAGCTGGACCCGGCGCTGCGGGTGCTCGGCGAGGCGGCGACGGTCGACGAGGCCATCGCGGTGGTCGTCGCCACCCAGCCGCGGGTGGTGCTGCTCGACGTGCACCTGCCCGGTGGCACCGGCGGTGGCGGCGCCGAAGTGATCCGGGCCGCCGCGCCGCTGGCTCCGTCGACGCTGTTCCTGGCCCTGAGCGTGTCGGATGCGGCCGACGACGTCGTCACGGTCATCCGTGCCGGTGCCCGCGGATACATCACCAAGAGCGCGTCAGGGACCGAGGTATCGGAAGCCGCCCGCCGGGTGGCCGGCGGGGACGCCGTCTTCTCGCCGCGCCTGGCCGGTTTTGTGCTGGATGCCTTCGGCGCGGTCGCCGGCGAGACCGCGGCGACCACCGACGAGCTCGACAGGCTTTCGGCCAGAGAGCAAGAGGTGATGCGGCTGATCGCCCGCGGTTACGCCTACAAGGAGGTCGCCAGTGCGCTCTTCATCTCCCCCAAGACCGTGGAGACCCACGTGTCAGCGGTGCTCCGCAAGCTGCAGCTCTCCAGCCGGCACGAGCTCACGGCGTGGGCCACGGCGCGCAAACTGCTCTAATGGGTTAGGCCGTGCCGAACCGCTCCACGAAGGCCTTCATGATGGTGGCCGGCTCGGTCACCGTCGAGGCATCGATGGCGGCGATGACCTCGTCATAGGCATCCGGCTCGAAGTAGCCGTTGTCGTGGTAGACCCGCAGCCTGGTGAGGATGCCGGCCTGGGTGAGTTCCGGGTGGAACTGGGTGGCATAGACGTTCCGGCCGATCCTGAACGCCTGAACCGGGCAGTCCTCCCCCGTGGCCAGCAGCTCCGCACCGGTCGGCAGCACCGTGCAGGCCTCCTTGTGGCCGACGAAGGCTTCGAAGGTCGGGGTGATCCGGCCGAAGAGCTGGTCGGCGCTGCCCTCGGGCGTGAGGCTCACCACGATGGGGCCGGCCACCTCCGACCAGGTGTCGTCGACGACGCCGTCGAGGTAGCTGGTGAGCAGGCCGATGCCGTAGCAGGCGCCGAGGAATGGGAAGTCCTGGGCGACCACGTCGTCGAGCAGGCCGGCGAGTTCACCTTCGACGCGGTGCTGCACCGCCGACTTGGTCTCGTCGGCGTCGCTCGCGTTGAACGGGCTGCCGCCCACGATCACGCCGGAGTAGTCGGCGAGGGTGATCGGCGGCATCGGGGCGGCCTCGAGGCGTACCCTGTGCAGCTGCTCGGGCAGCAGGCCGCCGGCGGCCAGGAAGCCGGCGTACTCGTCGTCGGCGGCTTCATCCTCGGAACGGGTCGCCAGCAGCAGAAAGGGCTTCACCGCCCCATGCTACCGAGTCTGGCGGCCAGGGCACCGGATGTGACTCCCGTCTTCTGGCATCGCCCTGTAGATTTGAGTCGATGAACACTCGAGCCGAGACCAGCCCGATCGCCACCCCGTACGAAGACCTGTTGCGTTTGGTTCTGGAAACCGGCGCCACCAAGGCCGACCGCACCGGCACCGGCACGCTGAGCGTGTTCGGCGCCCAGCTGCGCTTCGACCTCAGCCAGGGCTTCCCGCTGATCACCACCAAGCGGGTGCACTTCCCGTCGCTGGCCTACGAGCTGCTCTGGTTCCTGCGCGGTGAGAGCAATGTGGGCTGGCTCAAGGAGCACGGCGTGCGCATCTGGAACGAGTGGGCCGACGAGCAGGGTGAACTCGGCCCGGTCTACGGCGTGCAGTGGCGCTCCTGGCCCACCCCGGCCGGCGGCCACATCGATCAGATCGCCCAGGTCATCGAGACCCTCAAGACCGACCCGGACTCCCGTCGGATCATCGTCTCGGCCTGGAACGTCGCCGACATCCCCGAGATGGCCCTGGCACCGTGCCACGCCCTGTTCCAGTTTTATGTGGCCGACGGCAAGCTCTCCTGCCAGCTCTACCAGCGCAGCGCCGACCTGTTCCTCGGCGTGCCGTTCAACATCGCCAGCTACGCGCTGCTCACCCACCTCGTCGCCGCGCAGACCGGCCTCGAGGTCGGCGACTTCATCTGGACCGGCGGCGACTGCCACATCTACTCCAACCACCTCGAACAGGTCACCGAGCAGCTGCGCCGCGCCCCGTTCCCGGCGCCCCGGCTGAAGATCACCACCGAGCGCGACAGCATCTTCGACTACGAGTTCGAGGACCTCGAGGTCGTCGATTATGTGCACCACCCCGCGATCAAGGCTCCAGTTGCCGTCTGAGGACGCCCGGATCGGGTTGATCTGGGCGCAGGCGGTCAACGGGGTCATCGGCGACGCCGGCAGCATCCCCTGGCGACTGCCCGAGGACCTCATCCGGTTCAAGGAGCTCACCCTCGGCGGCGCCGTGATCATGGGCCGCCGCACCTGGGACTCGCTGCCGGAACGGTTCCGCCCGCTGGCCGGGCGCGACAACATCGTCGTCACCCGCCAGGAGGACTGGGTCGCCGAGGGCGCCACCGTGCTGCACTCCCTGACGGCCGCGCTGGACTGGGCCGCCCAGGAGTCCGCTGCCGCCCCCCAGCGCGTCTGGATCATCGGTGGCGGCGAGATCTATCGCCAGGCCATGCCGCTGGCCGATCATCTCGAGGTCACCGAGGTCGACGCCGAACCCGTCGGAGACACCCTGGCTCCGGTGATCGACGCCGCGTTCACGCAGACCGCCGTCACCGAATGGCAGACCTCCCGCACAGACCTCCGCTACCGCTTCGTGAGCTACCATCGCGAACCCGCCTAGCCACCAACACACGCCCGGTGAGTTGCCAGTTGGCGCCCCCTGGATGGGCTCGTAGGGGCCGGAACTGGCAACTCGCAACGGTGTGCCACAGTGAGTTGGCAGATGACGCCCTCTCGATGCGCTCGAAGAGGCCGCAACTGGCAACTCGGGAACGTGCGCTTAGCGGTCGGCCGGCGCCAGCTGACGCGCCCGACGCTGCAGGGCCGGCTGAATCCGGAACTGTCCGGTGAGCGCGAGCACCGCGATGACAACGGCCATCACGATCCAGGCCACCCAGCCCAGAGGGCCGAGCGCCACAGGGTCGGCGGAGGTGCCGTCAACGGCCACCAGGAACAGGAAGCCCGCGGCGGCATTGAATGCGCCGTGCGCGAAGACCGCCGGCCACACCGAGCCGGTGCGGAGCCGCAGCCAGCCGATCAGGACGCCATAGAACATGCAGCCCCCGATCATGAGGGCGACGCCGAGCAGGTTGGGCTGGGCGAAGTTGTAGCCGAGCAGGATCACCGGGCTGTGCCAGAACCCCCAGACCGCCCCGCTGATCAGCAAGGCCGGCCAGGTGCCCAACGGGCGCAGGGACGGCAGCAGCCAGCCGCGCCAGCCGATCTCTTCGCCCAGCGCGAAGAGACCGTTGAAGATCGCGGCCACCGGGAGCGTCAGCAATTGCAGGAGCACGATGACCCCAACCGGAACCGAGGACGGTGCGGCCGCCCCGGTGGGATCGGCGTCCTGCAGCACCTGCGCGAAGCCGGAGAAGGTCACAAGGTCAAGCTGCACGAGCCCGAGCGCCGCGGCGAGGAACACGCCCGTGATCACCAGCAGGGCACTGCCGAGAAGGCCGAACACGGTCATCCAGAGGGTGCGTTTGAGCGGGCGCAACGGCCACAGGCCGAGGTACTCCGGGATGGATCGGGGGCGGGGGCGCTGCACCACGAGCACCACAAAGAGCGCGGCGATGCCGGGGGTGAACATCATGACCGGCAGCAGGAGTGCGGCGAGCGGGTTGGCCAGTCCGCTGCCGTCCAGCCAGAGTGGGAGGGCCACCAGCCAGGCGAGGCCGCACGCCAGAATCACGAACACCGCCACCGCGGTCCACGGCACCCGATCCGGAAACGGCACCGCCGCCGCGGTGGTCGAGGGTTGTGGATCGCTGAGGGTTGGTGTGCTCATGGCTGCAACGCTAGTCAGCAACCGACCGGCCGACATCCGTCGCGCGGCGGAGATGCCGGGAGCCGCGCTACGGGTCGTGCCGGGCCCGGCTGGGTTGCACCCGCGGGGGTTCGCCGGGCATCTTGGGATAGTCCGGCGGGAAGGGCAGCTCGCCCAGCCCGGCGGCCAGGTCGCGTTCCCACCACTCAAGCAATACATCGATACGGCCCGGCTTCTCGTGCATCTGCGCCCAGGGATCGCCGGTGCTCTGCAGGCGCTTCGGCACGGTCAGGATGGTGTGCGCCTTGGGGTCGGTGCGCCCCAGTTCGTCCCAGGTGATCGGGCACGACACCGGCGCATGGGCGAGCGCCCGCGGGCTGTAGGCACCGGCCATGGTGCGGTCCCGGTTCGCCTGGTTGAAGTCCACGAAGATGCGGGCCCCGCGCTCTTCCTTCCACCAGTTCGTGGTGACAGTCGTCGGCATCCGCCGTTCGACCTCGCGTGCGGCCGCGATCACCGCATGCCGCACCACCTGGAACTCGCGGTTCGGCTCGATGGGCGCGAAGACGTGCAGGCCGCGATTGCCGGAGGTCTTGACGAACGCGGTGAGGCCCGCCTCGGCGAGCACGGCACGCAGCTCGATGGCCACCGGGATGGCGTCGTCGAAGTCGGTGCCTGGCTGCGGGTCGAGGTCGATGCGCAGCTGGTCGGGGTTGTCGGTGTCCTCTGCCCGCGATGGCCACGGGTGAAAGACCACGGTATTCATCTGCACCGCCCAGACGGCACCGGCCGGTTCGTCGATCACGAGCTGCGGATGGGTGCGCCCGCTCGGATAGACCACCGGCACCGCCCGCACGAACTCGGGGGCGCCCTTGGGCGGGTTCTTCGAGAAGAACTGTTCACCGTCGATGCCGGCCGGAAACCGTTGCAGCGACACCGGGCGGTCGCCGTTGGCCGCGACGAAGGGCTCCCCCACCGCCACGAGGTACTCGGCCAGGTCGAGCTTGGTGATGCCGACCTCCGGCCAGAGCACCCGGCTCGGGCTGGAGATGCGCATGACTCTTTCGCCGTGTGGGCCTTGGACAACAAGCTCCGTCGCTTCACTCGCCATGCGCCCAACCTAACCCGGATCTCCCCCGCGAACCGTGAGTTAAGCCCCAGAAATTCGCGATTTCTGGGGCTTGTCTCCCAGCTCGCGGATGTCTTCGCGCGGCGCAGAATCCGACCTGATGCCCGGCGTCGACCTCGGCGGCGTCGCAACGTTGCTCGGCGAACCCTCGGAGCCGACCACGACACTGTTCATCTCAGCGAGGTCAGACGCCGTAGTCCTCGGCCGGCGAGGAGATGCTGGTGATCGTGCGCTCGGGATTGTCGGTCGACACCCACACCGAGATCGACGAGTTGTCTCGTGGATTCGCGTCGCTTCTGGGGATAGCGACCCCGCCGACGAACACGGTGAAGCTGTCCTCGTCGGTCACGGTGTGCGGATACTGATCGGCGAGCGCAAGTGCCGAGTCGCCGATCTGGATACCGTCTATCGTCGTCAGTGACACGCCGTTCAGTTCCGGCGCCTCGAAAACGACGTAGTAGTTCGAGTCCAGCGGCGCCGTGGCGGGCCAGTCCTCGTCCACTATCCGCAGCCCCGGCCAGTCGTAGCGGGTCTGGGGGCCGGGCTCGACGGTGGGATATTCCCTGTCCACGACCGGGTCGGCGCCGAAGGCCGCGGTCAGGGCGGCGACGACGTCCTCGATCGGGTCGAAGTAGCTGAAGGACACCACGCTTTCGTCGCTCGAGGTCACCTGCATGGCCTCGGGCGTCACAACGATTCCGGTGACGGTGGCGGCGGCCGCGGGTGCGGGTGTTTCCGTCGGCACCGGCGTTGCGGTCGGGCTGGCGACGGATGTCTGTGACGGCTCTGGCGAGGCCGCGGTGCCTGCCGATCCCTCCCCGGCGCAGCCCGTGAGCGCCACTGCCAAAGCCCCGATCAGAACGAATAAACGTGCACGAACCATGGATCTCCCCCGAGATGTCGTCATGTGCTTACGCTATCGACGGCAGCCCTCGAACGCCCAGAACCGACCACCCCAGTTCGGGGTGGTCGGACCGGTCGAGCCTAGTGCGCGACCTATTGCGCGGCCCCCGCGATGTTGACCATCCAGGCCACTCCGAACTTGTCGACGCACATGCCGAAACTGTCGCCCCACGGCGCGACCTCCAGCGGCATCGTCACCGATCCGCCGTCGACAAGCCGGTCCCAGTAGACGCGCAAGACTGCGGCGTCGTCACTGTCGCCGCTGAGCGAGACCGAGTAGTTGTTGCCGGGCGTGTACTCCATGGCGTTCGGGGTGTCCGCCGCCATCAACGACAGGCCGTTCGGGGTGGTGAGCGCCGCGTGCATGGTCTTGTCCTGCTCGCTCGGGTCCTCGCTGGCCTGGTATTCCGCGAACGTGCTGCGCGTCAATTCGCCGCCGAAGATCGAGTGGTAGAACTCCATCGCCTCCTTGGCGTTGTCACGAAATCCGAGATAGGGGTTGAGCTTCGTGCTCATGATGTCTCCTCGCTGCCCGGACCTCGCTGCCCGTGCCATCGGTGGTGGAAGGTGCGTCTGCGTACGCTGCCGATTATCAACCGGACGGCGCAGATGCGCGAGGTGTACGCCGCATCAGCCCGTTCGGGTCAGCACGACTGCGCCGCCGGCAGCAGCTCGGCGGGCACCGGCCGCGAGATCAGGTAGCCCTGCGCGGTGTCGCAGCCCATGGCCCGAAGCAGGTGCAACTGGCCGGGACGTTCCACCCCCTCAGCGGTCACTCGCAGGCCCAGCGCGTGGGCCGTGTCGATGACCCCACCCACCAGAAGCGCATCCTGGGGCGAGTCCTCGATCGTGTCGATGAAGGTCTTGTCGATCTTCACGGTGGTCAGCGGGAGGTCACGCAACATCGCCAGCGACGAGTACCCGGTTCCGTAGTCGTCGAGCGCGATGCTCAGGCCCGCGTCCCGCAACGCCTGCAGCTGGCCGATCGCCCGCGGCAGGTCGGTGATCGCGGACCCCTCGGTGATCTCAACCTGCAGCAGCTCCGCGGGCACCCCATGGGCGGCGAGTGCCGCGAGCACCTGCGGAACCAGGGTGCGGGCGGCCAGCTGCAGGGGCGACACATTGATCGCGATGCTGCGTGGCTCACCCGCATCCAGCCACTGGCGCGCCTGGGCGCACGCCTGGTCGATCACCCACTCACCGATGCGGTGGATGTCGCCGGACAGCTCCGTGATCGGGATGAACTCGGCCGGCGACACCTCACCCAGCACCCTGTCGTTCCACCGCAGCAGAGCCTCGACGGCGGAGCAGTCTCCCGTGACCAGGTCAAGTTGCGGTTGATAGTTCAGTGCGAAGGTGCGGGATTCGAACGCCGCCGTGAGCCGACGGCGGATGAGCGCGTTCCGGGTGATCGGCGCGGCGCCCTGTCCGTCGAGCCTTGCCACTTGGCGTTTGCCGGACTGTTTGGCCTTGATCATTGCTCCGTCGGCGTGTCTGAGCAGCGCGTCGAGCTGGTTCAGCTCCAGTTCGTCGACCACGTCGACGGCCATCGAGACACCTACCGACGCGGATACGTGCAGCAGGTGGCCGTCGCTCGGGAACGGTGCGGTGGCACTGATCAGCACTCGGTCCGCGACGTCGAGGGCCTGGGCCTCCGTCACGTTCACCAGAAGCGCCGCGAATTCGTCCCCGCCCAGCCGGGCCAGAACATCCGTGGGACGCACCAGCCTGCGCAGCCGGTCGGCGAATTCGACGAGGACCTCGTCGCCGGCCCGATGTCCGAAGGTGTCGTTCACGGCCTTGAACCCGTCAAGGTCGATGAACAACACGGCCACGCCGGCCAGGTCATCCGCGGTGAACGTCGAGCCCCGCTCCTCAAGCTGGCGCCGGTTGGCCAGTCCGGTGAGGGAATCGTGCAGTGCGGCGTAGCGGAAGTCGGACGACAGCCGCTCGAACAGCTGGGAGACCGCGACAACACCGGGCCCGGCATCGGTGAGTACCAGCACGTCCCGATATCGGGACTCCTCCGGCAGGGCGAGGATGCGCTGGGCGGCGTGGCCGAGTTCGAGGTGTCCCGGCAGCGAGAAGGAATTCTCCGACACCATCTGCGCCGCGGTTGACCTCACGTGCAACCCCCGTCCGTAGCCGAGTCGCCCGGTGAGCGTGTACTCCACGTGCTCGCGCGACAACAGCGCGTATCGTTCACCCTCGTGCACGACCAGGGAGCGGAGCTGGCGCTCGGCCCGGAAAGTCCGGTCGATGTCGGCCAGCGGGGTGTCTCCCGGTACCAGTCGGGCGGGTGTGGCCAGTTCGCCGACGCTGACGGGCCGGTCAGCACGCAGGTCCCGGGCTACAGGCGGAAATTCTAAGCTCATACAAAATCAATACCGGAGCGACTGGGTGTCACGAAACCCGCTCGCCGCCGTTTGCCGCACGTTAAGGTTCCGCGCACCCCCAAAACGGCCACATCGAGGTGCAGGTCACCGGGCCGCTGAGCGATGACCAGGGAGTGACACCGACATCCGCAGCTACCGAAGGTCGGTTAAGCTGACGCTGAGCAGGCAGCGCCTGTGCGTGTCGATATCGAAGGACCCCCATGGACCACGTCGCCAGCATCGTCGCCGATATTCACCTGACCAAGCCCGAGGCGCTGGCCGTGATCGCCGCGACGCTGGATGCCCCGGTGCAGGGGGCGCGGACGGCCTCCGCTTTCGTGGGGCTACCGCAGGGCGGCTGGGTGGAAGTGGACATCCCGAAATTCGGTGAGGCCCCGCCCCTCACCCTCGATGTGCACGATCCCCGCGGCCAGGCTGAGGCCCGCGCCTCCGCCCAGTCGCTGCTGGACCTGCTCGCGCACGTCGCCGGCTGGCCGGTGCATCACCTGCACGAATGAGGGCAACTCTATGCGTACGCACGGGTTCTTTCCCGTAGCGTGGAGCCATGAGCAACGAGACCCTCACTCCCAGCACGCTGCGTCCCAGTTACGTGGAACCCGGCAAGGACTTCGATCGCGACACCAATTACATCGAAGACCGCATCACCCTCGACGGCCGCGACGGCTGGCCGGTGGAACCCGGCCGCTACCGCCTGGTGGCCGCCCGCGCCTGCCCGTGGGCGAACCGCACCGCCATCGTGCGCCGGTTGCTCGGCTTGGAGCGGGTCATCTCTCTTGGCATGCCCGGCCCCACCCACGACAAAAACAGCTGGACCTTCGACCTCGACCCGAACGGAGTAGACCCGGTGCTGGGCATCGAGCGCATCCAGCAGGCCTACTTCGCGCGCTTTCCCGACTACCCCCGCGGCATCACGGTGCCGGCGATCGTGGATGTTCCCTCCGGCAAGGTCGTGACCAACAACTATCCCCAGATCACCCTGGACTTCGAGACCGAGTGGGCGGACTACCACCGGCCCGGCGCGCCCGACCTCTACCCGGTGGCCCTCCGCGCCGAGATCGACGAGGTCGCCAACCTGATCTTCCACGACGTCAACAACGGCGTCTACAAGTGTGGCTTCGCCGGCAGCCAGAAGTCCTACGAGCGGGCCTACGGCGCCCTCTTCTCGAGGCTCGACTGGCTCGAAGAACGCCTGACGAACCAGCGCTACCTCGTGGGCGATACCATCACCGAGGCCGACATCCGCCTGTTCACCACGCTCGCCCGGTTCGACGCGGTCTATCACGGTCACTTCAAGTGCAACCGCAACAAGCTCAGCGAGATGCCGGTGCTCTGGGCCTACGCCCGCGACCTGTTCCAGACCCCGGGCTTCGGCGACACTATCGACTTCGAGCAGATCAAGAAGCACTACTACGTGACGCACAGCGACATCAACCCCACCGGCATCGTGCCCGCTGGGCCGGATGCGTCGGGGTGGCTGACCGCGCACGGCCGCGAGGCCCTGGGCGGCCGCCCGTTCGGCGACGGCACCCCGCCGGAGGCGCCGCTCGAAAGCGAGCGGGTACCGGCGCTCTAGGCTGCACTGTGGTGCGGAAATCCCCCCTTGCCTGGCAACAGGAAGGGGGGATTTCCGCAATTCAGTCGCGCCTAGCGGGCGAGCCAGCCACCGTCGACCGGCAGGGTGATTCCGTTGACGTAGTCGGATGCGTTGCTGGAGAGGAAGACGGCGGCACCGACGAGGTCGGAGGCCTCGCCCCAGCGTCCGGCGGGGATGCGATCGAGAATCGCCTTGGACCTGTCGGCGTCCGCCCGCAGATCCTTCGTGTTGGCGGTGGCGATGTAGCCGGGTGCAATGGCGTTCACGTTGACGCCGGACGCGGCCCATTCGTTCGCCAGTGCCTTGGCCAGGCCCACGATGGCCGACTTGGATGCCGTGTAGCCGGGCACGTTCACGCCGCCCTGGAAGCTCAGCAGGGAGGCGGTGAAGATGATCTTGCCGTGGCCGCGAGCCACCATGTTGGCGCCGACGGCGCGACTCAGCACGAACTGCGACGACAGGTTCACGGCGATCACT
The DNA here is from genome assembly GCF_002205495.2 of Cryobacterium sp. LW097. Taxonomy (GTDB): domain Bacteria; phylum Actinomycetota; class Actinomycetes; order Actinomycetales; family Microbacteriaceae; genus Cryobacterium; species Cryobacterium zongtaii. The sequence continues at coordinate 1,479,045 of NZ_CP021992.1, read as the reverse complement.
TCGTCCCAGAACTCGTCAGAGTGCACGGCGGCCGGGGCCCGGCGGATGGTGCCGGCGTTGTTGACGAGGATGTCGGCGTTCAGGGCGGCCAGCTCGGTGCCGAGGGCGGTGATCACTGCACGGTCGGCGTAGTCGGCGTCGTAGGGGGTGAAGGTGCGGCCCAGTGCCTCAACCCGCTGGGAGACCTCGCTGCCGGTCATCGGCATGTTGACGCTCACTCCGACGATGTCGGCTCCGGCGGCCGCGAGTCCCTCGGCCATGGCGAGCCCGATGCCGCTGCTGGCGCCCGTGACGATGGCCACCTTGCCGGTGAGGTCGAAGGGGTTCGCGGTCATGTTGGTGCTCCTTTGTGAGTGTGCCGGGTCGCGTTCGATGTTCTGCTGGGCGGAACATCGTTCCGCCTAGTGACTACTCTACGGGGTGATCACGCCGCCGGGCGACCCGACCTGCGGATTGGACGGGCCCCGCACGGCCGCGAGTACCCTCGTATGGTGCACATCTCTCCCGCGACCGCGCTCACAGCGCTCACCGCCGGCGACTGGCGCGAACTGGAACGTCGGCACCAGGATCGGGCCGACGCCGCCACGCTGGGACGCCGGCAACGCGCCGGCACCGTACACACGCATCCGGTGGACGACTTTCTGTTCACCTACTACCCGTTCCGTCCAGGGTTGTTGCGGCGGTGGCACCCCGGTGCCAACGTGGTCCTGCAGGGCGCGGCGACCGAGGAGCGCGCCGGGTGGAAATGGTACCGCTCCGAGCGGGACGACCTGGTCGTCGACCACGCCGCCTTCATCGAGAAGAACGCGCGGAGCATCCGCTTCATCGTGACACTGCTGGGCCGCACCGCCCAGCGAGCCGGCGATTTCGGCTGCTTCGGCCTGCACGAATGGGCCATGGTGTACAAACAGGGCGAGCACCGCCATGAATCGCCGCTGCGGCTCAGCCAGGGCGACACCGACACCGTGGTGGAATCCCACCGGATCGCCTGTACGCATTTCGACGCGTTCCGCTTCTTCACCCCCGCCGCCGTGGACCTCAACTCGGAGCAGGCCCGCCCCGTACTGCCGAGCCGGGAGAACCAGCCGCGTCTGGAGCAGCCCGGTTGCCTGCACGCGGGCATGGACGTCTACAAGTGGGCCATCAAGCTCGGTCCCCTGATTCCCGGGGACCTGCTGCTGGACTGCTTCGACCTCGCCCGCGACATCCGGGAACTCGACATGCAGGCATCCCCCTACGACCTCTCCGAGTGGGGCTACTCCCCTATCACCATCGAGACCCCGACCGGCAAGGCCGAGTACGTGCGGCGGCAACGCGGGTTCACCGAACGGAGCAACGGCCTGCGCGCCCGGGTGATCGCCGCGGTCGGCGCGCTGCCGGAGCCTGTGCTCCCGGCGCGTTAGCCCAGGTCGCGTCGGCGGATGCGCTCCAGCTCGTCACCGATACCGATGTCGGCCACGACGACCCGGCCGACATAGTCGGCGGCCGGGCGGGTGACGAGCCCGGTCTTGCAACCGCCGAAGGTCACCGTCAGGTCGGCCGGCAGCACCGTGGGGTCGGGCACGCTGCCATCGTCCATGCCGATGCCGCTGGGCTGGTCCACGGCCACGACCAGGGGCGGATGCTCACCGGCGAGGGCCGGCAGAAGAGCCGCCACAGTGCCGCGCGCCACTCCGCGCAAGGCGGGATTGCCGGTGGCCCCGGTGCCCAGGATGCCGTCGAGGATCAGGTCGGCCGAACGAGCGAGGCCTGTGACGACCTCGGGAGGTTCGTCCACCGGGCGCAGGTCAGCTCCGTGCGCGAGGGCCGCCTCGAGCGCTTCCCGGTGTGGGCGGTCGCTGGTAGGCAGGATGCAGAGGGTGGCGCCCCAGCCGGCCAGCATCTCCGCGGCGTACAAGGCGTCTGCCCCGTTGTTGCCCGACCCGGCCAGAACCAGCACGCGCGCATCCTCAACCGCTCCGCCATCCGATCCGCCGCGCCGCGCCGTGAGAAGGGCCGCTGCCTCGGTTGCGAGCGCCCGGGCCGCCCGGGCCATGAGGGGCACTCCCTGCTCGAGGAACGGGGCTTCGGCCTCGCGCACCTGGGCTGCGGTGTAGGTCGGCACGGGTGAGGGATGCACGCCGCCACCCTACGCCGCCGGGGCGGCCCGACCCCGCGACGCTCAGCATCCGGTCAGGGAAGTGGATACCCCATGGGGTATTGTTGGGTCCTCCAGGCCGCCCGGCCTGGCCAACCAGAAGGAGTCCCCCGTGTGCCGAGCCGTGACCTGTAGAACCTGCGGAAAGACCACCTGGGCCGGCTGTGGTCAACACGTCGACCAGGTCATGCGGGGCGTCCCCCGAATCGATCGCTGCGCCGGACACCAGAAGGAGCCCTCCGGGGGAGGCTTCTTCACCAGGCTGTTCTCCCGCCGCTGACCGGCGAAAAGCGCTCACAGTCCTACGCTGGGGTCATGGATGCTCCCAGGCCGACAACGCTGCGACCGATACTCACTCTCACGGTCAACCCTGCCCTCGACGTCAGCACCTCGACGGAAAACGTGGTCGGTGAGCACAAGATGCGCTGCGGACTCTCCAGGCTCGACCCGGGTGGCGGCGGCATCAACGTCTCCCGCGTCATCCAGCGTCTCGGTGGCCAAACCCTGGCCATTTATGCAGCCGGCGGGCCGACCGGCGACGCCTACCGCAAGCTCATCGAAGCCGAAGGCCTCCCCACCGTGGTGGTGCCCATCGCGGGCAGCACCCGGGAGAGCTTCACGGTTGACGAGACGACCACCGGCAAACAGTTCCGCTTCGTGTTGCAGGGTCCGGAAATCACCGAACCCGAGTGGCGTGCCTGCCTCGCCCGGGTGGCGGAGTCGATCCCGCACGGCGGCTACGTGGTGGCCAGCGGCAGCCTGCCGCCGGGCGCGCCCGACGACTTCTACGCCAGGGTCGCCCGCCTGGCCCGCGAGCACGACGCGCGCTGCATAGTGGATGCGTCCGGGCCGGCCCTGGCCGCAGCCCTCGCGGAAGGGGTCTTCCTGGTCAAACCCAGCGGACGTGAACTGGGCGAGCTGGTGGGCTCGACGCTCGACACCGAAGAGAGCCAGATCGCCGCGGCAAGCACCCTCGTCTCCCGGCGATCCGCCGAGTTCGTGGCCCTCACGCTCGGCGGCAAGGGTGCCGTGCTCGCCTCGGCGGCCGGCGTGATGCGCTTGGCCGTTCCGCAGGTCACGGTGCAGAGCACTGTCGGCGCCGGCGACAGTTTCCTCGGCGCGTTCGTGCTGCGCATCGCACAGGGCCACGACCCTGCCGCGGCCTTCAGAGCGGCGGTCGCGGCCGGCAGCGCCACCGCGATGACACCGGCCACCGAGCTCTGCCACCGGGCCGACGTGGAACGACTGGAAGCCGAACTCGCCCTGGTCCCGGCCTGAGCGCCTCGGGCGGCGAGATTAGTGTTGTTCCCATGAAGCTGACCAGAATCGACCCGCCCGGTCGGAGCTTTTCCCGCTGGCTGACCGACGAAGAGGTGGGCCAGGTGCTGGCCGCGAGCCGTGGCTGGCGACTCGGGAGCGACGGCAGCGTCGTGGCCGGCACTCTGCGCAAGACCGTCATCGCCCCTTCCCTGGTCGCCCTGGGCGCCGCGGCAACCGCCAATCGGTGGATCAGCCGCCCCGCCAGGGCGGGTAGCGATGGCAGCGGGCCGACCCACATGATGTGGGGCGTGTTCGAGGCCCGCACCGACGCCGAAGTGGCCGAACTGGTGGCCGCCGCCCCGCGGTAGGCCGAGTCATTGACCCAGTGATCAATGTAGGGTGGGAGCCATGACCCTCCTCGCCCCGCAGAAGACCCGCGCCACGATTGTCCGCACAGTGTTGCGCCTGGTGCTCGGCGCTTTCCTGCTGCTCGCCGGCATCAGCCACCTCACCGTCAACCGGGAGGCGTTCCTCGCCCAGGTACCTACCTGGCTGCCGCTGGAGGGCGACTTCGTGGTCGTGGCCTCGGGAGTCGTCGAGATCATCCTGGGCGCGGCGCTGCTGGCGCTGGGCCGGTTCCGTGTGCAGGTCGGCTGGATCGTGGCCGCGTTTTTCGTCGCGATCTTTCCCGGCAACATCTCCCAGCTCGTCACCCAGACCGACTCATTCGGGCTGAACACCGACCTCGACCGCACCATCCGGCTGCTCTTCCAGCCCGTGCTGGTGCTCTGGGCGCTCTGGTCAACGGGCGCCTGGAAGGCGTGGCGCGAGTATCGCACCGGCCGGCGCACCGACGGCGGCAACTGACCCATGGGCGGACCCAAACTGCCCGAACAGGAACGCTGCGACGCCATCCTGACCGCCGCCTACCAGATCGCCCTCACCGACGGTCTTGATGCCGTCACCGCCCGACGCGTCGCCACCGCAGCGGGCATCTCCCCTGGCCTGGTGTTCTTCCACTTCCAGTCCAAGGACGGCCTGCTCCAGGCCCTGCTCGCGGTGCTGCTCGACGGCACCCTCGACGCGCTCACCGACCCGAGCCTGGCCGCCCTGGCACCGTGGGACCGCCTCGAACGGATGGTCAGGGTCGAGCTCGAACGCCTGGTCGAGCACCACGCGGGCGTGGAGTTGCTCTTCGCGTTCTACTTCTCCCGCCACGCCGACCTGTTTCGCGACCGCATCGAGGCCTCATTCGGGCGCTACCTGGAGGCGTTCCTGCCGGTCTGCCGCGAGGCGGTCGGCGCGGCCGGGTCCCCTGCCGGCGGGGAGGGCGTCTCGGGCGTCGACCTCGCGGCCACAGTCGTGGCGCTCATTCAGGGCGCCTCCATCCAGGCGATCCGCAACTCGGCCTTGATCAATTCCGAAGCGCTGCTCACGACCATCAGGGCCTTGCGGCCGCGCGCCGCCTGACAAGCCGTCCTGAGGAGGCCGGCGCCGAGGCAGGCAGAGCGACCCGAGACAGGTCTCCCCCGACGTGCCTCAAAAACCCCTTCTGCACGCGTGAAGGGGACTAGTGCCCGGAGTGGGCGACGTCGGTGCGGCGAGGCAGCGCAGCCGGACGCTAGGGCAGGTCGCTCAGCCCGGCGGGCAGCGGACCGTCGCTCACGAGGTACAGGCGCTGGGTCGCGCGGGTCATGGCCACGTAGAGTGCTCCGGCTCCGCGTTCGGACGCCGCCACGATGGCGGTGGGGTCGACGACGATCACGGCGTCGAATTCGAGACCCTTGGAGTCGTGCGGGGTGAGCAACGCCACATCCCGCAGCAGACCGAGCGCCCCGCGGCCGACGATGTCGCCGAACTCGGCGTCGAGAGCCTCTGCGAGGGCATCGATGTGCTCCTCCACCACGATCACCGCGACAGTGCCGCCCACGCCCAGGGTGCGCTCCCGCCGCAGGGCGTCCAGGGCGTCCGTCACGATAACGACCGGCCAGTCGCTGGCGCGCACCGTGCGTGACGCCGTGATCGGCAGGCCGTGCGCCACCGCCATCTTCTCGGCGGCCTCGGCGATCTGGCTGGGGGTGCGGTAGTTCACCGTCAGCTCCTCCAGGCGCCACCTGTCGGCTTCGAACGAGGCCTCGAGCACGGGTGCGAGGGCCTCCCGCCAGCTGTCCGCCGCGGCGGCCGCGGCGGCCTGGGCGATGTCGCCGACGATGGTGAACGAGCGGCGCGGGCCGCGGCGCATGAGCAGCCGCCACTGCATGGGCGAGAGCTCCTGCGCCTCATCCACGATCACGTGCCCGTAGGTCCAGCTGCGATCCAGCGCCGCCCGTTCGGCCGTGGTGGCGCGGTCGCCGAGTTCGGCGAAGTTGTCGGCGAGGGCCTTCGCATTCACGAGTCCCTTGACGTCCATGTTCTTGATCGCCAGCTCGGCGTTCTCAATGTCGCGCTTGCGCTGTTCCTTGGCCTCACGCTTCTGGGCCGCGTCGACGGCGCTGTACTCGCCGAGGTGCTCGGCCGCCTCATCGAGCAGCGGGATGTCGGCGATGGTGAACTCGGCGTCACGCGGTCGGTGGAGCAGCGCGCGCTGCGCGGCCCGCCAGCGCGGCGTGAGCTCTTCCAGCCACTGCGGCCGGGCGTAGAGGTCCTGCACAAGCTTCTGCGGGGTGAGTGGCAGCCATGCGGTGTTCAGCGCCACCCGTACATCGTCGGCCAGCCGGAGGTCTTCGCGCAGCATCGGAAGGTCGGTGTCGTCCATCGACCGGCCCTGGCGCTGGAGCTGCTCGAGCCACTCGCGGGCCAGCGCGTTCAGGGCGTGCTTGACGAAGACGACGCGGGCCTCGTTGTGCGGCTTGCCGCCGGAGCGGGCGCGGTGGATGGCTGCCTCGATCAGCTGGGGCTTGAGCACCAGGGTGTCGCCGTTCACGAGCAGCTTTTGGGCGGCGGCCGGCACCTTCTGCCTGCTCTTCACGGCCCGAGCGATCAGGTCGGCCATGAACGTCTGGCCCTTGAGCGCGGCGACGGCGGGCGCGTCCTCGTGGCCGGCCTCGACGCCGGGGAACAGCTGGCCCACCGAGGCGAGCACCACCCCGGTCTCTCCGAGTGATGGCAGCACCGCCTCGATGTACTGCAGGAACGACGTGGACGGTCCGACGATGAGCACACCGGCGTTCTGCAGCCTGTCGCGGTGCGTGTAGAGCAGGTAGGCGGCACGGTGCAGCGCCACGGCGGTCTTGCCGGTGCCGGGGCCGCCCTGCACGACAAGCACACCGTTCAGCTCCGAGCGGATGATGCGGTCCTGTTCGGCCTGGATCGTCGAGACGATGTCGGACATGTGCCCGGTGCGCTGGGCAGTCAGCGCCGAGAGCAGCGCCCCCTCGCCCTGATGCAGGTTGGCGGTGTCGCCCTCCAGCAGCGCCGCATCCAGAATCTCGTCTTCGATGCGGATGATGCGCCGGCCGTTGGAGAGCAGGTGCCGGCGGGAGCGGGCACCGAGCGGCGTCGCGGCGGTGGCCTGATAAAAGGCGCTGGCCTGCGGTACCCGCCAGTCGAGCAGGATCGGCTGCAGGTTCTCGTCGCGGAGGCCCACCCGGCCGATGTACCTGTAGACGGGTGCGCCGTCCTCCTCCGGGGCAGTCTCCAGCCGGCCGAAGGCCAGGCGGTCGTCCACCTCGCGCAACTGCACGATGCGGTCCTCGTAGGTGCGGGCAAAGGTGTCGCGCTCGGACCGGGACTGGTGGTTACCGCCGACGTCGAGAATCCGCACGGCCTTCAGCTGGGCCTCGGCCTCCCGCTGCAGCGCGTCGAGGCGCGCGTACAGCGTGGCGACATAGTCCTGTTCGCGCGCGAGCTCCGTATCAACCACTCAAACACCCCTCAAATCAAACGACCAGTTTAGCCGCTGACGATGCTGCTGGGTTTCGACCCCCAACCGGGAGCACCGGCAGAGCGAATCCGTCACGCGGCCGAAATGTCCCCGGCATACACGCTCCCTAGGTTTGGGCTACCGGATTCCGCACCCCGTCGCGGACAGAGCCCGAATAGACCCGAATAGAGGGGTAAACCATGAGTGGAAATGCCATGCGCCTGCAGGCGATCAGGGATGTCGAGGCCTATGTGCCCCCGGCCGTCAGCTTCACCGACGCCGAAACCCCTGGCCAGATCTTCGGTGAGAACGTGTTCAGCAGCGTCGTCATGCAGAAGCGCTTGCCCAAGCTCGTCTACAAGTCGGTCATGGCCACCATCGAGCACGGTGCGATGCTGGATCCCCTGGTCGCCGACGCCGTCGCCTCCGCCATGAAGGACTGGGCGATGGAAAAGGGCGCATCGCACTACGCGCACGTGTTCTACCCGCTCACCGGCCTCACCGCCGAAAAGCACGACAGCTTCCTCGAACCCGTCGGCGACGGCACCGCGCTGGCCGAGTTCGCCGGCAAGACCCTCGTGCAGGGCGAGCCCGACGCCTCCAGTTTCCCCAACGGCGGCCTGCGCAACACCTTCGAGGCCCGCGGCTACACCGGATGGGACGTCACCAGCCCCGCCTACGTTCTGGAGAACCCGAACGGCAACACCCTGTGCATCCCCACGGTTTTCGTCTCGATGACCGGCGAAGCCCTCGACCACAAGACGCCGCTGCTGCGCTCGCAACAGGCGATGGGCGAACACGCCGAGCGTATCCTGCGCCTGTTCGGCCACGTCGAGCCGGCCAAGGTCGTCGCGTTCTGCGGCCCTGAGCAGGAGTACTTCCTCGTGGACCGGCACTTCTTCCTGGCCCGCCCCGATCTGCTCAACTCCGGCCGCACCCTGTTCGGCGCCAAGCCGCCCAAGGGCCAGGAATTCGACGACCACTACTTCGGTGCCATCCCCGAGCGGGTGCTCGGTTTCATGATGGACACCGAGCGGGAGCTGTTCAAGCTCGGCATCCCCGCCAAGACCCGGCACAACGAAGTCGCGCCCGGCCAGTTCGAGATCGCGCCGATGTTCGAACGCGGCAACATCGCCGCAGACCACCAGCAGCTGCTGATGACCACGTTCAAGACCATCGCCAAGAAACACGGCATGGAGTGCCTCTTCCACGAGAAGCCCTTCCAGGGAGTCAACGGCTCAGGCAAGCACGTCAACTTCTCGCTGGGCAACAACCAGCTCGGCAGCCTGCTCGTCCCCGGCGACAACCCGCACGACAACGCCCAGTTCCTGGTTTTCTGCGCCGCGGTCATCCGTGCCGTGCACAAGTACGCCGGTCTGCTGCGGGTCTCCGTCGCCTCGGCGACCAACGACCACCGTCTGGGCGCCAACGAGGCCCCGCCGGCGATCATCTCGATCTTCCTCGGCGACCAGCTGGCGGATGTCTTCGAGCAGATCGCCAAGGGTCCCGCGACCTCCTCGAAGGACAAGGGCACCATGATCATCGGCGTCGACACGCTGCCCCAGCTGCCGACCGATCCCGGCGACCGCAACCGCACCAGCCCGTTCGCCTTCACCGGCAACCGGTTCGAGTTCCGCGCGCCGGGCTCGATGCAGACCGTGAGCGGCCCGATGGTGACGATCAACACGATCATGGCGGAGTCGCTGGACTACATCGCCACCGACCTTGAGGCGGCCGTCGCGGCCGGCACCGACTTCGACACCGCCGTGCAAGCCCTGCTGACCCAGATCATCACCGAGCACGGCGCCATCGTGTTCAACGGCGACGGCTACGCGGACTCCTGGCCCATCGAGGCCGAAAAGCGGGGGTTGGCGAACCTGCGGACGACGCTGGACGCCCTGCCGGAGCTGATCACCGAGTCCGCCCTGGAGCTGTTCGAGAAGTACCGGGTGTTCAACCACCGGGAGATGCACAGCCGCTATGAGATCGGTCTGGAGCAGTACGCGCTCACCATCGGTGTTGAGGCCCGCCTCACCCTCGAGATCGGCTCGACGCAGATCCTGCCGGCCGCGATGCGGCACCAGACCGAGGTGGCACTCAACATCGGCGCCGTCAAGGCCGCCGGCGGGGATGCCGACATAGCCGCCCTGTTGGAAGTGAGCGCTCCGATCGCCAAGCTGCGCACCGCCCTGGCCGTGCTCAAGGACGTCCTGGCTGCCGAGTCCGGCAGCGCGCTGGCCGAGGCAGAGCACGCCAGGGATGACCTGCTGCCGGCCATGAGCGCCGTGCGCGCGGCGGCCGACGTGCTGGAGGGCATCGTGGCCGATGACCTGTGGCCGCTGCCGACCTACCAGGAGATGCTCTTCATTCTGTAGCTTCCACGAACAGGCCGAACGCAGAAACGCCCCGGCCGGACCCGTCAAGGTCCGGTCGGGGCGTTCTCATCCGCGGCTACGCCGCCAGCGGCATCCGTGCCGGTTCGGACGCCACGTGCAGGGCACCATCGGCCACGGTAACGGCCACCACTCCCGCGACGCCGAGCTCTGAAGCCACCAGCAGATCGGCGATTCTGTCGTCGAGCTGACGCTGGATGACCCTGCGGAGCGGCCGCGCGCCGTACTCGGGCTCGTAGCCGTTCTCGGCAATCCAGTCCACGGCCGCGTCGCTCACGGTGAGCGCGTGTCCCTGGGCGTGCAGCCTGGCCTCGGTCTGGTTCAGCAGCAGCCGCACAATCTGGCGGAGCTGGGGCTGATCGAGCTTCCGGAACAGCACGACCTCGTCGATGCGGTTGAGGAACTCGGGCCGCATGGCCTCACGGAGCTTGGCCATCACCCGGTCCCGCAGGGCCTTCTCCGACCCGAAGCCGTTGTGCGCTCCGTCGAGGTCGGCGGTGAAGCCGAGCGCGCCGCTGCGGCTGGCGAGCACCTCGGAGCCGATGTTGGACGTCATGATGATCACGGTGTTGCGGATGTCCACAGTGCGGCCCTGGCCGTCAGTGAGGCGGCCGTCGTCGAGCACCTGCAGGAGCAGGTTGAAGACGTCGGGGTGCGCCTTCTCGATCTCGTCCAGCAGCACCACCGAGTAGGGGTTCCGCCGCACGTGTTCGGTCAGCTGGCCGGCCTCGTCGTAGCCGACGTACCCCGGAGGAGCACCGACCAGGCGGCTCACGGTGTGACGTTCACCGAACTCGCTCATGTCGAAGCGCAGCATCGCCTTCTCGTCACCGAACAGTGACTCGGCCAACGATTTGGCGAGCTCGGTCTTGCCCACCCCGGTGGGGCCGAGGAACAGGAAGCTGCCGACAGGCCGGGAGGCATCGCCCATTCCGGTGCGGTTGCGCCGTACGGCCTTGGCGATCACGGTCACCGCGTCCTCCTGCCCGATGACCCGCTGGTGCAGGTCGTGCTCGAGCGTGGCGAGGCGTTCGCGGTCGCCCGCGGTGAGGCGGCTGGCCGGGATGCCGGTGGCGCGGGCGATGATCGCGGCGATCTCGGCCTCGTCGACCACTGCGGACGGTGCCGGCTGTGACGCATCCTGGGCGGCCTCGGCCGCGGTGATCTGCTCCGCCAGCTGCTCGGTCTCGTCCCGCAGGCGGGACGCCTCCTCGTAGGCCTCAGCGGCGACCGCGATGGTCTTGGCCGTTTCGAGGCCGGCCCGCTGTTCGCGCAGGCCTTCGATGTCGACCCTCGAGCCGAGCGCTAGACGCGCTCGGGCGCCGGCCTGGTCGATCAGGTCGATGGCCTTGTCGGGCAGGAACCGGTCTGGAACGTACCTGGCGCTCATTTCGACGGCCGCGCGGATCGCGGCATCCGTGTAACGCACCGAGTGGTGCTCGGCGTAGCGGCCCTGCAGGCCGGCGAGGATCTGCACCGCGTCGTCGATGCTGGGCTCATTCACCCGCACGGGCTGGAAGCGCCGTTCGAGGGCGGGGTCCTTCTCGACCTTGCGGTATTCGTTGAGGGTGGTGGCGCCCACGACGTGCAGCTCACCGCGCGCCAGGCGCGGCTTGAGGATGTTGCCGGCGTCCATTCCGCCCTCGCCGGCGCCGCCGGCACCGACCACGGTGTGCAGCTCGTCGATGAAGACGATGATCTGATCGCTGCGCTCGCTGATCTCGTCCATGGTCTTGGTCAGGCGTTCTTCGAAGTCGCCGCGGTAGCGGGTGCCGGCGAGCATGGCGGGCAGGTCGAGCGCGATGACGCGCTTGCTGCGCAGCTGTTCTGGCGCCAGGCCGTCGACGATGGCCTGGGCCAGGCCCTCGACCACGGCGGTCTTGCCCACGCCGGCTTCGCCGATCAGCACCGGGTTGTTCTTGGTGCGGCGGGAGAGGATCTCAACGGTCTGTTCGATCTCGTCGCTGCGGCCGATCACCGGGTCGAGCTTGCCGGAGCGGGCACGCTCGGTGAGGTCGATGCCGTAGGTGTCGAGCATCGGGGTGTCTGAGGCACTGTCGGCGGCCGAGCTACCGGCCTGGGCCTCGTCGTCCTCGGCCTGCTGGGCGCCGGCCTGCAGTGACTCGGCCGTGACGCCGGACTCGGCGAGCACGCGGGCGGCGGGTGAGTCCTGGTTCACCACGAAGGCGAAGAACAGGTGCTCCGGGTCGATGTAGGTGGAGCCGAAGGCGCGGGCCACCTGGTGAGCATCCAGCAGGGCGCGCTGTGCCGAGGGCGTCAGACCGGGCGCGGACTGGGACTCACGGTCGCCGGACTCCGGCAGGCGTTGGTCGGCGGCGGCCGCGATGGCGGCGGGGTCACCACCGGCGCGGCGGATGGCCGAGGCGGCGGGTTCCTGTTCGACCATCACCCGCAGCAGGTGCAGGGCGTCGACGTGGGCGTGACCGTGGGCGACGGCGAACTGGGCCGCCTGCACGAGGATCTCGTGGGTGCGGCGGCTGAGGAGCCGGGTGATCTCGATGGGGCGGCCGGACTGCGCGGCGCGCTGGCCCTGCAGGTAGCGGGCCAGGAACTCGTCGAACGAACCGTTGTCGGAACCGGTCGGGCCGAAGTATGTAGGCAAGGAAACCTCCTGGGAATCTGAACGAGGAGGAAACCCAAAACTTGAGTGACCTCGACTCAAGTCAACGTTTGGGCGCGCGTTTCATTCCCGCGGCATCCTGAGATTTCCCTGAATCCGCGCTCGCAATGCGTCCGGCGGACGCCGAAGTCACTGCCACCGGGCGCACGACACACGGGCCGGGTCACCGGGTTTCAGGAGGTGAGGTCGGCGCACTCGGGTGCAGCTCGGAAGGCCTGGCCGAGGGTGCTGGAGGTGTCCTGGGTTGCCGTGGTGATGGTCTGAGCGGCGGCACCCACGTCGGAGAGCACTGTACCGGTGTCACCGACGAGCGTCGCCAGCGCATCGACCAGGGTGGCCCCGCTGGTGCCCTCCACCGCACTGGCGCTCGCCCGCAAGGTCGTGAACGACTGATCGACGGTGTCGATCGACTCCTGCACGGCCAGGAGCTCCGGGTCGTCCCCGAGATTCTCCGGGGGTGACTTCACAGTGTCGACCAGGGCGCTCACCGAGGCCGACACGGTATCCATCTGGTTGGACACCGCGGTACCCACCGAATCGCCCCCGGTGACCGCCGCCGTCGCCAGCCCCTGAACGTCGGTCTGCACGGTCGATACGTCGCTGCAGACCGTGCCCGCCCAGGTGATCTGTGCATCTGTCGGAGGTGACGCCGTCTGACCGGGTGACGGGGTGGCCGTTGCGGCCGATGGCGACGAACTGCTCGGTGTCGGATCGGTGCCGTCGGCGGGCGCGCATCCGGCAAGGAGCACCAGCAGGGCCATGAAGACGATGGGCTTTCTCACTGGGGGTGCTCCTCACTGGATCTGCCGCACGACGCGGCTGCGGTGGACTCTGGGCGTTACTGGGTGTCGCCCTCGGAGTCGAGTTGGATCGCGAGGTCGAAGGCCTCGACGATCTTGCGAGCCGATGACAGCAACCGTGGCGTGCCCACGATCGGGGCAACGGCGATGAGAACGTCCTCGATGTCGTCGGCGGTCAGCCCGACCTCCGCTGCCGGTCCGACGTGCATGAGGTACGAACCGACCGGTGCATCCACGGCCACCAGGGCCGCGATCCGGGCGATCATCAGCGTGCGCGGATCGAGGTCGGTGCGGGCCAGCGAGACAGCGTTGATCTCGGCCGCCGCATCCAGCACCGGGGTTGTTCCTGTGGCCATGGGTATCGCTCCATTTCCAGAGTTGGACCCTGTTGGTGTTCGCGTTTTCCGGATTCTTCGGTGTTCGACGGGCGCACCACGACGGCACGCCGGCCTCACGCCGCAGACGGTAGCAACCAATCCGCGTCCCGCCGATGGCGCCGTTCCGGAATCGTCCGAAACGGATGAGGCGTGCCCGACCCCGCGCTGGCCTGGCGGATCAGTCCCGCTCGAGCTCCCGGGCCAGGGACTCCAGTTCGGCCCCGCCGGCCATCAGCCGGGTCAGCTCGTCGATGGTGATGCCTTTCCGGTCGAACTCGCCCAGGCTGGCCCCGCGGTTGAGCACCAGGAACCTGTCCCCCACCGGGTACGCGTGGTGCGGGTTGTGGGTGACGAACACCACGCCGAGGCCGTGGTCCCTGGCTTGCGCCACGTAGCGCAGCACCACCCCGGCCTGCTTGACGCCCAACGCCGAGGTGGGCTCGTCGAGGATGACGACCCTGGCACCGAAGTAAATGGCCCTGGCGATGGCGACGGATTGCCGTTCGCCGCCGGACAGGGTGCCGATGGGCTGGTCCACGTCACGCAGGTCGATGCCCATCCGGCCCAGCTGCGCGAGCGTGATCGCGCGCATCTCGGCAACCTGGAGGCGGGAGAACGGGCCGATCCCGGCGCTGAGTTCGGCGCCGAGGAAGAAGTTGCGCCACACCGGCATCAGCGGCACGATCGCCAAGTCCTGGTAGACCGTGGCGATACCGGCGTCGAGAGCGAGGCGCGGTCCGGTGAAGCGCACCGCGGCCCCGTCGAGCAGGAGTTCGCCGGAGGAGTGCGGGTGCACACCGGCGAGGACCTTGAGCAGGGTCGACTTGCCCGCGCCGTTGTCGCCCAGCACGCAGAGCACCTCACCGGCGCCGACCGAGGTGGAGATGTCGCTGAGCGCGATGACTGACCCGTAGACCTTGCCGATGCCGCGCACCTCGAGAATTGGCGTTGGCCGGGTTGCTCCTGCGGCGCTCATGCGCGTACCCCGGCTTGGCGGCGCACCGAGAGGTTCACGAGCACGGCGAGCAGCAGCATCCCGCCCAGGAAGGCCTTGAGCCAGTTGTTGTCCCACTGGGCGAACACGATGCCCTGCAGGATCATGCCGTAGATCAGCGCGCCGAGGGCTGCGCCGATCGCGGACCCGTAACCGCCGGTGAGCAGGCAGCCGCCGACGACGGCGCAGATGATGTAGATGAACTCCTGGCCGATGCCCGTGGTGGCTTGCACCGTGGCCACGTCGAAGAGCGAGAGCATGCCTACCAGCCAGCCGGCCGCCGCGGTGCCCATGAACAGGCCGATGCGGGTGCGCTTGACCGGCACGCCGGTCTGCACGGCGCTCTGCAACTGCCCGCCGATGGCGAAGATCCAGTTGCCGTACCGGGTGCGCAGCAGCAGCCAACTGGCCACGGCGGTGATGCCGAGCCACCAGAAGACCGACACCTTGAGGTTGACGCCGAAGACCGGGATCGTCGAACCGAAGATCGCCTTGCCGGCGTCGAAGCCGGGCACCAGGGTCATGCCCTGGATGGCGACCTGGCCGGTGACGAGCTTGGTGCCGGCGAGGTTGAGCCCCTGCAGGATGAAGAAGGTGCCCAGCGTGACGATGAAGCTGGGGATGGCGGTCTTGACGACCAGGAACCCGTTGAAGGCGCCGACGGCGAGGGCGATCAGTAGGGCGAGCAGCATCGCGAACCACAGGTTCATGCCCCATTGGGTGGTGAACGCGCCGACGAGCAGCCCGGTGGTGCCGGTCATGGCTCCGGCCGAGAGGTCGAACTCGCCGCCGATCATGAGCATCGCCACGGCGACGGCCATGATGCCGAACAGCGACGCGGAGTAGAGCCAGGTGGCCACGCCCGCCGTCGACAGGAAGGATGTCGTCGCAACGGAGAAGTACCCGAAGATCGCCAGGGCGGCGACGAGGGCGCCGATCTCCGGACGACGCAGCAGCCGCACCATCGGATGCGTGCGCGTCAGGCGCTCGTCCGGCGACGCATCCGGCGCGGCGCCCGGTGCGGTCAGCATCGTCATCGGGTGCCGTTGCCGGCGAACGTCGCCACCTGCTCGGCGTTCTCCTTCGTCACGAAGCCCGGCCCGGAGTAGACCGGCTGGCTGCCGCCGACGACGTTGCCGTTGGTGTAGAACAGCTCGAAGAAGTCCACCGGCAGGTAGCCCTGCAGGTAGGGCTGCTGGTCGACGGCGAAGAGGATGCTGCCGTCCATGATGAGGCTGGTGACGTCGGCAGAGACATCGAAGGTACCGATCTGGGCGTCGCTGCCGGCCTCGGCCACGGCCTGCGCGGCGGACACACCCACCGCGGAGTTGAGGGTGAGCACACCGTCGATGCCGGGGTCGGCCAGCAGGGCGCTCGTGATGGTGCTCTGGGCCTCGGCGACGTTGGCGATGTCGACCTGCACGTTGGTCAGGCTGCCGGCGAGGGTGTCCGCGGCCCCACGGCAGCGGTCCTCGAGCCCGGCGTTTCCGGCCTCGTGGATGACGCAGATGACCTTTTTCGCCGACGCCTCGGCGAGCTGGCGGCCGGCGCCCTGACCGGCCAGGTACTCGCCCTGGCCGATGTGGGTCATGGCGCCGAGCGCGGCGGACTCCTCGGCTCCGGAGTTGATGGTGATCACGGGAATGTCGGCGGCCACGGCAGCCGTGACGGCACCGCGCAGGCCCTCGGGGTTGGCCATGGACACGATGATGCCGTCGACCTTGGCGGCGATCGCCGTCTCGATCAGCTGGCTCTGCTTCTGCACATCGGGGTCACCCTGGTAGGTGACGGTGGCGCCGTAGCGGTTTCCGGCGGCCTCGGCGCCGGTCTTCACGACGTCCCAGAACGCGTCGCCGGGAACCGAGTGCACCACGAGAGCGTACGTGCGGCCGGAGTCGTCGGCCGGGGCTGCGCCGGCTCCCGAGCCGGCTCCGGCGACGGGCTGGCCGGTGCAGGCGGTGAGGGCGAGCAGGGCGAAGCCGGCGCTCGCGCCCAGGAGGGTCCGGCGGGCAGAGATTCTCGACACGAGTGGCATCGTCCTTCGGGTTCGGGCGCGTAAACAGCTTGGCCTTTTCAGGCGCAGTCCACTTTAGGCGTCCGAACGGCGAACACCGCAGTCGGGCTGCAGCCCGACGGCCTCAGGCCGTGCGGGCGGCCTGCTCCACCCGGTCCCGGTAGCCGGCCCACCAGCCGGCCTCTCCCGACGGCAGGTTCTCGTTTCCGGCCCGCAGCCCGGCAGCCCCGTCGATCAGTTCGCGCACGATATCGGCGTGGCCGGCATGCCGGTGGGTTTCGGCGATCAGGTGCAGCAGGATGCGGTGGAGCGTGACCACATTGCGGTCGGCGGGCCACCAGGCCACCCGGCCGGTGGCATCCAGCGGCACCTCGGTGATCGTGGTCTCCGAGTGCGCCCAGACCCGCCGGTACAGGTCGACGATCGCGTCACGGGACTCCTCCGGGGTCGCCCACATGTCGGCGTTGTCCTCGGCGGCGTCGCCCATCCAGGACAGCTCTTCCGGGAAGGTGCGGCCGAAGGTCTCACCGAGGTACCCGGCCTCGACCCCGGCCATGTGCTTGATCAGGCCCAGCAGGTTGGTGCCGGTGGGCACCACGGGCCGGCGAATGTCGTACTCGCCGAGACCCTCGAGCTTCCAGACCAGGGCTTCCCGGGCCTCCTGCAGGTAGCGGCGGAGATCTGCGGTCATGTCGGCGTCGGTCATGCCGACCAGCCTTGCAGATCGGCGAGAATGGAGCCATGAGTGCTGCCGGCGAGTTCATCGACGCCACCCTGCAGCGGGAGAGCTCCTGGGAGCGCGCCGACGCCGATCGGGCCCGGCTGGGCGGCAGCCTCACCTTCTATGGCGCATCCGTCGGCGCGATACGCGGCACGATCCGCGATGCCGGGCGGCGCTACCCCGGCCTTGGCCACGACGAGATCACGGCCCTGAGCTCCGAACTGTGGGCGGTGCCGGTCTACGAGCGCCGGCTGGCGGCCGTGGTGCTGCTGCAATCCCACGTGCGAATGCTGCGCGCCTCCGACCTCACCCGCATCGAGGGTTTCCTGCGGACCGCACAGCTGCCCGCTCTCCTGGACCCGCTCACAGCGGATGTGGTGCGGCCGCTGGTCGATGCCCTGACCGGTCCGGCGCGCAGCCGGGCGCAGATCGTGCTCGACCGGTGGGCGCAGGATCCCAGCGCCGAACTGCGCCGTGCCGCCGGCCTGCTCGGCGTCTGCGGCGGCGCGGCCCAGCGTCAGGAGTACTAGTCATCAGGAGCGCGCGCGTCAGGGTATGACGACGACCTTGCCCCGGATGCTGCCATCGGTGAGACGGCGCATGGCTGTCGCGGCCTCGGCGAGCGGATACACCCGATCGATGACGGGCCTGATCGCGCCGCTCTCGAGAAGGCCCGCGAGGGTGTGCAGGTCATCCTGACGCACGACCGAGACCAGACCGGTGAGCTTCTGGGATACGAACGGCGACAGCAGCAGGGCCCGCAGGGCCCTCTCGAAACCGCCGGTCGCCCGGCCGCCGCCTTCGCCGCCGACGAGTACCAGGGTGCCGCGGGGCGCGAGCAGTTTGCGCAGCGAGGAGACCGACCGGTTGCCGCCGGTTTCGAGCACGAGGTCGTAGCGCTCGCCCGACCGGGTGATGTCCCCGCGGGTGTAGTCGACGGCCGCATCCGCCCCGAGCGAGAGAACGTAGTCGAGCTTCGCGGTGCTGGCGATGCCCGTCACGTGCGCCCCGAAGGTCTTGGCCAGCTGCACGGCATAGCCGCCGACGGCGCCGGAGGCCCCGATTACGAGCACCCGCTCCCCCGGGCCGGCGTCCCGCAGCGGGGCGAGGGCCTGCAGGGCGGTGACGGCCGAGGTCGGCACGGCCGCGGCCTGCTCGAAGCTCAGGGCCGCCGGCTTGGGCTCGAGTTTGTCGGCCCGGGCGGTCGTGTATTCGGCCAAGGAGCCCTCACCGACACCGAACACCTCATCGCCCGGTGTGAACCGGGTGACGTTGGCGCCGACGGCCTCGACGCGACCCGCGACATCCATGCCCCGCACCCGGCTTTTCGGGGCGCGCAGGCCGACGGCGGGCCGCACGAGGTAGGGAAGCCCCGCCATCAGGTGCCAGTCACCGATATTGAGGCTCGCGGCCTCGACGCGCAGGAGAACGTCGTCGGCGCCGACGGCCGGCCGCTCGATCTCGGCGGGGTGTAGAACGTCGGCCGAGCCGTAGCTGTCGTGGACGATGGCCCTCATGATGTGCCTCCAGGTCGAGTGAGGATGGGAGTTGCCGGGTACTGGAACACGTCGTCGAGTGGTCGATTGAACACCCGGGCGATCTGGAACGCCACCTCGAGAGAGGGCGAATAGCGGCCCTGCTCGATGGCGATGATGGTCTGCCGGGTCACGCCCACCAGGTCGGCCAGCGCGGCCTGAGTCATCTCTCCGTGCGCGAAGCGGAGCCCGCGGATGTTGTTGGTCACGCTCGTCGCCTTCACCATGACTGGAATCCCCGGCGGTAGGCGATGATCTTGGCGATGGAGGCCAGGATCGACGAGAGCACGAAGGCCAGGTAGATCACGTTGGCGATCCAGAACGCGTCCAGCCCGGTGATGGCGAAGACCAGCGCGAGTACGGCCCCGAGAATCACGAAGGACTGGCCGATGTGTTCGCCGAGCCGGTTGATCTCCTTGTCGCGCTGGTCCTTCCGGCCGGCCTCGTGGGGCGACAGGATGGCCGCGATGATGTTCAGCAGGATCCCCGCGACGATCGAGCCGACGATGGTCCACAGCATCGCGGGAATGTAAGCCGCCTGCTCGAGAGGGGCGCCGTCTGCGCCACCCAGCACCAGAACCAGATAGATGCCGTACGCCACTATCGCGACGACGACCATGATCCAGGCGCGTTGTTCTTCGCGTGCCATCTGCGGCTCCCTGCCTCGATGCCGGTCCGTGCCGGCGTGTAAAAAATTGTTGACACGATGAATGTATGCCCGACCAGACACCGTGTCAAGTATTTTTTACTTACCTTTTCGCGACTTGCCGAGAAATGCCCCTTGCCGGGTCGTGAAGGAGTCTTGTGCGGCAAGTCGGTGAGCTGAGCGGCTGGTGGTGGTGCTGGCGGCTACGGCGAGCCGCGCTAGAGCCGGCGGGCCCAGTCGACGATCAGGCGGATGCCCGCGGCGAAGTCCGGTGACTTCGGCCGGTTGAGAAAGGCGTGGGCGGCATCCGTCAGTACGTGGTACTCGACGGGAACCCGGGCCGCAGCGAGTTCCTTGGCGAACTGCTCGCCGGAGGCCCGCATCGAATCGCTGTCGGCGTCGATGAGTAGCGCGGGGGGAAAGTCGGGCAGCGAGTGGCCGCCGGGGAACGCATACGGATCGGCCAGTGCGGCCCGGGTCCCGGCGTAGATGCGGTTCACCGCGTTGAGCAGCAGGGGGGTGTGTGTGAATCTGCGCCGGCCGCGCAGTCGGCTGCGCAGCTCGCGCGAGCGCTCGGGCAGGCTCGCGTGGAAGAGGCCGTAGGCGAAGAAGACCCCGCGCAGGGGCTCGGCGCCACCGTGGGCCAGCCGGAGCACGGCTCCCGCCGACAGGCAGGCGCCCGCGCTCGCTCCGCCCAGGATCACCCCGTCGCCGAACTCGCCCTGTACCGCCCGCACCACCGCGACAACGTCATCGACCGGCACCGGAAAGTGGATGCGTCCGGTCGACGCTGCCGTCCGCCCGAATCTGCTCAGCCCCGGGATCGACGTGAGCCTGTAGTCGACGGTGATGACGGTGAATCCGGCGGCGGCCAGTGCCAGGGCCACCTCGTGGGTTTCCGGCAGGTCGAGGCCGCCCTTGACGAAGGCGCCACCATGCACCCAGACGATCGGCGCCGGCTCGAGCGACACCGATCCGACCAGCGCCGTGCCGTCCGGCGCCGCGCCGACCAGCGCCGTACCGACCGGCGGGGCATACCGGCGCACCGGAACGGGGCCGTGCGGGCCCTGAATGACAGCGTCAACACCGACATCCGCGTTCTCGGTCTCAGATGCACCGCGAGTTCTCCCGATCATCTGCACAGGCTACGGCCTGTGGACCCGCGCCGGGCTCAGGAGTGCGCGAGCAGCCAGTCCAGCGCCGGCGCGCACTCGGTGAGGATCGAGATGTGGCCGTCATCGGCACAATCCCAGAGCTCGGCGTTCGGGATGGCGTGGGCCAGCCAGGCCCCGTGCGCGGGCGGCACCACCCGGTCGCGGCCGCCCTGCGCGATGAGCACGGGCACCGAGATCGCCGTCACGTCGAATCCCCACGGCACCACGAACGCCATATCGTCATCGATGAGCCCGTCGGGGCCGGCCGCCGAGGCCTCCCCCACGTCCGCTCCCAGCGGCGCCCAGTCACCCTTCAGGGCGGCGTAGTCCCGCTCGACGAAGCTCGCCGGATCGAACTCCGCGGTCGCCTGGTAGTGCTCGCGGGCGGGCCGGCCGGAGCAGGCGGCGCGCAACGCGCCATCCGACGCCATGCCGGCGAAGAAGTCGAGGCCGTCGGCATCGAAGGGCGCGATCGCGGCCAGGCACGCGGCGGCGGTCACCCGCTCGGGCAGCAGTGCTGCGCAGGCCAGGGCGTGCGGGCCGCCGCCGGAGGCGCCCATCACCGCGAACCGGTCCAGCTGCAGGGCGTCGGCGATGGCCGCCACATCCGTCGCCGCCGACCCGACGGTGCGGCTGGGCAGCGGCGTCGACCCGCCGTAGCTGGGCCGTCCGTACGAGATCAGCCGGATGCGCCGCTGGGCCGCCGCCGCGAGCAACGGTTCGAGCAGGGCCCCGGTCTGTGGCGAACCGTGGTGCCACAGAACGGTGAGCCGGGCCGGGCCAGGTTCGCCGACGGGGTCGTAACCGTCCAGACCGCCGTATTCAGCCGTCGCAGCGGACTCCCCGGCGAGGCCGGTACTCCCAGCACTGTCGTGCACCCTGAGCACACGTCCGTCGGAGCGCCGCAGATCCTGCACTGACACCATCGGGCCAGCGTAAGCCGGATTCATGCGCCCGGCCGGCACGGCGCGCGGGTCAGGCCACGCTTCGGTCAGATACCGCCTGGTCCGGTTCGGCGTGCTCGGCGTCCCTCGGTTCCGGCGACATCAGCGGGGTGATGTAGGAGAAGCCCGTCGCGGTGTTCTTGGTCATCGACAGGACGAGGTCCATGTACGGTTCGAGCGCGGTGACCTTGTCGAGCGGCGATCCCACGATGAGCTGGAAGCCGAGGCCCTTCCAGGCCGCGACGGCCCGGCCGGCGAACTCGGAGTCCGACTTCACGAAGCCCTCGTCGAGGAAGACCGGGGCGAACCGTGGCCGGGTGCGGCTTTCATCGCCGAGCTGGAACCGCAGGGCGGCGCCGACGACGAACGCGACGAGCTCCTGAGATTCGCCACCGCTCTTGCCGCCGAGCGACGAATAGGTGCTCACTTCCACCCCGTCCGGTGTGGTGCGCACGGCGGTGATCTCCACGTGCCTGCGCACGTCCAGGAGCAGGTCGCGGTCCGAGTCGGCCCTGGCGGCGTGGCGGGCGGCGCCGGCACGCCCCGGGCCGGCGATGTCGAGCTCGTCCGGCCGGCGGATGAGATTCATGAACGCCTGCAGCCTGGTGAACCGGCTTTCGGTCTGCTCGTCGGTGAATTCCTCGGTCGACCCCGATGAGAGCAGCTTGAGCTCCTTGCGGAACGCCGAGGCATCGTCACGGTGCAGCCGGCGCAGGGAGATCTGCAGCCGGTCGCGGCCGGCGCCGAACGGCAGCGTCCGCAGGATGTCGTTGATCGGCCGCAACCGGTCTTCGATCTCCTCGATCGAGGTGGTGAAGGCGCCGACGAGAGGAACGAGGTCCTGTCCGCTCCACGCGGAGAGGCGCCGCTTCCATTCCTGTCGGCGCTCGTAGAGGCCGAGCGTGTAGACGGCGTCGAGGATGTCGCTGTAGCTGGAGTATGACTCCATCGCCACGCCGATGTTGGGGTCGGGCCAGCGACTCTGGAAGGTCTCGAAGATGCCGATCAGGGTGTCCCTGGCACTGCGGGCGGTGTCACGGTCCTGGCTGGACTGCTCGGTGAGCCGCTCGCGGAGGCGCTTCACGCCGTTGGCGAAGGTGGCCAGCTCGGCGCTGTCGCTCACGGCGGCGAACTGCGCGTCGAGGACGGCGGCGTGTTCGTCCGGCAGACTGACCGATTCGTCGGCGGTGAGGCGCTCGAGTCTGTCGTTCACGATGTCCTGGCGGTCCACGATCGCGGCGTGCTCCTCACCGAGCACCGCGGCCTCCCGCTCGGTCTCGTGCTTGTGCTTCTGTGCGGTCTCCAGTTCGGCGGACAGCCGCGCCTCTTCGTCCTGGAGCCCGCGCAGCACGTCGCTGCCGGCGAGCAGACGTTCCCGCTCGGCCTCCTTGGCGCCGATGCGTGCCTGGGCGCCGGCCACGTCGATGGCCGCCCACACGGTGTCGAGCACGTGCTGGTGGGCATCCTTGAGGCGCCGCAGGGCGATGATCCGGCCGGCCATGGCGGAGGACTGCCCCGCCAGGTCGTCGGCACGTTCCTTGAGCGCGGCGAGCTCGTCGGCGATCTCGGCCAGGCGCACCCCGCTGGAGAAGCCGATGATCGAGCGCTGGTCCTTGTTCCAACCGTGTGCGCCGCGCTTGCCGTTGCGGGTCTGTCCGCTCTGGGTGACCCTGGACCCCTCACCGGCGAGGTCGGCGGGGCCGGTGACGCAGAGTGCGTCCAGGCTCGGTGTCTGCACGCGGTCCTGCACCCAGCGGCTGAACAGGGAGTCCTTGAAGACCAGCTTGCCGGAGACGTAGCGGGGGTCGGGGTGCACCTGCTGGTGCGGGTGCAGCGGCACGCCTTCGAAGTGGATGCGCACGGGAATGTGCAAAGGGTCGATGGCTGCGCCGAGGGCGGCGAGGCGCGTCTCGTCAACGAGCAGCACCCGAACGACAGAGGCGAGGGTGACCTCGGCGGCCTGTCGCCAGGCGTCCTCGCCGGGAGCGATGTCGATGAGCTCGGCCACGAACGGCAGCTCCTCGGCGGGGATCCCGGCGGCCTCGGCGATCATCAGGCGGGCGTTGTGCAGGTGCTGGGGAACCAGGCTGGCCCGGCCCTTGAGGAAGCTGTGCTCCTGCTTGAGGGTGCGGATCTGTTCCTCGAGGGGGTAGGCGGTGCGCTGCAGGCCGACCCTCTGCAGGTCGAGTTCCTGCTCGGTGGCGGTGAACCCGGCGAGGAACGACTCAGCCTGTTCTTGCGCGGCGGAGAAGGCATCCGCCGACTCGATGGGCGTGTCGATCAGCGCGATGCGCTCATCGAACCTGGCGCGTTCGGCGGCCACGTCGTCGCGCTTGCTGGCGAGCACGTCGAGGTCGTTCTGCAGGCCGGCGAGGGCGTCGCCGCCGTTGTCGCGCTGCTGGTGCACCAGGTCGGCGATCCGCACCTTCAGGTCGGTCTCGGCATCCCGGGCGGCACTGTGCTTGGCCTGGTTGTCGCGCCGGCGGGCGCGGTTGGTGTCGGCGGCGGTATCGAGCAGACCGTGCTCGGTGAGCAGCTGCCAGAGCACGAAGGGGGTGTCACCGTCGCGGTGCACGCCGAAACGGTCGATGAGGTCGGCCTTCTCGGTCGCGGTCTCGTAGTCGCGGTGCAGTTCGGGGAGGCGTTCGAGGACCTTGGCCTTCTGCGCCTCGGTGACCATGGCGCCGTAGGAGCGTTCGAGGTCTTCGAAGTGGTCGACGGCTTTGTCGGCGGCGGCGTAGGTGGCGGGCTCTTCGAGCACCATCGACTTGTACAGGCCGTCGACGGTCTTCACCTGCTGGCCGGCCTGGATGCGGGCCAGCAGTCGCAGCGCCTTGCCGCCCTCACCGTTGGCGCCGATGCCGAGCCGCGTGTACAGGGTCTGCGAGAACGCGGCATAGGTGTCGAACACGTCGAGGTCGGCGAACCGGTTTTTCAGGGCGCGCTTGTCGAAGCGGGCCTCGGTGACGTCGGCGAGGTCGCGCAGGTCGAGCCGGCCGTCTCGGGTGGCCATCTTCATGGTCACGTCGGCGAATTTGGTGGCGCCGCGCGGCACGAAGTAGGCGCGCAGCACCGTGAACCGGCGCTGGTTGTCGTCGATGAAGGTCATCGCTATCGCACCCCAGGTGGCCGAGTCGGCGCCGCGCAGCACCTGATCGTGCATCTGCCCGGTTTCGGCCTCGCGACTGGAGTCGGTCTTGCCGCGCAGGTACGTCATCAGGTTGCGCTGGTCGACGCTGCGGGCCCGCCCGGAACCGGCGTCGTTGGACGCACCGTTGAACGGGGTGTCCGAGGGCATCATCAACGCCAGGTAGGCGTCGAGCAGGCTCGACTTGCCGGTACCGGATGCGCCGGAGACCAGGGTGGCGCTGGCGGCGAAGTCCACCTCGTGGTGACCCTGGAAGCCACCCCAGTTGACCATCTGGAAGGACTCGGCACGCCACTGGGTGGTTCCCTCGGTGGCACCGTCCATGTGGAACAGCGGGGAATCGGTCATGAGACGGCCTCCAGGGCGGGGTCGGCAGGGTCGGATGTCTCGGGTTCGGGCTCACGGAATTCCTGGCCGTTCTGCTCCACCAGCCATTCCCACAGCTCGCCGAGTCGCTCGATGGGCAGCAGCACCTCGATCACGGCCGAGATGCGGAACCGGTCCGGATCGCTGGTCTTGAGCAGCACCCGCGCCTTCGCCAGGCTGTCCACGGCCGCCGCGGCGCGACGAGCGTCACCGAACCTGTCGGTGGCGTGCTCCGGCCGGAAGTGCGCGACGTTCTCGACCAGGTTGTCCCGGTCGACGATGACGATGTCGACGCCGCTGGCGCGTTCGCTGCGGAACCGCTGGCGCAACAGCACCAGCAGGATGGTCTCCTCGCGGGTGTACGCCACGTCGTGCAGCAGGGTCGGGAATCTGTCGCCGCCCTCGCCGACGGCCTGGCGCTTGAAGGCCACCTCGTAGTGCAGGTCGACGTGCAGATCGAGGAACAGATCGTTGAGCCGCGACTTGAGCAGGCTCTGCGAGGCGAGCAGGGTGCGCCACTCGGCCGGCTGCAGGGCGGCGGAGATGTAGCGGTGTTTGAGCAGCAGCACCAGGGTGCGGCGCTGCTCAACGGTCAGGCCGCCCTCGTCCCCCTCGAACAAAGAGAAGCTCGGGGCGCCGTCCTGCTCCTCGGCGGTCTCGGCGCCTTCGACAGTGTCGTCGGTCAGGTCGTCGGTCACGTCAGCGGTCACGTTGTCAGTCATGATCAGATCCATAGTTCAGGGCGGCCAGGGCCGCGGTGTCGTCGTCGGTCAAGATGATGCGCGGCACCCTGAAGGTGCGGCGGGAGCCGTCGGGCCGTACGGTTTCGAAGGCCTCGGTGTCTGACCCCGCTGTCGCGGCCGCGGCATCCGTGCGGTCGATGGCGTCGACCTGGGTGGCGATCTGCAGCAGCCCGAGGATCTCGACAGGCCGGCGCATCGCCGGGTCGAGGCTGTTGAACGCGTCACCGACGGAGGCGGCGCCGTCGATGCTGAAGGCCGTCACCATGGCATCGCGAAGCTCGGCCAGCAGCGGGCCGCCCTGGGTGCGCATCGCATCGAGGGTGGGCGGCTCCGGAGCGAACGCCGAGACGTCTTCCAGCGGCGGCGGCGCCTTGTGGGCGCCGGGGTCGTAGAACCGCTCGCGCAGGTGCTCGAGCTCCAGGGTGCCGGGCATCAGCTCGGCGGTCACCGTGGAGCGGGGCCCGGCGGTCTCCATCCAGATCGCGAGTTCCTTGTTGATCTCCCGCAGCAACCGTTCCAGTTCGCGGTCCTTGACAACGTCGTGGTTCACGATGTGCTCGCGCAGGGTGGTGGTCAGGCCGTTGCGCTGGGTGAGCACGTCGTCCACACCCTTGCGGATCAGGCTGACGGTGCCCATGAAGCTGCGCCGGTCGGCGGCGCTGAGCTGGAGGGCGAACGGGTGCAGCATGATCGACTCGAGGTCGTTCTTGAGTTCGGCAAGCAGGGCGTCGTTGCGCAACAGCACGAACGCGCCCTCGAATGCGCGGCCCTCCGCGGTCGACGACATCAGTGTGTCGGTCTTGGAGAGGTACTCGTCGAGCACCTCGCTGATCGGCCGTTCCTCGGCGCGGAAGTCGTTCACGATCTGCCGGTGCATGCCGGCGACGGACTCCTCGACACGCTTGAAATCACTGGGCAGCTGAGTGATCAGGTCGATCAGGTTGGCGTAGCCCTCGTGCATCGCATCGTTCGAGGCCGCTGCGATCTCCCCGCCGGTGGCGAGTCGGTCACGTTCGGCGGTCTTCTGGGCGATCTCCAGGTCGAGCCGGCGGATGCGTTCGTCCCGGTCCGGATTCGCCTGGGTGGCGCGGTGCCGCACGGTGTCGACGATGGTGGTGAGGCGGGATTCGCTGATCAGCGCCCGGTCGCGGGAGAGCCCGTCCACGAGCAGCAGGGCCTCGAGGGCGTGTGAGGTGAGCGAGTACTGCTCCTCACCGTCCTCCCCGGTTTCGCGGTAGAGCCACTGGTCGTTCATCCACTGCACGCACAGGGCGCGACCGTTCTTGCCGGGTACATCGCTGCCCACGGAGCGGAGGTCGGCGAGGTAGGCATCCACCTGGGTGTGCAGCCTGTCGGCCTGAACGCTGCGGCGGTCCCGGCTGAACGAGGACTTGAACACCGCGAGCACAAACGGCGCCCACTTGCGGTCGAGTAGCCGCAGGGTTGGTCGGTCGAAGGCGCTGTGCACCCGCGCTAATTCGGCCGCTATGTCGCTCACTCGTGCCCGATCCTTTCTCACCGGTCCGTCCCCGGACCTCCTCAACCGTAGTCGCCCCGGCGACCGCGAATCGGCGGCGTGGGTGTGCCGTGCGGTGGCCTGGCCCGGCCGGCCGAGACGCTCAGTAGTCGCTGAGGCCCTGACCGGCTGCTTCGTCGGCCTTGAGCTTGAGCAGGGCCAGATCGACGAGAACGAACATTTCGGTGCGTTCGGCCCGGCGGAGCTGATACTCGGGGTCGAGTGCGTCGATCGACAGGCGCATCAGGCGGGTGTGCATGGCGTCCTGGAGCTCATCGCTGGCCGCGTGCTGGGCGTCGCGCACGAGGCGGGCCACCTGGTCCTCGTCGTCGGCCACGGCGACCAGGGCGAGGGCGAGGAGTTTGTGCATCTTCCGGCGCAGCTTGAGCTTGTGGAGGTCCATCAGCTGGTCCTGGGTGAGGTCGTACCGCCAGGTCGACGAGGTCAGCTCCTTGCGCTGCGCGCGCACCCTCTCGCCGGACTCCTGGTTCTCCCGGGAGAGGGCGAGCATCTCCCGGCGGGCCGAATCGGCGAACCTGGCCAGGTCGTAGTCGGCATGCTCGGCCAGGCCCGCGACGATGATGTCGTTCTTGACGGCCATGCGGACCGAGGACAGCGCGATGAGCAGCCCCTCATCGACGATGCGGGATATCGGCACCCTGGCGTGCTGCGTCGCATCCGTCACAGGCCCATTTTAGTGAGTGAGAGCCACTTAGACTGCGGCCATGGGGAAAATCTGGAACGATGCTGCCGTTCGATATCTACAGGACCGGCGGATTTGCCCCCGATGTGACGCGCGACTGACCGGCGAATGGTGCCCGGGCTGCGGGGCGGACCTGAGCGGTCCGCTCGGCGGTGAGATGGTCTCGGCCACCGGACGGGTGGTCAAGGCGTTGCAGGCGCGGGACCGCCTGATCGAGCGGATACCGACGGTGGGGCCGGCAGGCACGACGGATGGCACCGCGCCGGCAGGTACAGCTCCGGCTCGTACGGCGTCGGCTGTTGCTCCGTCACAACCGAAACCGTCAGACTCGCCGCGGGTCCCCGCGGACCCGGCCCGTGCCACGGCCGTCCCGGATGCGGGCGCCCAGGTGAGCGTGCAGTCGGTGCTCGCCTTCGCCGGAGCGGCCCTGCTCGCCGTGGCCGCCCTGGTCTTCACCTTCTTCAATCCCGACCTCACGAGCTTCGCCGTGCGCACGAGTATCGTCGCCGTCATCACGGTGGTCTTCCTCGGCGGCGCCTGGCTGTTCGCCCGGCGGGGCCTGCGCTTCTCGGCCGAGTCCGTAGCGGCCCTTGGCGTGGTGTTCATCGCCCTCGATGTCTGGGCTCTCGTGCAGCTGGCGCCGGCGTCCGCGAGCGGCTGGACCTTCGCCGCGCTCGGCACCCTGCTCGGCTCCGCGCTGCTGTTCGGGCTGGGCGCCCGCTCCGGCGTGCGGGTGTGGCTGTGGGCGGCGGTCGTTGGTCTGGCCCTGTCCCCCGGGCTGTTGGGCAGCGGCGGCGGCACCTGGAGCGCGCTCCTCGGCAGCCTGGGCGTGGCCGTCGTGGCGCTCGGCCTGCACCCCGTGCTCGCGCGCCTTTCCTCCGGGCTGGGCTCCGCGCTGGGGTTCGAACGCAACACGATGACCACCCTGCAGGCGGTGGCGGTGCTCGCCGCCCTGCTGCAGTTACTGCTGCTGTCGCTGACCACGATCACCTCGCAGATCCTGGGTTATGCGGGCATCCTGGCGGTGCTGTCCGTGGTGGCGGCGCTGGGCAGTCGCAATGGGCTGCCCCGGCTCTGGAGCTTCGCGGCGGGCGCCTTCGCGGTGGCCGCGGTGGCGATCCTGCCGCTGGCCGTGCCCTTCGGCGATTCCGCCTGGTACCTGGCGTTGATCCCGGTGGCGGCCGGGGTCGCCCTGGTGGGGCTGGCCGCGTTGCGCTCGAGCCCGGTCGCCCGCCGCAGCGCCCTGACGTCCGGCGCCGTCACGGTGCTGGCGTTGGGCGCGAGCCCCGCCCTGGTGACCGCGGTCACGCAGCTGTCCGGCGCGCTGTTCGCGCCCCTGCGCTGGGCCAGCTACCGCACCGGCGGCTACCCGGGCAACGCCTCGCCCTACCCGGCCAGCGGTGACTTCGCCTTCGTCGCAGGCTCGGCCACCCCCTCTGGGTACGGGGCGGGCCTCGTCGCCCAGAACCTCGGCCTGGCCTCGATTGCCGCGCTGGCCGCCCTCGCGCTGACGGCCTGGGCGGTCGCGCTGGTGAGCCGCGAGAGCGTCGCAGCCGAGGCGTCCGTGCCCACAGCGGCCCAGACGCCGGCGCCCACGCCCGCGAGTGCGCCGTCGACGCCGATTCGACTGGCACTGTGGATGGGCGTTTTCACCCTGCTCACCGTCGCCGGTTGGGCCGGCTTCTCGCTGACCGGCCAGGCCGTCGTCGGCCTCGTTCTCGCCGGCCTGCTCATCGCAGGTCTGCTGTTCGTCCCCGCGCTCGCCGCGGCACCGGCGACGATCAGGAGTGTGCCGGTCATCGGCGCCCATCTGCTGTTGCTGCTGGCGGCGGTCACCGGCTGGCTGCAGGAGTCGACCACCGTGTGGGTCGGCGCGGCCGCCGTGCTCACCCTCGCCGCGCTCGCCCACACCCTGCCCGCACGGTGGCGCCCGGTGTACCTCGGTCTCGGCTACGCGTACGCGTTGGTGATCGTGGCCACCGCGCTCACTCTCGCCCGCGTCGACGGCATCGCGGTGCTCTGCCTCACCGCCACCCTCGGCCTGCTCTGCGCCCTCGCCGCCACCGTCACCACCTGGCTCACCCCGCGCAGCTGGTACGCGGTCCTCCTGGTGAGCGCGGTGCCGTTCGTCGCCGGGGTGGTGGGAGTACTGCTGGTGCGCAGCGGCTGGACGGCGCTGTCGACCGGCGTGGCCTTCGCCCTGGCCCTGACCCTGATGACCAGCCGGCGGCCGGGTCTGACGTTGCCGCTGCGATCCTTCGCGGCCGGCCTGCTGGTGCCCTCGCTCGCGGTCGTCGTGGTCTGTCTCGGCGCGCAGCTGTTGGCCACCAGCGGATCACCGGTGGTCCTGCCGCTGATCGCACTGATCGTCGCCGGCACCTTCGCGGCCACCGGCCCGATCACGCAGGCGCTCGAGAGGCGCGGCCTGGCGACCCTCGAAGCGGATGCCTGCCGCCGCTGGATCGAGGCCTCCGCCGCAGTCACCGGTGTGCTGGCCGTTCTACTCGCCCTCGTGCGCACCGCGGCGGGCCTGTCCACCACGGTGCTCGTGCTCGTGATCCTCGGCATTGGGGCGGCCGTCAATGCGCTGCAGACCGGCCGCCGGTCCGCCTGGTGGGCGGCCGGCGCCAGCTGGACCGGCGCCCTCTGGTGCATCTGGGCCATTCGTGGCATCGAGGTGATCGAACCGTACGTGCTGCCGCCGGCGCTCGCGATGGTGATCGTCGGCGCGATCCTCGTGACCAGGGGGCGGGCCGGCCAGACGCTGGCCACCACCGGTCTGGCCCTGGCCGTGGTGCCGAGCCTGCTGGTGCTCAGCACCAACGGGTCCGCGGGGTTCGGGGCGGCCGGTTTCGGGGCCGCCGCGTTCGGGCCGGTCACGCCGTGGCGGGCCTACGGCCTTCTGGCCGCTGCCCTGGTACTCGTGGTGATCGGGTACACGATTGTCCGCGCCACCGCAGTGAGCGGACCGGCTTCGACCACAACGACTCCGGCTGGCCAGGCACAGACCGGCCAGGCACAGACCGGCCCGGCCCCGACAGGTCTGATCGGGCTCCGCAGCCTCATCGGCGCCACTGCGGTGGTGGCCACCCTGGCCGCGGCGGCGGGCGCCGTGCAGGCCATGCGCTGGGGCCTCGGCCTCGACGACCTCACCGCCACCGCCCAGACCGGTGTCATGGTGCCCGTGCTGTTGGCCAGCGCCACGGCCACCCTGCTCGCGGTCTTCGCCGGACTCCTGGCCCAGGGAGACGCAGCACCGCACCCGAACGCCCCGTCGCGGTGGCGCTACGCCGCGGCCACGGCGTTCCTGGTCGCCGGCCCGATCACGGCTATCCGGCCCGACGCCTTCTCGATCGGCACCCTGGTGCTGCTCATGGCGATGATGCTGGGCTTCATGCTCGTGGTGTCGGCCAGGGCCCGCTCCGGTGCGATGTCGTTGCCGCCGGTGTGGTTCCTGTTCGTGCTGGCCTGGTGCACCGCCGTGGCGGGCTGGAGCGAACGGGAGCTGCGCGTCGAGGCATTCTCGATCCCCCTGGGCCTGGCCCTGCTCGGTGCCGGCGTCATCGGGATGCGCTCGGGCGCACGCGCCGTGCCGGCCAGCCTCGGCTCCTGGCCGGCCGGTTTTGCCGGCTCGTGGCGGCTGCTCGCTCCGGGCATCATCGTCACGTTCCTACCGTCGGTCCTGGCCACCGGCACCGACCCGCAGACCTGGCGCGCCATCCTGGTGATGTCCCTCGCGCTCACCGCGATCCTGATCGGCTCGACCCGGCGCCTGGCCGCCCCGTTCGTGATCAGCCTGGCCGTGCTGCCCATCGAGGTCATCGTGGTGTTCACGGTGCAGATCGGGCAGACGATCAACCCGCTGCTGTGGTGGATCACCCTGGCCACCATCGGTGCGGTGATGCTCGTGATCGCGATCACCTCCGAGCGGAAGGGTGCCGCGGGAGGCGGCTTCTCGGCCCGCCTGCGCGACCTCACCTAACTCCCCGCGAACTGTGACTCAAGCACCAGGTACTCCGGGTTTTTGGGGCCTTTATTGCTGGCGGTGGGGGTGGTCAGGCCTTCAGCAGGGCGGCGGCGCTGTCCCGGGCGGTGCGCGCCGCATCCGTGCCCGCGGCCCAGGTGAGGTAGCCGCCGTCGAGATTCACGGCGTCTCGGCCCAGCTGGGCGAGCAGCCGCACGGCGGTGTGACCGCGCTGGCCCACCTTGCAGTGCACGATCAGCCGACCCTCGGGCAGTTCCGCCTGGCGGGCACGGATGTCGTCGAGCGGGATGTTGACCGAGCCGGGGATGGCGGCCTCGGCGTACTCCCCCGCCGTGCGCACGTCGATCAGGGTGGCACCGGCCGCACGGGCCGCAGCGAGTTCGTGCCACTGCACCGACGTGGTCAGCCCTTCTTCGGCGTTGAGGGCCACGTAGCCGAGCATGTTCACCGGATCCTTGGCCGAGGAGAACTGCGGTGCGTAGGCCAGTTCGAGGTCGGCGAGTTCGGATGCCGTGATGCCGCCGGCCATGGCGGTCGCGATCACGTCGATGCGCTTGTCAACACCGTCGCCGCCCACACCCTGGGCGCCGAGGATCGCGTCGGTGTCGGCGTCGACGACGAGCTTGAGCGCCATCGACTCCGCCCCGGGATAGTAGCCGGTGTGCGAGGCCGGGTGGGTGTGCATCACCCGGATGTTCCGGCCGCGGGCCGCGAGCAGCTTCTCGTTCCAGCCGGTGGCGGCGATGGTGAGTCCCATCATGCCCACGACGGCGGTACCGAGGGCCGGGCGCACCCGAATTCTCTTGCCGGTGATCACGTCGGCGACCAGGCGGCCGTGGCGGTTGGCCAGGCCGGCGAGGGCCACCAGGCGCTGCTCGCCCGAGATCGCGTCGGTCTTCTCCACGGCGTCGCCGATGGCGTAGATGTCGGGGTCGCTGGTGCGCAACTGGTCGTCCACCGCGATGCCGCCACGTTCGCCGATCGTGAGGCCGGCGGCCTGGGCCAGCGCGGTGTCCGGCCGCACACCGATGGCAGCGAGCACGAACTCGGCCGCCACGACGCTGCCGTCGTTGAGAGTGGCGGTGTCCGCGCCGATCTCGGCGACCTGGGTGCCCAGACGCACGCTGACACCCGCGGCGCGCAGCCGCTCGGCCACCGGGCCGGCCATCTCGGGGTCCAGTGGCGGCAGAACCTGGTCACCGAGCTCCACCAGGGTGACGTCCAGGCCCCGGTGCACGAGGTTCTCCACCATCTCGAGGCCGATGAAGCCGGCGCCGATGACGAGGGCGCTTCGCGGCACCACGGACAGGGCCGACATAGCCGCGTCGACGTCGTCGATGTCGCGCAGGGTCAGCATCCGCTCGCCACCGGGCAGCGGCGGGCGCACGGGCGAAGCGCCGGGCGAGAGCACGAGGGCGTCGTAGCCCTCGGTCGACTCCCGGCCGGTGGCGAGGTCGCGTACGGTGACGGTCTTGGCCGCGCTGTCGATGCCGATGACCTCCGTACGCACCCGCACGTCAAGGTTGAAGCGGCTGGCGAGCGAGGCCGGCGTCTGCAACAGCAGGCTGGAACGTTCTTCGATGACACCACCGAGGTAGTACGGCAGGCCGCAGTTGGCGAACGAGACATGGCCGCCCCGTTCGAACACCGTGATCTGGGCGTTCTCGTCGAGGCGACGGAGGCGGGTGGCGGCGGACATGCCGCCGGCGACGCCGCCGATGATGAGATATCGGTTCTGGGTCATGATTCCAGTGTGCTATACCCCATGGGGTATGTGCAAGTCGGGGTTGAGGGTCGCGCCGCCGCCGGCACGAAAGCGTCCGGCGGCCGCACCTCATGGGTGCGGCCGCCGGACGGATGTCTCTGCTCTGCCCGGTCTCACCGGCCGCCGTCAGCGGATGTTCGCTCCGCGCACCGTCGTTACGCCGTCACACCGCGCCGGCGCAGCACCAGAACGGCGCTGCCGGTGAGCACGAGGAGTAGCGCGAGCAGTCCCGGCAGGGCGGGGTTCACGCCCGTGCTCGCCAGGGTGCCCGGCGCGTCCTGCGATGACGTCGCCGCAGCGCTGACGAGGATGTCGTCCCAACCGATCAGCGTGCCGTCCTCGGCCACCACAACCACGCGGTGTGCGCCGGGCGCCGTGCCGTTCGGGATAGCGACCTGCACGGTGCCCGCGGCGGTGACCGTCGTGGATGCCAGCAGCGTCGGAGTCGAGTGCAGCCACACGCGCACCGCGTCACCCGCGAACGCGCGGCCGACGGTGACCGTGATGGTGTCCCCCGGCTTCGCGGTGGCGGGCACCGATACCGGTCCCCGCTCGGACTCGACCAAAGCGGCCGTCGCCACCGGAGCCGGTGCGGCCGGCCCGGTCGTGGGAACCGGAGTCGGCTCGGTCGTCGGAACCGGGGTCGGCTCGGTCGTGGGAACCGGGGTCGGCTCGGTCGTGGGAACCGGGGTCGGCCCGGTCGTGGGAACCGGAGTCGGCCCGGTCGTGGGAACCGGAGTCGGCTCGGTCGTGGGAACCGGGGTCGGCTCGGTCGTCGGAACCGGGGTCGGCTCGGTCGGTGTCAGCGGGGTGCACTCGATGCTGCCCACCCGGATCGCATGGCCGCCGGTGTTGGAGTCGTCGGCCCAGAAGACGGGCTTGGCTCCGGAGACGCAGGCACTCTGCGGGGCAAGGGCGAAGCCCTCGTTGTTGAGGTTGGGCATCGACGCCGGTCGCTCGTACACCGTCGTGACTCCGAATCGCCCGTCGGAGGCGCCGGCCTGCGCGATCTCCAGGACCGCGGAACGTCCCGCGCAGGTGTCATCGCAGACGGCCCAGAACCGGCCGGTCGAGGCCTCGAACTCCAGGTCCATCACACCGGAGAATCCGCTGGCGATGGTGGCGACGCGGGTGTATCCGCCGGTGGCCTGGTCCAGCGCGTAGGCGTAGATCGCACCGTTGGCCTCTAGTCCGACGAAGAACAGGCCGGTGCCGTGACCGGCGTAAACAGCCGGGTCGTAGGCGGCGTTGGTGCGCTCGTCGAGCATCCCCTGGGCCACCAGAAAGCTGTCCGGCACCCAGGCGATGGCCTCGAGGCCGGCGTTGGCGCCCACGACGGGCAGGTCGGCGGTGAGGTTCCATTCCATGCTCGCGGTGAGCTGGGTTCCGGTGGCGGATGCGTCATAGCGCAGCACCGCGGGCCGGCTGACGCCGCTCACGGCGTTGTTGCGCTCGCTGGCGATGAACAATCCGCCGTCAGCGCCTGCCGAGGTCAGAGCGACGCCCTCGGCGTCCACGTCGCCGGTGCCGTCGGTGTAATGCAGCGGCTTGCCCGCGCCCCAGCCGGCGGTGGTGTCCGGCACCCAGCCGGCGCCGTCGGCGACGAGCTTGTAGAGCGCGCCGGTACCGTTCTTGGCGGCCCAGAGCACGTCACCGGCAGTGCCGGCAGCGCCAGCAGCCTCATAGGCCAGTCCGCTCAGGTTGCCGCCGAGCACGCCGGCCGGGTCCACGGTGCGGACCTCGGCCGAGCCGGGCCAGGCCGCGGTGACCAGGTCGCCGGCGCAGCTGTTCGCGGCGCCCTTGGTGCTGGCGGTCGTCGCGGCGAAGTCGCCGGTGCCGTCGGCGCAGCGGCCGTAGCTGGTCGCGGCGTGCGCGGTCCATGTGTAGCTGTCGAGCAGGGTGCTGCCGTCGGCTGCGAAGAGGCGGGCGGTGTCGGCGCCGCCCAGTCCGAATCCGCCGTCCGCGTCTACGTCGATCGCGAGGTATCCCCCGGCCGCAATGCTCGTGCCGGTCGGGAGGATGACGGAGTGAGTGTCGTCGTTGTCCTTCAGGACGAAGCCGGAGACATCCGCGGCGGTCGAACCGTTGTTGATCAGCTCGAGCCAGTCACCGGGCGTGCCGCCGCTCGACTCGATCTCGTTGAGGCGAACGGGCGAGCCACAGTCGTTCGCGGCGCCCTTGGTCGAGGAGGTCATCTGGGTCAGCAGGGTGCCGCCGGGGCAGATACCCCAGGTCGTGACCGCGTGGCTGGTCCAGCTCACCGAGCTGACCAGGGTGAAGCCGTCCGGGGCGAACAGGCGGGCCGAGTCGGCCGAGCCCAGGCCGAAGCCGAGCAGGCCCTCCTCGACCACGAAGTAGCCGCCGGCGACAATCACGGAGCCGGACGGCAG
Organism: Cryobacterium sp. LW097; assembly: GCF_002205495.2. GTDB lineage: Bacteria > Actinomycetota > Actinomycetes > Actinomycetales > Microbacteriaceae > Cryobacterium > Cryobacterium zongtaii. The sequence goes on along the minus strand of NZ_CP021992.1, from coordinate 1,442,951 downwards.
CACGGCCGTGTGGGTGTCGTCGTTGTCGCGCACGATCCAGCCGGTGAGGTCGACATCACTCGCGCCGGGGTTGAACAGCTCAACCCAGTCGCCGGGCGTGCCGCCGCTGGACTCGGTCTCGGTGATGCGCACATCCGCTGTCTCGGGCACGACGCAGTCGTTGGCCGCTCCCTTCGTGGCGGTGGCCGTGTCGGCGAATTCGCCGACGCCGTCGGGGCAGCGGCCATAGGTCGATGCGGCGTGCACGGTCCACGCGTAGGAGTCGATCAGGGTGACCCCGTCGGTGTCGAACAGTCGGGCGGCGTCTCCGCCGCCGAGGCCGTAGTCCATGGTGGGTGCCTCGACGACGAGGTAGCCGCCGGCGGCGATAGTCGAGCCGACGGGCAGCACGGCCGCGTGCGTGTCGTCACTGTCCTTGAGCACCAGTCCGGAGGCGTCGACGGGAGCCGTGCCCAGGTTGACGAGCTCGATCCAGTCACCGGGGGTGCCACCGTTGGACTCGACCTCGTTGAGGCGCACGTTGTCGGCGACGGACACGTCGCAGTCGTTCGCCGCACCGCGGGTGGCTGCCGTGGTCTCACGGAACTCCCCGGTGCCGTCGGGGCAACGGCCCCAGCTGGTGGTCGCATGCGCGGCCCAGGCATAGGAGTCGACCAGGGTGGTGCCGTCAGCCAGGAACAGGCGGGCGATGTCGGCCTTTCCGAGGCCGAAGCTGGTGGCGCCGTCGCCGTCCACATCAACGGCCAGGAACGCGCCGGGTTCGAGAACCGTGCTCGCCGGCAGCGCGAAGGTGCGCTCGTCCTTGTCGTCCTTGACGACCCAGCCGGAGACATCCGTCGCCACCTGGCCGATGTTGGTCAGTTCGATCCAGTCGCCGGGCGTGCCGCCTTCGGACTCGACTTCGTTGATGCGAACCGAGGGTGCCGGGGCCGCCATGGCCGGGCTCAGGGTGGCGGCGAGTGGAACCGCCAAGGCGAGGGTGAGGATGGCGGCCAGGCTTGGCCGACGCCAGTGAGTGCGCACAGGGATGCCCCTTCGAGGCTGTGGGTGACGAGCCTCGGATGGGCCCGGTCCACTGTGGCGATGCCAGGAAAACTCCCGGTGAACGTCGAGCGAACGCTCCTACCCGGCACTCTGCCGGAGCACCCGGCGGAACGGGATCGACGATGCGAGGACCAGCACGAGAAGCAGCGAACCGGCGAGCACGGACACCCAGGCGCCGCGTGGCTCGGTGACGGTCAGCCTGGCACCGCCGATCGCGGCCGGCATGAGCGCTATCGCCGCCAACGCCGCACCGCTGAGCACACCGGCTACGATCCGGCCCCACAGCCGCCCGCGTCCGGAGATGGCGTAGCCACCGCCGATGCCGATCAGGGCCACGCCCACCGCAGCACCGCCGATCCCCGTCGTCACCAGCTCCACGACCGCTCCCGGCCTCAGCAATGGCGCCACCGCGAACGCGAGCGGCGCCAGGGCGAGCCACCGCCAGCCTCGGGCTCCCCCGGACCGCCGCAGCGCTTCCGCCCAGCCGAGCAGCGCGCCGGCGAGGGCGCCGGGCAGCAGGATGGCGCCGAAGGTGCCGTCCCATTCGAAGGTCGAGGCGATCCCGACCAGCTCGACCATGTAGGCGCGGAACCCTGCCGCCCACGCGATCCCGCAGATCGCACCGATCACGATGAGGGACGCGGCCGCCGGTTCGGCACTCTTGTCGTCCACGCTCGCCTCCACCCAGGTTGCCCCGGTCAGGTGTTCGCCGCCGACTCTAAGAGGCTTCCGGGCAATCGGCAAGGCCAACCGGCTATTGCTCCGTGCGCCTCGTGCCTATGCTGGAACGACCATGCGACTCCTCCTGATCCGTCACGGCCAGACGCCCGCCAATGTGCTCGGGCAACTCGACACCGCCCACCCGGGCCCGGGCCTGACCGAGCTCGGCGAACGACAGGCGGCCGTCATCCCCGAGGCCCTCAGGTTCGATTCCATTGACACCATATTTGCGTCGACACTGCATCGCACCCAACTCACCGCCCGTCCCCTCGCGCTCGACCGCGGCCTGGACATCCAGGTGGCCGACGGACTGCACGAGATCGAAGCCGGCGCGCTCGAGCGACGCAGCGATCACGCCTCCATCCGCACCTACATGGAGACAGTGTTCGCCTGGGGAGCCGGCAACCTCGATGTGGGCATGCCCGGCGGGCCGGATGGCCACGCGTTCTTCGCCCGGTTCGACGCCGACATCGCCGTGGCGGCCGCCAGCGGAGCGACGGCGGCGGTGTTCAGCCACGGCGCCGCGATCCGGGTCTGGGCCGCGGCTCGGGCAACCAACGTGCCGCCGATGTTCGCCGGGCTCCACGACCTGGACAACACCGGCGTGGTCGAGCTGATCGGCTCACCCGACGAGGGCTGGACGCTGCTGTCCTGGGCGGGGGTGCCGCTGGGCGGGATGCCGCTGGTCGACACGTCCGCCGTGGATCCGACCGGCGAAGCGCTCGACGCCTCCTAGCTGTACTGCCCAGGGACGTTGGTTGATGTGTGACGTCTTGAAATGACGAAGACCTCCGGTGGAGGGTGGAGCTGTCTAGTTCCCCAACCCGTCCGGAGGTCCTCGTGTCTCACGCTAATGCTGCTCTCACCCCGGTTCAACGTCTGCGGATCGGAAGGCTGGTCGTCGATGACGGCTGGCCTGTCGCCCATGCAGCGGTGTTCTTCCACGTGTCATGGCCGACCGCGAAGCGGTGGGCCGACCGGTACGCGGCGATGGGCCGCGACGGCATGCAGGATCGTTCATCGCGCCCGCACCGCAGCCCCACAAAGACTCGCCCGGAGCTGGTGCGGAAGGTCGTGCATCTGCGCTGGAAGAAGCGCCTCGGGCCCGTTGGGATCGGCGCCCGTCTCGAGATGCCGGCCTCGACCGTTCACGCGGTGTTGACCCGCTGCCGCCTCAACAGGCTGCGGCATGTCGACGTCCGTACCGGCGAGCCGGTCCGCCGCTACGAGCACGAGAGACCCGGCGCGATGATCCATGTTGACGTGAAGAAGATCGGCAACATCCCGGACGGCGGCGGCCACCGCTATGTCGGACGGCAACAAGGAGCCAAGAACCGGCAATCGACCCCAGGCACCACCCGGAACAGACATCACCACGAGCTTCTGGGAACAGCGTTCGTCCACACCGTGATCGACGACCACTCCCGGGTCGCTTATGCCGAGATCCACGGCGACGAGAAAGCCGAGACCGCCGTCGGCGTCTTGAAACGAGCCGTGTCCTGGTTCGAAGCGCGCGGTGTCACCGTCGAACGTGTCCTTTCCGACAACGGCTCCGCATACCGATCCCACGCCTGGCGCGACACCTGCGCCGAGCTTGGCATCAAGGTCAAGAAGACCCGCCCCTACCGGCCACAGACCAACGGGAAGATCGAACGCTTCCACCGCACCCTCGCCGACGGCTGGGCGTTCTCCCGCCACTACAACAGCGAATCAGCCCGCCGAGCAGCACTGCCAGCATGGCTCCACGAATACAATCACCACAGGCACCACACCGCCATCGGAGGCAAGCCACCGATCACGCGGTTAACTAACCTGCCTGGGCAGTACACCTAGCGGGCGCCCTACTCCGCGCTATCCAGAGGAGCCCGGGGAGCCTTGGGACCCTTGGGCCGCACGAGAGCATGGCTGTCGCGCAGAAGCTGCTCCACGAGCTCGTCCTCCACGAACCCGTCGAGCACGATGGTGATCCAGTGCTTCTTATTGAGGTGGTAGCCGGGGTGGATATGCCCGGGAAACTCTTCCCGCAGCGCGCGCCCTTCTTCGGGGTCGCACTTCAGCGACACGCTGAACGGGTCACCGGCCAGCGCGCTGAGGGCGAAGATCTTGCCGTTGCCGCTGGTCTTGAAGACGCTGATCTCGTCGCCGAACGGAAACGTCTCGGTGGCCTGGGGCAGGCTGAGGCAGAACTCAACGAGGGCGTCCGGGGTCATGTCTGTGACACTAGCGACTTCTCCCGGACCAGCCAGCATTCGGCGAAGTCTCAGGCCGGAACGCCGACCATCGCGCCGGCGGTCAGCTCCACGGACCGCAGCCGGTCACCGATCTGCTGCGACGCGTGGGCGAGGATCAGTTCGTCGGCCTGGGTGGAGGTGGTCAGCTCCTCGAGGAACGTGCGCACGTCCGCGGGGGTACCCACGGCCGTGTATCGCATCATGTCGGCCAGGCGGCGCCCCTCCGTGGTGGTGAGGAAGGCATCGATCTGGTCGTCGGAGTACTCCGGCGATGCCGGTCCGCGGGCGATCATGCTGCGCACCCTGGAGCGACGCATGATCTCGAACTGCTGCGTGGCATCCGCCCCGTCGTCTGCCGCGATCACGTTGGCGGCCACCATCAGGTAGGGCTCGGCGAGCTGCGCCGACGGCCTGAAGTCGCGCCGGTAGGTGGCGACGGCCTCAAACAGCGAGTCGGGTGCGAAGTGCGATGCGAACGCGTACGGCAGGCCCAGCGCGGCCGCGAGGCCGGCGCCGAAGAGGGAGGACCCCAGGATGTAGAGCGGAACGTTGGTACCGGCTCCCGGCACCGCCCGCACCCCGGGGATGATCGATTCATCGCGCAGGTACGCGGCCAGCTCCATCACGTCCTGCGGAAACTGGTCGGAGGCGCGCGGGTCGCGGCGCATCGCCCTGGCGGTGGTCTGGTCGCTGCCGGGAGCCCGGCCCAGGCCCAGGTCGATGCGGTCGGGGTACAGCTCCGCGAGGGTGCCGTACTGCTCCGCGATGGTGAGCGGCGAGTGGTTGGGCAGCATCACGCCGCCGGATCCGAGCCGGATGGTGGAGGTCTGGGAGGCGACGTGACCGACGAGCACGCTGGTGGCCGACGACGCGATCGTCGGCATGTTGTGGTGCTCGGCGTACCAGACCCGCTGGTACCCGTGCTTTTCGGCGGTCTGGGCGAGCGCGACACTGGCGGCGAAGCTTTCCCTGACGGTCTGCCCGGGGGCGATAGGGGCGAGGTCAAGTATGGAGAGCGGTGTCGTCATGTTGGGGGTAACGGATTTCGGGGCCGAATCGATACCCGCATTCACCGAATCCGACCGACACCCGGCAGGAACCGACCGACCCTGGCCGCGTAGTCCGAGTAGGCGGGATGCTCTACGAAGAGCATTTGCTCCTCCCATCGGGTCTTTCCGGCCAGGAGCCCGATCAGCGCCACCCACACCACGACGTGCATGAGGGAAGAGCCGATCACGACGAGTCCCAACCCTCCCGACATCAGCCCTGTGTAGATGGGATTGCGCACCACCGCGTAGACCCCGTTGGTGGCCAGCGGGGCGTCGTCGCGCGGTATCGGGCTGGCCGTCATGGCGGGGCCGAGCGTTGTGGATCCCTGCACCGCGAGAGCCACCCCCACCGCGATAAGCGCGATCGCTGTGGCGACGACAAACCCGTTCACCGGCCACACTGTGCCATGCGGCAGGACGAGAAGGCCTACCAGCAGCACGATCTGCACAAAGACGAGGCCGGAGGCGAGCGCACGTTTCATGCACCGAGAGTACGCCCGCCGACCCGTGCTGGGCAGGGCACCCGACGCATCCTGCCCGCACGAAAACGGCCCGCGGATCAGATTCCGGGAGCAGTGCCCCCCAACCTGGCCCGCGGGCCGTTCAGGTGATGATTGTGCTCGGTCGGTTAGTACCAGCCCACAGACTCGGACTTGGACCAGGCCGCGCACGGCGTGCCGTAGGTACCTGAGATGTAGCCCAGGCCCCAGGAGATCTGGGTGGAGGCGTTCGTCGCCCAGTCCGATCCGGCCGTGGCCATTTTGCTGCCGGGCAGCGCCTGCGGAATGCCGGTGGCACCGCTCGAGGCGTTGTACGCGTTCACGTTCCAGCCGGACTCCTTGTCCCACAGGCTGACGAGGCAGCCGAACTGGTCGGCGCCCCAGCCGTACTTGGCGCTCATCATGTCGCGGGCGACGGCCTGAGCGCCGCTCGGGTTGGTCGGCGCCGACGGAGCGGGAGCAGTGTTGGCCTTCGGGGCGGCCTTGGCGGCCTGGGCAGCCTTTGCGGCGGCAGCGGCCTCGGCGTCGGCGGCCTCCTGGGCGGCAGCGGCGGCAGCGGCCTCCGCGGCAGCGGCAGCGGCGGCCTCAGCGGCAGCCTGCTCGGCGGCGATACGGTCGAACTCCGCTGTTGCGGCCTGCAGGGGCGGCAGCTCTGCGTTGGTTTGCTCGACGAGCTCGTAGATGCGCTCTGGCGCGAGGTACTTGAAGTCGGTGAGCATCGCCACCGGAGTCGCCACCTGGGTGGCATCGGCCTTGTTCTCGGCAGCGGTGATCACGGTGCTCGCGCCGGTGATGGTGTCGGTGGCGGCCTTCTCGGCCCGGGCCTGCTTGATCTCGCTGTAGGCCTCGAGCTGCTCCACGTGCGCGGCCGAGACGGCCGCGGTTTTGACTGCACGATCGTTCTGGGCGGCCATCGCCGGCTCCAGCACAAATCCCGTACCGACCATCGCACCGATGGAGAGCACCGCGAGCGCGGCGGCGGAGCGACGGGTGACGCGCGTGCGATGGGTCTTCGACGCGCGGGTCTCGAGGGGCGTTGCGGGGATCACGGCTGTTGCGGATGTAGCGGGTGTCTCGGGTGTTGCTGGAGTGCTGGAAGTCACAGTTATGTATGTCTCTCACTGAGCGAATCGCATGTACGAGGGCGCAAAGCGGTTCTTATTCGACGTTCCACAGGCGGGGGCCCGCCCGGGCGAAGTCACTACACTGCAATATGTTTCTGCATGGATCCTCACCTTTTGCCGGGAAGTTCCCCCCAATCCGGGTACCCCTATTGTGTCCTGGGCGGTGCACTGGATCACTTCTCGATACCTGATGAGGACCCGATTCGAGCCTCAGAAAGCCGGTCAATCCGGTCGAAGGAGGAGCCCACCGCGACCCAGAAACCCGTTAAAGATCTTCCGCAACCCCCTTGAAATGTCAGCCGCCAGGTGGATAAAAACCACGATTCGTGGGAGAAAACAGGCCGCAGGACGAACAGATGCACCACTCGCCCGGCGCTGAGCCTGTGCAGGACTCGTTCGATCGGAGGTAGGACCGACGGCGCGAGGACCCTGAATAGTCGGGTGCGGGTGAGCGGCGCGGCGAGCGAGCGAACCAGGTGCACGACGGTAGACGTGCGGCCAGTCTGGCCCCGTTGCCCCGGAGCCGCCGGCGACCCGCGTCCGGTATCGGTCATCGGCGTCACTAGAGGCTTTGGACTCCCCCGAACGGGGGTAGCGATTGTTAGCGTGAGACTCCCCGTCCACCCCGTACTACGTCCCCACCCACCAGGAGTCTGCATGCTGTCCCCCCAGTCCCACCCCCTCATTGAAGCGACGCTCCCCCTGGTCGGCGAACGGCTGCCCGCCATCGCCACCGGGTTCTATGCCCGCATGTTCACCGCGCATCCCGAACTTTTCGACGGCTTGTTCAGCCGCTCGAATCAGAAAAGCGGTGTGCAGCAGCAGGCCCTCGCGGGCAGCATCGCCGCGTTCGCCGCGCATCTCGTGAAGGACCCCACCAGTGCGCCGGAGATCATGCTCTCCCGCATCGCGCACAAGCACGTCTCCCTCGGCATCCTGCCCGAGCAGTATGACGTGGTCTACACCTACCTCTTCGAGTCCATCGCGGCCGAGCTCAGCGACGTCATCACGGCCGAGATCGCGGATGCCTGGACCGAGGTCTACTGGCTGATGGCGCACGCCCTGATCAAGCAGGAGACCGGCCTGTACGCCGCCGCGGCCAGTGACAAGCCGCTGGCGCCGTGGACGGTCACACATCGGGAGCCCGCCGGCAGCGACGCTGTGACGTTCACGCTCGTGCCGTCCGATGACACCCCGGCGTCCGTCTCCCGGCCCGGCCAGTACGTGGGGGTCACGGTGCGGATGCCCGATGGGATCCGCCAGGTGCGCCAGTACTCGCTCTCGGCCGGCACCGGCACCACGACCCGGGTGTTCACGGTGAAGCTGGACAACGACGGGGAGGTCTCCCCCGTCCTGCACCGTGACGTGCAGGTCGGCGACCAGCTGACCCTCTCCAACCCGTGCGGCGACATCACCCTGAGCACGGGCAACGGCCCCCTGGTGCTGGCGTCGGCCGGCATCGGCTGCACCCCGCTGGCGTCGATCCTGCGCTCGCTGGTGGAGACCGGGTCGGACCGGAAGGTGCTGGTGCTGCACGCCGAGAGCACCATCGAACGCTGGGCTCTGCGCGACCAGATGCGCGCCGACGTCGCCATCCTGGAAACGGCCGAGCTCGAGCTCTGGCTCGAAGCGCCGAGCGCCCTGGACACCGCTCACGACGGCTTCATGTCGCTGGATTCGGTGACCATCCCGGATGACGCCTCGGTCTACCTGTGCGGCCCGCTGCCGTTCATGCGGGCGATGCGCGCCCAGGCACTGGCGTCCGGGGTCCCGGCCGCCCGCATCCACTACGAGGTCTTCGGCCCCGACCTCTGGCTCGCGAGCGCCTAGCCACCGTTGTTCCGGCGCGGCGCCATGGTGAGGGCAGCAATCTCCGTCACCCGGGGCCGCGCCCGGCCGTCTCCCCGAACGACGCCCGTGATCCAGCGGAACCGCAGCCCCGCCGGCGTCGCCGAGACGCTGGCGAGGCAGTTCTCGAACCACGGTCCCCGGATCCCCCGCCACCGAAGCGGCGACACGGGCACCCCGGCCGACCGGGCAAGCATCTCGCTGGGCCGGTTCGCGATGGCGTAGGACAGCACGGCCGAGAACGACCGGAGTGGCAGGGCCAACGGGTTGCGGATCGGCGAACAGACGGCCTGGATGATGCGGCTGCCCGAGCTGCGCTCCACCTCGGCGACATAGGAGTAGTGCACGTCGCCGGAGAGGAACGTGATGGTGTCGGGGGCCGGGCCACGTTTGCCGTCGGCCAGGTCGGTGGCCATCTGCGCCACCCGGCGAAAGCTCGACTGGAAGGCCGCCCAGTGTTCGAGGTCGAGGGCCTGGCGGAGCTTCTCGCTGACGGCGGCCATCGGAGCACCCCAGGCGCCCTCGGCGGTCGCCTCGTTCCAGGCCTCCAGATGGTGCAGCCCCGTCGGCAGCAGGAAGGGCAACGACGTGCCCACCAGCAGGTGGCGGAACCCTCCGCGCATCCGCTCGTCTAGCCAGCCGGATTCGTCGTCGTCGATCAGGGCCCGGTCTGCGGGGTCGAGCCGCCGCGCAATGCGGGAATCGATCACGATCAGCCGGCTGTCGCCGTAGTCCCGGCAGTAGCTCCAGCGATAGCTGGCCGGCTCGGCGGCGGCGCGCTCGACGAAAGCGTCGAGCCTCTCGCTGAGGTCGAGCTCGGCGTCGCCGTCGTGGCTGGCGAGGAACCGCCAGATCTCGTCGACCTCCCGGTCGGCGGGCGACAGGTTGCCCAGGTGCTGGTACACCCAATACGAGGCCAGCCCGGAAACCAGCCTCCCGTGCCACCAGGAGGTCTGTTCCATCTCGCGCTTCCAACTGAGCGACGCGTTCCAGTCGTCGCGGATATCGTGGTCGTCGAAGATCATCGCTGTGGGCACCGTCGACAGCAGCCACCGGTTCGCCGGGTCGGACCAGGCCAGGCCGTAGAGGTGCGCGTACTCCTCGAAGTCGGCCAGCTCCTCGCCAGGCGGCTCGGTGAGGTCTCGCCGGGCGCGGATGAACTCCTGCATCTGCTCGCTCGTGGTGTCGGCATAGACCTGGTCGCCCAGAAAGAGCACGAGGTCGGGCCAGGAGAATTGGCCGGGCAGCGCGGCCATCTGCAGCGCGTAGCTGCGAAGGGCATCCACACCGTGGCTGCGGTTGCCTTTCTCGTCGTGCGGCACGCTGGTGCGGCAGGATCCGAATGCCAGCTTCAGGGGCGCGCCTGGCGTGAGCGTGCTGATGACGGATGCAGGAAAACGTGATGGCAACGGCGGCCAGACCTGCACGCCGTCGATGTCGACCGCATATGGAGAGGTTGTACCCGGTGCCAGGTCGTCGACCTGCACCAGAGCGTAGTGATGCCCGTGCACGGCGAAGGTTCGCGCCGACCACATCCTGGCATCGGCCCGCACCGTGACCTGCCCGGCCCGCGCGGTCTCGACCCACACACTGGCGGAGTCGGTATCGACGTAGCGCAGCATCGGACCGAGGATCAGCGCCGAGGTCGTCATGGCAGAGGCGTAAATCGCCGAGTGTAGCTCTCGGCCAGAGCGGTGAAGAAGGCCGATCGCGCCGGGTAGTAGTCCGCGAACGCGGGCGCGGTGCGGGGCCCTGCAGCCGCCTGCACAGCCGTGCCCCGCACAGCCGCAGCGAAGAGGTCCAGGTAGTACTCCCAGCCCGGCCCGATCTCCCCCAAGCTGTCCACCCCACTGAGATGGTGGATCAGGCTCAGGCGGGTCGACCCGGCCGTCTCGGCGAGCACCAGTTCCAGCCGCCAGTCACCCTGGTCCTCGAGCATCGACAGGGCCAGGCGGGTGGGCCGCTCGCACGCATCGACGCGCATCGGTAACCACGGTTCGCCGTCTTCGAAGCGCATCTGCACGCGGATGGTGTGGCCTGCGGCACCTTTCCCCTCCCAGGGGCCGTACCACTCCGTCGTTCGGGCGGGGTCGGTCAGGGTCGCCCAGACGTCATCGATGTCGACCGCGAAGCTGCGGCTCAAGACGAGATCAGGGCCGCTGTCCCCGCGCACCAAACGCGGATCGTCCGGGCCCGCCTGCGCCCTGTCCAGGTCGTCGGTTGTCATGTCGTCTGGCCTTCCTCATTCAGTCGGCGAGGATCAGGTATAGCGCGCGGCGCACCTCATCGAGCTTCTCGGTGGCGGCGGCACGCTGGGTGTCGGTCGCCGAGGAGCGGAACTGGTGCACAACACCGAAGAGCTTGCCGACGCTCTCGTGGAAGGCGGCGTCGGAATCCGACTGCCCGGGGGTGGCCTCCCACGCCTTCTTGAGGTCGTCGGCGTGTTCGGCCAGGTAGGCCCGGCCGGCTTCAGTGAGCTCATAGTCCGTGCGGCGCTCGGTGCCGGTCGGTGAGATGAGCTCCTCGTCGACGAGCTGCTGCAGGGTCGGGTAGATGGAGCCGGGGCTGGGGCGCCAGGCTCCGCCGGTCTTCTCCTCGATGGCCCTGATGAGCCCGTAGCCGTTGGAGGGACCGTCGGCCAGCAGCGAGAGGATCGCGGAGCGGACGTCGCCCTTGTTGGCGCGACGTGAGCCACGGGGACCACCGGGGCCGAAGCCGGGGCCGAAGCCGCCGAAGCCGGGCCCGCCGGGCCCGAATCCCCGGCCGAAACCACGACCGTGGCCCTGGGGCGAGTCGTGGTGGGCGCGGCTCATCCCCGGGCCGCAATCAGGGGCACCGAACTCGGGACTGTCGGACTCCGGCTGGTGGTTGTGGTGAAAGCGCTTCATGATCGTTTTCGTCCTTTCGCGAGGTCGTGCTTCGCGGGTGTAGCGAGCACGCGTCGCGGAACTTCCACGACACTCAACGATGTATCGCTGAGTGTCGCGGAATCAAGGAACTCAGCGGATCAACGGTCGCGCCTGTCGTCGCGCCGGTCATCCCGACGGTCGCCGCGGCGGCGTACTCCGTGGGCGACGACGGCCGCCGTTCCCACTGTGGCTGCGGTGCGGGCCACGGGTGCCCCGATCACCCCTGGGCGACCGACCCGTCTGCGTGCGAGTGGCATGTCAGGCTCCTTCCGTGTCATCGGCTTCAATGGCGGCGAGCAGAGCCTGCACCGGAATGCGCCCGCTGGCCACCAGCTGACCGCCGGCGTGACGCACCGACGCGCCGAACGGGGCGGCCCAGAGGTTCTCCCAAACCAGGAGCGCCGCGGTGCTGCCTGGCTCGATGGCCTCGGCCGCGGAGATCACGTCCTCCTCGCTGAGGAGGGTGGCCAGTTCTGTTTCGAAGGCGCGGAGTTCACCGAGTTGGCCGTCCTCGAGATCCGAGAGTTCAGCGATTTCCAATGCGCCGTCCGCGTCCTTCGTCAGGATCAGCAGGTCCAGGATCTTCACCAGGCCCCGGTCCACGAGCGACGTGATCTCCGGCGCAATCGACCCGTTGAAGGTGCTGCCCGGAAACTCCACGACGATCCAGTCCACCGGCCCGAGTTCATCGATGGTGTCAGTCATAACCCACTCCATTTCGCTTGGATGATGCGAACGATGAGCACAGCCGGGCAAGGAACCGGTGTGCGCCGTCGTCTCCGGCTGCCGGAGGTGTCAGTGTCCAGCCCTCCGGCAGCGCTCGCGTCACCCGCGATGGGTGAAGGTGGGTCAGAGGGTGGGCAGCACCTGCTCGCGCACCTTGCGGCGCAGCACCTTGCCGAGCATCGTGCGCGGGGTGTCGGTGATCTGCACGATCCGGCGGGGAATCTTGTATGCGGCCAGGTGCTCCCGGCAGTGGTCCTGCAGGGCCTCTTCGTCCAGCGTCGCGCCGGGTTCGAGCTCGACCGCGGCGACGACCATTTCACCGCCACGTTCCAGCGGCTTGCCGAACACGGCGGCATCCGTCACCGACGCGTGCAAGCGCAGTACAGTCTCCACCTCGGTGGGCGCCACGTTGAAGCCGCCGGTGATGATCAGGTCCTTGGCCCGGTCGACGATGGTGGAGAACCCGTCTTCGTCCACGGTCACGATGTCCCCGGTCCGAAGCCAGCCGTCCGGCGTCAGGGTCTTGGCGGTCTCCTCAGGGTTGTTCCAGTAGCCCTTGAACACCTGCGGACCCTTGAGCAGCAACTCTCCGGGCTGGCCCTGCTCCACCTCAACGGTCGGGTCATCGGGGTCGGTGACCTTCATCAGGGTCGAGGAGAACGGGATGCCGACGGTACCGGGGCGGCGGGTCGGGTGGAACGGGTTGCCCATCGCCACCGGCGATGCCTCGGTCATGCCGAAGCCCTCCACCAGCAGTCCGCCCGACACCGATTCCCACAGCTCCACGACATGGTCGGGCAGGTTCATCGCTCCCGAGATGCAGAAGCGGCAGGAGCGCAGCGAGATGCCACGTTCCTTCGCGGCGAGCGCGGTGCGCTCGTAGATCGGCGGCACCGCACAGTACACAGTTGCGGGGGTCTTCTTCATGGTGTCGAGCACGGTCTTCGGATCGAACTTGGGGAACAACACGATCAGGGCCTGCTTGTGGATGCCGTAGGTCAGATACAACGTGAGGCCGAACGAATGGAACATCGGCAGGATCGCGTAGAAGACCTCCTTGCGGTACTCGGCGCCGTGCATCCAGGCCTCGCCCTGCAACGCGTTGCAGTGCAGGTTGTAGTGGGTCAGCATCGCACCCTTGGGGCGACCGGTGGTGCCGGAGGTGTACTGGATGGCCGCCAGGTCGTGCAGCGCCGGACGGGGGTGGGTCGGGTCGATGCGGCCGTGGCTGAACAGGTCCTTCCACGGGGTCGTACCGGCCGCCGAGCCTGTGAGAGCCGCCCGGGACTCGCGCAGACTCTTCACCGGGAGGTAGAGGGCCAACCGTTTCACGGTGGGGAAAGCCTGCAGCAGGTTGACCGAGACGATGTGGTCGATCTCGATGTCGGCCGGGAACGCGCGCACTGTCGGGGCGACCTTGTCCCAGGCGATCACGATGCGGGCCTGGTGGTCTTCGAATTGGTGCCGCAGCTCCGGTGACGTATAGAGCGGGTTGTGTTCCACGACCACGCCGCCCAGGCGCAGGACGGCGTAGAACGCCACGACGTGCTGCGGGCAGTTCGGCAGGATCAGCGCGACCCTGTCGCCGGCCCGCACCCCGAGCAGGCGCAGCCCCTCGGCAGCCTTGTCGATCTGGGCGCCGAGTTCCGCGTAGCTGGTGCGGCGTCCGAAGAACTCGAGCGCCGGATGGTCGCCGGCCTCGGCGACCGCGTGCTCGAGCATCTCCACGAGCGAGGTGGTGGGGTAATCGATCTCGGCGGGCACGCCCGGCTGATAGTGCTTAACCCAGGGCTGTTGCTCAGTAGTGGCCATGCAGACATCCTCCCGCGATCCGCTCCAGAGGCGTGGGCACAACACGGCCCAAGGCTGAGCACGTCCGTGCAGACCCGACAGATATTCCGGCGCCAGCGGTTGACCGCCGCCCTCACCCGGTGGCACGGTGTGAGCGAGCAGCGGCGCGGTCAGTGACAGCGGACCCGTCGAGACATCGAAGGAGACACCATGCCCACAGTCAGGTCGCGCGATGGCACCACGATCGCCTTCGACAGTCTCGGTACCGGGCCCGCCCTCATCCTGGTGGACGGCGCCACCTGCTACCGCGACGCCGGGCCGATGCGCCCTCTGGCCGCCCTGATGGCCGACAGCTTCACCGTGTACGTCTACGACCGACGCGGCCGCGGCGCCAGCGGCGACACCTTGCCGTTCTCGGTCGACCGGGAGATCGATGACATCGCCGCATTGATCCGGTCGGCCGGCGGTCACGCGGCCCTCTTCGGCATGTCCAGTGGCGGCGCCCTGGCACTCGCGGCCGCCGCCCAGCTCGGTGCGGCGGTCAGCGAGCTGGCCGCCTACGAGGTGCCGGTGAGCATCGACCTGGACTCCGTCGTCACCACCTACTCCCGGAAGCTCGCCGCCGCGCTGGCCGCCGGGCGCCGCGGCGACGCCATGGCCCTCTTCCTGGCCCGGGTGGGCATGCCCGCCGAGCAGATCGAGGGGATGCGGCAGACGCCGATGTGGGCCGGGTTCGAGGCGATCGCCCCGACGCTCGCCTACGACGATGCTGTTCTCGGCGACGGCCTACTCCCCTACTACCGGATCGAAGCCGTCCAGGTCCCCGCGGTGGTGCTCAGCGGCGAATTCGCACCGGAGTTCATCCGCGAATCGGCCAGGGCCCTGGCCACCGCCCTGCCGAACGGCAGGCACGTGGAACTCCCCGGCCAATCCCACGACGTGGACATCGCCGTTCTCGCCGCCGCACTGCACGAGAGCCTGGACTCTCAAGCCAGGCGGACCGTCAATGAGCCCGAAATGCCGTCGACGACATGATCACACGGCACGGATTTCTCGCTCCCGAACGGGGTGAGCACTTCGACCGGCTACCGTAGTACTATGACGCCTCCTGATTCAACTGCACCGACCGAGGCAGCCACTGCCCGCCCGACCATCACGTTCTCCGAGCTTGGGCTCAGTGACTCCGTACTCAAAGCCCTCAAAGACGTAGGCTACGAGACTCCGTCGGCCATCCAGGCTGCCACCATTCCGCCGCTCCTCGACGGCCGCGACGTCGTCGGACTCGCCCAGACCGGCACCGGCAAGACGGCCGCCTTCGCGTTGCCGATCCTCTCCCGCCTCGACATGTCCCAGAAGAGCCCGCAGGCCCTGGTGCTCGCCCCCACCCGCGAACTCGCCCTGCAGGTCTGTGAGGCCTTCGAGAAGTACGCCGCCCACATGAAGGGCGTGCACGTGCTGCCCGTCTACGGCGGACAGGGTTACGGCATCCAGCTGTCGGCGCTGCGCCGGGGCGTTCATGTTGTCGTCGGTACTCCCGGCCGCATCATGGACCACCTCGAAAAGGGCACCCTCGACCTCACCCAGCTCAAGTACCTGGTGCTCGACGAGGCCGACGAGATGCTCAAGATGGGCTTCGCCGAAGACGTCGAGACGATCCTCGCCGACACCCCGGACGACAAGCAGGTGGCCCTGTTCTCCGCCACCATGCCCGCGCAGATCCGTCGCATCTCCAAGCAGTACCTCAATGACCCCGAAGAGATCACGGTCAAGAACAAGACCACGACCTCGGTCAACACCACCCAGCGTTACCTGCTGGTCTCCTACCCGCAGAAGGTGGACGCGCTCACCCGCATCCTCGAGGTGGAGAACTTCGAGGGCATGATCGTCTTCACCCGCACCAAGAACGAGACCGAGACGCTCGCCGAGAAGCTGCGTGCACGTGGCTACTCCGCCACCGCCATCAACGGCGACGTGCCCCAGGTGCAGCGTGAGCGCACCGTGGAGCAGCTCAAGAGCGGCAAGCTGGACATCCTCGTCGCCACGGATGTCGCCGCCCGCGGCCTCGACGTGGAGCGCATCAGCCACGTCATCAACTACGACATCCCGATTGACACCGAGTCGTACGTGCACCGCATCGGCCGCACCGGCCGCGCCGGCCGCAGCGGCGCCGCGATCAGCTTCGTCACCCCTCGTGAGCGTCACCTGCTCAACGCCATCGAGCGGGCCACCCGCCAGCCGCTCACCCAGATGCAGCTGCCCAGCGTCGAAGACGTCAACGTCACCCGGCTCGCCCGGTTCGACGACGCGATCACCGCTGCGCTGGAGGAGACCGCTCGCATCGCCGCGTTCCGCGACATCGTGGGCCACTACGTGGAGCACCACGACGTGCCCGAGGCCGACGTCGCCGCCGCACTCGCCGTGGTCGCCCAAGGAGAGACCCCGCTGCTGCTCAACGCCGACGACGTGCGTGCTGCGGCGCGTTTCGACCGGGAGCGCACCGAGCACCGCGACCGCGACCGGCCCGCACGCAACGACCGTCGGGACGACCGGGGCAGCCGCGATGACCGCGGCAGCCGGGATGACCGCCCGCTGCGCAGCGAACGCCCCGAACGCCGCTCACGCGACAGCAGCCGCGCCATGGCCTCGTACCGCATCGAGGTCGGCAAGCGTCACAAGGTGGAACCACGCCAGATCGTCGGCGCTCTCGCCAACGAGGGTGGCCTGAGCCGGGAAGACTTCGGCGCGATCCAGATCCTGCCCGAGTACTCCCTGGTGGACCTGCCCGCCGACCTGACCAGCGATGTGCTGGGCCGCCTCTCGGCGACCCGCATCAGCGGCAAGCTGATCGAGATCCACGCCGACAACGGCGCCTCGGCCGGCCGCAACGACCGGCCTCAACAGGGCGACCGCTCCGAGCGCCCGCCGCGCCGCTACTAGGTCACACCAGCTCACCCACGGGCGGGGATTCTCCCGACACCCCTCATCCGCTCGCCGGATTGACGGTGTGTCGCGAGAATCCCCGCCTTTCGCCGTAGCCGCCCTATCATCAACCCATGACGAGGGCTGCGACGGATGGTGACGCCGGGCTGGCCGCACGGCTGCGGCAACATTTGGGCCCCAGGCATCCGGTGGCCGCCGTCGCCCAGGTCTCCCCCGGCGGAGTGGTGCTGGCGAGCGTAGGCGCGGGGCTCGACGCCGACTTCGAAATCGGCTCCATCTCGAAGGGCCTCACCGGTCTGCTCTACCGTCAGGCCTGTGAGCTCGGCGAGATCGGCGCAGAGACCACTCTGGGTGATCTGCTCCCCCTGCCGCAGGGCCCGGCCGGGCCTCTCCGGCTCGCGGCCGTGAGCAAGCACGAGTCTGGACTACCCCGCCTTCCGCGCTCGGCGCAGCCGCTACGTCGCGCCCTGCGGTTCCTGCGCACCGGGGAGAACCCCTACGGCGAAGATCTCACCGAACTGCTGACACAGGCGCGCACCGTGCGACTCTCCTCCACGCGCCGGCGCTACTCCAATTTCGGCTTCGAACTGCTTGGCCATGCCGTCGCCCGCAGCGCGGGCCTCGACTACGCAACCCTGCTGCGGGAGCGACTGACCGAGCCGCTGGGTCTCACGTCGATGTACGCACCCGCGACACCGGCCGAGCTGCGACCCAGCGCGCTGCAGGGCACAAGCCGGTCGGGCCGCCCGCGGCCGGCCTGGACTGGAGAGGCGGTGGCACCGGCCGGCGGCATCCGTTCGTCGATCACCGATCTCGCCCGGCTCACCCAGGCGTTGCTGGAGGGATCCGCGCCCGGGATCTCGGCTCTCGATCCGGTGGCGCCGATCGCCCGCCGTGGGGTGAACATCGGGGCGGCCTGGATCACCCTGTCGGTCAGGGGCCGATCGATCACCTGGCACGACGGCGCCACCGGCGGCTTCCGTTCCTGGCTCGGCCTGGACCGGGCCGCCGGCACGGGGGTGGTTGTGCTCACCGCCACCTCACGCTCGGTCGACCGCCACGGCTTCGCGCTGCTGACGGAGCTCACCGACGCGCACTCTTAGCGGGTTAGTGAGCAATGCTTTAGTCTGGAAGGTGCACGGGGAGCACCAAGCGAACCCCCTGTCATGGAGCCTTCCTTGAATATCACTCCCCTGACCTGGATCATCACCATCGGCGTGACGATCGCGTTCTTCGCCTACGAGTTCTTCGCGCACGTGCGGAAGCCGCACGAGCCCACGGTGGGCGAGTCCGCCCGCTGGTCGGCCTTCTACATCGGCCTTGCCCTGCTGTTCGGGGTCGGCATCGGCGTGGTGTCCGGATGGCGGTACGGCGGCGAGTACTTCGCGGGCTACCTCACCGAGAAGGCGCTGTCGATCGACAACCTCTTCGTGTTCCTCATCGTGATGGCCGCGTTCTCGGTGCCCAAGGCGTACCAGCAGAAGGTGCTGATGTTCGGCATCATCATCGCCCTGATCATGCGTGGCGGGTTCATCGCCGTGGGCGCGGCCCTGATCGAGAACTTCTCCTGGGTGTTCTATCTCTTCGGTGCGCTGCTGTTCGTGCTGGCATACATGCAGGTGCGGGGCCACGACAGCAATCCGGCCGACAACCTCTTTGTGCGGCTGGCCCGCCGGGTTCTGCCGGTCACCGAGGAGTACGACCGCGACAAGCTCACCACCAAGATCAACGGCAAACGCTATGTCACCCCGATGCTGCTCACCATCATCGCGATCGGCTTCATCGACCTGGTCTTCGCGATCGACTCGATCCCCGCGATCTACGGGCTCACCTCGGAGGCCTACATCGTCTTCACCGCCAACGCCTTCGCGCTGATGGGCCTGCGCCAACTGTTCTTCCTCATCGGCGGACTGCTCGAGCGCCTGGTCTACCTGTCCCAGGGCCTGGCCGTGATCCTCGCCTTCATCGGCCTCAAGCTCGTCTTCCACGCCCTGCACGTCAACGAGGTGCCGTTCATCAACGGCGGCGAGCCGGTGCTGTGGGTGCCCGAGATCCCGATCTGGTTCTCGCTGGTCTTCATCGCCGCCACGGTCACCGTCGCGACCGTCGCGAGCCTGGCCAAGACCCGAGGGGACGCCGCCAAGGCCGATCGTGGCCGGGTCGACGGCGAGCCGATCACCAAGGCCGAGGACTCGCACTAGCCGAGCATGATCGCGTCGAGGTTGTCCACGCTCTCGCCGGTACTGCGTCGGCCTCGACGCACAGCCAGACCCGAAGATCACCAGCGTGAACTCGTTCGGGCCCGGCCCGGACAGGGCGTAGAAAGCAAGCCCCGTCGTCCGCCGGCAGTGGCGGCATGGCAACGTCCGTGCTGACCATCCGTACGGGTGAGAGCTCGTCCGCGGCGAACGCCACGGTGCTTCGCCGCGCGAAGATCGCTGCGGAAGGCGTACCCGGTCTCGCCGTTTCTGCACCCCTTGTGGCCGAGCGCGCCCGCTATAGCGGGCGCGGTGGGCCACACGTGGTGCACCGAGCACCACCTGGCGCCGAGGAGCAGCACCGCGCGCCCGGACACAAGCGCGCCGGTTACCGGCCGGGAAGTACGATCCGATCGTGATCCCACGGGTCGGCCCAGCCGAGCTCGTCGAACATGCGCGAGAGCACGATCGCGGTGAAACCCCAGACGAGCCGGTCACCCACGGTGAACGCCGGCGCCCGGTAGACGGCGTCGCCCACGGTGTGCTCGGTGTTCGCCCGGTTGGCCGGGTCGAGCAGATCCGCCACGGGCACCCTGAAGACATCCACGGTTTCGGCATGGTCCATCGCGGCCACCTGGGAGGGTCGGGTCCACCAGGCCGGCACCGGGGTGACGAGATGGTTGCTCACCGGCACCGGCATTGCGGGCAGCGTGCCGAGGGGTTCGAGGCCGGCTGCGTCCAACCCGGTCTCCTCGACGGCTTCCCGCAGCGCCGCCGCGATCGGGCCCGCATCGGATGCTTCGAGCCGGCCGCCCGGGAAGGCGATCTGACCCGGGTGACTGCCCAGGGTGGAGGCACGGCGCAGCAACAGCACGTCGAGATCCCTCGGAACCCGGTCTGTGCCGGCGGGCGCCTGCGCCGGCACCGCATCCAGCACACCGAACAGCACGAGAACCGCGGCCCGGCGAGCGCTGCCCAGATCGGGAAGGTCGCGGCTTCGGCCGGTCCCCCAGTCCAGCCCACGCTCGCACAGCGCCGCGAGTTCGGCGCGCGGGTCGTTCGAGATAACGAGCATGCTTCCACCATACGCAGCCCGGTCGGCACCGGGGCTTCGGCACTAACCCACCAGGCCGAGGGTGACCGCGCGGCGCACGACACCCATGCGGGAGGTCGCATCGAGCTTCGTGAAGATGTTGGACACATGCCGTTTCACGGTCCCCTCGGCAGCGAGAGCTGCAACCCGACCTCCCGGTTCGAATAGGCCAGGGCCACCATGCGCCGGGACGGCCGCTGGCGATGCGCGGTCAGCCACTACAGCAGCGCCGGATGACCGGGCGCTCGGCCCGACCTCATCACTAAGGGGTGATGTCGCCGCCACCTCCGCCGGGCTACTTTCACCCGAGAGACCCAGGAGGCCCCCGTGACGAATCCCGACCGCCATGCCCGCTCGATGCTGCCAATTCCCGACCGCCCTGCACCCGGACTCACCACCTACGACGCGAAGGACCCCGACACGCAATACCCGCCGATCGAGCCGTTGCGGCCACCGGCGGGCGCACCGAACGTGCTCGTCATCCTGATCGACGATGCCGGTTATGGCGCGTCGAGCGTCTTCGGCGGCCCCTGCGCCACACCCAACGCCGAGAAACTCGCCGCGAACGGGCTCATCTACAACCGCTTCCACACCACGGCGCTGTGCGCACCCACCCGGCAGGCGCTGCTGACCGGACGCAACCACCACTCGGTGGGGATGGGCAGCATCACCGAGACGGCCACCTCGGCGCCGGGCAACAGCTCGTTGCGGCCGAACACCAAGGCGCCGCTGGCGATGACCCTCAAATTGAACGGTTACTCCACCGCCCAGTTCGGCAAGTGCCACGAGGTGCCCGTGTGGCAGTCCTCACCGATGGGCCCGTTCGATGCCTGGCCGTCGGCCGGTGGCGGATTCGAGACCTTCTACGGCTTCATCGGCGGTGAGAACAATCAGTGGGATCCCGCGCTCTACAACGGCACGACCCCGGTGGAACCTCCGGCGACCCCTGAGGAGGGTTACCACCTCACCGAAGACCTGGCCGATCACGCCAGCAACTGGATCCGTTCGCAGAAGGCCCTGATGCCCGACAAACCGTTCTTCGTGTACTTCGCGCCCGGCGCCACCCACGCGCCCCACCACGTGCCCAAGGAATGGGCGGACAAGTACGCCGGGAAATTCGCCGACGGCTGGGATGTGCAGCGCGAACGCACCTTCGCCAAGCAGAAGGAACTCGGAGTGATCCCCGCCGACGCGCTTCTCACCCCACGGCACGCTGAGATTCCCGCCTGGGACGACATGCCCGCCGAGCTCAAGCCCGCGCTTGAGCGGGAAATGGAGGTCTACGCCGGGTTCATGGAACACACCGATCACCACGTCGGCCGGGTGATCGACACCGTCGCCGAGCTCGGCATCCTCGACGACACCATCATCTACTACATCATCGGTGACAACGGAGCATCCGCGGAGGGCACGGTCAACGGGGCCTTCAACGAGATGGCGAACTTCAACGGGATGGCGGCGCTCGAGACGCCGGAATTCATGGCCGCCAAAATCGACGAGTTCGGCAGCCCCAGCTCCTACAACCACTATGCGGTGGGATGGGCGTGGGCGATGGACACCCCCTTCCAGTGGACCAAGCAGGTTGCCTCGCACTGGGGCGGCACCCGCAACGGCACGATCGTGCACTGGCCCACCGGGATCGCCGAGAAGGGCGGGCTGCGCGAGCAGTTCACCCACTGCATCGACATCGCCCCGACAATTCTCGAGGCCGCCGGCCTGCCCGAGCCGACGATGGTCAACGGCGTGCAGCAGTCACCCATGGAAGGTGTCAGCATGCTGTACACCTTCGACGAGCCTGCCGCCGCGGAACGTCACGACCTGCAGTACTTCGAGATGTTCGGCAACCGTGGCCTGTACTACAAGGGCTGGAGCGCGGTCACCAAGCACCGCACCCCCTGGATCATGATCGGCGGCGAGATTCCCGCCTTCGACGACGATGTCTGGGAGCTCTACGACGGCCACACCGATTACAGCCAGGCCCGGAACCTGGCCGCCGAGAATCCGGAGCTACTCGCCAAACTGCAGAGGCTCTGGTTGATCGAGGCCACCAAGTACAACGTGCTGCCGATCGACGACCGCGGCGTTGAACGGGCCACCCCGGAGGTGGCCGGCCGGCCGACCCTGATCAGGGGGAACAGCCAACTCCTGTTCGCCGGCATGGGCCGGTTGTCGGAGAACAGCGTGGTCAGCATCAAGAACAAGTCGTTCTCGGTGACGGCCGAACTGGTCATAGCCGAAGGCGGGGCGGATGGCGTGATCATCGCCCAGGGCGGCAGGTTCGGGGGTTGGAGCCTCTATGCCCAGGCCGGCCGGGCCACGTTCGTGTACAACGTCCTCGGCATCCAGGAGTTCAGGACCGAGGCCGAGCTGCCGATCCCCGCGGGACAGTGCCAGGTGCGGATGGAGTTCGCCTACGACGGCGGTGGGCTCGGCAAGGGCGGCGACGTGACGCTCTACTACGACGGCAAGCCCGTGGGCACCGGCCGGGTGGGCGCCACCCAGGCGATGATCTTCTCGGCCGACGAGACCACCGATGTGGGCTACCAATCCGGCACCCCCGTCACGGCCGACTACACCACAGCGAGCAGCCGGTTCAGCGGTCGGATCAACTGGGTGCAGATCGACCTGGGCGACGACAACAACGACCACTTCATCGACCCGGAGGAGCGGTTCCGTATCATCATGGCCCGGCAGTGAGCGGGCCGCTGCGCCGGGGAACGCCGCCTCGACCTTCCAGCAGGTCGTCACCGCACCTGCTGTGGTCTACCGCGCCCGCTATAGCGGGCGCGGCGCGCCGTGAGGGGTGCAGCGAGCGCCATCCGGGAGCTCACTGATCTGACCTCTGCGGTGCAGACTATGGGAATGACCCCACGCAGTGAGCGAACCCTCATCGTGCTCCGGCACGCCAAGTCCGACTGGTCGGGCGGCGAGGCCGACATCGACCGCACCCTCAACCCCCGCGGGCAGAGCCAGGCGCCGGATGCCGGCAGCTGGCTGGCCGAGAATGTTCCAGCCATCGACCTGGCCATCGTCTCCCCCGCGACCCGGGCTCGCGCCACCTGGGCGCTGGCCTCGGCAGAACTCAACGACAGCCCCGAGGCGCGCATCGATGACCGTGCGTATGCCGCATCCGTCAACGATCTGCTTCAGATTGTGCGAGAACTCCCCGACGAGCTTCAGAACGTGATTCTGGTGGCTCACAATCCCGGACTCGAAGACCTCGTCTACGTGCTCACCGGCGAGAGCGTCACGCTGTCGACGTCGGCCTTGGCCGTGCTGGGTGTGCCGGGTCCCTGGTCGGATCTTGTTGCCTCGACGGCCGTTCTCGTGACCAGCGGCCGTGCCAGCCGGGCGGGACTGGCCTAGGCACACGCCCAACCAGAGTCAGTCCGTTCCGGCATCCTCCGCCATCAGCGGGAGACGGCGCACACTCTCGAACCGATGCGTCCCGCCGTCGATCGGATCGGTGAACGCCAGCTCGCTGGCCAGGAGCTGGAGCGGCCGCCTGAAATCGAACACCTCGACACCCTGCACAACGGGGTAGAGCGGGTCGTCGATGATCGGGATGCCCAGGCCCAGCATGTGCAGACGCAGCTGGTGGGTGCGCCCGGTGCGGGGTGTCAGCCGGTACCGTCCCGCAGGCCCGTGGGCGTCCTCCAGTTCGATCAGTGACTCGGCGTTGACCGGGGCGCCGGGCACCACTTCGCCCTGCCAGTAGCCCGGCCGGGCACGGAGGTGGTTCCGCACGATGACAGGTAGCTCGAGGTCCGGCCGTATCGGTGCCAACGCCCGGTACACCTTCTTCACCTCGCCGCGCTGAAAGAGAGTCTGGTAGGCCCCTCGCCAGCGGCGTTCGGTGGCCAGGACCAGCAGGCCGCTGGTCACCCGGTCCAAGCGGTGCAACGGGGAGAGTTCGGGCAACTCCAGTTGGGCACGCAGGCGAACCACGACGCTCTGAACCACGTGCCGTCCCCGCGGGATGCTGGAAAGGAAGGGCGGCTTGTCGATCACCACGATCCGCTCATCCCGATAGACCAGGTGCAGAGGGCCCGGGACCACCGGTTCGTCGGCCAGATCGCGGTGAAACCAGACGAAGGTGGTGGGCCGGTAACGGTCCGCGCCGGCAACCGGCGCGCCGTCTCCATAGACGAAGCGGCCGTCGGCGAGGAACTCGGCCACGTTCACGGACTCGGCCAGCCGGTCCTCGAGCCAGGCGCTCATGTTCGGCCAGGTCGGCTTCGGAAAACCGGGCCGGTCGCGCTCCGGGGTGCACAGCCACGCCGCAGCGAGCCCGTGTCGTTCGGGAAGGGGCGAGCGCGGGGGCATCCCCCGATCGTACGTGCTGACCGCCGCCGTCGCCGGGCGGATGGCGGATGGCGCCCGTCAGAGCGCCCTGGCGGCCTCGAGCGCCCAGACGACCAGGTCGTGGTCGAGGTTTTCGGCCAGGCCGGACACCCCGACTGCGCCGATGAGGGAACCGTTCACCCGCAGCGGGAAGGCACCTCCGGCGGCCACGTACTCGGCAACGGGCAGACCGGTGACCTCGTTGAAGTCCTGGCCCCTGGCGCGGTATTTGGTGCTGATCAGGAAGGACGGCGCGTTATACAGGGCCACCACGCGGAACTTCCTGTCGAGCCAGTAGTCGTTGTCTGCTGTCGTGCCCGGCCGTGCCGCGTGGAAGACGCGCTGCTGGCCGAAGGACATCGCCACCGTGATACTCAGGTCATCGGCGACCGCCCGGGCCATGATCGCGCTGCCGAGCCTGAAGGCATCGTCATGATCGAAGGAGGTGAACCCGATGCTGGAGTTCTGTGCCTCCAGCAGGGGCAGGAGACCCTGGGCGGCGGGATCAGGAGTGAGCGACATGGCAGAGTCCGGTTTCGTTGGGGTGTCGACAGCGGCGCCGCACTACCGAGCACGATACCGGTTAGCGATCACAGACGCGCGGGAAACGCGGACCGTCGCCCGTACACCGTCAGCAGCAGTGCGGCCAGGCCGAAGACGACCATGACGACGGGCAGCGCGAGGCCGTCGAACGGGGTCAGCAGCGCGGCACCGAGGATCCCGGCGGCGAAAATCGCGAGGTTGAACGCCACGGGCAGGAACGCGTTCGCGACATCCGAGTCGGCTCCGCCCGTGCTGGTCAAAGCGGCCTGGAGCTGAGCGGATGCTCCGCCGAAGGAGAGCCCCCAGAGCACGGTGGCGGCGATGATCGCGGGCGCCGACGCGTGGCCGGCCCAGAGGATCACGGCGGCCACGATGAACAGCAGGACGCTGCCGTGCAGCAGCGGGCGCGGATGCCGGTCGAGGAGCGCGCCGGTGAGAACGATGCCGACGATCGAGGCGACACCGAAGAGGAACAGCTGCACGTCCACCGCGAGGTCGCTGCCAGTGGCCCGCAGGTAGGGGGCGATGTAGGTGTAGATGGTGTTGTGGGCGATCATCCAGGTGAAGATCACCGCCAGGATCACGGTGATGCCGGGGATCCGGAGCACCCGCACCAGGGGCAGTCTGGCGGTTCCCGGCTGGCCGTCGGCATCCGGGGCGCACAGCGCGATCAGGAGGCCGGCGATGACCGCCACCACGCTCAGACCGACGAAGGCCCAGCGCCAGTCGAACGCGGACCCCAGCCACGATCCCAGCGGGGTGCCGAGCGCGAACCCGACGGGCGCCCCGGCGGACACTATCGCCAAGGACAGACCTGCCTGCCGGGGCGGGCTGATCTTCCGCCCGTAGGCGGCGAGCATCCCCCAGACGATCCCCGAGAACGCCCCGGCGACGAATCGCGACCCGAGCGACAGGATGACGTCGCTGGAGACCGCCGTGACGGTGTTGGCCACGATGAGCCCGAGGATAGCACCGAGCAGCAGCCGCTTCCGGCGCATCCCCCTGGTCAGCGTGATCGCGGGAATCGTCACAATGACCGTGCCCAGCGCATATGCGCTGACGAACAGGCCGACAGTGCCCTCACTGGTGCCCAGTCCGCCGGCGATCACCGGCAACAGGCCGGCCGGCATGGTCTCCATCGCCACGAGGACGAAGCCGATGGCGGCCAGCATCAGCAGGGTGAAGATCGGCAGGCGCTGCGTTTTCTCGGCAGCCGCCGGGGCCGGCACTGTTGTCACGCTCTCCATCAGAAGGTGAGCAGGACCTTGGTGGCGCGGCGCTCGTCCATGGCCCGGTAGCCTTCGGCGGCTTCCTCGATGGGGAGGGTGAGGTCGAAAACCTTGCCCGGGTCGATGGTGCGGTCCCAGATCAACTGGATCAGGTTGGGCAGGAACCGGCGCACCGGGGCAGGTCCGCCGAGGGTGTGGATGCCGGCGAAGAACAGCTGGATGCCGGGGATCTGCACGTCGTAGTTGACCCCGACGTAGCCCAGGTGTCCGCCGCCGCGGGTCGCGCCGACGGCCTGCATGAACGATTCCTGCGTGCCGACGGCTTCGACCACGGAGTGCGCACCGAGCCCACCGGTGAGTTCCTTGATCCTGGCCACACCTTCGTCGCCGCGTTCCTCGACGATGTCGGTCGCCCCGTAGAACCTGGCGAGCTTCTGCCGTTCGGGGTGGCGCGACATGGCGATGATGCGTTCGGCGCCAAGCTGTTTGGCGGCGAGGATCGCCATCAGGCCCACGGCGCCGTCTCCGACGACGGCGACGGTCTTGCCCGGCCCGGCCTCGGCGGCCACGGCGGCGAACCAGCCGGTGCCGAGCACATCGGAGGCGGCCAGCAGCGACGGGATCAGGTCGGCGTCGGGCTGGCCGGGGGTCGCGACGAGGGTGCCGTCCGCGAGCGGGATCCGCGCCTTCTCGGCCTGCATTCCGGAGGCGAATTCGGCGTGCTCGCACCGGGACTGGAAGCCGGCCCGGCAGATTTCGCAGGTGTTGTCGGAGAGCACGAAGGATCCAACGACGAAGTCACCCACCTTGACGGTCTGCACGGCGTCACCGATCTCTTCGACGATGCCGACGTACTCGTGGCCCATCGCGGTGTGGTCGACGGGCTCGACACCCCGGTACGGCCACAGGTCCGACCCGCAGATGCAGGTGGCCGTGAGACGGATGATCGCATCGGTCGGTTCAACAATGGTCGGGTCCTGGCGGTCTTCGACCCGGACGTCGCCGGGCGCGTACATGATGACTCCACGCATGTGGATGCTCCTTTGGTCGCTGTTGGTACGTCCTCAAGCGAACCGTCGACGGTCTGTGGGCGGGAGTCCCTGCGCAGGGGTGTACCAGCAGAGCACCCCACGCCGCGACAGGGGGACGTACTGTCGTGGCTATGGACAATCAAGCCGAGGTGCGCGAATTCCTCATGTCGCGGCGCGCGAAGATCACCCCCGAACTGGCCGGCCTGCCCGCCGGCACCAATCGGCGGGTGTCCGGGCTGCGTCGCACCGAGGTTGCCACCCTGGCCGGCGTCAGCGTGGAGTACTACGCCAAGCTCGAACGCGGTGCGATCGCGGGAGCGTCCTCGTCGGTGCTCGACGCCATCGCCCGGGCGCTGCAGCTCGATGACACCGAACGCAGCCACCTGTTCAATCTGGCGCGGGCCGCCGACGGCATCCCACTGTCCGGACGCATCCGCCGGCGCGCGACGCGGAACCCGGTGAGTCGGCCGAGCCTGCAGTGGGCGCTCGGCACGATCACCGAAGGCATCGCGTTTGTGCGCGACCAGCATCAGGACCTCCTGGCGACCAACGATCTGGGCCGGGCCTTCTACTCCCCCGTCATCGGCGACGCCGGGCGCACCCCCAACCTGGCCCGGTTCCAGTTCCTCGACCCCGCCTCGCGCGATTTCTACCCGGACTGGCAGGTGTTCGCGGAGATGTGCGTGTCGATCATGCGCGCGGAGGCCGGCCGGGACCCGAACGACAAGGGGTTGCAGGACCTCGTCGGCGAGCTGTCCACCAAGAGCGACACGTTCCGCACGCTCTGGGGCGCCCACGACGTGCGCACGCACGGTGCCGGCACGAAGCGGTTCAACCATCCGGTGGTCGGCGAGCTCACCCTGGCCTATGAGGAACTCGCCATCACCGCCGATCCCGGCTCGGTGCTGATGATCTACACCGCCGAGCCCGGCTCGTCCAGCGCCGAGCGCCTGCGTCTGCTGGCCAGTTGGGCGGCCACCAGCGTCGCCGCCGACTGACCAAGCTCGGGGTCACGGCGCCTCGGGCGCCGGGGCATCCGTTTGCACCGTTCTGGTGTCGGCGAGATCGTTCTGGCGCCGGCTGGCGAGCATGATCGGAACGCCGATGAGTTCCACCAGGCCGCCGATCATCAGGGAAGCGCCGTAACCCCAGAGGTCGGCGGAGCGGCCCAGCGCCGGCTGGATGAACACGCCGCCGAGGCTGCCGAACAGCGAGTCAAACGAGAGCACGGTGGCGCGCTGCTTCGACGGGATCATGTCGTTGAGGTAGGCCTGCCGCACCGGTTCGGCGACCGCGAACACGAACCCCCAGACCATCAGGAACACCACCGCCAGCCAGAACAGGCTGTTCAGGCCGAGCACCACGAGTGAGACCACGCTGAGCAGGGACGCCGCGATCACGGTGCTGGTGCGTTTGGCGAAGAGGGTGCGGATCCGGGGAGCGAGCACGCCGCCGGCTACCTGTGCCAGCGAGAGGATCGCGGCGGCCAGGCCCGCGATGGAGTACGCCGACGGGTCGCCGTACAGCTCGAGCAGGTAGGGCTGCAGCGCGTAGAAGGCGTAGAAGCCGACGCCGGAGGCGAACGGGGCGGAGAGGATCATGTAGCGCACCGACCGCCGTTTCAGCCCGTGCTCGACCGACTCCGTGAGCACCAGCCGGGTCGCCTTCAGCGGGCCCCGCGAGCGGTCCGGGGTGAAGCCGAGGTCTCTCATCACGATGAACGCGTAGATGAACATAATCACGAGCACCCCGGCGCGCACGAGGAACGGCACACCGAGGTTGGTGGCCTGGGCGATCACTCCGCCGAGCACCGAGCCGGTGAACATCGCGATACCGGTCACCACGAGCCCGCGGCCGAATACCGCCTCCAGGCTGCCGGTGTACCCGGTCGACGTGAGCGCGTCGACCAGCCAGGCTTCCACCGCACCGGAGAAGAAGGTGAAGCCGAGGCCGAGCAGCACCGACACGATGGCCCACCAGACGAACGGCGACTGCCAGACCCAGAGCATCCAGTACAGCGCGGTGGTGACCGACAGGGTGATGGTGCCCAGCAGGTAGGAGGCTTTGCGTCCCACGGTGTCGGCGACCACGCCGGTCGGGATCTCGAAAATCACCATGCCGGCTGTGAAGAACGCGTTCGCAGCGAACGCCTCGAAGTTACTCAGCCCGGCGTCGAGCAGGAACAGCGTGTTGATGCCCCAGATGAACGAGGCCGCGAGGGTGTTGCCGAGCAGCAGGATCAGGTAGATGCGCTGGACGCGCGCAGACGCCGGGTTCACGACCAGGGTCCGATCGGCGCATCGCGTTCCGTCACGAAGCAATCATCGACCCGACTGGTGCGGATGGCTAGGTCGGGACCCATCGACCGAACCGGCAGACACTCGGTCGACGGGCCTCACGTGCTGGTTGCCCGTATCGCTAGTGCACGAGCACCTTCAGCAGGATCATGGCGATGCCCAGCGTCGAAGTCCCCAGACAGCCCAGGATGCGAATCACCCACGGGCTTCCTCGAAATGCGAACGCGCTGTAGCCGATGGCTCCGAGTATGGCTACGCCGAGCCACAGGGCGGTCCACACCGCAACGTCGTCGGGCACAGCCCGCAACGCGCCGAGCAGCAGCACGATGGACGGTGGGATCGCGGACGTGAGGAAGCCCAGCGAGTGCCGCAGCGAGAGGCGCACGGCGGTGGCCATCGTCGAATCCTGAGCCTGGTTCAGACCGTATTCGACCACCGCACCGGCGTACACGTGCGCGGCCCAGAACACGAAAACCGTGCCGATCACGCCTAGAAAGGTCTGCCAGGAGGTTGCCCCATAGCCGCCGGCGACCACGATCATGCCGCTGACCAGGATGGTGCCATAGACCGAAGCCTCGGTCACGAAGCCGCCCGGAAACCGCCGGTTAGCCGTGGAGGATTGCACTTTCGCCTCGATTTCTGTTCTCGGCGAGCAGCATCGCTCCGGTTTGACGAAGGAACACGATCAGCCAGCTGAAGATCATCACGAATGCCACCAGTTCGACGGCGGTGAGTGTGTAGTACCCGGTCAGGAACCACACTGCCAGCACGATAAGAACTCCCACGTAGAGATACCCGAGAAGAAGGAACACCCGTGACATGGTGGGGATCCACGATCGGAGGCGGACGACGACAGTGATGAAAACCACGATCATTCCGGTCGCGGATACATTATGCGCTGCCATGTTTTGATCGAGCGGGAAGATTCCCACACCAGCCAAAAGCACGCCGATGAGAACCAGCGCCCCCCGCACGAGCGCGCGTCCTCGCACTTCTTCTGGCGTGGCAGCCGGGATGGCCGCGGTCGCGTAATGAGCCAGGGTGGTGACGATGATCCCCGCGATCAGGACCGTGAGGTTGAAGGCCAGCGCCGAGATGTCGTCGGAAATGCCCAGGGTGCTGAGGTTCTCCTGCCACCACAATGGGTCGCTGGCGCTCAACATGCTCGCAAAAGTGCCCACCACCACGAACACGGCGAGGATGATCGACATCAGAATCGGGGTAAGGCCAACGGCGGAGAGGAAAACACTGTAGGCCGTGACTGCGATGGCGACCGCGGCCAGCAGCGTCGCGGAGGCGGGGAAGACGACGGCACCGATGAAGCTGCGGCTCAGCAGGCCCGCAACCGCGAGCCACGCCAACAGCGAGATCACTGCGTGCGCCAGCGCAAGCGCACCGATGTCGTACCACCGGAGCTGCCCGCCGTGGCCGGGTGGCCCGGGGTCCAGCAGGGTGCCTGCCGCCCGACTGGCGTGCATGACGGCACGCGTGGTGACGAAGATCACCGCCGCCGCCGCCGCGCTCGCCAAAGCGACGAACTGCCCGACCGAGCCGGGACCCGCGATAGGAACGTCGTCACCCCAAAAGGTGATCGCCGACGCCAGCGCGCCGACCAGGAAGACGGCCGCGCCCACCAGCAGCGCGGCCGATTCCCGCGACTGGGCGTTGGCGACCGGGTGCCGAAGCAACCAACTGATGGGTGCGGGCCGGCTCATCCGAGTCCTCCTGTCGCTGCGTCACCGGACCGGTGGTCGAGGCGGTGGCAGCGACAATATCTCGTCTGCACCGATCCCGAAACGTCCACAGGGCCGAACCCTGGCCAGCGCACCGGTTGTTCCATCGACAATTGCCAGGACGATGCACCGGCAATCGCCCACAGATTCAAAACGGCACTACGCTGCCGCTGAACGCCGCGAGATTCTCCGGCCGGAATCCCCGATGAAAGGTCACACCATGAGTGAAGTTGAGAGCGCAACACTCGAAAAGGCCGCCGCGGTGTCGATCGACGGCCGGCATTTCCAGTTCGTCGGCGCCACCGGCTCCCGATTCGAGCCGGGCGGTCTGGTGATCCTCCGGTCCACTGATGAGGGCGAGGAGGAGACGGACCAGCTGGGCCAGGTTGAGGAGGTCACCGTCACGATCGGCGGCGCCCCGCACGGCTCCGGGCGCATCCTGGGTCTGCTCAATGGAGATGGCCGGCACCTCGATGTTCGGCGCTCCGTCGCGTTCGGATCGGCCACGCTCCGACCCGCGGATGCCCGCACGACCGAACTGCTCTACGGCGATGCCACGGCGTCCCTGCCCATCGGCTCCTTCCTGGCCTCCCAGCACATCCCGGCCCGGCTCCTTGCCCAACGCTTCAACCGGCACACCTTCTGGTGCGGGCAGAGCGGATCGGGCAAGACTTACGCCCTGGGCGTGGTGCTGGAACAGCTGCTGATCCACACGGCGCTGCCCATGGTGATCTTCGATCCGAACGCGGACTTCGTGCACATACGGCAGGCCCATCCCGCGGGTGAATCGACGGATGCGCAACGGGCGCTGGCCGAGCGGGACATCCGGGTGCTGCGCCCATCGGCTGCCTCCCCCGATGCTCTCCGGGTGCGGTTCCTGGACCTGTCGTTGCGGGCGAAGGCGGCCGTCTTTCGGCTCGACCCGCTCGATGATCGTGCCGAACACAACGAGCTGATGCACATCGAGGACACCGTGGGTCTGATCGAGCCGACGAGGGTCGTCCCCGGCCTGCTGGACCGGGGCACCCCGGCGGCGCGCGAACTGGCGGCACGCACCGAGAATCTCCGGGTGACCGACTGGAGCATCTGGGCGCAGGGCCTGGCGGCCGTGACCAACATCCTGGAGACCCGCCCCGACGCCACGGTGCTCGACCTCGGCGGCTTCGCCTACCCGGAGGAGTC
Source organism: Cryobacterium sp. LW097 (assembly GCF_002205495.2). Taxonomy (GTDB): domain Bacteria; phylum Actinomycetota; class Actinomycetes; order Actinomycetales; family Microbacteriaceae; genus Cryobacterium; species Cryobacterium zongtaii. The sequence continues at coordinate 1,410,419 of NZ_CP021992.1, read as the reverse complement.
GCTGGTGGTGGCGTTGGCAGTGCTCGACGACCTGTGGGACAAACGGGAGCAACGCCGTCCGCTCCTGATCGTGATCGACGAGGCGCACAACTTCTGCTCGCCCGACCAGACCAGCCCGTTACACGTGGCGGTGCGGGAGAGAATCGTGCAGATCGCGGCGGAAGGACGCAAATTCGGCCTTTGGCTGCTGCTGTCGACCCAGCGACCGTCTCGGGTGCACCCCAGCATCATCTCGCAGTGCGACAACTTGGCGCTGATGAAGATGACGTCTCCGGTGGACCTCGACGAGCTCGCCACCATCTTCGGTTTCGTGCCGCCGGCCATGCTCGCCCGGGCTTCACGGTTCCGACAGGGCGAGGCCCTCTTCGCCGGCGGTTTTGTGCCCGCTCCCACCATGGTCACCATGGGACCGCGTCTCACCCGGGAGGGCGGCGCCGACGTAGCCGTGCCCCTGCGCCAAGCCCGCGAACTGTGAGAAAAGCCCCGAAAAACCGAGGCAAAGTCATACGGTCGTAGCAACGCTCTGATTCAAGGAGTGTTGGATGGTCAAGCTTTTTCCGGCGGGAACGCGGACGAGGTTCGTGGATTTGGTCTGCTCTGGGGGTGGTTTGCGGGTGTCTGCGGCCTCGTTGGGCGCGTCGGTCAATACCGCGACGCAGTGGTGGCAGCAGTCTGGCGGCATGGCCCTAAGTGCTCCGAGATCCGTTGTTGGTGGCGTCGCCGATCCCGCACCGGGCGGTGGTGTGGAGGGCGGTCGGGCGTTGACGTTGGCCGAGCGCGCGATGATCCAGTTCGGCCGTCGCAAGGGCCTGAGCTACGCCGAGATCGGCCGGGAAATCGGTCGGAACAAGTCCGTGGTCTGGCGGGAAGTGCACCGCAACACCAGCCTTGATGGCGTCTACTACGCGTCCGTCGCGCATACCAAGGCACACCAGGCCCGGCATCGGCCCAAACGGCTGAAGTTGGTCGACAACGCGGCGCTCTGCGAGTTGATCGAGGTCTGGATGGATGACGGGTGGAGCCCGAAATTGATCTCGGCGATGTTGGCGCATTACTTCGACGGTGACGAGACTATGCAGGTGAGCCACGAAACGATCTACCATGCGCTGTACGTGCAAACCCGCGGAGAACTACGAGCTGATCTGGCTAAAAGTCTCTCGACGAAGCGCACGAAGCGTGTTCCGCACTCCACGGACCGCAAATCGAACAGTCCCTATAAGGACGCGTTGAAGATCAGCCAGCGACCGGCGGAAGTCGCCGATCGGGCCGTTCCGGGGCATTGGGAAGGTGACCTCATCATCGGCGGCGGAGACGATTCGTCCGCGATCGGGACCCTCGTAGAACGCAGCACCCGGTTCACGATCCTGCTGCATTTGCCCGGGCCTCACACGGCCGACGAAGTCGCGACCGCGATGATCCGCGAGATGCGCCACCTGCCCGATCACCTGCGCCGTTCAGTGACCTGGGACCGCGGCACGGAACTGGCCGACTACGAGCGCATCCAACTTGCCTTAGACACCAAGCTTTACTTCTGCGACCCGCACTCGCCCTGGCAGCGCGGAACCAACGAGAACACGAACCGGCTGCTGAGGTTCTGGTTCGAGAAAGGCTCGAACCTCTCCGGCCACACCGCCGACGATCTGGCTCGCGTCGCAGCGAAACTCAACCGCCGGCCCCGACCCACCCTCGGCCTCGAAACCCCAGCCAACCGGCTAGCCCAGCTGCTCACAGCAGCACAAACCACCGGCGTTGCTTAGACCGCTTGACTTTGCCCGAAAACTCTGAGGCTCTTCTCACAGTTTGCGGGCCAGATAGCCGGCTCGCACCGGCTTGTCGAGTTTCTCGGTGGCGGCGCGCAGGGTCAGCCTCGGCAAGCCGGCCGCGTTGTCGTCGAGGAAGCCGAGGAGCGCGTCCCGGTCGACGTCGCCGAGGTAGCGCAGCATCCAGCCGGTGGCCTTCTGCACGTAGTCGTTCTCGTCGCTGCCGAGCATCCGCGCCAGCTGCAGGGTGTCGGTGATGTCGCCCCGGCGCAGGAATGCTGCTGTCGCGACCAAGGCGGTGCGGCGCTCCGGCCAGAACGACGACGACGCGAGGGCGTAGAGCGGGTCACGTGGCTTGTCGACGAGCCAGCCGCCGACCACCTAATACGCGACCAGGTCCACAAGATCCCAGGTGTCGATCCGGTCGTGGCGGCGCAGGTACAGCTCGTAGAGCTCCTCACGCCGTTCGTCGCCGGTCTTACGGTGCGTCGCCGCCTTGCCCATAATCGAGCACGCGCCGACCCGCACCTCGTGGGTCGGGCTCTCCAGCAGCGTCTCGATGTCCGGCAGCGGCATGGCGAGCGCCCGGCCGGCCAGGGCGAACACGTCTCCCATCCGTACTCCGATGAACGAGTCGTCGCCCGGGAAGTACCGGGTGTACTTCTGCCGCTGCTCCGGGGTGGCCAGGGCCACCAGGCTCTTCTGAAAGTCGGCAGCGGTGGTCTCATCCGTCATGCAGTCAGGATGCCACCGGTCTTGGCAGATTGGAGGGTCGCGGTGCCTATTGACAGACCCGGCCCTGTGTGTCGCGTTCGGCAGCCCAGTGTCTGTGTGGGCTCGGCCCGGTCTGCTGTGTCATTCCGTGGCGTCGGCCAGCGGGCAGACGTCGGCCGGCCTCAACGCTCGCGTTTGGCCCGGCGGCGTTCCCGCCAGGTCATCGCGGCCAGCGCCGCCTCCTGGCGTTCCCGCGCCGCGTCCCGCTCGATGCGTGCGGCGTTGCGGCGTTCCTGCCAGCGGGCAACCTCCGTATCGACATCGCGAAGCGCCGTGACGACGGGCGGGCCCCCGCGCAGCTGCCGGCGGGCCTCGATCACGCGGCGGTTGAAGTCGTCGAGGATCTCCCGCACCGCTCGCTCGGCGACCACGGCGTCGAGGCTGGCGTCGAGTCCGGCGTCTTCGGAACGCAGGGTGAGGGCAGCCGGGCCCAGTCCGGTGATCTGCTCACGCTCGATCTTCTGGCGGATCCACCAGTCCGGGTCGTACGGGGCGGTGAGGCCCGGGATCGGCTTGCCCGTGCCGGGCAGGTTGTCGAAGTCGCCGCGACGCATCGCCTGCTGGATCGCGATCTCCACGTACTGGGCGCGGGCATCCATCATGGCCTGGCCGGCCTCGTTGGTGTCCGGCTCGGCGACCTCGGGTCGTTCGGGTGCAGGAATCTCGCGGTTGATCTTGTACCGCGCCACATTGAGCGGCGTATCGCTGGGTTCGCGTGGACCAGTCATGCCACCAGCCTAGGTTCACCCACACGCTGACGGTCCGCTCCGCGTACACTGACCGGCATGTTCCGACACCCGCGCCGCGCGCTCGAAGGCGGACCCCTGTGAAGGCCGTTGTCCACGACCGGTACGGGCAGCCCGACCTGCTGAGGGTCGAGGAGATCCCGAAGCCCTCGCCGGGCCCGAACCAGGTACTCATCGAGGTCGCCGCGACGTCCCTCAATCTGTCCGACTGGGAGGGCCTGACCGGATCCCCGGGGTACGCCCGGATCGGCGGGTTGCGCGCCCCCAGGCGCCGGGTGTTGGGCTCCGACATCGCCGGTCGGGTCGCCGCGGTCGGCTCCGGCGTGACCCGGTTCCGCGTGAATGATGACGTGTACGGCGACAACATGGGTCTGTTGGGCGGTTTCGCCGAGTTCGCTGTGGCGCCGGTCGCGGCCCTCGCCCACAAACCTACGGAAATGACCTTCGCCGAGGCGTCGGCCCTGCCCCAGGCCGGAGCGATCGCGCTGCAGGGAACCGCCCGTGTTCGCCGCGGGCAGCGTGTGCTGATCAACGGGGCGGGCGGCGGGTCGGGGTCGTTCGCGATTCAGCTGGCCAAACACTCCGGAGCGCACGTGACCGGCGTCGACAACGCGCGAAAGCTCGACTTCATGCGCGGGCTCGGCGCCGACGAGGTCGTCGATTACACCACCTCGGACTTCACCCGGCTGGAACCGTTCGACCTGATCCTCGACCTCGTGGCGCACCGGTCAGTGTTCGCCTACCAGCGGGCATTGGCCCGCGGCGGTCGTTACCTCTGCGTCGGCGGCACCGTACGCAGCGTGCTGCGGGTCGTGACAGTCGGCGCGGCGCTCGGCGTGGTCACCGGGCGCCGGCTGGGGCTACTCATCGCCAGGGAGGGCCCGGCCTACTTCACGCCCGTCGCCGAGCGGTGCGTCGCCGGCGAGCTGAGCATCAACATCGACCGCATTTATCCGCTCGACGAGGCGGCGCGGGCGCTCGCCTACCTCGGCGAGGGACGTGCCCTCGGCAAGATCGTCGTCACGGGCTAGGGGACGAATGCAATCGACGGAGAATATGCGCATCGTGGTGGAGGACGGGATGGTGTCGGCCGCCTTCGCCCGACCGGCGGACGCGTTCGCCACGCTAATCGTGGCACCGGGAGCGGGGTCCAGCTTCGACCATCCGTTCCTCGTCGGGTTCAGCGAGGCGCTGAACGCCGCCGGGTTGGCGACCCTGCGGTTCAATTTCCCGTACCGGGAGGCCGGCCGCCGGCTCCCCGACCGGGCGCCCCGGGCGATCGCCGCCTGGCGGGCGGCGATGGACGCTGCGGCTGCCCGGTCGGCGGGTCAGCCCGTTTGGGCGGCCGGTAAGTCCTTCGGCGGGCGGATGGCCTCCATGGCGGTGGCCGCCGGCATGCCGGCAGCGGGCCTGGTCTTTCTCGGCTACCCGCTGCATCCGCCGGGCAAGCCGGAGAAGCTGCGCGATGAGCACCTGTACGGGATCGACCGGCCGATGCTGTTCGTGCAGGGCACGCGTGACCCGTTCGCCGCCCCGGACGAACTCACCCCGGTGGTCGGGCGAATCGGCACGGCGACACTCGAGTTGATCGACGCGGCGAACCACTCTTTCGAGGTTCGGGGAGCCAAGCGCCCGGCCGTTGATGTGGGTGCAGGGCTTGCTCCTATGGTCGCCGAGTTCGTGCGCGCCAGCGTGGCCTAGGCTGCGTTACTCAGCGGACGGCCGCTGCCGTTGCGCTTTCGTCGCCGAGCGCTGCTGCTTGGCGGCGAGGTGCCGGCGGCCGGAACCCCGGGTGGGTTTGGTCGCCCGGCGGCTGGGCCCGTCGGGGGCCAGGCCCGCGGCCACGAGCTCCGCGAGCTTCGTCAGCGCGATCTCACGATTGCGCAGTTGGGAACGCTGTTCGGAGGCGGCCATGGTGACCACCCCGTTGATCAGGCGCCGGTCGAGTCGGGTGAGAAGCAGCATCCGCTGCTCGTCGGTGAGAACCGCAGACTCGACGACATTCCAGGACACCTGCACGCGGCTGTCCGAGGTGTTCACGTGTTGCCCGCCGGGGCCGGACGACCGGGAGAACCGCCACCCGAGTTCCGTCGCCGGAATCGTGAGCGTGGGCGATACCTCGAGATCCATGCTTCAAGGGTCCCACGATGTGGGCGCGGTCGGCGCCGTTCTGCGGGAATCGGTGGCCGGGACCGTCAGAACAGCGGCCAGGGCACCGCGGGCATCCGGCCCTCAGGGGCCGGGAAGCGGGCTTCGGTGCGCAGCCGGTCGCAGCGGGCGGCCAGGGCGACGATCTCGGCGGGAGTGAGCAGGCCGGCGAGTTCGCGCTCGAGCCCGGCGGTGAGATCGGCGCTGACCCTGTCGATCCCGGCCAGCTCGTCGATGCTGAGCTCCTCGCCCAGCCAGCCCCAGAGCACGGTGCGCAGCTTGTGGTCGGCGTGGAAGGTGAGCCCGTGGTCGACGCCGTGCCGGTGCCCGTCGGGCATGGCCAGGATGTGGTCTCCCTTGCGGTCGGCATTGTTCACGATGATGTCGAACACGGCCATCCGGCGCAGTGCCACGGAGTCCTCGTGGATGAGTGACACCAGCCGGTCCTGCTCGTCCTGGCCGTCGAGCACGTGCCGCCAGCCCTGCTCAGGCATGGCCTCGGCCGGGATCAGGTCCACGGCATCCTGGCCGGGGTCCCGCTCCTGCCAGAGCTGCGCCATGCCGGGGCCCATCGGGCCGTCGCGCAGCCAGGTGCGGGGCACGACGTTCCAACCGAACGCCTCCGAGACCAGGTACGCCGCCGCCTCCCGGCTGGCCAGGTTGCCGTCGGGGAAGTCCCACAGCGGGTTCTCCCCCGCGATCGGCTTGTAAACCACCGTGACGCCGGCGATGCTGCCTAGGAACGTCGCGTTGGACGCCGTCGTGATCCGCCCGGTGAGTTCAAGGTCACCGTCGACGAGGTCGGCGTCCGGCATGTTCACGCGCCGGGGAGGGTGCAGGTGTGCCCGTCTGCGTCGATGGGATAGCCGCAGAGCGGGCAGATGGGCCGGCCGGCGCCCACCACCTCGCGGGTACGTGTGGCGAACGCCCGTGCGGTGCCGACGGGCATCCGCACCAGCAGCATTTCGGCCGGTTCGACGGCTGCGAGGTCGAGCAGCTCGTCGTCGTCTTCGTCCACGATCGGGAAGGCCTCGAGCACGATCTGCACCGTCGTCGGGTCCCAGCCCAGGCTCATCGAGCCGGTGCGGAATTCCTCGTCGACGGGCTCCAACGGGTCGTTGTCGACCAGTTCGATGGGGGTGCCGGTGGGGATGCTGAACGGGTTGCCCTCGTAGGCGATCAGCTGGTCGAGGATCTCGTCGATCTTCTCGGCGAGCAGCGCGGATTGTTGTTTCTCCAGGGCGATGCTGACGATCTGGGCGCCGGTGCGCACCTGCAGGTAGAAGGTGCGGGAGCCGGGCAGACCGACGGTGCCGACGACGACCCGATCCGGCCAGGCGAACTCATGGACGATTGTAGGCATGCGAGTATTTTAGGCGCGCGACGCGTGCGGAGCCTGATGACCCGCCCCACCGCCGACCGGGGCGTCCGCCGTGGGGGCGCTCGCCGCGAGCCAGGACAGGTCCCCGGCGTCGGTATTGGTGGCGTGCACGGTCGGCCGGCTACTGCCGTACCGCACGATCGAGACGGATGCCGGACCCACGTTGATCCGCTGGAACAGGTCCAGGTGCATGCCGAAGGCGTCGGCCAGGATCGACTTGATGATGTCGCCGTGGCTCACCGCCACCCAGACCGCGCCGGGTCCGTGTTCCGCCTCGAAGGCGGCGTCCAGGCGGCGGATCGCGGCGACCGACCTGGCCTGCATCGCTGCCATCGCTTCCCCGTTCGGGAAGGTCACGGCGGACGGCTGGGTCTGCACCACCGACCACAGCTTCTCCGCCGACAGGTCCTGGAGGGTGCGGCCCTGCCAGTCGCCGTAGTCGCACTCGGAGAGTTCGTCTTCGATCGGCGTCAGCAGCGTGCCGCTCTGGCGGTCGATGATGTGCTGCGCGGTTTCGCGGCAGCGTTCCAGGGGGCTGGAGACCACCCCGACCAGCGGTACCGCGGCGAGCCGCTTCCCCGTGACGACGGCTTGGTCTCGGCCGATCTGGTCGAGCAGAACGCCGGCGGTGCGTCCGGCCAGCAGCCCGGTGGCGTTTGCGGTGGTGCGGCCGTGCCGCACGAGGATGACTGTGGCCATGGCTACAGCCTAGACAGCCAGCCGGGCCCCGAGTGGTCGCACGCTTATTAGGACTTCGTCAGATTTATAGGACGCAGTTGCCCGCGGATTCAACCGGTCAGCGCAACACCGGTCGGTTGTGGCTTCGAGAGTAGCTCGTTGAGGGCTTCTTTCGGGGTTTTCCAGTCGAGGGTTTTGCGGGGGCGGTCGTTGAGCTGGTTGGCGACGTAGTCGAGGTAGTCGTGGTGGTAGCCGGAGAGGTCTGTGCCTTTCGGGAAGTACTGGCGCAGCAGACCGTTGGTGTTCTCGTTGCTGCCGCGCTGCCAGGGTGAGTGCGGGTTGCAGAAGTAGATGTCCATGTCGAGGGCGATTCGGATCTGCGCGTGATTGGCCATTTCTTTGCCCTGGTCCCACGTGACGGATTTGCGGAGGAATTCCGGCAACCTGCCCATGGTCTCGATCATCGCCTGCTGGACCTCGTCGGCGCCGTGTTTGTCGGGCAGGTGCAGCAGCATCACGAACCGGGTTGTGCGTTCGACCAGGGTGCCGATCGCGGAGCCGCTGTCTTTGCCGACGATCAGGTCACCCTCCCAGTGTCCGGGAACTGCCCGGTCTTCGACCTCGGCGGGCCGGTCGCTGATCAGCACCATGTCGCGGATCCGGCCCTGGCGTTGGGTGGCCCGGCGTTGCGGTTTACGGAGCGCTCTCCCAGTGCGCAACGCCACTGTCAGGTCGCGGCGCAACGCCCCGCGGCCCTGAACATACAGGGATTGGTAAATCGTTTCGTGTGACACCCGCATCTCCGGATCGTCGGGGAAGTCCAACCGCAATCGTCGCATGATCTGCTCCGGGCTGGCCTTCTCCGATAGCCGATTCTGAACCTCGTCCCGGAGCCTGTCATTCAGGGCCAGTTTCGCTGGTTTCGGGCGGGACATCCTCAGATCTGCGCGACGCTGCGCTAACGACGGCGAGTACTTCACCGGCGTCGAACGGGGCCGCCCCATCCTCGACCGCGGTCGGTATTGATGAGGCAGATTTCGCTCCAACTCCCGCAGCACCGTCGACGGATTGCGTCCGATCGACCGGCTGATCGCTCTGATCGACAGGCCGGCGCTGATCCCGGCCAGAATCAGCTCGCGTTCACGAATCGACAAAAACCGTTCGGATGGCGGATTCAACGACAACGGTGTCATGCCACCAGCATTGCGGAACCACACGTCACCCTCCTGCGATGACATGCCCGCAACCGCGGCAGCGTCCTGCGTCGTAGCTCCGTCCCGAATCGCTGTCCAGAACACCCGACGCACAGCACGGGAAACAGGAATACGCATCATCACTCCAAGAAGTCAGAGTGTTGCGCTGACCCCTTGAGCCCAAGGCTCAAAGCATCCTATTAATCTCACTATCTCCTAACTTGCGTCGGGGCGAGGTGAAGACCCTGGGCCATGGCGTGGAGGATCTCCGCCTCGACCCGTGGCCAGTCGAAGAGGATCTGCCGGTAGTCGTAGCGCAGAACCGTGAAACCGAGGAGGACGAGCCTCCGATCGTGCGCGATGTCTGCCCGCCGCTGCTCGGCCGTGGAGTGGAAGCTGAAGCCATCGCTCTGCAGTACGAGCCGCTGCCCGATCAGACCATCGACGCGGTGCCCCGCGAGCATGACCTGCTGGCTGACCCGGATGCCGATGGCCGCGAGCCGGGAAACGGGCAGCGTCTCCAGGCCCGAATCGGCCAGCCCCGACGCGACCTCTCGCACGGCACGGGCCGCGGCACTGCGCAGGTGCAGCCTCGCGAGCGAGGCCTGGGTCACGAGCTTCTTGTTCAAAGCGGAGTCCCAGACGACGAGAGCGTTCTCGAACGGTTGGCACTCGGCGATGTGCACGAGGGCGTTCTCGATAGGTTCCACAAGTGCGAACCGGGCAACCGGTACCGGTCCGATACTCCAGTGCACCCGCAGGGTTTCGGATGCCGGCACCGCCGTGTTTCTCGGCATGCTGACGTGGTTCATCCCGTCAGAGAGGTGCCACAGCTCAAGCTGCCAAGCAACGCTGAGGCACGCCACCCGCCCGCCGAGCGCAGCCGCGGCGCGCAGATCGGCTGGAGCCGTCGGCAGAGCGAGCCAATCACGGCGGATGCGTTCGCACTCGCCGCCGGCGATGCTCTGCCTGATCGAGTATCGGGTGAACCCCGCACGCAGCGCCTGAGCTGAGTGCGCAACGCCGTGGTGCCGGGCGAGCCAGATGCCGAGGTCCATCCGTATAGTGTCGTGGCGGCATCAGCTCCCGCGCAGAAACGATCTCGGCTGTCGAGAACTCGCCCCGTCGCGCCCCTGTGCACAACACGGCATGGCGCCGAAGGATGCGGTGTTCCGTCTAGGTCGCGCGGACGGGCGAGTCGGCGATGCGCGCCGTGACCTCGGCGACAGCGGCGCGCATCTCTCTGACCGAGGCGGGATCGTCGCCCTGTGCCTGCAGTTGCAGGTCCAGTGCGGCCAGCTGCTGCTGAAGGGCCGTCTGCACCTCCCCGACCGAGCAGGTGTAAGCCAGATCGCTGACCAGTTGCAGAAACCTTCTCACCACCGAGGGGTCGTTGGCGCCGTAATGCCGCATCGGGGACAGCGCATCATGGATAGTGTCTGCCGCTGTGCGGGTAGCCGTCACCACCCGCAGGTTCCCGTCCGCATCGGCGAGGGCGCTGGGAAGCGCCGGCATCTGGAGCGTGCTGGCCACGATCGCGCTGAGGTGCCCGAGGGCATTCACGGCGGTGGTCGGGTCGTTGATGCCCGGCGACAGCGCGCGCACGCCGATGTCCACGATCTGCTGCACCCCGTAGTCGATGTCCTGCGCCGCGGTGCGTTCGTAGGCAATTGAGTACACGCCGCGCACCGCATCCGCCACGTCGTCCGCGTCCACCGGGTCCGTACCGTCCCCGGCCGGCCACCACACCATCAGCGGCGTGCCGGCGACGACGTTTTCCCCGACCCGCCTGACCTCCTGGAAGACGAGCGAGTGCGGGGCGGCGTAGGCCACCAGTGCCGCGTGGTCGCGGCCGGTGATGAAACCGCTCACCGCCGCCGTGACGGTGTGCGTCCCGACCGGGATCTGCATCGGCGAGGTATACGCCTGTGCGGCCTCATTGCCGGCACCGACGAGGTCGATGGTGCGGTTCGTTTCGGCGTGGATGTCCTTCAGCATCGTCTCCACCCGCAGCTGGGCGGCTAGGTGGGCGAGGAAGAAGACCAGCATGATGACGCTCACCAGGGTGAGCACGAACGCCGTCGTCACGGCGACCCGGGGTACGAACTCGGCGGCGTCATCCGTCGTCGCTCGCACCGACCGCAGCACCGTGATCGAGTATGCGAAGGTGCCGAGGAAAACAGCCAGGGTCGCGTGCACCTGCCGGTCCCTGGCGAACAACCGCAACACGCGGGGCGACGCCTGGCTGCTGGCCAGCTGCAACGCCACCACCGTGAGAGAGAAAGTCAGCGACGTCGCCGTGATCAACGAGCCGGCAATCGACGACAGCACCGACCGGGCCGTCTCTGCTCCCCCGTTGAATATCACCGAGTCCACGGCGGTGGGCAGTTCCGCGTCGATGAGCAGGTCAATGCGCGGAAGCACGAGCCCCAGCACGACAGCCAGTAGAATCGCCGCCACCGGAAGCGGCCACAACCGTGATTCCACCGACTCGGTCAGGCGCGCCCACCGGGCTCGACCACCGCCTGAACCCCGCATCTCAGCCACAAATCACTCCCGCCGGGTCGGTTCTTCGGTGCACGTCCGGTCAGCATAGCAACCAGGTCTGATCGGGATTCCGGCCGTCGTAAGCCCGAAACGGGCGGTCTCGGCGCCCGCCTAACATCTAGGAACCAGGCGCATTCGGGTGTAGACGTGGTGCAGGGCAGCCAGATGCAGGCGCCACGATCGAGAGCAGGGTTCGGATGGTTGCGGCCACAACGGTGCTGGCGATCATCGTCATCTGGAGTGTGTTCTCGAGGCCGTTGGATCGACGGGGCATTACGTCGGCCCTCTTCTTCACCGTCGTGGGTTTCCTCGTCGGCACGTCGGCGCTCGGCTGGCTCGACATTGCCGTGGAATCCGAGGTCGCCGAGCTTGTGGCCGAGATCGCATTGGTGCTGCTCCTCTTCAGCGACGCCTCCCGCATCGACCTGCGGGCGCTCCGGCGAGAGCTCTCCTTGCCGACCCGCCTGCTGCTGATCGGGCTGCCGCTCACCATGATCGCCGGATCTGTGGTCGGTGCGCTCGTCTTCCCCGACATGGCGCTGGCCTCCGTGGTGCTGCTGGCCACGATGCTGGCCTCCACGGATGCGGCGTTGGGCCAGAAGGTCGTGTCCGACCCGGCCGTCCCCGGGCGGGTGCGGCAGTCCCTCGACGTGGAGAGCGGACTCAACGACGGCCTCGCCGTGCCGTTCTTCCTGGTCACACTCGCGATCGCCAACGCTGAGCTGGAGACCGACGTGCCCTCGGCGGTGATCAGCAGCATGGCCGCCCAGATCGGTTGGGGGCTCATCGGGGGCTTGGTCGCCGGCGCGCTGGGCGGGCTGTTGTTCCGCGCCGCCGACCACCGGGACTGGATCGGCCGGGAGTGGCGCCAGATCGTTCCCCTGGCGGCGGCGCTGCTGGCGTTCACCATCGCCGTGACGCTCGGTGGCAGCGGATTCATCGCCGCCTTCGTGGGCGGCCTCGTGTTCGGCAGGTTCTCCGGCACGCGCGGGTCGGCCGTCACCTTGCTGGCCGAGGACTCTGGCGGCTTCCTCGCCGCCGTCACCTGGATCGGGTTCGGCGCGCTGGCCCTCACCCTGGCCTTCCCGTACATCACCTGGCAGGTCGTCCTCTACGCCGCGCTCAGCCTGACGCTGGTACGGATGATTCCGGTCACGATCGCCCTCGCCGGTCAGGGGCTGAAACGGCCCACGGTGGCGTTCATCGGCTGGTTCGGTCCGCGCGGGCTGGCTTCGCTGGTGTTCGCGCTTCTCGCCTTCGAGCGTGGTGTGCCCGAGGGGGACGTCGTGCTCACGACGGTTTTCGTCACCGTTGCGCTGAGCGTGATCCTGCACGGCCTCACGTCGGTTCCGCTGGTCGCCGCCTACCACCGCTGGTACACGGCGCACAGTGCGCAACATCCGGGCGCAGCAGAGGCGGTGCAGGCGACGATGTCCCGCCGCCGACGCCACCTCCCCGGTGCCCACGACGCCTAGCAGGGCCCCACCTTTTCCTCCACCGTCATGCGGCCGAGGAGGTCGGCGATGCGGTCGCCGATGAAACGTCACCGGCGTGTCAACGAGTATCGGCGCGCGGTGGGCCGTCAGCGAGCGGGCAGGCCGGCCAACGGAATCAGCTCCTGGATCCAGGCTTGGTACTGGCGAATTGTCTCGGCGTAGTCCTCTGCCACCCGGTCGAGGTCGCTCTGGGAGACGGTAGCCGATGCGTCTGCCGTCATCAGGTGGCGCCAGGACTCGAGCAACAGAACGATCTGGTCCGCCAGCGGCCAGCCACGGGCCAGGTGTTCGTTCGCTCCCGGCACGGCCACCATCACGGGCGCCCAATCAGCCATGGCCGTTTGCAGGCGCCGCCGGGCAGCCGATGTGGTGCGAAACATGTGTTGCGGGAACCCACGTTGCGCACAGAGCGCCATCAGGTTCGCCGTCACCTTGTCACGACTCACGGCGTCGTCCCAGACGCCGCTTTTCGGCGCGAAGTCGGGCTGTATCGACAGGGCGCGGAGATTCGCCAGATTCTCCTCATGATGCTCCGGGGTGAACCCGGGAATACCAGCGGCATAGAGATCGGCTCCGACTACAGGGGCGAGGAGCATCCGTCCCACATCGTTCACGGTCTGGGCGAGACTGCGAAACGCCACCTTCGACATCCCGTCGTAGCGCAGCCTGTCCCGCGTCTCGGCACGTCTCTTGCTCCACGAATTGACGAGGCCGGCCGTCACGAACGCACCGACAACGCCGTACAGCGCGTCCCGGGAATTGCCGAAGTCCGCGGTGGCGTCTCGCAGCCAGCGCAGGTCGAAGAGGGCCGGGCTCAGCAGCAACCCGATTGCCGCGATGAGAAACCAGGTCTCGCGCCGGAATGCCCCACTCTTCACTGCCGTTTTCTCCCCCACGGTCGGCTCTTTTCTCATCTGTGCTCGTCACGGCCCGCTCCGCCCTGCCTGGGCACTCGCAGCCTACCGGCAGGTGGCAGCTATCCGATCGGCGCAAACCCGCGTACGGTCGCTCCATGGCGAACCTCATCGAGAAACTAGCGGAATCGGTGCCCTCCTGGGGTGCGAAACTGGCGTACGGCGAGAAGACCACGCTGGGCGGGCACGACCTGATCCCCGTCGCGCTCGTCGGCTTCGGCTTCGGCGGCGGCGAGGGCTCCAGCGAGATGCCCGACGGCGGCTTCGGCCCAGCCGGCATGGGCGTCGGGGAAGGCAGCGGCGGTGGTGGCGGCGGCTACGCGGTGCCGATCGGCGCCTATGTCGGCGGACCCGACGGGCTGGAATTCCGGCCCAACCGAATCGCCCTGATGGTGGTAACCGTGCCCGTGGTGGCGGCCGCCGGGTTGGCGCTCGCGCAGATCATCCGCGCGCTCAGAGGTGCCGCCCCGAGTTGAGCCGGTCTACGCCGGCGATTCGCCGAGCATCACTCAAGACCTCGCGATCTCCGCCTGACCCGGCGCATCCATCGCTGGGCCTTGTCCGGGGCGTGCGCGGCGCTCACTGCGCCCCCTGTCGGCGACCGCTACCGCTATAGCGGGCGCGGCCGCCCGTAGGAGGTGCAGTGAGCCGCCTGCCCTGTCACGCGGCGGGGTTCAGCGCCGCAATGGTGGCGGCGTAGCGCCCCTCGACCTCCGCGAACCGCAGGAACTTCACGGTATCAACGAGAATCTCCTGCGCGTCGGGCTGCGCTTCCAGAAGAGCCATAACCTCGTCGGCGAAGGCGTCCAGAGGCATGAAGTGCTCGTTCACCGAGTTGCCGGCCATCAGTTCGGTCTGCACGGCCGGCGGAACGAGCTCAATGAGCTGCACGGATGTTCCGGCCAGCTGCATCCGAATGGTCTCGCTGTACTGGTGGATGAAGGCCTTGGTGCCGTTGTAGGTGGGGGTAAAGGCCAGCGGGGTGAAGGCGAGCCCTGACGAGACCGTCATCAGGGTGGCGTCTGGGCGGGTCTGCAGGTGCTCGATGAATGCGGCGACCAGCCGCAGCGGCCCGTTGATGTTGGTCTCCACGATGCGTTCAGCTACGGCCAGGAAACCAGCACCGCGCACATCCTCGGCGTTCATCACCCCGGCCATGGCGATGAGTACGTTCAGGTCGCTGTGCTCGGCCAGAATCTGGTCGCGGGCGGCCAGCACGGAGGCGGGGTCGGTGGTGTCGATGGTGACGCCGGACAGCCCGTGCTCGGCGGCGAGGCGCTGCAACACGTCGGTGCGCCGCCCGCCGATCACGACGGTATTGCCGGCGGCCCGCAATCGCAGGGCCAGGGCGAGTCCGATGCCCGAGGTGGCGCCGGGGATGAAAATGGTGTTTCCGGTGATGTTCATGACTCGAGTGTGTGCGGCGGCGACCGGATGCGGGAGAGGAGCCGTTGTCGTAGGACTGCCGGTCCCTGGAGAGCGGCGCGTCGGTGGCGGATGATGGACGCATGGACCAACCTGCTCTCGCCGATTTTCTCCGCTCCCGCCGGAGCGGGCTCCGCCCTGAGGACGTCGGCCTCCCCGCTGGGCCGCGTCGATTGGTCCCCGGGTTACGCCGCGAGGAGGTCGCCGCGTTGGCCGGGATGTCCGCGGACTACTACGTGCGGATGGAGCAGGCCCGCAGCCCGCAACCATCCGAACAGATGTTGGCGGCCCTGGCCCGGGCGCTGCGCCTGAGCAACGACGAGCGGGATTACCTGTACCGCCTCGCCGACCACAACGTGCCGGCGCGCACGCCACTGGACACGCACGTTGCCCCCTCCCTGATGCGGGTCTTCGACCGGCTCGAGGAGACCCCGGCGTTGATCCTTTCCAGCCTCGGTGAGACTCTGGCGCAGAACTGGCTGGGCGCGGCGCTTCTCGGCGACCACTCCCGGCACACCGGGCTGGCTCGCAGCAGCGTCTACCGGTGGTTCACCGACCCCACCGATCGGGAGATCTACCCGTTTGCCGACCGGCAGCGGCAGAGCCGGGCCCAGGTGGCCGGCCTCCCTGCGGCCTTCGGAGCGGCGGGCCAGCGCTCACGAGCGGGTGCGTTGGTGCGAGAGCTGAGCCGGGTGAGCGCAGAATTCACCGAAATCTGGGAACTGCAGGATGTGGCCACCCGCTTCCAGGACCACAAGACGCTGATCCACCCGGAACTGGGTCCGATTGAACTCGACTGCCAGACGCTCCTCACCGAGGACCGTGGTCAGGCGTTGCTCATCCTCACCGCGGCGCCGCGGAGCGAGGCCGCCGAGAAGCTGGCGCTCCTGGCCGTGCTCGGCCATCAGCGCTTCGCGCCGGCTCCCCCGACCGGCGGGCCAGCCCCCGAGTAGTGGTTTCGTGAGCTCGTTGGCGCTCACTGCGCCCTGTATGGCCGGGTGCACCTGCTGTAGAGGGCGCAACGGGCCATACGAGGTGCAGTGGTGCTCTCCGCCGACGCCGACATGGACCGGCCGGTGTCAAAACCCCACCACCGCGTGTACCGTCATCGCCAACAGGAGGCCCGGTCGAGTCGTGAGGTAAGAGCGGAAGCACAGGGTTTCAGGCGGCTTTGTCCGAGGTTGCGCCAAGCAGACCGCGACTGGTCCCGACCGCCGCCGAGTCCCCGGTTGGCCCGACGGCGCACCAACCTTGCGCACGGGACTAGTTCCTGAGGTCGACGGGCATCCTCTTCGGGCCAGAGGCCAGCATCAACGATCCGGGTCGGGTCCGCTCTCGTCGGGGCGAACCGGTCGCGAGGTATGCGCAGACGAATTCCTTCACCAACGCCCCGGCCCGGCCGGTGATGCGAATCGCCCGAGGCCGGTCCGCCTTAGTGAGGAGCTGGATGATCGCCCTCTTCCGGCCGATGCTGATGCACTGAGCGCTGAAACCGACATCGAGCTTCGTCAGGCTCCCACCGCGCAGAACTGCCAGAACGTTGTCCGCCGCGTGGCCGCCAAGGGGCATGGCGATGGCGCAGCCCATCCGCAGGTGAGAACCCACGGACGACGGCGGGTGCACGGCGTCGCCGGCTCCGAAGATTTCAGGGTACGCAAGCGCACGGAGTTCCTCGTCGACCAGCAACCGGCCGATCGGGTCGACGTCGAGCCCGCTGCGTCGGGCTAGGTCGGGGACGGCGAAAGAGGCGGTCCAGACGGTGACGTCGCTGGGAAGAAGCGTGCCGTCAAGGAGTTCAACGGCATCGGCCTGGACCCGGCTGGCGCCGCTCCCCTCCATCACGTTGACTCCGAGCCTATTCAGCGAACGGAGGACGGACTTGCGGGAGGCCGCGGGGAGATGCGCGAGCACGGCGCCTCTCGACACCAGGGTGACCGACGCTGTCGGGTGCTGTTCCGCGAACTCAGCGGCGGCCTCCACACCCGTCGCCCCGCCCCCGACCACGACGATGCGCTGGCCGTCCGGGCCGGTGGCAAGCGCAAGGCGCGCGGTCTCCGCCCCGTCAGCGTTGCTGAGCAGGTGCGCGAACTCGTCCGCACCGGGTACTCCGAGCGCGGCCGTGCTCCCCACGGCGTAGACCAGGGTGTCATAGGGTTCGCTCGTGATCCCACCGCTGGTCGCGACGGAGAGCACCCGGGCAGGAGCGTCGATCCGCAGCACCGTGCCCAGGACGATCTCGATGCGGTCGTGCAGCATATCGTCCAGTGGAATCGCGGCGCTCGTGCGCACCCCTGCGGCCACTTCGTGCAGGCGCACGCGTTCGATGAAGTCGGTGCGGGGATTCACCATTGCGACGCGCACCCGGCGGCCCTCGGCAGCCGTCAAGGACGCTTGCACCCGGTTTGCCGCGAGGATTCCGGCATAGCCGGCCCCGATGACGACAACCCTGTGCTCGGAACGTGTACTCATGCGGTCTCTTTCTCGAAAACGGGCGGGGTCACAAGTAATGACCGCCGCCTCCGCCGAAACGTGACACCTGGCGGCACTCGCGCGGGGCCCGTCACGAATCACCATTGGAAAGGGCGTAGCGGTAAGTTGATGCCGGATTGCACACCGAGCAGCACCGAACAGAGGATGCCGATGGGAGTTCCCAGTCGCGACGTTACCGCAGCAGAAATGGATGAGCTGGCGGCCGGGTTTGAGTCGATGCGCCCCCGGCTTTTCGGTATCGCATACCGCATGCTCGGCAGCGCAGTGGAAGCAGAGGATGTCGTGCAGGACGCCTGGGTCAAGTGGCAGACGACCGACCGCTCGGGCATCCGCAGCCATCCTGCATTTTTGACGACGATGACGACCCGCCTCACGATCAACGTGGCGACGTCGTCGCGCATGCGTCGGGAGACCTACATCGGCCCGTGGCTGCCGGAACCGGTGTTTACCGGCGCCGATCCCGAACTGGGAGCGGAAAACGCGGAGGCCCTCGAAGTCGGGCTCCTGTTACTGATGGAACGACTGACCCCACAGGAGCGCGCCGTCTATCTGCTCCACGAGGCCTTCGGTTACACCTTCGGTGATATCGCCGCGGTAGTTGAGACCACGGAGGCCAACGCCCGCCAGCTCGCCCGGCGTGCCCGCCTGCACCTCAAGGAGCACAGCGATAACCGCGTAACCGTCGCGCAGAAGAACCGCCTGCTTCGCTCCTTCCTCGCCGCCGCTCAAGCCGGCGACCTGGAGGGCCTGCAGACTCTGCTCGCCGACGACATCGTCCTGTACTCGGACGGTGGTGGGAACGTCACCGCCGCGCGCCGGCCGGTCGAAGGTCCCGACCACGTGGCACGGTTCCTTCTCGGTACGGTTCAGAAACTACAGATGCATGTCGAGCTCCATGTCGCCGCAGTCAACGGCTCCGACGCCTTCGTGCTTCGAATGGATGGCGAGCCGTTCCTCGTCGGGGCCATTGGGGTCAGCACCCGCGGCATCGACCGGATCTTCTTCATCATGAACCCGGTGAAACTCGGCGCCGTGCGCAACGTCCCACTCGAGAGGCACCGGTCGTAGGCTGACAGCACGCGATGGAAAGGAGACCGCCATGGTCCAGACGACATCGGCAGTGACCCCGGCAGTGGCCGAGGTGATGGCCGAGCTGGCCGCGCTCGAGGACCCGCAGATCCGCGCGGTGAACCTCAACCACGGTGACGACCACGGGGTGAACCTCACCAAGCTGCGCGCGGTCGCCAAACGGCTCAAGACCCAGCCGGAGCTGGGCAGCGAGCTGTGGGCTACCGGGGACACCGCGGCGCGTCTGCTCGCCCTGCTGATCTGCCGGCCGAAGGCGTTCGAGCGGGATGAGTTGGATGCCATGCTGCGCGAAGCCGGCACACCCAAGGTGCAGGACTGGCTCGTGAACTATGTGGTGAAGAAGAACTCGCACGTCGAGGAGCTGCGCGTGCTCTGGTTCGCCGACGCCGACCCCGTGGTCGCCAGCGCCGGTTGGGCGCTGACCACCGAGCGGGTGGCCAAGTCCCCCGAGGGCCTCGACCTGGATGGGCTGCTCGAGCTCATCGAGGCCGAGATGAAGGATGCGCCGGAGCGCCTGCAGTGGGCGATGAACCACTGCCTGGCGCAGATCGGGATCGAGCATCCCGAGCACCGCGCTCGCGCCCTGGCCATCGGCGAGCGCCTGGAGGTACTCAAGGACTACCCGACTCCCCCTGGCTGCACCTCACCGTTCGCACCCATCTGGATCACCGAGATGGTCAGCCGCCAGAAGACCTGACGACAGCCGGCTTCGAGTTGCGAGTCGAGCCGGCGGCAGCCCGGTTAGCGCCGCTCGACACCGATCGATCAGCCGCAGCGGTCCTGGGCTTGGGCGGTCTTCTTCCGGACTCGATTCCACGCGCTGCCGGCCTGGTGCGAGTGCAGCCGCACTGCACGTGTGGCACCTGCCGTCACCTGGAAGCTACCACCGCAGCTGAGCCGTGGGGATCGGGTTCAGAGTTCGTACCCGATGAGCCAGTGCAGTCCGTGCCGGTCGATGACCTGGCCGTCGGACGCGCCCCACGGCTTGGGGGCGAGGGGATCAACTATCCTGCCGCCGACCGACAGTTTGTCGAACCAGTCGTGGAGAACCGCTGGTTCGGCAGTGCCCAGAAGGGCGAGGCTGGCGCCCTCGATCCGAAAGCTCTTCTCGCTCTCGGCTGCGTCGGAGCCGGCGAGAGCGACCCTGCCGCTGAGAACTCCGTGGGCTATGGCGTCCTCGGGGCCGTCACTCCGCCCAAAGTCCTGGTAGGTGTGCAGAGTGAGCTCGCCACCGAACACATCCGCGTAGAAGCCGAGAGCTTCACGCGCCGTACCGGGAAAACTCAGATAGAGCAGTGGCCCTGACATGCGCAGATCCTATCTACGCCCCGCGAACAGGGCGTGCAGCAGCGGAATGACCGACCCGATCATCAGGACTGCGCCGAGAACCGCATCGTCACCGCGGAGCACCGCGCCGGCGATGAGCAGGGCTCCGAACAGCACCGCCGACACCACTCGGCCGGCGGTGCGCTCCAGGCGCGCGACCCGCCGCTCGAGGCCCGGGCTCGTCACCGCCACAGTGCCGTCCCCGAGGCGGGTGACGATCGCGTCCAACCGCTTCGGCATTGCCCAGGCGATACCGGCGTTCTCCAGCGCCTGTTTGCCGAAGTCCTGCACCACGTTGCCGCCCTCGTCGCGGATTAACTGCGACGCGTAGGGCTCCACCGAATCCCAGAGGTTGAACGCGGGGTTCAGCGAACTGCAGACCCCGGAAGTGAGCGACATCGCCCGGATGATCAGCAGAAAGTTCTCCGGCAGCTGGAACGGCAGCGCCCGCACGACATCCCCGAACTGGATGGCGAAGTCGCGGAACTCCCGCGGGTCTACCTCGCGCAGCTCAGCGAAGCCCATGCCGCCGAAGCGGGCGAAGAGCTGCTTCATCGCCTTCTCCAGCTCGGAGGTTTCGGCCGAGGGCAGCAGCACGCCCAGGTCGCGGGCCGCATTGACCATGCCCGTGCCGTCGCGCGAGGCGGCCGCGATGAGCATCTTCCGCAGTCCGCGGCGGGTGCTCGTGGGGACCTCACCCATCATGCCGAAGTCGATGAACGTCAGTCTCCAGCCGCGGCCGCTCGGATCGTCCGGCATCGGGGTGACGAAGATGTTGCCCGGGTGCGGGTCGGCGTGGAAGAACCCGTTGGTGAACAGCTGGTCGAACATCACGGCGGCGAAGACCGGAGCCACCTGCGCCGGGTCGATGCCCGCCGCGTCCAGCGCATCCGTGTCAGTGATCTTGATCGCCGTCACGTCCTCGAGAGTGAGCACGCGTCGGGTGGTGCGCTCCCAGACGATCTCAGGCACGCTCACCCGCTCGTCGTCGGCGAAGTCCTCCGCGAACCGCACGGCGCTGGTGGCCTCGTGCAGGTAGTCGATCTCCTCGAGGCAGGTCAGCGCGAATTCCTCGATCAGCGCCGGCGCATCCACCCGGTCGGAGACGAGGCGCACGTGGCTGAGCCAGCCGCTCACTCTGCGTAACGCCGCCAGGTCGACGTCGACAATGGCGTCGATGCCGGGCCGTTGAACCTTGATCACCACACCGTGCAGGCCGGTGTCGGCGGCATCGAGCGGGGCGAGCCGCGCACGATGAGCCTGACCGAGCGATGCCGCCGCCACCGGCGTCTCGTCGACCCACGCGAACGCCCGTTCCAACGGCATGCCCAGCTCAGCCTCGGCGAGCGCCCGGATCGCCGGGAAGGCAACCGGCGGCACCTCGTCCTGCAGTCCCTCGAGTTCGGTCGTGATCTCAGGCGGCAACACGTCCAGCCGGGACGACAGGAACTGGCCGACCTTGATCATCAGCCCGCCCAGGTCCACGGCGAGCACGTGGAAGCGTTGCGCGAAGCGGCGCATCCGCTTGGCGCGGGTGCGCTCGGCGACCCGCGCGAGCCCGATGCGCGGCAGCAGCAGCTCGTAGAACCACGTGACGGCGAGGTTCCAGCCGGCGAATCGAAGGATGCGGCGGTACCGCGCACGGGTGTCCCCCGCGCCGGGGTTCACGCGCATTCGGACCCGGCGACCCGGCGTCACCCGCTAGTCCTGGGCGAGGATTGAGTAAATCCGGCGACGTGCCTCGTCGATGGCCGCAACAGCCTGCTGGATCTGCTCCGGGGTGCCGGTGCGACCGACCTGGGCGGCGGCCTGCGCGAGCTCGAATCCGGCCTTGGGCAGAGCGGTGAACTTGGCGTCCTCCGCCTCGGTCTCCGGCGCCCACGGCGCCTGGCCGGCAGAGGTGGTGGCCTCGGCGCGGCCCGCGTCGGTGAGCGAGTAGGTCTTGCGACCGTTGGACTCCTCCGCGCTGATAAGACCCTCGTCGGCCAACAGCTGCAGCGTCGGGTACACCGAGCCGGCGCTGGGCTTCCAGGAGCCGCCGCTGCGTTCCTCGATTTCGTGGATGATCTGGTAGCCGTGCATCGGCTGTTCGACGAGCAGAGCGAGAACCGCAGCACGCACGTCACCGCGGCCCATGCGGGTGCCCGCGCGCTTCTCGAACTTGGAGCGCAGCTGCTCCATCGCTTGCCACATGCCGTCGACGGGATTGCCGCCGCCGAACCCGCCAGTGGGGAATGAATTGCCCATGATGACCTCCTCAGTGAATCGCTAACGATACTCAACGATATAGTCAGGCGCGGGCAACCGATAGGGATCGGAGGGTGTCAGACTCGACTCTCAGCGAACTCTCGCATAAGCGCAGAATCTAGGATGGTCGGATGCAGTTCTCCCTGTGGGTGGCCCTTGTCGGCGCGGGCGCCTTGATCAGCTTCACGCCTGGCGCGGGGGCCATCAACACCATGAGCAACGCCCTGAATGCGGGCTTTCGCCGTTCGATCTGGGGCATCCTCGGCCAGCAGGCCGCGTTGCTCATCCACATCGTGATCGTGGCACTCGGTGTGGGTCTGCTCGTGGCCAGTTCGCCGCTCGCGTTCAACGTCATTCGTTACGCCGGTGCCGCCTACCTGGTTTACCTGGGCGTCCGGCAGTTTCTGGCGAAGCCGGAGCTCGATTCCGAACAGACCAGAGCTTTGAGCGATGAGCCGCGTTCGTCGATGTTCCGACGCGGGCTGTGGGTGAACATGCTCAACCCCAAGGCGATCGTGTTCTTCTTGGCGTTCCTGCCCCAGTTCATCCGGGTCGATCGGCCGTTGCCGGCCCAGTACCTGATCGTGGCCGCCACCGTCGTTGTGATCGACATTCTGGTGATGTGGTTCTTCTTCGCCGTTGCGGCGCGCTCATTCCAGCGATTCACCCGCGACGCTCGGGGTCAGCTGGTGGTGAACCGGGTCTTCGGCGTGCTCTTCGTGGCCGTCGGCGTGCTGCTCGCGGTCATCCACTGAGGTCTCGGGCCGTCGGCGGTTGATGCCGGCCCGCCGTTAGGGTGAGCACATGCGATGGGGTCGAACATATTTCGCCGTGCAGGCGATTACCGGTGCCGCGTGGTGGTTCGCCGTGTTCGCGTCTCCCCCGGTGCGCGACGTGACCCTCGGCGGCCTCAACCCGATCCTTGTCGCCGCCGTCGACATCCCTCTCTTCGTCGGAGCCTCGGCGCTGGCGGCGCTGGGCGTGCGGGGCGCCGCGGTGGTGAGCACTGCGTGGACCGGCATCGTCGCCATCGCGCTCGCGGGGTATGCCACGGTCACCACCGAAGCCGGCTGGGGCGTGGCCATCATGGCGGCGGCCACCGCCGGGTCCGCGTTCGCGCTGTGCCTCGTGGCACTCGGGCGCATCCCCACCGAGTGGATGATTCGGGGCCCGTTCGCCTTCCGGCCCGCCGCCGTGCGCTCTGCCGCGGCGTCCCACGTGGTCTCGACCTTCTCGCAGATAGCGGTCTTCTGGGGCCTGTTCCTCGTGGTGATCCCGCTCATCGCCGCGGTCCTCGAGCGCCGCTGGGCAATCGCCCTGCAGTTCCCGGCGTTCACCGTCCCCCTCGGCGTAGCCGTGTTGATGGCCGCCAGTGCTCTGGGCATCTGGTCGGCCATCGTGATGTCGACGCTGGGAGACGGCACACCGTTGCCCTCGGCGATGCCGAACAGCCTGGTCATCGCCGGACCGTACCGCTGGGTGCGCAACCCGATGGCGGTCTCCGGCATCGTGCAGGGTGTTGCGGTCGGCCTCATCCTCTCGTCGTGGCTGGTCCTTGTCTATGCGGTCGCCGGCTCGCTGCTCTGGAACTACGCCATCAGGCCGCACGAAGAGGCCGACCTCGAACAGCGCTTCGGCGCCGAATTCCGCCGGTATCGTGATGCGGTGCGGTGCTGGCTTCCCGGAGCGCCGGTGTCGCCGTCCCGCCCGTGAGTTAGGAAGGACGGGCGGCGAGTACGCAGAATTCGTTGCCCTCGGGGTCGGCGAGGACTACCCAGGAAGCACCATCCTGGCCGACGTCGGTACGGCTCGCACCTAGCGCGATCAGCCGCTCGACCTCTGTCGTCTGGTGGTCGGGGACGAAGTCCAGGTGCAGGCGGTTCTTCACGTTCTTCTCTTCGGGAACGGCGGCGAACAGCAGCGTGGGATGGGCTCCCTCCGCGGGTGCGATCTCCAACTCATCGTCGTTCTCGCCCACCACAACCCAGCCCAAAGCGTCTCGCCACCACAGCCCAAGCGCCTTCGGGTCGCGGCTGTCGATGACGACTTCTTCCCACATCAATGACATGCCCACAGAGTACCCGGGCGATTACTCGACGCACCGGCGCCCCGCTGCGCAGTAATGTGGACTCCATTGCCGTCGCCCTGCACCAGGACGACACCCCGATCCAAGGAGAACCAGATGTCGGTCGGCTTGCTCGCCGTAGTCGATGACATTCTTACCGCCGCCCTCAAGGCGAGCGCTAAGACCGCCGGCGTCGTCATCGACGACGCGGCCGTCACCCCGCAGTACGTTCAAGGGCTGACGCCGGCGCGGGAGCTGCACGTTGTCTGGCGGATTGCCCTGGGCAGCCTGTTCAACAAGTTCGTCATCATCATCCCCCTTGCGCTTCTGCTCTCCGCATTCGCGCCCTGGGTGTTGCCGTTCCTGTTGATCCTCGGCGGCACCTACCTGTGCTTCGAGGGTGCGGAGAAGGTCACCGAGTGGTTCGGCGTGCATCACGCCGTCGCCGAGACTGAATCGCGGGACGAGAAGAAGCTGGTCTTCGGCGCCATCCGCACCGACCTCATCCTCAGCACCGAGATCATGCTCATCGCCCTGGCAAGTCTCGACCCTGACTTCGGCATCTGGATGACGCTCGGCGCTCTGGTGGTCATCGGCCTTGGCATGACGCTGCTCGTCTACGGTGCTGTCGCGCTGTTGGTGAAGATCGACGACATCGGGCTGTCCATGATGAAGAACTCCGCACGCCAGGTGCGCCGCACCGGCGCCCGCATCGTGGCAGCGATGCCCGCCGTGTTCAAGGTGATCAGCATCATCGGAACCGTCGCCATGCTGTGGGTGGGTGGTCACCTGGTGATCACCAACCTGGCCGAGACCTTCTGGCACGGCCCCTACGATGTGCTGCACGCCGTGACGCACGCTGTCGAAGCCGCTGGACCCGTCATCGTCTGGGTCACCGACACGGCGATGTCGGCCGTGTTCGGGGTCATTCTGGGCATGATCGTTGTCGGAATCGTTCTCGGCGTGTCGCGCCTGCTCAAGCGAAACCAGCCGGAGAGCGCCGCGCACTGAGGCGAGGCCACAACCTCGAGGTCGGCCTGTTCGTCCTTGCCCCTTATCACGCGGGTCTCACGCAGGAGAGTCGAAGCCGGCCGGGCGCGCTAGCCGGCTAGGCCAGCGTCGGCTGCAACAGCCCCTCGAGGCGCCGGTAGCTGGTCTCCATGCCGTCGGTCATGCCGGTCGCCAGAACCGCGTCACGCTGCTCAGCGTTGGCGTAGGTGATGACGAGTGCGAGCAGGGTTCCGCCCTCCACTTCCGTGAGGGTCAGCTCGTTGAGCGTTGGCGGGAAGTCCATCCCGATCATCGCTTCGGTCGTGACCGCGCGGTACGGCGCCTCCGACTCGAGCAGCTCGCCGGTGAAGCCGAATCGCTCGTCGCCACCATCCCGCTGCCACTCGTAGCGGTAGCTGTCGCCGACGGTGGTCGCGATCTCGCACACGGGCATCGACCAACCGTCCGGACC
Source organism: Cryobacterium sp. LW097 (assembly GCF_002205495.2). Taxonomy (GTDB): domain Bacteria; phylum Actinomycetota; class Actinomycetes; order Actinomycetales; family Microbacteriaceae; genus Cryobacterium; species Cryobacterium zongtaii. Next base: position 1,384,678 of record NZ_CP021992.1, on the reverse strand, counting down.
GAGCAGCCATTGCTGCATGAGGGCGGCATCGTTGTGCGCACGCCACACCTGGTCGACGGTGCCGCGGATGACCCGAGCCACCCGCACCTGGGTGTCGCTGAGTATCTGCGCCTGCGCCCCGCGCTCGGCGGCGAAGGATGCCAGGTCGGCCAGCACCTGGTCGATCTGGGCCATGGCCTCGCGGGTGCCCTCGAGCATGCCCATTTCGATGAGCTGCTGCATCTGCTCGAGCGAGTCGAAGCGCGACGTCGTCGTTAGGCGGCTGCCGCTGCTGGTCTCCTCGAACGCGAAGTCCATCCGGGTGGTCGGGAGGTCGGGGTTCGGCACTCCTGCCGCATCCGAGAACCTGTCGAGCACCTCGAACGTGTGCGGAGCGTCGGCCGAGGTCCAGTCCCAGCAGCCGTAGTGCACGTCGCCTTCTGGCCCGGTCATGGCATAGACGCTGCGTCCGCCGGCCACGGCGTCGTGCCGGAGGAACGTGGCCGGATAGGTCGGTGGACCCCAGAACCGCTCGATCTGGCGCGGGTCGGTGTAGGCATCCCAGAGCCGGCGGAGTGGGGCCGTGAAGTCGGCGACGATCGTGATGGTGAGCTGGTCGAGGTCTTTCTCGACAGTGGTGACGGGCATGATGTTCCCTTCGTTTAGGTGTCGGGTGGAGCCGGGTCGTCTTCAGCGAGCAGGATGTCGAGGCGGTCGATGCGCGACCGCCAGAGGTCTTCGAAGCGGTCGAGCAGGCGCTGCGCCTCGCGGATGCGGTCGGGGTTTCCCCGCACCATCCGCTCACGACCACGCGGTTCTTTGGTCACGAGCCTGGCCTCCTCCAACACTGCAACGTGCTTCTGAACTGCCGCGAACGACATTTCATAGGAATCCGCCAACTGCGATACCGAGACATCGGCGACCAGCGTGCGCCGCACGATATCCCGCCGCGTCGCGTCCGCGAGGGCGCGGAAGAGGCGGTTTACGTCCTGATCGGAATACTCTAATACAACCATTTGATTGTATGATATGCGACGAAAACGAATCCCGCAACCACTCGGGCCTGCTGAGCCGGATCGGACGGTCCGCTTCGATTTCGGCCGCGAGGTCCAACACCCGTGCGAGAATTTTTTTCCTGTCGGATGTGTCAGGAATATCGACCAGTGCTTGCCTAGCCGCCGGTGAACATCTCCACGGCCGTCTCGGCATTCGCCTCTGAGCAGGCGTCCGACATGTCCTCGAGAGCACTGACCCATTCCGCGGACCCGATTCCAGATGTTCCCATGGCACCTAGGTCGATCGCCGGCGCAACGTTCTTCAGCGCGTCGGCCGCTTCGCTGACCGCGCCATCTCCGCTGGTGGGCACGCCATCCAGTACCCGCGTGGCAAGCCGGTACCAACCTTCTTGTTCCTGGGCCGCAATCCGACCGTCGCGAAGTCCAGCATCGGCGTTCGAGGTAATCGTCAGAACGTCATTGAACCCAGTACACGTCATGGTGTCGGTAGTGGATGTCGCGGAGGGCTGCGCCGCGGAAGGGGCCGTTTCAGAGCCGGTGCAACCGGACATGGCCAGCGCACCCACCAGTGCTGATGCTGCGATGACAATTTGACGACGACGCATCGGGCCTCCCCAGGACTCACGAACAACGTCACCCTACCGGACCTGCGAACGCTACGGTCAGCGTCGGACGCTGTACTGGTGCTCGGGGCGCCCCGTCGACCCGTAGCGGAGGGTCACTTCGACTTCACCGCGGGTTGCCAGCGCCGCGAGGTGCCTCTGCGCCGTCGCGCGAGACAGACCGGCGCGACCGGCGATCACGCTGGAGGACGATTCGCCGTCCTGGAGCATTTCAATAATCAGCTTCTCGGTGGTGGAACGCGAGGTGGAGGCCACTCCCCCGTCCCGGCCATGCAGCACCCGCTGAGCCCGTTCGATGGCGTCCTGGTCAAGTTGGCGGTCTTCTGCCACCAGGTTGCGAAACCGGCGATAGGCATCCAGCCGCTCGTTCAGCCTGGCGGGCTCGAACGGTTTGATGAGGTAGTCCAACGCCCCCGCGCGGAACGCACGGCGGACGGTGGCGCCATCGGACGCCGCACTGATCATGACCGCGTCGACGTCGATCTCGGCGACGAAGGCGATGCCTTCGCCGTCGGGGAGGTAAACGTCGCAGAGGACGAGGTCGGGCCGAAAATCACGCATCGCCGCGCGGGCGGCGCGCACTCCCCGCACTGGTTCAAGAGCGGTATAGCCGGGGCGCGCCGCGACGATGTCGCGATGAAGGCCACCGACATGGAAGTCGTCGTCGACGACGAGCACGTGAATCGTATCGGGCATCAGTCTTCTCCTTGTCGGGGGCGGGTCGGTGCCCGCATGACCCCGGGCAGTCGGGCGCAGAACACGGCACCGCTTCCGTCGTGACCGCCGGCGTCGGCAAGCCATACCTCTCCGCCGAGACGCGCGGCGATGTCGCGGACCAACGGCAGACCGATGCCCCGCCCATGCACCGCGTCCGGGTCGAGGTCGGTTCGCGGAACGTCGCTGAACACGCGAGCGCCGTTCGCCACCCCCTGCCCGGAGTCGGACACCGTCATGACGAGAGTGTCGGCGTCGTCGAGCAACTCCACGTCTACCCAGCGCGGCTGCTGACCGTACACAGCCGCGCTCACGGCGTTGTCCACGAGGTTGGCGAGCACGGTGGCCACATCCTCGGGCAGAGAGACGACTCCCCGCACCAGCGAGTCCGCCCCCACGGTCAGGTGCACGCCACGTTCACCGGCTTGCGCGGTCTTCGCCTCCAGAAGCGACACCAGGAAAGGCTCGGTCAGGTGCTCACCGGTGGACGGACCGCCGGCGGTGCGGGACGCCTCCAACACGTCATCGAGGTAGTCCCGTGCGTCGGGCACGCGGCCCGCATCCATCAGACCGGCCGTCACGTGCAGCCGGTTCGCGAACTCGTGGCGCTGCACCCGAAGAGCATCCGTCATCGACGCCACGGTTTCGAGGCGATCCGTGAGGGTCACGACGTCGGTCCGGTCGCGGATCACCGCGATCAGGCCCAGGTCCCGATTCGCGTGCGACACCGGGTGGGTGTCGATGTAGACCACATGGTTGGCGAGCACGACCGGTTCGGCCGCATCCGGTCCCCGGCCACCCGTCGCCGACAGCTTCCGCTCCCCGGCCAGGGCAGCGATCACCGGCCCGGGCAGGGCGAGGTCGTGGATCCGGCGTCCGACCAGGTCGGGGATGCCCAGCAATCGCGCGGCCGTTGTGTTGGCGACGGTCACGACGTCGTCCGGGCCCCACGCGAGCACCCCTTCCCCGACGCCGTCGAGCACCGCAGCCTGGTTCTGGACCAGCGCGGACAGCTCTTCGGGCTGAAGGCCGAGGGTGAGGTGCTCGAGGCGGCGGCGGAGGACGAACGACACGACAGCGCCCAGTGCCAGGGCAACGACGGCGGCCAGCGCGACGCCCCCGAGCAGGAGGGGAAGCTCTTTGAAGACACTGCTCGGGGCGAACCCGACGCTCACCTCACCGGTCGGTTCATCGGTGACGGGGTCGCGAACCGGCACTTTGGCGCGAGCAGACTCGCCGAGGGTGCCGGCTTCCCAGGACACCGTCTCGCGTCCGGCCAGAGCTTCGGCGAAGCTTGTGCTGACCTCCGCTCCGAGCAGCTGCGGACCGGGGTGTGCGAGCCGGATTCCGTGATCATCGGTGATCACGATGAACAGCGCGCCGGTATTGGCCTCCGCGGCTGCCGCCAGAACGGAGAGCGGTCCGCCGCGGAGGCTCGCGTTCGTCGGCGTTCCGGTGTCGGCAGACGCGCGGGCGACATCGGCGCGCACATCGGAGTCGGCGGCGACCGTGCGTGCGATCGACAGCGCGGAGGTCTCGGCTTCGGCCCGGAGCTGTTGCACGCCGATGGCGACGAAGACACCGGTGCAGATCGCGACGATGACGGTCACGCAGGCGAGCTGCCACAGCAGCATCTGCGTCGAGAACCGCACCTTCGCCTCCTTGCGGCGCATCGAGCACAATGCGCAGAACTAACGATATGCGAAATACGTGCAGCAAAGCGACTTACGGCGCGTGGCGCCGGCGGCCTACCTAAGCTTCACACTCATCGTCATACGCTTCGGCAATGACCGCCGAGTGGGATTCGCCCGACTCGGCCGCACAATTCAGACAAAGGAGTCGATGTGCTTGTCATCCTCGGATTCACCATGATCCTCACCTTCATGGTGCTCATCATGACCAGGCGGCTCACGCCGATGGTCGCCCTCATTCTCGTCCCCACGATTTTCGGTCTCTTTGCCGGCGCCGGTCTGGGTCTCGGCGACATGATCATCGAGTCGATCGGGGATCTCGCTCCGACGGCGGCGCTGCTCATGTTCGCGATCATGTTCTTCGGGATCATGATCGATGTAGGGCTGTTCGATCCACTCATTCGGTTCATCACCCGCTTCCTCGGCAATGACCCGGCCAAGGTCGTTCTGGGCACGGCGATCCTGGCCGGCGCAGTGTCGCTCGACGGCGACGGGTCGACGACCTTCATCATCACCACCTCGGCGATGCTGCCGATCTACCTGCGGATGGGCATGAGCCCGGTCGTGCTCACCTGTGTTGCCGGCCTGATGAACGGCACTCTCAACATCGTGCCGTGGGGTGGCCCCACCGTGCGGGCCGCCTCGGCTCTCGGCGTGTCACCGACCGACATCTTCGTGCCGATGCTGCCCTCCCTCGCGACGGGCCTCATCATCGCGCTGGCGTTCGCCTGGTTCCTGGGGCTGGCCGAGCGCAAGCGCATCGGCTCGCTCGAGTACTCCCCCGCAGCGCAGGCGGATGCCGCACCGACGGCGTCACCGACCTTCTTGCGCGGTATCTTCGGCGGCAACCGCATCGTGCGCGGCACAGACGTGCGGCCCGGAGCGGCCGCAACACTCGATACCACGGGCATCCTGACGGTGCGACCGGGCCAGCGGATGCCGGCGGGCCGGGCGACCCTGGCCAAGCAGCTGACGATGGAGGACGAGCGCGACACGGCGATGGCCGACACCATGCTGAGCGCGGACCGCCCGACGCTGCGGCCCAAGCTGATCTGGGTGAACTTCGCGTTGACCGTCGCCGTCATGGTGCTGCTCGTGCTGGATGTCATGCCGCTGGCCTACATCTTCATGGTCGGCACCGGCGTGGCCCTGATGATCAACTTTCCGAAGCTCCGCAGCCAGGCCGACGAGATCGTCGCGCACGCCCCCAGCATCGTCGGCGTCGTCTCGATGGTGCTCGCCGCCGGCGTTCTCGTCGGTGTGCTGAACGGCACCGGAATGGTGACGGCCATGGCCGACTGGGTCGTGCAGGTCGTGCCGGCCTCGATGGGTGAGTACCTGGCGGTCATCACCGGAGTGCTCTCCATTCCGATGACCTTCTTCATGTCCAACGACGCGTTCTACTTCGGCATCCTCCCCGTGCTCGCCGAGAGCGCGGCGACCTACGGCATCGACCCGGTGGAGATGGCCCGCGCCTCGATCATCGGTCAGCCTGTTCACCTGCAGAGCCCGCTGGTGCCGGCCATCCTGCTGCTCGTCTCGCTCGCCAACGTCAACCTCGGCGACCACCACAAGAAGGTGCTCTGGCGAGCGTGCGTGGTGTCGCTGGTGATGCTGCTCGTCGGCGTGCTCGTCGGCGCAGTTCCGTTCGGTTAGGGGCCCCTCCCTGCGGCGGGCGGGCGTCGTGCAAGCCCCAGGATCAATCCAGGCTCTTTCGCTCCGAAACCGGGGGTGTCTTCACTCGATGCTCGCTGTGATCCTCAAGGTCTGGCTCGGCCCGCAGAGCGTCGGCGATCTCCTCCTCCGGACGCGGCGCGATGGTCTGGTCGGCCTCGAGCTCCGGGACGGACGGCTCGTCGGGGCTGGGAATGTGAGTCTTCTTGCCTCCCAGACCCGGCACCGACGTGACTTGTGTCATCCAGGCCGCGATCTGGTGTTCGTCGAGGTCGTCCACGGTCTCGAGTTCCACACCCCGCGTTGACTTGCCCCTCCCTACCGGCGTCACCGGCGGTACCGGCTCGAGCGCCGCGCCATTGATGAACATGAGCTTCACATGGCCGGCGAAGCCACCGGAGCTGAAGCACCAGCCGTCGCCGACGCCGTAGTACGCCATGCCCCACTTCACGGAGCGCTGGAGGTTGGGCAGCGTCGTGGCCGCCAGCGCGTCGACTGCTTCGGCTATGCCGCGCTGTGGCTGCGGCAAGCTGGCGATGTAAGCGAACACAGGTTTGTCGCCGACCACCGCTTTGGCGGGGCTGGCCCGGCCTGTCATGGCATCCGGGAGTGTCCAGGCGGACTCGTCGTGTGCCGACGTGCCCGTCGCTGGTTGATCGTCGCTCGTGCCAGAGCCCTCACTGTCCATGGCGCGATGATAGTCCTCCCATCAACGGCCATACCGACGAGCTCCCCGGCGGCCCGGACTGTTCGAAGGGAGGAAGATTGACGTTGTGAAGATTCTCTCGATTCAGTCGGCCGTCGCGCACGGCCACGTTGGCAACTCAGCGGCCGTGTTCCCACTTCAGCGCATCGGGGTCGAAGTACTCCCGGTCAACACAGTGAACTTCTCCAACCACACGGGGTATGGCGCGTGGCGCGGATCCCTCATCACACCCGAGGATGTGCATGATGTGATCCTCGGCATCGAGGAACGTGGCGTGCTCCCCCAGATCGACGTGGTGCTCTCGGGATACCAAGGCGGCACCGGGATCGGCGACGTCATCGTGGATGCGGTGCAGCGGGTGAAAGCGGCGAACCCCTCGGCCATCTACGCGTGTGACCCCGTGATGGGCAACGCGAAGTCCGGGTGCTTCGTGGCGCCCGAGATCCCCCACCTCCTGCGGGATCGTGTGGTCCCCGTGGCCGACATCATCACTCCGAACCAGTTCGAGTTGGGATTCCTCACCGGCACCGAGCCATCGACGATGGACTCGACCCTCGACTCCGTCGACCTCGCCCGGGCCATGGGACCGAGCACCGTGCTCGTGACGAGTGTGGAGCGGCCCGACCGCGAGGCCGGCACCATCGAGATGCTCGCAGTGGATGCTGCGGGCGCGTGGGTCGTGCAGACTCCCCATTTGCCTTTCAAAGCGAACGGATCGGGTGACGTCACCGCGGCACTCTTCTCGGCGCACTACCGCGCGACAGGTGATGCGGCTGTGGCGCTGGAACGGACCGCGTCCAGCGTGTTCGATCTCATCGAGCTGACGTATCAGTCGGGCGAGCGAGAATTGCAGCTCGTGCAGGCGCAAAGCTTCTACGCTCATCCGCGCATGCAGTTCTCCGCCCAGCGCGTGCGCTGACGAGGCGCACAGGCTCTATCGCGGCGTGCGGAGGCCGTCGCGGCGCTTGGTGGTCTGGCCGCCGGTCGGGTACACGCGGATCGGACCGGTGACGCTGAACTCGTCCTCCCAGCATTCGATGCCGGCCACGTCGGGAAAGAGCGCGCGGGTGAACACCGGGTCGCGGCCTTCTCGTCGTTGGCGGGTGTAGTCCTTGAGCAACCGGAACGCGATGCCGGAGAGCAGGCCGATGGCGATGAGATTCGTGAGTGCCATGAGTCCCATGACGCCGTCCGCGAAGTTCCAGATCAGGTCGGCGCCCGATACCGATCCCACGAGCACCGCGCCCACGACGAGCACCCGGTACGCGGTGAGCACCCCGCGCCGCTTGGTGATGAATTGGATGTTCGACTGGCCGTAGTAGTAATTGCCGAGGATCGAGGAGAACGCCAGCATGAAGATGATCACACTCAGCGCGATGTTCGACCACGCGCCCAGAGTGCCCACCAGCGCGCCCTGAGTGAGACCGATCCCTCGTTCTGCTCCCGCCAGGTCGGGTACCGACACGAGGATGATGAACGCCGTGATGGAGCACACCAGGAAGGTATCGAAGTAGACCCCGAGGGTCTGCACGAGTCCCTGCTTCACAGGATGGGTGACCGCGGCACTCGCCGCCGCGTTCGGCGCAGACCCCAGGCCCGCCTCGTTGGAAAACATGCCGCGCTTGACACCGGTGAGGATGATGTACCCGAACGCGGCACCGACGACCTCGTTGAACCCCCACGCCGACGTGAAGATCTCGGCGAAGACCGGGCCGACTCGGTCGAGATGCAGAGCCACCACCACGAGCCCGAGCAGCAGATACGCGAGCGCCATGATGGGCACGAGCACCTGGGTGACGTGGGCGATCCGCCTGACTCCACCGAAGACGACGAGGCCGGTCAGTACCGCGATCCCCACGCCGATCGCCCACGGCAGCCAGGGCACATCCCCGCCGATGCTCGCGGTCACCGTCGCCGAGATCGTGTTGGCCTGCAACGAGCTGAACGCGAATGGGAAACAGACGATGAGGATGACCGCGAACCACACGCCCAGCCAGCGGGCCTTGAGTCCACGTTCCATGTAATAGGCGGGCCCACCGCGAAAGCCCTCGGCGTCCCGCACCTTGAAGAGTTGTGCCAGCGAGGACTCGATGAAGCTCGACGCTCCCCCAACGAACGCCATCATCCACATCCAGAACACCGCCCCGGGTCCTCCGACCGCGATCGCCGTGCCGACACCGGCGATATTGCCGACCCCCACTCGCGACGCCGCCGAGATTGTGAAGGCCTGGAATGCCGAGATCGACTGCGGCTCACCCGCCGCCGTCTGGGGCGTCTTATCGGTCAGCGTCCGGAACATGTCCGGAATGAGCCGGAACTGCACCACCCCTGAGCGGACGGTGAAGTAGATCCCCAGGCCCACCACGACCGGCAACACGATCCAGGTCCACAGGTTGTCGCCCCAGGTCAGCAGCCACTCGTTCACAGAATCCATCTGGCAAGTATGGCGAACATGCCCCCCAAACGGGAAACCGGTTCCCAACCAGTGGATTCGGTGGAACGTGCTAGGACTCCGATGGCTCCATGGGCAGTTCGGCTCCGTAGTTCCACGACAAGATGGCCGGCTGCTCGCGGTAGTAGCTGAGCACGGAGACCGATCCAGCATCCAGCGTGATTTGAGCACCGAATCGAGGGGCCAATCTCAGGTACACGGCGGTCAGGATGCGCAGGAAATGGCCGTGCGCGATCAGGGCGACATCTCCCTCCACCATCGCAGGCAGTACCCGCGTGAGCACCCGCGATGCGCGGGCGGCGACCTCCTCGACCGTCTCACCGGGCGTGTCACCACGAATCACGCCGTGGGTGAATGCGCTCCAGTTGTAGCCGAGCTCGCTGCGGATGTCGCGCGTCGTGCGCCCCTCGTACCCGCCGTAGTCCCATTCGACGAGTAGCGGATCGACATCGGCATGCAGGCCCGCGAGCTCGGCAGTGCGTCGCGCACGCTGCAGCGGCGACGTCAGCACGAGCGAGAAACCGTAGTCGGCCACCAACCTGCCCGCGCCGCGGGCAAGTTCCTCTCCCCGGGCCGTGAGCGGAACATCCGTGAGCCCAGTGTGTTTGCCGCTCTTCGACCACTCCGTCTCCCCGTGGCGCAAGAGAATCAGCTTCCCGGACGGGTTATCCGGAGCGGGGTGGTCGGGCAGCGGATCGATTGTAGACATACGGCCACAGTAGTATCGCTCCCCGGATTTGATGCCGAGCTGGTGCATTGTGACTTGGGACAAGCGTTTCAACGGCCCAAGCAGGAGCCCGGCGCCTAGCTCGGGGGCGTGAGGGGTGCAGCCCGGAGCCAAGCACGAAGGCGTCCGCGGGCGTTCACGTAGGGCGAGGATGAGTTCAGCGAAATCATGCGTCCCATGGTCCATTTGCCGTACCACGGGCGCCCGTACAGCTCGGCGTCGGTGTAGTCCTCGATGAGTGCCAGGAGATTGTCCTTGGCACCGACTAGGTGGGCCCTGAGCTCGTCCCACGTTTCGTCGCGGTAGGCGTCGTAGTAGCGCTGGGCGAGCAAGCCAAGCTGGTTCCATTTAAGGCCGGCGGCGGGCAGCTCATCGGGTAGCCCGGCTGCGCGGCGTGCGTGCCAGGTGGCGACCTGCTCGTTCCAGCCGATCAGGTAGGAAACCAGTTCAGCAGGACTCATCATGGTGTTTTTCGCATGCCCCGGAAGGACCTGGTCGTAGACGAGCGACGGTGGGATCCGATCGAGATCGGCTTCGAGCTGGGCGAACGTGGTGCCGATCGCGGCCACAAGGTCTGTCTTGGAGCTCGGGACGGCCATGGATTCCCTCTCGCAGATACGCCTGCGGTCAGACGGTAAAGAGTTGCAACTGCACTCTTTCACGAGAATTCGCCGTGGCGAGAGGGTCTAAGGACCCGCTGCGTGCCGACTTGACCGCCTCGGCAGCGTCTAACTGCGCCGCACGGCGATCGAGTTGGCCATGCCCCACACGATGCACAAGGCGACCACATGTGCGGCGGCCAGTGCAACCAGCTGGTTGAAAACCAGGGCCAGCACAAACTCAAGGAAGGAGAGGATCAAGGCAGCGGCACCGACAGCGGCAAACCCCTGCTTGGCCAGGAGGCGGTCTCGTTCGTCTCGGTACTCGATGGCGTTCAGCCGGGTGATGTCGCGAGACTCCGGGCGGCGCGCGTAAAGCGCAGCACCGAGGCCCGCGGCGCCGCCGGCGACGAAGACAAACGCGGCGAACCAGTTGTTTGTGAGAGCGGTCGCGATCGCCCCCGCGAAGAGCGTGAAGGCCAAGGCGATATTGACGGTCGAGATGGGCAAGCGCTTAGTGGGATTCAATGTGGAACACTTCCTCAACGGTGGACTCGAAGAAACGGGCTACGCGAACGGCAAGACTTAGCGACGGATCGTAACGCCCTGTTTCGATGGCGTTGATGGTCTGACGAGAAACCCCCAAGGCTTCGCCAAGGGCGGCCTGGGAGAGGCCAGCGGCTTGACGCCTTGCTCTTACCTGGGATTCCATATGACAAGCGTGCTTTACTATCTGGTTTGTGTCAAGCGGGCTTGTCATATGTCCCCATTCGATGCAGCAGCCCGTCATGGACGATCGGCTTACCGGCGTCCGCGTCTCCGCCAAGGGCGCAACGCGTTAGCCTGTCCTCAGTGATACTTTCTTTCTCTCTGTGACCCAGAGACCTTTCAGCGACACCAGTTCGCTCCTCGAACGAGGGACGGTGATTTCGTGCGCCCGGAAGGGGAGCTCCTTGCGGAGTTCCCCTGCACCCTGGCCCCCTCTCGAAACCACCTTAGAAAGACCGTTCACTCATGACGTCCACCGACTCTTCCGACGCGAGCACTGACGACCGCTCAACCCTCCGCGCGAATTGCGCTGATTGCTTCGCACTTTGCTGCACAGCTTTCGGCTTTCAAAGGTCCGCCGACTTTCCGATCAACAAGCCGGCGGGAACCCCGTGCCTGAATTTGGCAGACGATTTTTCCTGCTCCATCCACCACTCCTTGAGAGCACGAGGCTTTCGCGGGTGCACCGTATTCGATTGCTTCGGTGCGGGCCAATACGTGTCGCAGAAACTGTTTGGCGGAACAAGCTGGAGGGAACGCACCGACACGAGCGCCGAGATGTTCAGTACTTTTGCCGTCGTCCGGCAGCTGCACGAGATGCTTTGGTACCTCGCCGAAGCCGCCGAACGGGCAACCGCCTCGGAGCTCTCAGGGCCGGTGGCCCAACTTCGACGCGAAATCCTGCGAACCCTGGACGGCGATGCGTCAGAGATACTCGCGACTGATGTCGATCGGATTCGCTTAGAGGTCCGGCAAGCGTTGATCGATGTGAGCGAGGAGGCGCGCGGCGGCTATGCCGCCGGTGCCGAAGCCGACGTGAGCGACGACCTGCATCCGTCAGCGGACCTGGTCGGCCGCGACTTGCGATCGATTCGTCTGTGCGGAGCTGATCTCCGCGGCGCCTACCTCATCGCCGCGGATCTTCGACGAGGCGATCTGGCGGGGGTCGACTTGCTCGGTGCGGATTTGCGCGACGCGCGGCTCGAGGGTGCGGACCTATCGAGTGCTCTGTTTCTCACACAATTACAAGTCGATGCAGCTCAGGGCGACGACACTACCGTCCTGCCGGCTGTCCTCAATCGGCCGCGGCACTGGCTCGCCTAGGCGCTCGGACGTATTGCGCCTCTGAGGAGTGGGGTGGACGACATAGGATCGACGGCATGACCCGTGTCATCTTCATGTGTGGCCCGGCTGGGTCGGGCAAGTCCACGGTTGCTCGCCAACTAGAGTCCGGCGGCATGTCACGGCTGTCCTTCGACGAGGAGGCTTGGCGCCTGGGAATTCGTTCCCAACCCTTGGCCGAGGATGTCAGGCGCGAGATCGAAAGCCACCTGGTGCAGAAGCTTCTCGACCTCGTGATGACCCGCTCAGATGTGGTGCTGGATTATTCCTTTTGGTCGCGGCGCATGCGCGAGGAATACCGTGCCATCATCCGTCCGTTGAGTGTCGAGCCGGAGACGTTCTATTTCGCGACGCCACGAAGTGTGGTCCTGGCTCGTGTCTGTGCTCGAGCGGGACAAGAAGCGAATGACGTTCAGCTGCCCGATCATTTGGCGGCCGCCTACTTCGATAACTTCGAGATCCCCACCCCTGATGAGGGGCCCTTGACCGTCAGCACATAGTCGAGGGGGAATTAAGCGCACTTGTGACTTCCTTCTCACAGACCACGGTAGCTAGGCCGCGTCGTCATGACGATCAGTGTTCGAGTGTGAGCAGCGCCTTCTCCCAACGCGGGCCGAGGGGTTGCCAGCAAGCCCGTTCTGGCAGCGCGCAGTGTGCTGTCGGGTGCGCCTGGTCTAGTCCACCGATCATAGGCGGCCCACCCCCTGAAGCGGGGATGGTCGGAGTCGCTATGAAGCCATCGGCCTCTGCCAGTCTTGGTGCATGGAGATTCGCGCTGGCTGGTACGTACGAAGCGAGGAACCCGGCCGGGAGGTTGAGTGTGGGACGGCGAATGGTGGACGGGTGCGAGCGCCACGTGAGCACGGAGGCGTCCTGTGAACGTGTACGGACACCCTCCTGAGATCGTGGGGGTTTTCGAGCCGGAGTTCGAGGAGTACATGCACTACATGTATCTCCCGATCCGGATGCCGGAAGGGAACGGGGTCTGGGACGTGCGCGTTCCCCGCCGGCTAGGGTTCGCATCGGAGATGATCGCACGCGCGATCGCGATCGAGGAGGAGCGGAACAATCGGTGGGACTACATCTATCTCACCGCGCGCCGCGGGTGGGCCACCCCGGGCAACCCGCTGAACCGACCCGGCTGGCACTCCGACGCGTTCGGCAAATCCGACATCAACTACGTCTGGACTGACCGTTTCCCAACCGTGTTCGCCGAGGGGCCATTCGAGCAGATCAGCGACGACCACGTCCGCTCGACCGAACAGTTCGAGGAGCAGGTCCGCAGCAACGACGACATCCGCCTGGTGACCTACGGCGACCGGGTGCTCATGCGCCTGGACTCGTCCGTCATCCATACGGCGCCTGAGATCCCAGCTCCAGGAGACAACCGATCCTTCATCAAGGTGTCGTTCTCGAACGAGCGATGGAACCTGGGCGGCAACAGTCACAACTACCTCTTCGAATACGAGTGGCAGATGTTCGATCGCGCCCCGATCCGCAACGATCCGGCGCGAGCGAACGCGGATGCAGTATGAAGGCCCGCGCCGTGCGTTACCGCACTCTCGCGGGCTCCGCCGACCGCGAATCGTGGCTGACCTGAGTCACCTGATTCACCGGCTCCTCTCCTGAGAAGCGAAAACATTCTGGGTCGGAATACTTTTGGTTTCGATGTCCTCCAGCGTGCGGCCACGAGTTTCGGGAACACGAGTCCGGATGAAGATGACACCAAGAATGCAGATGGCACCGAAGATCGCGAACACCGCGTCCTGGCTCATCAATGCGGTCATGATCGGGAACAAGAGACCGACAGCGAACGATCCGATCCAATTGAAGGACGATGCGATACCAGAGGCCCTGCCGCGAATCGCCATTGGGAAGATCTCTCCAACGATCACCCAGGTGAGTGGGGCCCACGTGAACGAATAGGCGGCCACGTAGATGCTCAAGAACACCACGATCATCATCGGGTTCGCGTCCTCCATCACGGTATTGAGTATCGCGGGCAGAAGGAAGGACACACCCATGATCGTGCCGCCCACGGTCAGCAACAGGCGTCGGTTGAACTTGTCCGCGATCACCAGGAACAGCAAGGAGCCGAGCACGAGGATCACGCCCTGGATGATGGGCCACAGCAGCGCCGAACTTGCCGAATTGCCGGTGGCTTTTTCCACGATCAAAGGGATGTAATAGAAGATCGCGTTGGCACCTTGGAGCTGCTGGAACGCGGCGACACCGACCCCCGCAATGACGAGATACCGGTACTTGCTGTCGAACAACGTTGCCAGTGAGGTGTTGCCTGCCGTCCGCTTCTCGACTTGAGCCGTTTCCTTGATCGATCTGAGCTCGGCATCGACCTCGTCGGGGCGGCGAATGTAGCGAAGCACCGTGGCTGCCTCGTCTTCCTTGCCGACTTTCACCAGAAACCGCGGCGATTCGGGCAACCGCAACACGCCCAAGTACAGAATCACAGCCGGCACCGCGGCCGTCGCGAGCATCACTCGCCACGCCCACGCTTCGGGCAGATCCTTCAGGGAGAAATCCAAGATGTATGAGATCAGCATGCCGGAGACGATCATTGTCTGATTCAGGCCGGACAAGCGTCCACGCAGCCGCGCGGGTGCAAGCTCGGACATGTACGCGGGAACCGATGCGGAGGCCGCGCCGACCGCCAGGCCCAAGAAAATTCTGGCGATGACCAGATAGGTGACGCCATCCGGCGGCGCTAGGCCGCAGAGAATGGATCCGAGCATGAAGACAACCGCTGCGGCGAGAATCATCTTGCGCCGTCCGAATCGATCGGAAAGCTGTCCGGCCAGAGCGCCACCAAAGATGGCGCCGAACATTACGCCAGAGGTTACCCAACCGATGATGGCGGCATCGTCAAGGCCCCAGTCACTTTGCAGGAACGGCAGAGCTCCAGTCATGACTCCGATGTCGTAGCCGAAAAGGATGCCTCCGAACGATCCGAAGAAGTATATGAATTTGCTGTCGATCTTTTTTTCATTGTCCATGATTCACTCCGAGTGAGGAACTGGTTTCAGCCCCTGGTGATCACTAGGAAGGATGGCTGGCCGGGACGGTCGTCTCGGGCCAATGCCGTCGTGCGAATGAGCGCGTCCTCGGCGATGACATGGAGCGCGGCACATTGCAATGTGCTGAGTTATTCTCGATCGCAGCTGTCCACTCTGACGCATGCCTTCCCGGCTATGGGACTTGGATGCAACACAGGTGGGCTCTCAGACCCAAAGTGAGCGCTAACATCAAGCTGTTTTGTAGCCTAGCTCACAAAATTTCGGCATCGTGACGTTGACCGGCTTGGGTCGAGGCGCTGGTTCGTCACCCGCCGGCTGGTCATCACCCGCAGCGATGGCATCGCCCACCAACACGCAAAGCTCGGGCAAGCCGCCATCTAAGCTGGACTGTTGCCCACGGAAGGAACCCTCAATGAGCATGGAAGGCGCGGCCTGGAGCTCGCTGTACAAGATCTCTACCGCCAGGGACGGCAAGCACGGTTTCTCCCGTGAGTCCGTTCGGCGGATCCTGACGTTCGCGGTCCCCTACCGGTCCAAGCTGCTGATCTTCATCACCCTCTCCACCGTGGGAGCGTTCCTCGCGGTCGCGACGCCGGTACTCGCCGGCCAGGTGGTCGACGTCATCGTCGCCCAGGGTGCGGTCAGCACGATCGTTTGGCTCGCCGTCGTCATCGCCCTCGTGGCCGTGGCCGACGCCGCCGTGTCACTCGTGACGCGCTGGTACTCGGCGCGGATCGGCGAAGGCGTGATCCTGGACCTCCGCACTGCCGTCTTCAACCACGTGCAGAAGATGCCGATCGCGTTCTTCACCCGCACGCGGACGGGCGCCCTCGTGAGCCGCCTCAACAACGATGTGATCGGCGCTCAGCAGGCCTTCAGCGGCACACTGTCCGGCGTGGTCACGAACCTCGTGGCGCTGATCCTCACCCTGATCGTCATGCTCAGCACGTCCTGGCTCGTGACGGTTCTCGCCGTGATCATGCTCCCCATCTTCCTGGTACCCGCGCGCCGCATGGGCAGCCGCCTCGCCGCGCTGCGCCGCGAGGCCGCCGATCACAATTCCGCCATGAGTACGCAGATGACCGAGCGCTTCTCGGCGCCCGGTGCCACCCTCGTCAAGCTGTTCGGCCGGCCCGACGAGGAGGCCGAGGAGTTTCGCGTCCGCGCCGCCCGTGTCCGCGACATCGGGGTCCGGACCGCGATGCTGCAGTTCGTCTTCTTCACCGCACTGATGCTCGTCTCCGCTCTCGCCCTCGCGCTCGTGTATGGGCTCGGCGGCTCCCTCGCACTCGCCGGCCAGCTGAATACCGGTGACGTGGTCACCCTGGCGCTCCTCCTCACCCGCCTCTACGCGCCGCTCACCAGCCTCGCAAACGCACGGGTGGAAATCATGAGCGCGGTGGTCAGCTTCGAGCGCGTCTTCGAGGTGCTGGACCTCGACCCACTCATCAAGGAGAACCCCGACGCCGTCGGCGTCCCCGAAGGCCAGGTGTCCGTCGAGTTCGACAACGTCCGCTTCGCCTACCCGTCCGCGGACAAAGTGTCCCTCGCCTCTCTCGAGGAGGTTGCCACGCTGGACACCCGCGGCGGCGAGGAGGTGCTGCACGGCGTGTCCTTCAGGATCGAGCCGGGGCAGACCGTTGCCCTCGTTGGTACGTCCGGTGCCGGCAAGTCCACAATTGCGCAGCTCCTCTCGCGCCTGTATGACGTCGACAGCGGCGCCGTGCGCCTCGCGGGGACGGATGTCCGCGATGTCACCTTCGCCTCCATGCGGCACACCCTGGGCATGGTGACGCAGGACGGCCACCTGTTCCACGAGACCATCCTCTCCAACCTGCGCCTCGCGAGGCCGGAGGCGTCCGACGACGAGGTGTGGGACGCGGTCCGCCGTGCGCGGCTCGAGCCGCTCATCCGGTCCCTGCCGGACCAGCTGGACACCATGGTCGGAGAGCGTGGCTACCGACTGTCCGGGGGTGAGCGCCAGCGGATGACCATCGCGAGGCTCCTGCTCGCCCAGCCGCGCGTCGTCATCCTCGACGAGGCGACAGCGGCGCTGGACTCGACGTCTGAGGCCGCCGTGCAGGCGGCGCTCAGCGAGGCGCTCGAGGGACGGACGGCGATGGTGATCGCGCACCGCCTCTCCACCATCCGCAGCGCGGACCTGATCCTCGTGGTTGAGGACGGCTCGATCGTGGAGCGCGGTACGCACGAGGAACTGCTGGCTGTGGGTGGGCGGTACGAGGAATTGCACCGGACCCAGTTCGCCGTGCAGAAGAATGTTGCGGCCGATGAGGAAGCGTTGAGCCGGACCTAGTCGCTGAGCACCCGAGCCATGCACTTGCTTCTTTTGAACCAGCGACCCCCTGAAGGCTACAGCCTTAATTCGGTTGAAGCCGAAATTGTCCGGATACTCGCGGATTCCCTTGTATTTACAGGGAACCGGGCGGTTCGCTGTCTCCAATTGTAGGCCAACGTTTCGGGTCAAATCGAGATGAATTAGATGGGTAAATGATGGACTTGCGGACCCGCTTGGAGCGCCATCACGAGCTCTCTTCTACGTCTCCCCCACATGCCGCCGCATGTGACCGAGTAAGTGCAGGCCAACCACGGTGAGAGCCACTCGCGCTTCGAAGTCACCTCGCTTCGGCACGGTCACGTTTCTGCCGCATGGAATGCCTGCCCGCTAGTGATCCAGCTAGGAGTGACGCGCCAACGAGCAGGAGCCCGACGAGCGACGTAACCCCCGACCATGATGCGCCACCTGAAACGACCAGGCCAGTGAACGTCACCACAGCCGACAGCACCGCGAGGGGCAACCCCACTCTAAAAGCTGTCTTCCGCGCGGTTGCCTGGCTCTCTCTATCGCCCGGCCCGAAGTCATGAGCAAGCCAGCCAAGAGCAGTGGCACTGTGCACGTCAACCGTCGGCGCCAGAGCGACGAGAACAGACGCGATCAAGGCGACAAAGCCGATGACTAGCCAGACGCTCATTCGTTCCCCCTGAGATCGAAATCGAAACGCTAGCAGCCTACGAGAATCCCGAGGCCAGCGGCAATGAGTCGTCGACATCGGACCGGTCGCCGCGGGTTCGACGACAGCCGGCTGCCCCGCGCTGTGCGTCTACCCGTCAGTCAGGACGTCATCGACGGTGAAATCTGTCTCGATACGCGAGTCTCGTCTCTCATGCGTAACAGCCGAGCAGCACGGCATACTGAGGGCATGTCGTGTCGCACACTGCTCGCAGTGCCGTCTCTCCTCCTCGTCGGAGCTGCGCTGGCAGGGTGCGCGCTCATCGACAACCAAAGCGCGCTCACCATTGAGGCGGTGGTGAATGCTGAGTACGAAACAGATTCCACGACCAATCCTCAGGACGTCACCGCGGATGAATGTGGTGCACCAGTTGACTGCCTCGAAGCCTTCACGACCGATGAAGCGTCGTACCTCCGATTCGGCAGTCGTGAGAGAGCCGCCGAGTATGCCGCGACGCTGGAAGACGGCTTCGTCGTCAACTTCATCGTCATGGACTTCGCGGGTCATGACGCCCCCATAGAAAGTCAACGGCGGGCGATGGAAGCTCTCGCTTGGACTTGGCAAGACTACGAGGGAACCTTCCCCGCGCGGTAGACGCACGGAGCCGCGCGGGTGTCGCGTAACTTCGTCTGACTCATATCCCATGAGGACAGCGGCAGACGCTGCCACCCAGGTGTCTGTCGGAGCGATGCCCGCGAGACGTAGCGCGACCATGGGGTGTTGAACTCACCGAGGCTAGGCGCCCGCTAAAGGATCGACTATCGGACACCGAAGCGAGCCCAGGAATCAGCGGGAAGGGCGGGATACCCAGGCACCTCGCGACGTTCGAGCGTCCAGTGATCGTCGGCCTCAGCGGCCACAGTGGGCCAAAACTGAGCTGCCACCTTGTTGCTGTCCTGGAACGCGACTGACCAGGGTCCCGGCTGCAGCCCCGTGACGTGTTTCACGGCGGCTCGGCCAACTCCTGAGCGCCGCGCGCCGTGAACGATGAAGAAGCTGCTGATGACCCGTTCGTTGGTATCGAGCCCGCGCACTACTGCCAGCCCCACGGGTGCCGAACCTAGCCAGAACAGGTACGCACCCCAGCCCGGCTCGGTTAACGCTGCGTCGAGGCGTTCTTGGCGAAAGCGCCCTTCGTTGTCAGGAAGCGCTCCCGAGTACGCGGACATGTCGTGCCGGAACATTGTCCAGAGTCGTTCGAGCAGGGGGCGGTGCTCCTCGCCTGCAGCGAGGGCGCAAAAGGAATTCGGTGGAGTGGTCATACAGAAAAACCTCCACCCGGCGGGGTGGAGGTTTCGATGTCAGCAGTCTATCGCTGTACGTGAGTCCATCAACTTTCGGGCACGTACGCCCACCGAGCGATCGCAAAGCCCCGCCACGTCGCGATCAGATTCACCCGCTTCTGCCACCTCGAAACGACTACTGCCGGTTTTAGGCAGCAGGAGCGACTGCTACGCCATCGCCGGGTCCATGCTCAACGAGCGGGCCTGACCTGTCGCTGATCCGGGTACCCTGCTCTGTCGTCGCAGCCCCTACCAGCACACCAAACTCGAAGCCTGAGTACCGCGTCCGTCTCAGCAGGCCGGCCTTCGGTTCAGCGTGCGCACCAGGCCCGACTGCCGATACGAAGATATCCCTAGTCTCGTCACCACTGGCGACGAAGGTCACCCGGCGGTCAAATATCTCCGACTCGAAGCGGGCGCGTAGCTCAATGACGAACTCGCCACCGACTTCCACATCAGGACGCAGAACGCTCAAATTCCCCAATGTAACTTCGCCAACGCGCTTGAGAGTCCCGTCAGGCTGGCGGATCAATATCGTTGCGCAACCTTCCCGCACCTTGCCATCTTTCACCCATAAGACGTCATCACGCGGATAACACCCCACGGTCACCTCGTCTGTTACCACAACACCCATTCCTCCCCAAAGCCATAAGGCACAACGCTGCGACGATCTTGAACGTCGGGGCGGCCTCCGGGCTTAGTCAACCACGTCACCTAAGTCGCACGATGACTGACACGTCAGGCAGTGGATCGTCTTACGGTTCGAGCAAACGCTGGCAACCGAAGATCACTGCTGCGGCGATGAACATACCCACGCCCCGACCGATCTCACCGTTGAAGAGGTCGAAAAGGGCCCGAACGACCAGCATTCCCACGAGGATGTAGGCGATCCATCGAATCTTGTGCTGACCGGGACGCGCTTCGGTCGTCCGCTGTCCGATCCGGTCGTGATCGCCGACAAGCTCCACTCTCAGCAGAAGCCCGAGCAAACGCCGCACCGGCAAGGACGCAGCGCAACTGGGCGGATGGAGCCGCGCCACCCTTTACCGTCACCAGCAAGCCAAAGCAGCCCCTATGAGCACGAAGCCGTCCGACGGCGTAGAGCGGTGTCAGACTCGTCGGCACGCACTGCCTGGCGACACGCTCCTCCTTCGAGGACAGGCTTGTCTATTCCATCGAGGTTCCTCAGCCCAGCCGGAGTGACAGTCAGTTCCTTCTAGTCGCACAGGTAGGGGGCGCAACTCAAAGCCTCCATGAATACAACACCCATGCGTGGCCGAGTGGGGTGACTGCCCCTGAACGGGCGAGTCACCCCTGCTTTCAGCTACAAGTGTGATTTCTCTCTGCGGCGAACGATGAGCGCGGCAAGGCTCAGCAGCGTTGTGAACAGAGCGAGCAGCACCACGAGGTTTGTTCGTACGGTATCCACGACGCCGCCAGCGAAAAATACCGATAGGGCGACCGCGGCAGTGGCAATTGCGAACAGCAGAGCGCCACCAGCAAGAACAATGACGATCCGACGAGTAGTCATGTGATTCAGCCTACTGACCCCAACAACTCGCGGCCGGAGAGCCACCGACGTTCAACCAGATCCCACCGTTACTACTGAAAGCCTGGCAAGTGGCGATGGCTGCTCCTCCGAAAGTAATCACAGCGGCAACAAGCCCTCCGATCGGTACCGCGGCAGCCCCCGCCCCGATCACCACGAGGGCTGCAGTCACGGCTCCAACTCCGGCTACCCCAAGTCCGGCAGCTGCTATGAGCTTGGTCGTGTTGCAGCTGTTCGCCCCGAATTGAAAGCCCCATGGAACGTAGCGGCCGTTGTAACCGTTTTTACCCGAGCAGCTTTTGCTGCCAGGGCCGCGACGCGCTCTGATCCAGCCGAGGGTGCAGCCTTGACAGTGCCGACCACTGTCCATCCGTCGGACTCGAGGACAGCAGCGTAGTCCGCGATGCTTTGGGGAGTCGCACCACCCTGGGCGGCGGCAGCCGCGTCAAATACGAAGGCTTCGGTGTCGGTGGATCCGATCACAGCAGCGATGTCCGTTTCGTCCTGGACGGTCAAGGTGACCGGCGTCCCACCCGAGACGACAGGCGTCGGCGGAGGTGTTTGCGGTGCGGCATTGGCCGCAGAACTCGCCCCAAGAACAAGAGCGACCACTGTGGTGGTCGTTAGAAGGAGGGCCTGCCACTTGCGGCGGCCAGTATTAGCGTGCATCTGTGACGACACCCGCATCCATATCCGATTGCAAAGCGGAGAGAAGTCCATCGGTCTCAGTCTGATCAACGAGGCGAACGATGCTCGTCTCGACTTGGCTAAAACGGCCATGGAGACCGGACTTTTCGCGGCCGTATCGCTCCAAGCGCCGTGGCAAGGTGGCGAACTGAATGATGATGACGGATACAGCTCCGTGAACCTGTTGGTGTCACCATCAGCTACGACAACGCCTGGTTCGGCACTTATTTCCGCTGACGCGCTTGTCAACGTTGCCGGGTTCATCCGGAGCACGTCGACTGTGATGATTGGTGACTTGGACGAGTATGCGGGTGCCAGCGGCCCCACATTCCGAAGCACGGTCAGGACCAACTTTTCAGGGCCACTGCCCGAGGGGTCTGAAGCCTGCACAAACGCACTCTTTGCGCTGACAGACGTCTACTCATTCAACGTTGCTCTCCCGGCATCTGACTTTGGAAACGACATCTTCGTCTCTGACGAGAAAGCGCCACTTGTTCAACAGTCGTTAGCGGACCAAGGGTGTGACCAGATCCTCGCCCCGATGAAGTACCAGCCCGAATAGTCCAACCCGACATAGCCAGAGCGATCCGTCTCGAATCTTATATGTTTCGATACACGGAGGTTAGGCGACGTCGGGCTCTCAAGGAGCCCTCCGATGGAGCATGAAGACTCTGACCAGACCTGGGCGCATTTGACCCTGCAGCCTAGGCAAAATCCGAGCGATCCTGGCGCAACGGAGCAGGTAGGTTGAGGACATGAGCGCGCGTGGAGGCATCGTCGTGAGGAGCAGGCGCGGATGAACGACACTGAATCTTCCCGCGGTACTGGTTCGGCCCGCATTCTTCAGGCGCTCTGGATTGTTGGCTACCTGATTGGCACCAGCACGCACACCGTCGATCTCCTGCTGGGTGGCACAAACGCCTATTCGTCCTTCCCCGATCCTCTTCGCCTGTTCTGGATCTTGCTGACGGTTTTAGATCCGCTTGTCGTCGTTCTCATATTGCTCCAGAAACAGGCTGGCGTCGTCCTCGGTGTTGTCGTCATCGTCGTCGACGTTGGCGTGAATGCCACGGTTTACGCCACGATCGGAGGCCTTTCACTCTTTGGCGTACTCTGTCAGACGCTGTTCGGCATCCTGATACTCATCACGGCTCGACCACTATCCGCCTGGTTTGCCGCCGTCAATCGATCAAAATGACTCACGGGCATAGCGGGTGTCTCGCTCACGGGGACGACCACTGGATGGATTGATTGGGAGGCTTCTAGTGAGTGAAGTGAAAATACCAGTGCAAGTACTGGTTGTGGTCATACGCACGGTACTTCTTTGGATAGTCGTTCCACTTGCCTGCATTGCATGGGTCGTATTGTTCTGGAAAACCAGGGCCACATTGGGGGCTTGTCTTGGGTGGTTTGATGTGAATCTGATTGTATTCATCCAACGGATAATCGTCAGGCCGTTTATTCGCAGGCCACCACCGCCTTGGTTAGCGCTGTCCAAGATGGCAACCATGGAGCACCGCATAGGCTTCCTCGAACTCTGGTAACCCAAATTCATCGGTGGGAACGACTGCGCCTTTGGAGTAGCCAACAGCGAGCGATGCTGTAGCCGTCGACTGGGCCGGCTCGCTGCGCTTCGTCGTGCTGCCTCTGGTGCCGCTAGCAACCATCTCAAAATGCCGCCAGCCACGGCGGCATCGTGGGAATCAAACGCACGATGTCGGGCCCGGCATCCTGTTGTCTCGTAGGTCCGGATACGAGACAAGTCACCTGCTGCTCACGACGTGCACAGGATCGATCTGAAGTGTCTCGTATCCCATGGGTTTCGACACACTGAGGTTACGAGACACCTCACCTATGAATCGGATTGCAACGGGAGCTGCGCGGGTGCCCAGGTCTCAGCGTTGCCCGTAAATGGAACCCTCAACGGGAACTTTCAGCGGACGGTCGAGCCTTCTACCACTCGCAGGCATCCACGCTCCTCGCTCTCGGCGCCGGCAGGAGGCGTCCACAATGGACCGCAGCGACCGACTCTAGAGTCGACTCGCGAGAGCAGCGTTCGCGAGAGGTGCACGCGAGTCATATGCGCGTTGCTCGACCTTGTCCGTCGTAAGCAGGCTTTGTACCCGATGAGGGTTGGTGGGGCAGAAGTGGTCCTTTCCATTCCGCAGGCTGATGACGAGGAGTTTGCGGCACTGCGCGGATCCCTGGGGGGTGCGGGATGGAAATGAACCTCGATTGGCCAGGAACTCACGGATAGCCTTGTGTGTCTCGAGGGACCCTTGACACCGTTCGCAGCGCACAGCAGACTGCTTGGAGCGCACAGACGGCTTGGCGCACCTCCTGGGCGTCCGACTGCCGTGCGTGGCGCATCTAGGGAGGCCTCATGGCCGGTCAACCTCCTCCCGAGGAGATCTTCCGCTTCGCGGTCGTACGCAACCCCAGACCGCTGGACGCGAAGCATATGACATCCGTCGCCATCAAGACCGTGGTCTCCGGCGATGAGCAGACACATCCGGAGTATAAGGGCCTGCTGAAGTTGATCGCCGGTGGAGCGGACCGGGTAACAATCCGCGCCTACGCTGCCAGGCGGCTTGGCGCACCGACCTTCATGAGCCACCTCGAGAAACTCAGCACGCCGGTGCTGGACCTCGCGGACCGACTGGCTGCGCTGGACCGACCTCTAGCCCAGGATGTCAGCGACACCATCACTGCCTCGTTCGGCGTCGCGGCGGTGAGTGCCGTCTCCCTGCTCTCGTTGAGCAAAGATCGTGTGACGATCGCTGACTCCTTGATCCTTGCGAGCGTGGTCGACCCTCTAGTTCCCGGACTGCGGAGCCGTCTGGTGCAGGGGTTGCGTGCGGTCGAATTGGTCAACCTCCTCGCCGCCGCCGGCTCGCAGGTCGACGACCAGAATGTTCGTCGCTTGCTGCGGGCCACCGTGCTCCTGC
The DNA here is from genome assembly GCF_002205495.2 of Cryobacterium sp. LW097. Classification (GTDB taxonomy): domain Bacteria; phylum Actinomycetota; class Actinomycetes; order Actinomycetales; family Microbacteriaceae; genus Cryobacterium; species Cryobacterium zongtaii. The sequence continues at coordinate 1,360,079 of NZ_CP021992.1, read as the reverse complement.
CGCGCTCCATCTTCCCGCTGCCCACGGACTCGACGGAGGCGGACTCCAACGAGGCCGAGCGGAAGCTCCGGGAGAAGGCGGGAGCCGATCGCAAGGGCAAGGCCCAGAAGGCGGTCGACCGAATGGCGATCAACGCCAAGGTGATCGACGAGTTGACCTCAAAGCTGTCTCGGCACCACTTCACCGACCTGACCGGCGACAACGGGAGTCCGAAGGTCCGCGCGGCGGCATCGGTGATACCGCGGAGCAGTCTCTCGCCCGCGACCCAAGCTGTGCTGTCGAATGACCTGCGTCTAAATGTCGACCGGGTGGACGTGGCTCATGCCGTCACGCTCCTTGAGAAGCGGAACCTCCTGCTCGGCCAGGAGGTTGCCAACTTCGATGACCTCGTCGTGCAGGGGGATCTCACATCCTTCGCGGTTTGTGGCGAGTGCAAGCCAGACCCGCGCCGCCCCGCGCAAGGGGCCGCCAACGACTTTGAACCCGCGACGCGAGGAGCGGTCGAGGTCGTCGGTGTCCAGGACTTGCTGATCGTGCGTCAACGACTGGCGGAGTACCGCGCTGGCGAGATCGCTCACATTGAGAACGTGCTCAAGGGCGAGATGAAGGCGAAGAGGCACCGAAAACTCGATCGCACCGAGACCACCTTCTTTTCAGAGACCGAGCATGAGGAGAACGTCGAGGAGGAGCTGCAGACCACCGACAAGTACGAGCTCCAAAGTGCGTCGTCGCGGACGATCCAGGAGGACAAGAAGGCGGAGGCAGGTGTGACCGTCACCGCGTCGTATGGACCGGTCGAGGTCGAGGCCCACGGCAGCTTCGCGAACTCGACTAGCACGTCGGAGAGTCGACAGTCGGCCTCGACGTACGCGCGCGACGTTGTCAGCCGATCCGTCCACAGCATCAGGGAGCGCGTGCTGAGCCGGCGCAGCCGCAACGACATCACCGAGCTCGAGGTGATCAACGAGCACGAACTGAACAACAGGAAGGGCACGGGTCGCGTCGTCGGCGTCTATCGCTGGGTCGACAAGTTCTACGAGGCGCAGGTCGTAAACTACGGCCAGCGCACGATGCTGGAGTTCATGGTGCCCGACCCGGCCGCGTTCTACCGATACGCACAGGTCGTGCCGTCCCGCTCGATGGCTAATGAGCGACCAGAGAGGCCGGGCTTCTGCCGCAACGGCGAGTTCCAGCCGCTGCGACCAACGGACCTGCGGCCGGAGAACTACCTGTGCTTCGTCGCCAGGTACAACGTTGCCGATGTCGATCCGCCTCAACCTCGCTTCGTGCGGGTCTCAGACCTCTTGAAGTTCAAGGTGGACACCACTGACGAGAACCCGATCACGTTCGCCGAGGTCAACGACAGCTTCAAGGTTCCTGTCGGCTACGCGCCCAGAGACGTGACCTACAGGATCGCGGGAGGCAATTCCCACAGCGGAGTTACCAACGGGGATGAGCACGACGACATCATCCATGCGATGGTGACCATCGGTAGCAAGACCGTATTCAGCTACTACAAGAACGAGATCGGCAAGACCCCGGGTGGCACCGACACGTGGCCAGACCTCCTCCAGGTCATCGAGTGGGGTCAGCCACTATCGGCCGTTGAGCAGCAGTTCGGGTCGTACGCCGTCGGCGACCTGGCGGGGTCGTTGCCGGCCGACCCCTCCGTCGCCGACGACCAGGCGGTCAAGGTCTCGCTTGTCGGCCACACGACACTGCCGATGAGCGTCGCCATCCACTACACGGTCCTGTGCGAGCGCACCCAGCAGGCTTTCGAGAGGTGGCAACTGGACACCTTTGCTGCGATCCAGCAGGCATACCTCGCCCTGCTTCGCGAGTACGAGACCTCGCTCGAGGAAGACCTCCCACGCACGTTGATGGCGATCGAGGGCCGCAACCCTGCCTTCAATCGGGAGATCGAGCGGCGCGAGCTGAAGAAGTTCGCGATCACGCTGCTAACGGGTCAGCAGTACGACTCGTTCAATGCCATGGAGCGCCACTATCTCACTGGGATTCCCCAGATCAACCTGGAGGACGCGAGTGCCGAAGGCAGGTTCGTGCGCTTCTTCGAGCAGGCGCTCGAGTGGAAGCACATGACTTACCTTTTCTACCCGTATTTCTGGGCCGCGAAGTCAGGCTGGGTATCAGCGCTCCACCAGACAGACGTGGACACCTTGTTCGCGCAGTTCCTGCAAGCAGGCTTCGCTCGTGTGTGGGTGCCCATCAGACCCGGCTTCGACCTGGTAGTGCTGAACTACTTGCAGGCGGGCGGAGAGCCCTGGTCCGAGAAGGACGCGCCGCTGCTCGAGGAGCCAGCGGGGGGTCCACCACCCCTGCTCTCGCTCATCAACGAGATCAAGGAGTCACTCGGCGCCGACTTCGAGTTCCGGCCGGGAACCATCCAGGTCACTAAGGGCTCCGCGAACGTGGTCGGCACCGGCACAGACTTCATCGAGGACGACACCGATCGGGAGATCCTCTTCGCGCTGACCTACCACCGCATAAGCAAGGTCGACGTGGCGAACCAGACGGTCACCTTGTCCGCGAAGTATGAGGGGGACAATGCGCCTGCCCTGAGGTTCGCGATCGGCGTCAAGTTCGTCGGGCCGCCGTGGCTGGTGCAGGTACCGACGACGCTGGTCCACCTCGCGCAAGACGACAGCATGATTGTGGGCTAGGTCGGAGTCCGGGCTCGACCATGGTTCATCTCACCTCACGCGACAGGGAGCTCGTGCAGCGAGCCTACGACCGTGCACAGTTACGACTCGCGTCCCTCACCACCGCCAACAACGCGCGCGAGTCAGAGTTGCGCACGGAGTCGATCGCCTGGCTGGCAGACACGTGCGAGCAGATCGACGACATGGGCTTCCCGTCCAAGAACGACTTCGAGCCCATCGAGATCGAGGAGCTCCTCGTCTCTGCCGAGGAGCTGGACGCGGCTGAGAACGCCTTGATCGAGAGCGACCAGTGCACGCGCCACGAGCTCGAGGCCGACCTGGCGTCCCTGCTCCAGGACATCATGACCGACAAGTACGCATGGCTTCTGCGGCTCACGTGGTCTTCCGAACGAATTCGCTACAAGTGGCTGCCCAAGGAAGTGCCCCCTGAGGTACTTGACGAGTTCAACCTCGGGATGTTCAACAAGTGCCAGATCGGACTGAACCAGATCGCTCTGCGCGTCGAGGTTGTGGCGGCCGAGCACTGCCTGAACTCCGATGACTACTCGCCGCTCCGTTTCGGAGCCATCAAGCTCAGAGGGGTCTCCCTCAGCGCTGTCGATGCCAGCGCCAGCTACGTGGCGGCTCAGCAGCTCCATGCAGCTGCGCAGGCGGCGAAGGCGGAAGGAGAGCTGAGCCTCGGCGGAAAGGTCTGGGCGATCGTGGGGTGGGACAGCCCCTGGGACTTCGCCGTGGACGTCACCCTCGGCCTCGCAACCGGTGGGGCCTCAAAGGTTCTCCGGTGGGGCAAGCGGCTCACCAAGCTGAAGGTCGTGTCCAAACTCGAGCGGGCACTGGAGATCGAGAAGCGGCTCGACAGCCTCGTCGAGCGAGCCCGGCACGTCCGGCGCACCGCGGAACGCCTGCGAAAGGCAAGCAAGTGGGCACGCATACCCCAAGATATCGTCGAGATGTTGAAGGCCCTCAAGACAATCGACCGGCAGACAAAGAACATCGACCTGATCAGCTCCGTCGTCAACAGGGAATACCTGCGCAGTGTCACGTCCTCACTCGTCGCCAAAGCCTTCGTCGCGGGCGCGGGAACACAGGGCTCGACACCGAGCAAGAACGCGCTGCTTGCCATGATCCGCCAGCTGCTGGACGCATCACATCTCGGACTCGAGATCGAGAGGGCCCGAGCCAAGGTGAGCTTCGTCATGTTGCTCAAGGACGGCGTGACCCCAATGCAGGTGGAACGCTTCCATAGCTACTTCGCGCTCGTGCTCGCCCGTGAGCTGATCGGGCGCTGGATCTACTCGGGTGCCCACACTGCGAATCGCGGAACCAAGGCTCTAGCCGAGGAGCTGACCAAGGACTTCTCCGATGCCTTCATGTCGGCGCTCGAGTCCGTGATGATGGAGCTGCCGATGCTACGGCCGCAGGACCTCGTCTGGATCAAGCGCACCGTCTCATCGACCCTGAGCAAGATCGTCAGCGAATACGCCAAGCTCGCCATCTCGCGCTTCTACAGCTGATACGTGACTGGTTCCTGTTATGCGCTGGTTAGTTACCGCAGGACGGGCTGTTCGGCTGGAGCGGGACCGCTTGTCTAGAGTCGAGCGTCGCCCGCCTCGGCGGGTTGCTCATAGCTGTTTCGCGGGTCCGCTCCTCGCGGTGCCGTCACCGTTGTCTGCGGCGCCGCCGACCGGCTATCGCCGTCAGTCGGGCATAACGGCCAACAATCAGCACCAGCCAGCGAGCTCGGTCGCACAAGTCGGACCTCCTACGGGCGCTCCCCGGGAAGCTCGCGGTTCTGAGCGCGCCGGATTGTGACGGTGTCCGTTTGGCTGTCCCGACTTTAAGCCCGATGACCGGGCGTCATACGCACCCGCTTGAGGCCGTCATCTTGCTGTGTCTCGAAACCCTACGGATATAAGACGTCTCAAAGCCGTGATCTGGGCTTCTTCTAAAATCGTCCAGATCCCGGGACCGGCCGAGTCTTACAACTACGTCGCATAACCTTCGGCGGAAATTTCGGTACCCATCGTTAGTTATGAGACACCTTGTCGACGCCCAAATGTCGGCTGCGACTGCTTAGCTGTCGGCATGAACGCTGCGACGATCTCTCCCGCTGGGTACGACGACAATTTCCTCGAGTTGCCGCTGCAGCTTCCCGCGCCGCACAAGGGCACCATCACTCGCGAACTGCCCTACACACACTTCACCGTCCTTCTGGAGCCCGTCCGGCGTCTTGCCATCGCGACCGGTGTCAACATCGACGGGGCCAGCTCGTCGACGTCGACCGCTGTGATGACTGGCACTTCGACTCGCGCATCCCCACCAACGAACAGACCGGAGAGGCTGTCTACGCAAAGAACGACCTAGACCGCGGACATCTCGCCCGGCGCCGAGACCCGGTCTGAGGCGACGCCGCAACCGCCCAGCAGGCCAACGCTGACACCTTCGCCTGCACCAACGCCGCCCCGCAAGCCGGGGCATTCAACCAGTCGAAAGAGCTCTGGCTAGGACTTGAGGACCATGTCCTCACCTACGCACGCACCAACGAGAACCGCATCAGCGTCTTCACCGCCCCCGTGCTCTCCATTGAGGATCCTGTCTACCGCGGCATCGGGCTCCCGCAATCCTTCTGGAAGATCGCCGCGTGGACCACCACGATGAACGGTTCCACCGTCCTTCGATCCGCCGCGTTCGTTCTAGACCAAAGCCCCCAGCTGGCCGATATCGACCTTGACGATGCCGGCCGTCGAGCTCTCATCGACGGCACTCCCCCCGCCCCTGGGTCCATACCGGACCTACCAGGTGCCCATCGTGGACATTGCGGTTCTCACCGGTCTGAACCTGACCGTTCTAGCTGAGGCCGATGCTCTGGCGCCCCTGGCCACAATTCGAGACGATGCCGGCCATCGAGAACTATGGGTTGAGCTGCCTGAAATATCAGAAGTGCGCCTCGTACCCCGGCCGGATCGCCTGCCGGCCTAGCTCGCCGCAGAAGCTCGCGGCTTCGTTCTTCCGATCAGGTTCAACTCCCCGACTGAGCTCACGTCTGGTCCTGCGCGCCACGTACGCGCTGCCTCCCGAGGCTACCCGCGCTCGATTCATCGCCGTGATTCCCGCGACCCTGGTCTGTCAGATTGAACCCATAGACCCGGGGCGGCCGCTGTCAATCAAGAAGAATCCGACCGACACTGCCGGGATGAAGAAATAGATCTGGCACCCAGCGGAGCTGTGCGCCAGCTAGACGCCGACCTGCCCCGCGACAATCCCATGATCGGGGCGACGGAGTTTGAACCAGCGACCGGCTGAAGGTTCTGGCCTTAATTTGGTCGTTACCGAATGTGTCCGAAAACCCTCGGATTCCCTTGTGTTTACAGGGAACCAGGCGATTCGCTGCCTCTGATTGTAGCCCATCGTTTTGGGTCAAATAGAGATGAATTAGATGGGTAAATGATGGACTTGTGAACCGCCTTGAGCGACCGCTTGGGCCCTCCCGACCTCTCCCCCGAATGCCGCCGCGAGTGATCGAAGACGGACAATGATGGTGATCGGTCGCGCGCTGGTTCGCGTCGCGGGCTGCGCTATACACTGAGCGCGAATTAGTGCGTCGATCCGAAACACCCCCGTCAACCATTTGAGAACGGTCCGACAAACGCGGGGTGCGCGTCAAAGGAGATTCATGAGATGAGACCACTCCGATACTCCATCAACGTCACGCTCGACGGTTGCTGCCATCATGAGGCAGGACTCCCCCCGGACGAAGAGTCGATGCGCTACTGGGCCGCTCAGCTGGGGCGAGCCGATGCCCTGCTGTTCGGCCGAGTCACCTACGAGATGATGGCGTCGGCGTGGCAGAAGCCGGCCACAGGCAGATGGCCGGACTGGATGGAGGAATGGCAGAAACCGTTCGCCGAGACCATTGACCGGGCGAAGAAATACGTCGTTTCGAGCACATTGAGCGAGGTCGATTGGAATGCCGAACTGGTGCAAGGCGACCTGGCACAAGCGGTTCAGCATCTCAAACAAGAGCCAGGCGAGGGCCTGTGGGTCGGTGGCGTGACACTCCCCCTGGCGTTGGCAAATCTGGGACTGATCGACGAGTACGAGTTCCTTGTGCAACCGGTAATTGCCGGACACGGACCGACGTTACTTGCCGGTCTGCGTGAGCGCATCCAACTCGGACCCATGGACCGCCATGAGTTCCGGTCGGGGGCAGTCGCCGTGCGATATCGACCCGTGCAAGTTGCAGTTTGAAGGGGCTACGAGGGGTAGCTGTACTAATGACCATTGCAAGGCCATCCGCCCGGTGATCTGGCCGGCCCGAGCACGCCCAGGAGTGGCAACGACCCGGGCCCAGCCCATTCGACCTAACTATCAGCTGCGTTACCGCTCGGCTCAAAGAGCTCCCGCACCTCGGGCGTTGACGCTGATAGAAGTCGACTTCGATAGGCGGTTTAGACACTCACGCGCCAGATCCGGGATCAAGGCTTAGGCCCGGCCGCCCTAGCCGGCGCCCACCAGCGACCCACCGCGTCATCGTGCTCCGCTGCCCGCCCCGGCCTCGGTGGCGGGGGGGGGGCAGTGGCAGGAAGAGTTCTACCGGCGGAGACCCAATGTCTCCTTGAGGCCCCGATGGGTTCGGAAGGTGACGGCGTGGGGATCTAGAGTCGCTCGCGAATCTTTATATCGCCACACCCAGGACGAACCACCGCCCGCGCCCCCGGGCCGAAGAAATCCAATGACAGAAAACTGGAACAGTGCCGCTAAGACCTCGCTAACGGTGTCCCCGGGGCGACGCATTTGCAGACCTTCAGCGAAATCGTCATAGGTAAAGGTCTCGGATCCGATGCTCTCAATCACCTTGAGGTGTTGCTTATAGGCGGGAACGTGTTTGCTGATTTCATCATCCATCTCGTCGAGCAAGTACGGCGAGTACGAGACTCGTGCATCAGTGATGTCGGCATTAGTGATGAAATTCTGTTCCTGCGACTGCGACTTGTGACTAACTAGGATCTGGTTGCAGAACTCGATCATGTCCCGGGGGCGAAGATAGGTTCGGTCCGCGATGTGTGCGAGCTTCGTCTGGTTGCCCGTCATTCGTTCGTGCTCGTCGAAAACGTCTTCCCACTTAACGTCGGGCCTCTCATCAGTTCCGAGGACCTCACTGAAGCGGCTTTCCATCAAAGTCTTGAGACTCACGCCGTCAGACTCCGGTAGCCACTCGAGGAGGTACGAGTCGGCTCTAATGCGGTTCCGATCTTCGAAGCTTAGGGATTCGAATATGTCGTCGCGCAAGAACACGACGGGGTTGAATTGGATACCTCTGTCCTTGGCACTGCGGAACAGACCGCGCGACGCAATTAGCAGCCCGGCGATTCGATCGTTGTAGCTGGGGTCGGCTGTTGAAAAACCGTGATCAAGTTGGTCGAAACACACGAAGTACTCCGCGTTAGGATCCATCGCGGCGAACAGATCGCGTTCAATTTGTGCATTTACCGCTTGTACATGCGCCGGGAACTGATCCATAGGAACTTTTTCGGCGTTGAGATTGAAAACCCCAAGGTTGACGCCACCCGTTATTTTGATTCGGCTTCTCGGGTTGAACAATTCATTCAAGCCAGGAGAGATTGACCCGTACGAGTCGATCATGAAGCTTTCGAGGGAGGTGAGGGCTTTCCAGACCGCTTCAGACTCTGACCAATAGGACTCTCGAGCGGCCTTGAGGACGATCTGAGTCAGGCCAAGAAGGATGAGGTACCTCCAGCTATGGACATATCGCCGCTCAGCCGGAACCCCGACTTCCTCCTGAAATGAGTGGTGGTGCCAAGGGTAATCCTCAAAGCTATAGCCCGACGCAAACACCAACGGTCCTGCATCCTGCAATAGGCGTTTGAAGATGGCTGTCTTGCCTGCGCCCTTGCGCCCCCTAACCAGATTCTTTCTGTGTGCCCTAACCTCTAGATAGGCGGGATGGGACTCGAAGCATGTTGTTAGCAACTCATCGCCGTCAGCATCGGTTCCCCCGAAATCTTTCACGATCGCCAGGCCAGACTGCACGCCGTCTCCTTCAACTTCGTTGTGCTCCGATTCCCACCTGCTGGATGTCGTGAGCAGGCATGAGCTAAACATAGTGGCGACACGCCCACCCTTGATGAGATTCGACAATTAATGCCTGTTGAGCGTCAAATTTCGGCACACAACCAATCTCTCCTTCTAGAACAAATTACATGACCGCCTGCGCCCCCACTTACCGAGAAACGGGGACGTATTCAGGATCCAGGCCGGAATTGTTCGATCAAGCGGCGGCTATCCAGTGTTGCAAACCGACCATCCCGTGAGCTCGTTACATAACCGAGTCAATTGCTGTAAGCAGCGCCTCGACATCGCCCGCCATGTCTCCAAAGCTATCTGGCAGGGGCCTGTTCCCCGCCGTCGGCCCTGCGGCGATGGACAATGCGATTCGGCCCCGGCAGCGAATATCCAGACTTTGATGGTGACTGAAGATATTCGCCCCGTTCGGGAACATCCCCGGAGGTAAGTGCGGGTCCGGAATTGGGCGCCTACCGTTGGGCACTTCGACCCAACATGCAATGTCCTTGATCCCGGATATGACAACAGCGAGGCTGGCGTGCTTGTCCCGGTTCTGCAATTCGTTGAGGACGGCAAGCGCAGTATCGGCAGGAACGAGCCCGGCCCGGGCGTTGAAAGGCTGTGCGTCGTTCATTACTTTGAAGACGGCAGGTGGAGTGTTCGCTCGGACCTGCTCCCACGTATCGCGATAGCGCCGAAATCTTTTCGGCTCGCCCGAAATTGCCGGCCCGCCAATGGGCTCGTGGAACAGCGGAAAGGGAGTCTTCCATGTTGGCTCCAGCCGGTTGAAGGCGGCGATGTGGTCAAGCGCCGAACGCAAGTTGAACAGGAAGTCACCTACGACTGCGGGAAACGCGGGGTCGATGGTCGCATCATGGTGGACGGTGTACTCCCAGGTACCACCCTCCGACTGGGACTTCTCGATCCGAATCGCCCGCTCGACGGTCGCAGCGGCGACCATACCCTCGGCGACTCGGAGGTGGTCCTGGGCGCGGTCAAACTTGAGCCACCAAGATACGGGGTTAGTCATTACCCGACCGTATCGGCAAGAAGGCTGTGGGTTTTCTTCGACGGTTGGGCAATTCACTCCTAATCGGAATTGTTGATCGCACGAATCGCTGCGTTGGAAATAGACCGGTACCTGCGGCTATGAGCTCTGAGCAAGCATTCCGATCGCTCGGCAGCGCAAGAAACGACTGCGGCGCGTATGTGTTCCGCCGCTTTATCGGCAGCGGTGATTAGGGCAGAACGAACCTTGCTGCTCTCGCCGTCGCCAGCAGAGAACACCCCGACCTCGGTAGCGACGACGGCCCGCGGCCTGGCGCTCTCTGGGGAGGTCCTCGCTCTGTTCAGCACTCGAGATGACAGGAACCTCAGTCCTCAAAACGGAGCAAGCCGTTCTCGATTTTCACCCTGACTAGAAGCTCTACGCTCTGGACGCGATTGGCTCGGTTGTGAGTCATAGACCAAAGCGCACTGTCGACGCCGTGACGACTGACGACCTGATGCCGCCATCTGTGGGCTTCACCATGCAGGTAGCGCCCGTACAGCTCATCCTCGACAATCTTGAGTTCGGGCTTGTCCACGCCATTAATCCTGTAGCGGGTGTGGGATTCTAACCGCTTGACGTTCTCCTCCATCCCTTGCCAAGTCTCATCTGAAATTTCGGGATCGACGATGCTTTCGCGGAGTGCACGAATAACGGCATTGAGGTTTAGCGGATCACCTTGCCGCTGGTCCTTGTAGTACCCCGAGAAGTACTTACGGAGCATCATCGCATGGGCAACGACTGTCCATCGATCAATAGGTGGCTGATCAAAAATGAGCTTCGTCGGAAGAGGAAGGGTGGCAGAGAAGTCTGCGTAGTCAACCGTAGTGGCCAGAAAGTGCTGCAAGAGTTCTCCGGGTAAGTGCGTCTTGCCCTGCTGTTTGGCCATGTCCAGAGGGTAGCCGCTCCCAAGACACAAACTGGCGAGTCAGCTTCATAGTCAGCACCGTGCAGCCTGCGGCTGGGCCCTCTTGGCTGGCCCTGGTGGCCACGCCGCAGCCGCTGGCTGTTCCGGAGTGTCCTCCTGTTGCATGTATCTGACTTACCTCCCGTTCATCGCGATGCCGTTGTCTGCAAATCGGGGGCCGACAACAGAGCGTGGCCTCGGGCGACTATGTCGGTAGCTGCCCCAACCGCGGCCTCGAGACCGCGGACCTCACGTTCCCCGATGGTCTGGTCCGAGATCTCTTTTCGAAGTTCCTCAACGTCGGGCCTGAGTCTCTTCATGGCGTTATTGGCCGCATCTTTCACGATGCGAGTCACCTCGGCCTCTACCTGGTGCCGCCGGGCACGTTGGCGCGCTTTGTCACGTTCCGTCTGAACCGCTTCTTCAACGATTCCGGCGAGTTCGACGAGGAATGGAAGCGCGGCGGCGCCGAGTCCGGCGAACTGTCCCAGGTCGAGGGTGGACTCGGATCCTTCTGCGACCTTGGACGGGTTTTTAACGGCGCGATGGGCTTTGCGGACGGCGTCCGCCGCCTGAAGCCCCTCAACAGCCTTGACGCCGAGCTTGTCGAACCGAGCAGTCACGCTTCGCGTCTCGCGGGTGTCTTCATGAACAGGCTGGGTACGCGTTGCATAGAGGGATTCGAATGTGCTCCACGCACGTCCCTCCCGCTGTTGGTCGAACGCCCGAATTGCGTCTTGCCGAATCCGCAGTAGTTCTGACTGTTGCTCCTGCCACCACTCCTCCAGCACCGGGTCAACGTCGTGCTGGATCGAACCTGCATCGACTTGAGGGCTGGAGAGGACCCGCCGGATCGCGTCCTCAATTGTCCCTTCGATTGAGACTTGGGCAGCGCCGAAGAGCGAGTCCAGTTGAGTAAGGAACAGGTTCTTTTTGTCGAGCGAGGTGCGCGCTGTGTCGTGGGAGGTCTTCAGGTCCGCAAGTCTCGCCCGAACATCTGGAAAGCGCTCGCTCACGGCGCCTCGCCAGAAACGGTGCTCCGCGCCCTTCCTTGACTCAGTCAGGTCTCCGCCCGAGAGGTCCACGAGGGCCGCTCGAAGTTCATCGATCCCATCCCACGAACGTGACACGTCCCAAATGCTTGGCTGCGGGTGCGTCTCGAACGCGCCGATCTGCCCGTAGTCCGGGATAACGACATAGATGTGGACCCCTTTGTCCAAAGTCAGGGACGTCCGCAGTTCTTCCCGCTTTCGTTGCGCCCACTCCCCGAATCCGACTGGGTCGAGTGCGGGATCGATGCTGCCTTCGTCTGCCCGAGAGATGAGGAACCAGACGCAGGACGTCGGCCATCCGTCCGAGAGGATCTGGACGAGTTCGTCTCGTTCTCCGGTCGCCAGTTGCGGATTCACAGTCACCATCAGCACGTCGGTCAGCCCGAGGCTTGAGCGCGCGACCCGCGAGTTCTTGAGGGATCGAATGTCCTGCCCCTCCGGAGAGAGCCCCGGCGTGTCTCGGATCGCGCAGCCGGCAACATCGATGAGTTGGTCAGCGAACGTCTCATGCCGCGCGCTGATGGTGAGCCAATCGGGAACTGGCTGTCCCGAATCCACAAGGAGGCGTCGCAGGATGGAACTCTTGCCGGTATCGAATGCCCCGAACAGCGTGGCGACAGGCTGCTCGCGTCCGGCGAACTCTGCCCATGCCGAATCGAGTTGCTCGACTTCTTCATCTCCCGAAACCTCGCCGATCCAAGCGCGCAGTTCCTCTGACGGGATTCGTGTCATGTCATCACCCTTTCTATGTTCGCTTCAGCCAAAACTGCGCCGGCCCCCTGAAGAAGAATTATCTCTTCGAGGCCCTGCGATATCTCCAGCGCTGACTGGTGCTGCTGTTCCGACTCCTCACGCAGTTGCGTGAGTTGGTCGATGATGTCCTTTTCGCTCTGCTTCCCATATTCAATCGGGCCGCCGACCTGAGTCAGAAGGTCTGAGACTACGGTGGGCACCGTCGCACGAACATGCTCGACGGCCATCTTCCGAGCCTGTTCTCGCTTCTCTTGCTGAATGTTGTCGTTCACAAATTCGGCGATGTCAAAAGCCACTGCAACGACTCCCAGCACCGCAGCGGCCTTTCCAACCTTCGCGCCCAGCTTCACAGCGCCCCATGGCTTGAACTTAGCGCCCAAGGCTTTTCCGATCGCGTAGACAGCGTCACGATTGCCGAGCGCCTTCCCGATTCCGTGGGCGCCCCTAACGATTCCAGCAGCTACACCCATTCCAGCGCCGACGGCGTCGCCCGCTCCGTTGCCGGGTTTGGGAAGCTCATCGCGGTTCATGGCGAACTCGACCCGGCGGAGTTCCCGATCCAACTCGGAGGCATGACGCTTCCACCAGTCGGTGAGATCACGGTCGACCGATCCCTGCAACGCCTGAATCGCGCTGTCTAGTCGAGGGTCGTTCCACCACGTCCTCAGTCGCTTCGACATCGCAGCGACTTCAACCGGGCCAGAGCCGAGCGCCTCGGCCAATACCTCGTTCGCGTGGTCGTCGACCGCCCGTCCGATCCGCCGTTCGATGGACTGCATCAACAGTCGAAGTTCGGCGAGAGATGTCTCCATGAGCTGCTCGAGCCTGTCCGAAGCCGCTTGCGCGTCTTGGATGTCGGCGCGATCCAGCACAAGCCGACTGCGGACGGACAGAAGTGCCGAGCGCCCACGATCCAGCGCTGCCCCTGCGGAATGCCTGACCAGCAGGTCGCCTTCGAGCGCAATAAGTGGCTCGCTCAGCGAGCTGATTCCGTCCCAAATTCGGTTGGTCGCGACGTAGTCCGCGCTCACGACTGGAGTACGATCGCCAACCAGCGCATACGGGTCGGCCGAGATTGGCAACACTCGGCTTGGCTCGACGACGAGTCCACGCGATTCGAGCATGCTGAGGAGTTCCTCGACCTTCCGCTGGCGCCGCCCTAGGAATTCGCGCGCCGCGCTCTGGGGATCAGCCCCGACCTCATCGATCCGGCCGATCACGAACACCGTACGGGGAGCCTTCCCCACTCTCACTTCGTCACCCAGGAGGAGCCGTTCCAAGCGAGAGGTGTCGCCAATGAGGAGGTTGACATGGAGAACCACAATCACGATCGCGGCGTCTTGCGCAGCGTTCAAGGCCAGCGCATCGTGGTCGTCCTGGCCACTCTGAAAGCCCGGAGCATCTATGAGAACCAAAGACCCATAGGAATATCGGCCGACGGCGTTCGTTGCTCTCCCGGCCGCTACGCTCAGTCCCGTTGGGGTCTCAGCACCGGTCTCGGTAAGAAGCCGCTTGATCAAGCTGGTCTTGCCTGAACTGTAATCACCTAAAACCACGACATTCGGCGGTGTCTGTAGCAGTGTCCTTGCAGCTTCCAGTTCCTCGCGTGCTCGCTGATCTAAAAGCTTTGCTCTCGAAGCGCGGGTGAGCCAGCGGCCGATGCGTTCTGAATCTCTCGGGAGATGACCCTGTCCAAGGTAGGCCGTGAACGCTGACCGATCCTTATCTGCAGCTTTGACATGCCAGAGGCGGTCGGACTCAGAGAGGTCCGATGCCTCTTCTTCTGCCGCACTCAGAATCCAGTCCTCGCCGAGAAGCACAGCGTCCAAATTCGGCGGATTCCACCCGCTCGCTTGTGCAAACACCCGCTGTGCAGCGAGTCGAAGCACGTCGGAAGACGATGGGGAGGGCGGTTGATCGTCAGCCTGGCTCCGCAGCCACCCGGCCTCTGAAGTGACTGTCGCGCAACCAACACGTGTGCGGAGCGCCTCTTCCAGTAAGCCGTCCAGCCGTGGCGTTGCGCTTTCCCAAGACCTCGCCAATATTGTCGTCAGCTGCTGCGCCTCGCACTCGTCATAGTACGAGTTCACCGTGGCCCGGGCCTCGGCAACGGCGTGGGCTCGAGCCGCAACCCGCCTCTTCTCAGCGCCCTTGCGAGTCCGGCGGCCGAAGAAGTTGAGGATTGCGCTCACCGCCCCGCCTCCAACCACGATGACGCCCGCTACCCATCCGGCGGGGTTCCAGAAGTTCGTCAACGCCAGAAGACCGAGAGCCGCACTGGCGGCGCTACCGAAGATGCCCAGAGCTCGCAGAACGTTGGCGCCCCAGCGGAGCCCGCGGCCAGCGTTCCCCCGGATACTAGGGGCCAAACGGTCGATGAGTTCGAGTTCAATCCGGGCATCGGCACCGGCGAGACCCAGATTGGCTAACAGGAAGACGCCCGCTTGCCGGGCGACAGCGACAAGCGATTTATTTAGGGCTTTGGAGTCGAAGACACGTTCCTCGAACTCACTGTCGGCCGCCACCCGCTCATCGCCGAACGCATCGAGGATCAGGGTCTCGGCAGCACGAAGAGACTTGGTCCGATGGGGATACAGGTGTGATCTGAGCAAGTGCCTGACGTGGCCTTGTAGTCGTCCCAAGACCGGCGCAGTGTACGGTTCGCCTCGAGCCGCCTCAAGCTGCCTGAGGAGATCGGTTCCCTCAGCGGCCGGTTCCGGGTAGCCCAAATTGTCTAACCAAGCGGAGATTGTCCGTTCGATGACCGCTCCTCGCTGTTGCTGCTCATCGGCGACAAGGTCGACCTCGTCCGCCAGCTCCCTCAACCGCACCTGAAAGCCCTCCCGCAAAGCAGCGAGCTTGAGGTCTCCAGCCCCTTCGAGAATGCACGCCGATATCAGCTGCTCCAATACGGGCAGGTTTGACCACCGATCCAAATAGTCAATCCCGTGGACGGCCCTTTCATGCTCGAGTTCCCCGGCCGCGGGGCCCACGAACGGGACCGACGCGCGAGCGAATAGTCCACGCTTGGAGTGGATGGCCACGATAGGCACACCCGGAAGACCGATCGCGTCGAGCTCACTCGCGATGGTGTCGGCGTGCTGCTGCGCGGTCTGACTGAGCCCCTTGCGCTGAGCAGCCGTGGATACTCGCGCAGGGTGTCTCCACATGATGTTGCGCATGTTGAGCACAGCGATGGCCGGCTTCCCGTAGGCGCGCACCCACTCGGCCACCTTTCCGAACTCCGAAGCCTGCGGACCCTGGCTGTCGAAGCAGAGCAAGACGACATCCGCGACCTGAACAGCCTCCCGCGCGCTCTTCTCAAGGTCCGGTCGCGGACGAGTCCTGCCCCACCCGTTGATCCCAGGAGTGTCGTACAGACGGCAACCGTGCCAGTCGAGGGCGCGTACGTCCGTCGTGAAGTCGCTACGACCGTCGGAGGAGACCAGCTCGCCGTTCAGGCCGCCCAACGCCGAAAGCAACGTGCTCTTTCCGGCGCCGGTACGGCCGAAAAACACTATGTTAAACGTCGATGAGACGCGGTGACTTTCGCTCAATCGGTCTTTCAGGTCGCCGACGACACCGTCAAGAAGTGCGAAGAACCCGTCATCATCTCTCGACTCTTCTCGGCGACCGCAGGATAGGACTTGCCACGCATTGCGGAGCCGAGACTCGGCCTCGGCCACGAGCCCCTCCAGACGCGCCAACTCGTCCGCGCCAGACTGGACGGCGCCCTCAACGGCATCCGTAAGGCTCGTCAGGGCAGGCTCTGCAGCACTTCTGGAAGTTCCTACCACATGCTGCTCCGAGGTGGTCATGGGCACCTAGGTCCCCTGACCCTGAACCAAGCGGGCGAGCCGCAGAGACAGAAAAGTCGAACGATGCACGCATCCCCCTAGGTTTTTTTGATGCATTGCCATCATCGCAGCGACGAGGACGCGACATGCGGTGGCACTCAGGGGGTTTGACCCGTCGATGGGGCCGAGACGATGTTGAGTGAGGAGCACTGTTCTCACTCAACAAGACTTGGTCCGGCCGATATGCGCGGTTATGTCACCAGGGCCGAAATCCGCCAGCCCATCACACGGTACGGATGATACGGCCAGCCGGTCGTTAGGACTGAGCAGCGTCACCATCTCGGCCTTCTTGCCCTTGAGTTGGTGATGCCAGACCTGGACCGCGCCTGCGCGTATTCGATCTACCCTGATGAGCTGGACCTGAAACAGGCAGAGGAGTGACCATTCTTGAATCTTGAACCAGCGTGACCGAAATCAAAGTGATCTCAGGCTTCTGCGGGGTGGCAGGAACGCGGGAATTCGCCGGCGCCGGGACTCCTATTACTTATTGAACTATCGTCGCGCATGACGATCAACGACGGGCTGAACATGACCGGGGACTTCCTTGTTCTCGCCCCAATTCAAACTGCGGACTTGCTTTGGCCTACGGGCCTCACCCACCCCTGACACGCAGGGCGCAACGAGTCCCACAAGGTCGTGCGCTATGAGTCGTGAGGCTCCTCGCCTCGAGCCTGAGCCAGCGTCGCACGGCGCTGGTCCCATTCAACAGGATCGGTTCTTTCAACCATGATCCCGGTGCCGTCAGGGGCATAAAAGTCCTCATCGAAGGGGCGGAGACCAAAACGCTCGGCCATCTGCACCAAATGGTCGTGCGTAAATCGATCAGGAACCCGCACAGCTTCGGGACGCCAGACGTTGCCGACAGGAAATTCGTCCCGTCCTCCCGCGACTTCCCATTGTCGTTTGTTGACGGCTCGGACACCTAGTGCGTGCCCGATGGTCACATCCGACTCTCGTATCTCATACATCTCAATCAGGCGAGCGCCATAGGAACTCCGGTAGGCGGCGTGATTGGGGTCGTGCGGAGTATCTGTGATGTACACGGTCTCGATACTGCCGTTTGCGAACCACACCATGGCCGAATGGGCATCCTGCCCCCGCCAGGCGGACGTAAACATTGCCGTCCACTCGGGGTTCGCCGTCTGGATGAAAAGGGAACGGCGGCCCTCTGGGCTTTCAAGCGGTATGAGGCCAGCTAAGAGTTCGGCTAGGGACTCTCCAGCAACGGGCCGTTTACGAAGCGGCGACCCGTAGTGTCTAGCGACATGTTGCCCGCGCACGCCGTTCATAATCTCATCAACGGCTTCAGACACAGGCGCCCTCACAAACAAAACGCTCTTGGTTACGGGTAGCCATCGTCCCCCAAGCAAGAGCTCACGCTCGTATTTTTCCCGCGATGTAATACTCAACTAGGAACTCCCAAATTCTGTTTGACAACTACTCGCATCGGTCGCCAGCAAGCACAAGTACGACCTGAAGCGCGAAGTCGATGCTCGGGTCATTGGCGCGCAACCTATGCGCGTGAGCATCGCCTCGTCGACTTACCAAAGGGTTCCCGCAGCGTGGGCGATCATATTCGACGTAATACCGTTTTCCGTCCAAAGTATATTGCAGATCAGGTCTATTGATCCCTACCCTCTCGCCAGCGATGTTCACCTGATGCTGATTTACCCGCACGTCGTCGACTTGAGAACCAGAGTTCTTTAGACGCACCAGTTCGGTCAAGGCTTCGTCCAACAACCGGGCTTGAGTAACGTCGCGGCCAATCCGCACGGCGCCAGAGGTCCATGTCTCACCGGCAATATCGAAATTCGATGCCGGTGGGTCGACATGCAGGTTTTTGATGTCGATGTCTCTAGCCACACGAGCTATCGGACTTGCGGCCAGCGCCTGCTTCACCACCCCCGCAATATTCTGAGGTAGCGCATTGGCGATCGGTATCGCAGCGGTAACAGCCATTGTGCTCTTCGAAGCAAATTTCGTGACTGTTGCCGCTGTTCGGGCAGCATCCCCGACCGCCGGAACCACCCCGAGTAAGGCACCACCAGCGTCAAGCCAGTGACCGGTGCCAACCCCGTAGATCATGTCGCGAATGTCGCCGAGCACCAGGTACCCGGATCCCAGTTGCCCGATGAGGTACCAGCCGTTTGACGCCACGTTGACCGTTACGTTCAACGCGCGTGCCCAGTCGGTATCCCACGCGTCACCGAAAACGAGGCCAGAGAACCCCGCGTGCGCCTGGCCTAGAGCATCAAAGTCATAGCTGAACGGGTCGGTACCGTCCGCCTTCTCCTTGTCGTCCCAGAAGGTGTCCTCATCGGCGTCTCCGAGAGTCGGATCGAACCCCTCCTCAACCTCGGTCAGATCGGAGAGTGAATCTCCGTCGGAGTCTTTGAGTAGGGCGTGGGTTCCAAGGTCCCTCTCCTGCGCATCACCTAGCCCGTCGCCATCGCTGTCTTTCTTAAGAGGGTTTGAGGTGGGCTTATAGCTGCCCGAGCCTCCAAACTCATAGGAACTATCGGTAATGAATCCGCCGATTTCCTCTCCGTCAGTGAGACCGTCGCCGTCCGTATCCGCGTTGCGACTATCAGTTGCAATACTCTTCCCAAGAGACGTGGCATAGCCGACCCTTTCTAAGTAGTCAGATATTCCGTCACCATCAGAGTCAGCGACGATCTCTCGACTACGGAATTCGTCTGCCAGCTCTTGCAATACAACGTTTAGATCGTCCAGGTCCGCCACTGGAACTGAGTTCCATTCGCTCTCAGAGCGAGCGGCATGATCCCACGTGTCATCGTCACGGGTGGGCCCGAGACCAATGCCATAGACGTCGTAGCCGTTGTGTGTCGCTCCGTAGATTGGGATTCGGGAGCGCCAGTTATCATTTCGTTCGACGGTGCCGTCGTCGAAAACGATCACGATCTTCTGGCGGCCAACTTCGTAGGCGTCGAATGCCGTCCGCAACAGACACCAAAGGTGAGTGTGATCCGTTGCGCTTTCCGGCCGATCGCATTCTGTAGCCGGCAGATCAGTATTGTCGTCGAGGTTCGCAATTGCAGTCTTCGCGATGCTCTTGTCAGATGTGAACCCCAGAGTCTTGAACGCGGCGTAGTTCATAACGCTGAACCGGGTTTCGGCCGGCATGTCGTCGATGAAATTGTTGATTGCTGGTTCTACTAGGTTGTTGGGGTCGCTCGTCGCGAGAGAATCAGCAGTATTGAACGCAAGCACGATGTCAGCAGGCCTGTAGTAACCCCACGGAAAGTACTCGTCGTCCGGGTTCCGGACGTCGGTATGCATTTCACTTGAGAAGGTATCGAAATCTACGAGAAAGAACGGAGAGAAGTCGTCGGTGGCAACGGTGGCGATCCCGGCTTCCATGTCGATGGTTTGAACCGGGGGTCGGTCATAGGTCTGTGTCTCTTTGTCGAAATGAACAATTCCAAGTTGGGCGTACTCAGGTATTCCTTCAGTTTCAAATGGAATGGTGAGTGTTCCGGAGATAGGCCCGTCCGCCACTACTTCCACCGCCGGCGCGTAGAGCCCTTCGATCCCGTCGAACTGCGAGCTGGCCGGGCTTTGTAGCACGACTGAAGCTGCCGCTCCGATGATTCCCGAAAACTCCAGCGTTGCGCCGGATTCTGGGAAGGTGAGGAGTTTTTCGATGACCTCTTCGCCGTCGGCCACGGCGTCGCCGTCAGAATCAGCAAGAGTCGGATCGGTGCCAGCGCTCACTTCCTGTGAATCGGTCAGTCCGTCGCCGTCCGTGTCAACGACTAGCGGGTTCGCTCCGTGGACCGCTTCTTGGCTATCGGTAAGGCCATCGTCATCAGTGTCAGCAGCGATGGGGTTGGTACCGAGTGCGAATTCGTTGCCGTTTGTGGATCCGTCTGAGTCCTCGTCATCGAGAAAATCGCTGATGCCGTCGTCGTCTGAGTCGCTTACAGCTGGGGTGGTGAGAGCCAGGAATTCCTGGTCGTCAGAAAGGCCATCTGAATCTGTGTCGGACAGGAGTGGGTCAGACCCGAACCGAATTTCGACATCGTCTGGCATGATGTCCTGGTCTGTGTCCACCCATGTTGAGGGGTCGGTCTCGGGTGTCGGACCGGGAGTTGGGTTCGGATTCGGGTCGATCCCGGGATCCTGTGTTTGCGTCTCACAGCCAGCGAAGGTGTTGACCCCCGTGGAGCCGTCGCAGCTATCGTTGCCCCCGGAACCATCCAGCGAGTCGGGACCTGGACCGCCAGAGAGCGTGTCATCACCCCAGCCGCCGATGATGTGATCTGCGCCATAGCCACCGAGAAGGGTGTCCGCTTCCCCGGCGCCGTCCAGCTGGTCGTCACCATTGCCGCCGTCGAGTGTATCGATTCCAAATCCACCGCTGAGCGTGTCCGTGCCGTCACCGCCAGTGACGGAGTCGGCGTCGTTTCCACCGTCTAGGTTGTCGTCTCCCGCTCCACCATCTATGTAGTCCGCCCCGGTTACACCTGTGATCGTGTCGTTGCCAGCGTCGCCGACCAATCGGTCGTTCTGTATCCCGCCGCCAATGACATCATTGCCGTCACCGCCGCTGATCCGGTCCTCGCCAGAATCACCAGATACTGTGTCAGCACCAGTGTCGGCGTTGATTGTGTCGTTGCCGTTGCCGCCGCTGATATTGTCGTCGCCGTCACCGCCGTTGACCGTGTCGGCTCCGTCGCCAGCAAGAATAATGTCGCTGCCACCCCGGCCATCGACCAGGTCGTCACCGTCCCCGGCGGTAATGTGGTCCGCTCCCTCGCCACCATCTACCGTGTCGGCACCAGTGCCCGCAGTTATTGTGTCCGCGCCCTCGTCACCGGTGATCGTGTCGCTCTCATTACCACCGTTCAGGTCATCATCGCCGTCTCCGCCCGCGATAGCGTCCGTACCCAAGGCTCCAGTGACGACATCGTTCCCAGACCCGCCCTCGATCACATCATTGCCGTCGCCTCCGTCGATGACGTCGCTCCCGTCGCCGCCGTACAACGTGTCGCTGCCTAGGCCACCCAGAAGTGTGTCATTGCCGCCGAGGCCGCTGATCGTATCGTCGCTGCCACCGCCACAAATGACGTCATCACCGGCAGTGCCATCCAGCACGTCGTTGCCCGCTGTGCCCGAGATGGTGCACGTTGCCGCGAACACAGGTTGAGGAACAAAGGTGAGTAGCGCACCAAGCACAGCTGTCGCGGAAACAATTCCGACGGTACGAGCGAGCCCTGGAATGTTCGACAACAATCGAATATGGATGATCTAACTCCCCCGCGAATCGCCAACAATGCCGAGCGATATTCTGGTGCCTGCGAGGAACCATCACAATAACAAGCGAACCCCCACAACGGGCACCCGCATGGTCCGCCTCCTCGAGGTTTCCCGGTCCGGCTACCGCCTTGGCTGGTCGGCCGCCGTCGCCGGCATCTATCCGGCGGGTGCACATCGAACAGAGAGTCGCCTTCTTCCACGGCGATTCCGACGAGGTCTACGGCGCCCCGAGGATCCTGGCCGACCTGCGCGCGGACGGGGAGGTCATCTTCCGCAAAACCGTCGCCGCCACCATGAAACACCTGGGATTGGCGGTGATTCGCCCGAAGAAATGGAAGACAACCACCATCATCGACTAATGTCCATGGCAGAAGGTTAGACCCGACCTGCGACACTGCCCCATCCTTCCGACGCCAGCATCGGGACAAGGAGTTACGAGGCAAGTAAAGACCGCGCGATTCGCTCAGCACAGACCAACGCCACAAGTGGATGAAGGCCTGAACGTTTGTCCCTGAGTCGGCTGATCCGATGTCCTCCCTTTCCTACCGTTGAAGGAACATCGCCCATACGCCTTCGGACCATGGACGCTGCACACCGACAGACACAACGCCGATACGCGACGGACCCGACCTGCAGGAGTCCCCGAGATGAGGATCACTTTGAGTTTGACTAACAGTCTCTCCGGCGTGACGTCGGGCATGTACCTCATTCGCACACGGTCTGGCTCCCAGCAGGTCATAAATCTGGACCGAATGACGATCTGCCGCGTTGCACCGGCGGGCACCCATCGCCCCCTTCGTCAAGACGATGCTGAAATCGACATCCTCTTCATGGGAAAGTGCGAAGTCGGACGAGATCTAATCCTCATCGTCGATCTGCAGCTGCCGGGTATCGCCTCGACGTTTCGCCGGACCACTGAAGTCTTGGCAATTGAAAGTCTCGAGATCGAAGCACCGAATGAATGGGGACACAAATGCTGAGCCCTCGTCAGTGGGAGGAACTTCGACCTGAACGACGGCACCAACGGCAGGATCACGAAACTTAGGCCGTCCAGCCGTGCGGACCTGCTGTGCACCCGCCGGCGTCAGGGCCTTGCCGCGGCCTAGTCACGAGAAGAGGCGGCTGATGCTTCTTCCTCGATGCGGTACAGCAGGCTGCACACGAGCATGAGGCCCTGTACGGCGTTGCGACGGCTGAACTGCCTACGGCTCACCGTGTGCGCCGTGGCGTTTCGGCTGAAGGTCGCCGGGACCTTGTCGCCATTGCTGGCGAAGAACTGCTGGTAGGCCTGCCACATCGGCGCGAAAGCGATGAACTCCCGGATCGTGAACTCATCGTACGCAGCGGTCGTCGGGTTCTTCTTGTTAGGTGTGTATTTGTACCGATCGCTGCCGAAGTAATCGGTGACGATAGCGTCGATGAGCGAGCCCGCCAACGCCTGCGCGGGGGCCGCATGGCCGGCGTCAAGGGCATCCAGAGCCGCAAGCGCGACGGGGGCGTACTGGGAGACTGCGTCGGAGACGCAGTCTGTAACTACTTCCCGGCAATCCGCCGAGATCGTCTTCCATCTGCGTGCGAGGATGTCGCGGCGTTCGCGAGCGTCCGTGGCGCGGGTCAGCGCCTCGGCAACGGACGCTCGCGGGAGCCCATAGAGCGGGATGCCGTCGGTCATGACCACCTCATTGACGGCTCCGATCTTTAGGCCGGCGATTCCCCGCAGGTTGGGCGGGTAGAAGTTCGCCCGCATCGCTTCCATCGCCGGGCCCAGGTTCGCAAACAGCGCCCACTGCTGCTGGGCGAAGGTCTCCGCGATCTTCGCAGCGATTCCCACGAAGTCAATGTTCCGGGTCAGCTGATCGGTGTAGGCGACGAAGTTGGCCTGGGCCGCCGCAATGTTCCTGAGCGCCTCGGTGCTGACGAACGACGCCATCTGTTGGTGTACGCGCTTGTTCGCCTCGATCAGCGGCTGTGTCATCGCCTGCAGCCGATCCCGTTGAGCGGCCATCAGCCCTGCGGCATTTGCAACGCTCTCGATCAGCGATTCCGGCATCGTCAACTTGGACAAGTCAATGTTGGAGATCATTGTCTGTTCCAGACGGGCGAGCGCGCGACGCATGTTTTCGAGCTGCTCCGGCGTGAGGTCCATGCCGTCGAGGTCCCCGTCAGAATCGCCCTGCTCGTTGTCAGGGATGTCGTTCGGGTTCGCTTCGATAGCCACATCAGCAGGTTAGTGGCGGCGTGCGACACCCGTGATCCGCACGAAGCCCTACACATGACTCTCAAGAGCGCTGCGGCTACGACCTGGTCGCCGAAGACGCGTTACTCATTCACAACGATACGAAGCCGCGCTCCCACAGCTCCGGCAGAAGCCCAGACACTTTGGATTAGGTAGAGCGCTTGCAGCGCTTGAGGTGTTCCTCGCCTCGCGGACGGCATGAATTTGTTCTTGCTTAGAATCCCTGCAGTTGCGATCAAGACCTCACGTTCATAGGACGGATCACGGAGCGCATTCCACACGAGAGCTGCCGCTGTCGCCGCATCGTGCCCTGACTGAATCCGGGGCACTTTGCTGCCCTCGAGCAGAGTCCAGCGTTTCTCCCACCGAGCAGTCATCTTCTTTCGGTCGAAGCCCCTACCGCCAGGTCGCATCGTGCCGAGGTGTTTCTGTGCTTGAGCTGCAACATCGTGGAGACCAGATGCGCCCCTTCCCCCGTTGCCCGCTTTGACTTTGGCATGGATTGCGATCAGCTTACGATTGGTGCCATCGACTACATAAAAATCAGCAGTTTCTCCCGAATCGTCGTCGCAAACCACGAGAGAATCCGCCGATATCCGCTCACCGAAAAGGGTGCCGGCCTTGATCTCTTCGCAGATGAGCCGGAACATGCTTCCTTGCGTCCACGTGCTGGCGTCTACTGCACTGCCCTTCTCTGAGGTTATGGCGCTAAGGGCAGCCCCAACCAGCAGTCCGTCTAGAGCCACGCCGCTCCCCTTGCTACTAAGCGCCATGCTGCTTCTTGGTCTAACGAACTGCGCATCGACGTACTGCATGAGTTCATCCGGCGAGTGTCGGTCGTGCACGATGAGGCGAAAAGCCTGTCTGTCAGAGATCTCAGCTGACAGTGAGACATATCGAGAAACAGGACTTGAGAACTCCGAGTCGAGACTGACGCTCGCAAACTCGTATCGTCGACCCGACCAAGTAAGCGAACATTCAAATTCTTCGTTGTCCGACATCCGGAACAATTTGAGACTCGAATCAGAAACGAGATCGACACAGATATCAGTCAGATTCAGAGGCATACCGTCTGTCCCCACGTACTCATTCATCGTGGCGGCATCTAGGTCGAGGAGAAAATTCTGCGCCACAGGATCACCGCAATAAACGATTTCGGCGTACCTCGAAAAGATTGAGTGGTCAACATTGGTGGCATGCGTAAGGAGCGCTGCCTCGATTTGTGCCAGCCAATTAAGACATTCGTCGATCGACACGCGCCCGTGTTCACGGATACGGCTCTTTGAAAAACCGACGTAGCGAAGCGAACCGTACTTCTCTCCATCAAGAGCAACGTTGCTCACGGTTCCAGTGATTGTGCTCGGAGACTTGAAGTAGTCGCCAAGATCAGGGGCGAGATCAGACAACGAGACGGCAGTCTGCGTTCGCGTTCTCTCGGCCGTGGAAGAAAAGTCCGTGTTCTTCAGAGACACGCTCGTAAACGTTCCGTTAGATTCGGCAAACGCTGACCGGAGAACGTCTGGAGACACCGTCCGAAAGCCGTTGCCGACGAAATCGAGACGGACAGCGGGTTGGGCGTACACGCGCGATCCCGTGACAGCAAAGAATGCGAGTGCAAGGGACGAGTCGTTGAAGCTGCTCCGCGCGAGGATCGGTGACTGTTCGCTCACATAAACGAGTTGTGCCACCCAGGCGATGGGCGGGGATTCAGGCCGCGTCCACTCGCCTGCGATTGGGCTTCCAACTTTTTCGCCGTCGGTTTCTCCAATACTCGTATCGAGCATTTGAAGTAGAAGGCTGGTCGGATCAGTGGCGGACGCCGGAAGTTCGTGCACAGTGAATGAGCGTGGGACCCGAAGCTCCTTGGGATCGATGTTCTCGATGTCCAATGGCAATCGAAATGTGCCGCTCGTGTAGAAATGGCGGCCGGACGCGAGCCCAAGAATCCCGCGAATTGAAGACACAGACGAGTCATTCTGGAAGTCGTACGAGAGAAAGGCGTCCCAAACTCTACGGAGGTCATCGCCGCTTATTCCGAGAACTAAGGCGCGAGGGTTCTGGTGCGCGCCGCGCAAGACTCGACCTATCTGCTGAATGAGAGCTCGATCGCTTCTCGGGGGTCGATATAGCGCGACGCAACGGAATTCCGAATGGTCGACGCCTTCTATCAACTTGTTCTGGTGCACCCAATATCGAGCCTCATGCGTCGCTGGAACTTTCGCGACAAGTCCGTCTGATGAATCCTCCGCCGTAAAGCGTTCATGTATTCCGAGCACGGATTGTTCGGCTCGCTGGAGCAGTTGAACGACGCGCTTGATCTCCTGCTGAGTTGCGCAACGAACGATTATCTTGTCAGCGTCGTTCAGATTCTCCTCGACGAACGCGGTTAGCTGCTCGACAAATGACTGAGGTGTCTCCACAGAAATCGAGTGAAATTCCGGGGTACGCAACCTCCCGGACTCTATGGCCACCCTGGCCGAGTAGTGGAAACTATCTCCTTCGGCGACATCGAAATACTTGACGTCGTTCCTGAACGGTGTCGCGGTGAACAGAAGGGTGCGTTTGCCAAGTTTTCGCACGGCCTGCGCCCATGAAGGTGCAGGCTCGTAGTGGCCCTCATCAACGATGACAGTCTGCAGGCGCGCCTCAAGGCTCCGCCTGTCTTCGGCAGCCATCCCGACAAGCGCCGCCAACGTCATGATCCAGATCGTGGGCTTTTCGGCAGACTGAATCTCACCGCGGGCGGTTGAGGGATATAGGCGAACTGGCGCCAGCATGGACGACGCATCGACCCCGGCGTGATTCCAGAAACGAGCGCCGACGTCGTCGCTGAGCTGCGTAACAAGGGCGTCCCACGGACAAAGAAGCAACACGTCTCCCGCATCACCAACCCGGTCCTGAGCGACATATGCAATGACTCCGCTCTTGCCGCTCCCCGTGGGCATTGAGACTATGAAGGTATTCCCGCGCGATTCGTCTGCGTCCAGGAAACTCTCGACGGACTCCACCGCGTCGAGCTGGAAGTCGTAAAGCGTAGATCGAACCGGAATGTCCAAACGTGACACGTTTCCCCCCACTGGCGCTGACGCGCACATGCCAACTATGTCGGAGATATTCGTACACGGGCTACTAGACGTTAGGAATTCTCTCGCCCGTTTCCGCGCAGCCAGCGAATTGGCGACTGCTTCCACGGCAGTCACCGGTGGCGCCTTGTAGGCAACAACGACATGACGGGCGATCGTTTCCTAGTCGAGAATCTCAAGAGACTCGTGCCAGAATAGGATGCTGCTGCCCGCATCGCCGTGGCCACGGGGATGCGCGACGAAAGCACCGTCCGCGCCGAACGCGAACTGAAGAAGGCAGAGCGGGCGGCTGCGGAGGCGAGCAAAAGACTCGCTGAGCTAAAGGCGGCACAGAGTACCTCGTAGACGGGGCGGTGCGGCGCGGAAGAAGTGCCGCTAACTCTGCGTCGGAGCTAGGGGCGCTCAGCGTCTGGGTCGTTGCTCGACTCTTTCCATCTCGACGTCTGACCCCTCCGCCTAAGCTTGCAGCTGTGACCATCGCTGCAGAACTCGTCGACGATGCCTCATTCCGTCCCGCCGCGTCCATCGATTCCGACGTGCCGCCCTCCCCCGGGCTCTACGCCATTCGACTCCGCATCGGGTCCACCTTGCCGGAACCATTCGAGTCACTACTCGGCGAACGCTCGTCGCGCCTGATTTATATAGGGAAGGCAACGTCGCTCAAGGACCGGATGCTCCGAAACGAACTCCAAGGTCGTGGGCACGGCACTTTCTTCCGCAGCATCGGAGCCGTTCTGGGGTTCCGCCCGCGGGCCGGTTCGCTCGCGAACAAGGTGAACAAGTACAACTTCACCTTCGAGAAGCCCGACCGGGGTTCCATCGTTCAGTGGATCAACGTCAACCTCGAGGTGAGCTGGCGGGCGTTGCCGAGTAGCGACGTGCCGGCCACCGAGACGGCACTCATCCTTGAGTACACGCCGTTGCTCAACCTGGACGGCAATTCTTTGGCACTGGTTGAACTCGACGATCTACGTGTGCTGTGCCGTCAGATTGCCTCGGCGGCGGCTGACTTGGTGTAACGCGACTGATGCTCGACGAGCCCTGCGGGGCGAAAGATCGAAGGTTCCTGGCGCAGCCACACCAACTGATGGAACGCGGCCTAGGCTCAGGTATGACCTCTGATGATTGGCGCTCTCTCCTCTCCGGCTTCGTGCTTCCTCTGGTTTCAATACTGCTCGGAGCGGGGGCGGCTTGGTACACCGTCCGCAAGAACGCGGAGATGGACAAGACTCGCTCTGCCATTGATGCCTCCCGTGTTTCGTTGGAGGCTAGTCGACTTACACACGACACGAAGACGGCGGATCGTGATGTCAAGCTACCGATCTACCTTGGATTGCTCGATTCGGTAGCGAAAGCAGCCAAGCAGGCCGCCGATCAAGTGGAAGCGAATCGTGCGGCGGGGCTAACTAGCTTCAGCATCTACTACGTCGACTACAACTCAGCAGCTGGCCGCGTGCGCTTGCTAGTTCGCGACGAAAATCGTGAGCGACTCAACGAGATCCTCTATGCGTTTCATACGAGTCACTATGAAACAACCTTGGCTACGTCAATAAACCTCTCTGACCTACTCAGCCTCGACCTCCTCGGCAAAAGCATTGGACAGCGCGACGAAAGGTCCAATGAGGCGAATGATTCTGGTATTGCTTCTGAAGAAGCACACCACTCACTAGTTGGGGAAAGCTAGCTCTCACAGCCGAGAGTTCTTTACTCCGGGGAAAGTGACGGGGCCAGATCTCCCAATGGCCGGAATGACTCCTCGTTGGCGTGCTCGTCTCAGCCCTTGTCGCCCTGGTTGATTTCTATCTGGTAGTCGTCAAGGCGGGCGTCGTCAGCCTCGCGCTGCGTGTTGGCGGCGGCGACGATCGCATCCCATCCGCCCGGCGGCTCGGGCGCAGGCCCCTCAGTTCCCAAAACGGACCCGGGAACATCCGCAATATGGCCCATCGCTACACGCGTCCACGACCTTAACCCTTCCGCATCGTCCCAGCCATCGCCCGTCCCGCCAATCCAATACGGCGTAATGATACAGAGACCCCGGAGCCGATAGCCGGAATTCCGGAGCTCCGCGGCACACTTCACTATTTCTCTCATTGGTCGCGGCGGATGCTTCCCGAGCGCGGAGTGCACGTCGTCGCCTCGTCCCCAACCCACAGTCAACAGGTCGTGAACCAAGTCGCGTCTGTAACTGTGCCACTTTCGCGTCGTTTCAATCAAGGACACGGCGATCTCCCGAAGCTCCTTGGGCACTCTCGGCGAGACAAACGCTTCGTGGAGCCCCGGCAGAAGCCGCCCGAACATTTCGGGGCGCCTACCGCTCACAAGTTCAGCAGTTCGTAGTGTGTTCCACATCACTCGCGCCTCGTGCTCGGCGAAGCTGTCACTGATGACGATGTCACCCATGAAGTAGTTGAGCCGAAACTCTTCAGGTATCTCGTTAAGCGTTGGCATTTCACAACGGTATCGGGAGCGCCGCGAGCTTGCGACCGCCAGCTCGTTCAGAACATACGCAGACCAGGCTGCGTCGTCAGGCCTGCATCATGAACTGAAAAGCGGGATGCGGCAGCATGGGCACGCCCAGTGAGGACGCTCGGGGCAACCGCCGCTTTGCAGGTGGACAGACAGTCAAGACAGCGCGGTGCAGCAATCGATTCAAGTCCATGCCCCATGTCTAGGGACGACCGCGTTCTTTGTTCGGACCGATCGAGAAACACCAGGCCACCACCGCATATCAGGCGCCCAGGCTGCTCCCGCCAGGAAAGTCGGTACAGTCATGCCATGACGATCGAACACACGCCACGACCCGAAATGGCGCATGTGCTCAAGGATGCGAGAGCCGGCGCACGCGAACGCGGCCTCCCAGTCCTAAGCGCCAGTTTCGGTACCGAACCGACCGTTATTTTCGTCAGTGCTCAGGTGGGACTCGGCGAAGCGCTGGATGTTGCAAGAGCGATGAACGCGCCGTTCCTTTCCATCGACGCAACGGAGTTCAGTTTCGAGGACTTCATCTCCGAGGTGAGCGAAGAAAACGAAAGTGCGGCACTTGAGCCCGAGGTCAAAAACTACAAGAAATATGACGGCGAGCTCGACGGCGTGTACGTTCGTTGGGTCGCTGCCGGCGAAAGCTTTCTCTATATGGCTACTCCCGAGTGGAGCGATCGAATAGGTGACCTGCAGGGCCAGCAAGAGGAACGGGATAGGGAGAACCGGTCCAGAGACGTTGCCGCGAGGTGGGCCAGACGGAGGGAACTCGCTGAAGGGATAGAGGCACTCCCCGCAGTTCGCGGTATAGGCACTCGCGGCCGCAAGGCCCTCGCGACGCGTCTCGCCGCCGGCCTGCTCAAGGAAGACGATGACCCTGAGCTCGTGCTGGGCGCGGTTCGCGACGCCGTAGAGCTAGCGGGCGTGAACGCTATCGGTGCATACGCTGAGATCGAGTCGGATCTAGGCGTCGTCGCACGACAGCTTATAGAGACAGATGGCTGGCAGAGCGTCTGGCGCACCCCAGATCGGATCGCTGCAGCAAAGGCGTTTCTGCTCAGCAGCACTAACGGGTACGCCCCGACCGCTGCCCTCTCGGAACAGCTTCGCAGACTCGCCGAAGACGAAGCGCGGCTCAAGCCAAAAATGCCCCCGCGGTATCTCCGGCTTGGGACCAACACTCAACCCTCGTCGTGATATTGCCTGGATCTCACTACCGCGGAACCTTTCGAACTCATTGAGAGCGCGCTCGATTTATGGACGCCCTGCAAACCGGGCAGTGGCATGGGACGCACTCTGAATTCCCGTGAGCCCGTTAAGCGGTCTCGTGCGCCGACCCGACGTAATCCTTCCAACTCTGGAAGTCGTGTTCGGCAGGCGGCTCTTCATCGACAAGCTCGTGCCGCGACGTTCGGATGCAATCTCGCACATCCTGACGCACCCAGGACTCGGCTGCAGACGAGATTTCCGGGGTCCCCGCTCTGACCCACATTGCTTCGAATATCGCTCGAAGCGTGGCACGATTGTCGGCGGTCAAACTCACGGCCTTCTCCCGCGGCAGTATCTTGGCGATGCCGTTGAGTACATCAGCGGTCATGCGCACTGGGAAGTACGTCGTGTCCAGGAAGATGGGGAAATTCTTCGGCTCCTTCCGGGCACCCGTCCTATTGACGTCGTTCGTGTCCCAGATGACATTGACGTCGAAGCTTCCGTCGTTGATGACGGTTATCTCACGGACCTCCTCTCTACCAGGACTATGGCTGTAGGCCAGAATCTGAGGTCCCGCTAGGTGACTTTTCTGGTCGGTGTCTCGATAGAAACGTGGGTGATTCGCATTGCAGCTTGCAATGCTGTGCTCAGCGTCACAGGCGGGATCAACGGCGAGAAGCCAATCCATCGCTTGTCCGTGCACGATCGCTCGGGACGAAAAGGCTGCCAGGGGGGTCTGCTTCCAGTGGGCGGCAGCGTATCTTGGCTTGTGCTCGGCCCTCAAAGCCCGTCCTTCCTGGCAAAGGCAGGAGGCCAACCAGTCCGCGTCGTTTCCCCGCTCCGAAACAGTCCAATCACCCCAGCCACAATGGCAGCTGGCTTTTGCAGAGGAAGCCACGTCCTGCCCCCAAATGCCGGTGATGATTGCTTCGTTGAGAACCGGATCCTTGTTCTCCGTTAACGCCGCCAGCTCTGCGTTAATGTAGCGTTCCCAGGCGCGATAGGAAACACGATGTGTTTGGCAAGCGCGGGCGCCCCGGAGGCAGTAGATCATTTCCGGTGTTTGTGTCATTGCGGCTATGCCCTTCGTTTGATATCCCGAGTGTAAGAGCGTCCTCCGACAATGCACGAACACCGCAAGTACGTCGACCCTGTTAGCGCCGACTGAAAACAGGACCATAGATGCCGATTGGAAACAGGGCCGCCGATCGGCGGCGAAGGTGAACCATGCGGACGATTGGGCAAAGTTGCGCCGACAACAACCTTCTGATTGAGCTTCGGACGCTGGCCTGCGGAACACTGCAGAATTTGTATGTCAGTGCGATAACAGGGCGCAGCCACCACAATGCCCGGTGCAACCGAGTCGGCTGGCCAGGTCAATCTCCCACGAATTCATCTGCGCCATCACCGCCTCAGGGCATCGCCACACCCGAAAGTACAGCCCGACCGTGACAGCGAATATCGGGGAAACGACTGATGACGCAGGCAGCCCAACTCTCGCTACAGTTTCCGCACGTCGGTGTGCCCGCGTGATCTAGGTAGCCAGACCACCTTGTTCGACGGCTGAGGCCCATACCCATGCGCGATGCACCCCGCGGTGTTCCCACTCGACATAGACGGCGCGCGGCGTCCATGCCAGTGCGCGACCCTGGATATGCGTGGGAATAGCTGGGGATCTGACCCACGCCAAGACTGGAATAGGTTCGGTTGCCATCGTGACCGGTAACCGCCCCAGCTCCTCCGCAGTAAGGCTAAACGGCTGAGCGGTGAACTCGCTAGCGTAGTTCGGTTTGACCTGTTTCAGGCTATCCGCCAACACTGCTGTTTGCGGGTGCGGGCCACTCGGGTACCTCTTGTTCGCTCCCATAATCCAATTAGAGCGTACGTTCGAATTGCCCTCAAGCCCGGGTACACCGCGGTTCCACCCCGGAAGTGCAAGCTCGCCTGTACGGTTGACAATGGTGGCCCAAACTCATTGAGCCTCTCTCTCCCCATCCACAGAGGACCACCCATGACCCGCATCGCAGTCGCCCTCGCACTGGCCTCAGTCTCCCTTGTCGGGATATGCGGTTGCACCGTCACCGGCGCAGCGCCTGGTTCCGCAGGGCCCGCTTCCGCAGCCTTGGCTCCTGTCGAAGTGCCCGAGCCTACCGAGGCCGGCGACCTCGAAAAGGCGCGCCGGATCCTTGAGGCGGGGTACACCTCGTGGGGCTACTGGGCTGACGGTGGACGCGTCGATCTCACTGCTAAGCAATTGTTGACCGATTCCGTGCTCGACGTCGCTTGCCAGGATGTGGAGAGTTTCGAAACTGGATTTACTCCGAGTTTTGTGGCGTCGTTCAACGCCGCAAATCCAGATGTGCATGAGCCCTCGTGGGCGAACCCTGACCTCGTCGAGTCGAAAGTCTCGCCGGTGATTGCGGAGGTACTCGCCGCGGCCTGTCCCGCCTGACATCGCCGGACTATACGCCAGAGATCGCGCCGTGCGCTTGTTCTTACGACTTGCCCTCGGCACGCACAGCGGCGCGGACAAACACTCCCAGCCGGTGCTCGATGAAACCAGCATCGGTCCAATGACGTTGCAGCTTCGCTACATTCTCCGGTCGCTCGTCCCCCGGCGGCATCGGGAGCAACGCAATGACCCCATCCGGGGAGAGCGCCTCGGCCGCTGCGTCAACCAGCAGATGCGAGAGGCCCTTGCCCCGATACTCCGGTTCGATCGAGACCCGATCGATCACGATCAGATCACCGCCGAACTCGTCGAAAAGTTCATCGGCGGCGGCGCCAGACGGATCGCGGACAGCAGCGGCTATCAGTTCCATATCCGCGTCGACCTCGTCCATGCGGTCGTAGAATCCCGGGTTCCATCGAGCGTCCCGAAATAGGACGATGGAAGCAGATCCCAACGCGATCAGATTTTCGGGATCGTGGTCGTAACCGCGCAGCTCTGCGAACCACGTGGAGTAGCCGCCGTTGTTGGGCAGCTCCGGGTGGATTAGGCGGGTCGAGCTGAGCTTCATTTCGAGAATCAGATCAGCTGCCGAGGGAACCGTCATTAGGCCGCCGCGTCCCCACTGTGCTTGTTGTAGAACTCTCGTGCAAGCAGATCCAGGATGGCCTTCTGTATGGACTTGCTGCCGAGCACCTGCTCGCTCATTGAGCGGAAGTTCGCATCTGAATCGATGACGGCCTCCTGGAAAGCGGTGCCCAGGTCGGGGCTGCCCATGAACTGCTCAAAGCTGTTGGCCTTGGCCTGCCCGCGGAGTCGCTCGTTCTCGTCGAACTTGCCACCGACATAGCCCGTGAAACCGACCATGTCGTTGTCGGTGAGTCCGTCGCCCTCGAACAGGGTGTTCATCTTGTCGATCAGTTCGCGCAGCCGCACGAATTCGGGATCCTTCGCCGTGCCGGATCCGACTGCCGTGAAGGGTTTGAGCACTTCGGCCTCGTCGCCGTATTGAAGGTCTTCGACGTCCTCGGCTTTGAGGCTGTAGTGGCTGAGCTTCACCCCGGTCAGGTCGATTGGGCGGTCCTTCTCTGCCGTGGTGATCAGCGGTGCCAGTAGGCGGTAGAAAATCGACCGCTTCTCCAACCGGGTGTCGTGGTAATTGATGAGCTGCGAGAGAAAATCGTAGGCACGGATGAAGCTGTTCACGTCGCTGCGGAACAAGACCAGCTCTTCAATTCGGGACACATCGCCCGCCTTGAGAGCATCGGCGTATTGACCGGCGAATCGGTGCTTCGCTGGTGTCAGCCACTTCGTGAGCGCGTTGTTGCCTTCGTCCTTCACCCAGGCCTTCGCTGCGCCTTCCACCTCGGACTCTTCGTAGATGAGTGCCTGGTCGAGCTTGTTCTTCAGTTCGTGGATCACGTTCGGGTCCGACACCTCGGCGAGCGCTGCCGAGCGGTAGTACTGCTGGAACGAGGCCAGAATCTCCACTGGGTCATTGACGAAGTCCAGCACGAACGTCTGGTCCTTGCCGGTCGCCGTGCGATTCAGCCTAGACAGTGTCTGCACCGCGGTGACCCCGGAGAGTTTCTTGTCGACATACATGGCCACCAGCAACGGCTGGTCGAACCCAGTCTGGAACTTGTTGGCCACCAGCATCACCTGGTAGTCACCCGTGGCGAAAGCCTGCGGCAGACTTCGCCCCTTCAGACCGGGGTTCAGAGTGATCTCGGTGACCGACTGCTCCCCGGCTTCCTCGTCCGTAACTTCGCCGGAAAAGGCGACGAGAGCGGCGAGTCCGGAGTACTTGTTCTCGGTCACGTACTTGTCGAAGGCTCGCTTGTACCGCACGGCCTCGATTCGGCTGCCGGTGACAACCATCGCCTTAGCCTGGCCGTTGAGCCGCCAAGCGACGTTGTCGCGGAAGTGCTCTACGATCACGGCGACCTTCTGCGAAATGTTGAAGTCGTGCAGCCGCACCCAGCGCATCAGGTCTTTCGCGGCCTGCGTCTTGTTGACCAGAGCGTCGGTGCTGTCGTACTCGAGGCCGTTGTGGGCCAGCTTGAACGCAAGCTTGTACGGGGTGTAGTTCTGCAGCACGTCGAGAATGAAGCCCTCCTCGATGGCCTGCTGCATCGTGTACACATGGAACGGTTGCGGTAGCCCGTCTTCGCCGGTGCGACCGAATAGCTCCAACGTTTTCGCCTTCGGTGTGGCGGTGTAGGCGAAGAAGCTGATGTTCGCTGCCGTCGCTTTCTCCTCCATCTCAGCGGCAAGGAGCGCCTCGATGTCGAACTCGCCGCCATCCTGCAGAGATGCCATCTCATCGGGCGAAAGCACATGCTTGAGCTTCGCGGATGTGTTGCCGGTCTGCGACGAGTGAGCTTCATCGACGATGATCGCGAAATTGCGACCGACAAGGGCGCCCGACGTGCGGATCGTCTTAAGCGCGAACGGGAAAGTCTGAATCGTCACGATGATGATCTGCGCCCGATCAGTGAGCGCCTTCGTTAACGCTGCAGACTTCGAGTCCGAGCCGCCCTTGATGATTGGGACGACGACGCCGGACTTGTGATCGATCTGATAGATCGCATCCTGAAGCTGGTCGTCAAGAACCGTACGGTCGGTGACCACTATCACCGAATCGAAGACCTTCGTGCCGACGTCGTTATGCAGCGAGCTGAGTTGGTGGGCAGTCCAGGCGATCGAGTTCGTCTTACCCGAGCCTGCGCTGTGCTGGATCAGGTACCGGTTACCCGGGCCCTCCGTCTTCGCGGCACTCACCAACGAGGTGACGGACTCCCACTGATGGAACCGCGGGAAGAGAAGCGACTGGTGCGTCGTGACCTCACCGGTGACGGCGTCCGTCTCCTTCCACGAGCTGGCGTGTAAGAACTTGCCGATGATCTCCAACCACGCATCACGCTGCAGCACCCGCTCCCACAGGTACGACGTCGGTGAACCATTCGGGTTCTCTGGGTTACCGTGGCCGCCATTGTCGCCCATATTGAATGGCAGGAAACGGGTGCTGTTGCCGTCCAGGCGTGTGGTCATCCACACCTCGGAATTGGACACGGCGAAATGCACGAGTGCGCGACTGCCGAAGCCGAGCAACGGCTCGGCCTTCTTCGTGACAAGGTCCCGAGGGCTGCGATCCATTTTGTACTGGATCTTGGCGTCCTCGACCGACTGAGTGAAGTCTGTCTTGACCTCCATCGTCGCTACCGGCAGGCCATTAACGAAGAACACTAGGTCGAGGCTCTTCTGATTGGACGTGGAGTAATGCACCTGCCGCATCACCCGCAACCGCACCTTGGCGTAGCGCGCTGACGTCGCCGGGTTGAGGTTCTGTGCTGGACGAAACTGGCACATGTCGAACTGAGTTGCGATGTCCTTGAAGCCGTGCCGCAACACGTTCAATGTGCCGCCACCTTGTTCGAAGGGCTTGTCGAGCAGCTGGGCCAGCCGGGTCAAGAGCTGCTGCCGACCTTTCTCCTGCAACACAGTCGAATCGGATGCCTTCACCCGCTGGCCAAGCGCGTCACCCTGGGTGTCGTCCAGCCAACCGAAAATGTCGGCTGGGAAGAGGGCGAGCGCACGGTCGTAGCCGGCGTCGTCCTTTGAGTACTCCCAGCCGTTCGCCGCAAGGTGCGCTGTGAGCTCGTCTTCGAACCAGTACTCGTTGTGCTTGTCCATCAGGACAGTCCCCTCACATCGATCTTTCCCGTTACGGCGGCGCTGATCAGCGCCTGCCGTCGTTCTTTAAGCACGTCGATCATCTCGCGAGCTTTTGCCGAAAGCGCGTCGATCCGCTGGGTCAGGACATCCAAATGCCGGATGATCTCTTGTTGCTCTTCAATCGGTGGGACGGGAACAACCATGCGCGCGTATTTTTCTGCACTGATGTTTTCGATAGTTGCTTGGATGACGCTCAGTGCTCGCCATTTGGCGTAGGGCGAACTAGCCAAGAAGTATGAGAGGAAATGTGGGACGGCGCGATTGCTATTCAGCGCAACACGTATCAGATAGCCCGCGTAGCAGCTCGGTTGGACGTCGTCTGGCACCAGGAAGGACTTGCCAGCAGTTGCTCCACTCCGAGCCAGCAGAATGTCGCCGCCCTCAAGCGGGTATTCCCTTGCTATCTCCGGCGGAAGTGATCGAAACGTATCCGCTCGCAAAACACCATCTGATCCGAAATCAGTAATCCGTATGTAACGTGGCCATTCCGGGTCGTCGTGCACAGCGGCTTCGTTCGCGCCGTACTTGAGTGGGCTACGCAGGAGCCGATTCAATGACAGTACTGACCATTTCGCAGAGATCGAACCGAGCCACTCGACCCCGGAATCTCTCGCCGGGGCATTTGGGTCTATGCCTTTGGTGACGGCGTGACTGATGACGGCCTGGCGCCGTTCCGCCAACGTTTCGATCAGCCTTTCCTGCTTCTCAATCAGGACGTCGATCTTCGTCGTCTCTGCGTCGAGAAATCGGACAATGGAGAGCTGTTCTTGCGCGGGTGGCACGTCCAGTACAAAGGCCTTGAAGTCGTCCTGCGAAAGGTTATGCATGCTCGAACTCGTACCGGCCGTCACAACCGTCACTTGGTCGCGATACACACTGGTCTGTGTCCAGCGGTGGACAAATTGTGGGTCGATACCGACGAAACTTACTTGCCACAGCCGATCTGGCAGGTAAACGTTTGGGGCATCATTGGCGCTATAGCCAGCCATACCGACCAGCGCAGGGGTATTCATTCGGCTCACGATGAGCCGGTCGGCGGTGACCGGGCAGGCAACTCGGTGTAAGTCGTCTTCGATGACGGTTTTCGTCTGACTCAGGTCGAAATCACCCGTGTACACGCTACTTGTCTTCAAAACTGCGACTTCGCCGGGAGGGGCCGGGACGTCACTGGCGTTGACGCTTACACCTGATTCGATCGTTCCGATGAGATAGCGAAGTGGTGAAACCCTCCAGCGGTCCGGCGCGGAAGGCTGCCCCTGGTCGATGGCGTTGCTCGTCGCAGTAAGGGTTGGCTGCGCGGGGGTCACGCCTCGACCTCGTTCAACAAGTCTGTGATCTCTCGGATGAGCTTGTTCAGGTCGGCGTCAATCTCCTGCAGGGGGCGTGGCGGCACGTACTGGTAGAAATGCCGGGTAAAGGGGATCTCGTAGCCGACCTTTGTCTTCGAGACGTCGATCCAAGCATCCGGGACATGCGGGAACACCTCTCGTATGAAGTACTCCTGGATATCCTCGTTGAGACGGACGTTTTCAGTGTCGCGCGCGTCGGTGTCGGGGAGAGGGGCGCCCTTGGCATCGGTGACGATCGGGGCGTTATCGTCGCGTCGGGAGAGCCCCGCGATGAGAGCCTTGAGCTGCAGAGCGGAGGCGGTGACGCCGACGTCCGATAGTAAACCCTTGACCTGTTTAGTGAACAAATCGAGGTCTGTCGTTGGTGTTGTTCCCAAGCGACCGCGACCAATCTCTTCCAGCATCGATGATTTTTCTGTGTCCGAGAGTTTTACTAGGTTTTTTGCAGTAAGTGCCCGCTCAAGACGCTCGACGGTCAGCGCCCAGTTGAGTCGAAGCGGGCGCTCTACTGTAATTGTGCGATATCCGAAGTCTTCGTTCTTGAACGTTTTGGAGACATCGGAGTTTTCGGCGTCGCCGTAGAGCTGCACGATGCGGGCGATGTCGTCGGCGCCGAGTTCTTTGCGCTTGGAGCCGAGGGACTTGCGCATCTTGCGCGAGAAGCCGGTGCCGTCGATGAGTTGCACGGTGCCGCGGCGTTCGGGTCGTTTGTCGTTATCTACGATCCATACGTAGGTGGCGATGCCGGTGTTGTAGAACATGTCGGTCGGCAGGGCGACGATCGCTTCGAGCAAATCGTTCTCAAGTAGGTAGCGGCGGATCTCCGACTCTCCCGAGCCCGCTCCCCCGGTAAACAGCGGGGAGCCGTTGAGTACGATGCCGGCGCGTCCGCCACCCTTGGCCTTCGGGCGCAGTTTCTTCACCAAGTGCAGCAGGAATAGCAGCGAACCGTCGGAGACGCGGGGCAGTCCGGGCCCGAATCGGCCATTGAAGCCTTGCTGCTCGTGCTCCTTGAGAACTGACGGCTTCTGCTTGTTCCAGTCGACGCCGAACGGCGGGTTGGAGAGGCAGTAGTCGAACGTCTCCCCTGCGAGGCCGTCATCGGTGAGGGTGTCGCCGTGCACGATGTGGTTGATGTCCTGGCCCTTGATCACCAGGTCGGCCTTGCAGATCGCGTAGGACTCACCGTTGATCTCCTGGCCATACATCACTAGGCGGGCATCCGGGTTGTGCTCCAGCAGATACTCGTCGGCGACGGAGAGCATGCCGCCGGTGCCGGCGGTGGGGTCATAGATGGAACGGACGACGCCCTTCTGGTTCAAGGCTTCATCGTCTGCGATGAAAAGCAGGCCCACCATGAGTTTGATGACCTCGCGTGGCGTGAAGTGCTCACCGGCGGTCTCGTTGGAACTCTCGGCGAATTTGCGGATGAGCTCCTCGAACATCAGGCCCATTTCGATGTTGGTCACCTTGTTCGGGTGCAGATCGACGGCGGCGAAGCGCTGCATCACTAGGTAGAGCAGGTTCTCGGCGTCGAGCTTGTCCACCTGCTTCTCGAATTCGAAGCGGTCGAAGATGTCGCGCACGTTCTCGGAGAAGCCGTGGATGTAGTCGATCAGGTTCGCCTTGACACCGGCGGGGTCACCCATCAGAGTCTGCAGGGTGAAGGCAGACGAGTTGTAGAAACCGGTACCGGAAGCCTTCGCGAGAAACACGCTCGCAGACGCTGCGTCACCACGCTGCTTCGCTTCGTCGAGCACGGTTTGCTTCGTGGGAGCGAGCACGGCGTCGAGTCGGCGCAGGATGGTGAAGGGCAGCACGATGGCCCCGTACTGGTGCGGCTTGTACGGGCCGCGGAGAAGATCAGCGATCGACCAGATGAAGTTGGCGTTGTTCTGCTGAGACATAAGGCGTGCGTGGTGCTTTCATTCCAAGGGCGTCGCCGGCCGCGGCACACTACCGACTCTATTGGCATCCTGCGACGTCGGATTGTCGCTGCGCATTTGGGCGGCATCCCGGATACGGATGCGGGACACCTCGACGGATTCGTTGGTCGGCCAAGCCACAACCTAGGCCGGCGTCTCAGCAGGGCTGGGAGCATCAGGGGGCACAAGTGCGTCGACGTCCGCGATGATCTCCGCTACGTTCTTGTATCTTTTCGCGACCATATTATCGGTGCATTTCTGCACGATTCCCTGCACGTCGGCGCTCTCAAAGCCGAGCGATGTCTTGCCGGTGAAAACAAAGGACAAGAGGTGTCCGACCGCATATATGTCGTTCGTTTCTGCGAAATCCTTGAAGCTTGTCAGGGTCGGGTCAATAATCGTGCCTTTTACTGATGAGTCCACCTTTGTGAACTCCGATTCGTCCCGCTTGTGCAGACCGAAATCTGAGAGCTTAACAACGACGGCGCCCCTGTCGTATTCCTTTACTAACACGTTGTTCCGGCTGATGTCTCTGTGGAGGATCTTTTTCGCGTGAAGGTAATTCACGCCATAAAGGAACTGGAGGGCGATGCGCTTGCGCGTGCCCCAACTGAAATTGGGGTTGCCGTTGTGCTTCGCGATGTATCCGCCCAGCGTGGCTTCGCAGAATTCCATTGAGTAAGAATTGCTAGTCGCGTCATACCCGTAGACCTGAACTATGTACGGAAAGCTCAGAGCCTTCATGATTTCGTATTCACTTTGGAACCGCTCCAAATCACGGTCGCCTATCCCTTTCTTCGCAACCTTGACTGCGACGCGGAATCCGTAATGGTCGTCCTTGTACTTATGAACGATGGCGAATGCCCCTTCCCCAACCATTCGGAGTTCGGGCGGATTTCTTTGGACTGGCGGAACCATCGCCGCGGTTTGAGTGCTGAATACAGGCTCGTAGCGTTCAAGGGCGACCACGCCGAATCCGTCCGGAATCGCACTTCCGCCCGAACCGACCAAGAAAGCTGCGCAATCTTCGAGCACAGTCTTGTAGTCCTCGCGCAACTCCATTGAGATGCTGATCCTGGAGAGCGTCGAACGAACTTCCTCTATCTCCCTAGTGAGTTCCATCAGGGTCCGGCTCTGTTCGGCGTTGAAATGCCGTCCACGATCCATCTTGGAGTTCAGAAATAAGAAGAGTCCGTTGGCCCGTTCGTGAAATGAAGCGAACACAGACCGGATTGGCTCGACCTCAGCTGAGTAGAGCCGGGTAAATGCGTCAGCGATCGGAATTCCTACGTATGTATTTCGAAGATCATTCATAACTGCGTCGACGCTTGCCATAGCTCAGTATGGCAAGATCTTCCGACGTCACCTGTCGATGGCCTGGCAGTCATCGCAACGTGTCGGATAGGACCCAGCGTACGGTTCGGTCTTAGGACGCAACAGAGGGTCTCTGTGGCAGTCTCAACGTCACGCCTACCCGCCCAGGATGTCCGGCTCGGCGATATCCTCTGGGCAGATCGATGCATACCGGCACGAGTCCACGAGCGTGGAGAGCCTGAGCCCGAGCCGGGCCACGTGTTCCCGAGCTCACTTGGCCACACCCCTATTTGACGAGTAGTCGTCGGCAAGCAGCACATGGCGCAAGGACGACTGCTTTCCAACGACAGCTGCCTCGAATAGAACGCAGGCCCGCCGTGTCGAGCCGATGGGGCCCCGCTGATTCGATCACCGCTGCCAGCCCAATCAGGCGGAGACGTCCGGGTACGCACCGGCGTATCGGTTCGCGTCGGTGATAGCGAAGAGAATGAGCCGTAAATCGCCCAACTGTCCTGACCATGTCTGGAATCCTTCATTGGCGCCAAACGCAGATCCAAGGCCCAGAAAGTACGCCCACGCGCCACACACGGCAGCGGCGTCGGCATGCTCTGGTCCGAGGGGGTGCGATCCCTCGAATTCGGTCTCATCCACGGAACTCATCGTCCAAGTCAACGACTGAAGTCCTGCAGCCACTCCACGCTCATTGACGACCCGTGTGACGGCCTCAGCGATGTCCAAAGCGAGTTCTTCCTGATCTTCCGTATTGAGCCTCGTCATCTACCTCGCCACCTCATTCGCCAGGTGTTCGATCACTGCTTCATCGATGACATCGAGTGACAGCAATCCGCCCGCGAATTCGTCGTACGCGGCTTCGAGCTCGCCCGGACCGACGGCCAATGTTCGGCCATTGATCTGGGCCGCGAACGTCACGTATTCGACGTTTGTAGCGGCCGCGACAAGCAGAATCGCTGCCTCGTCGATGAGGCCGAAGTTGACTCGGCAAAACGCCAGAGCCCAGGCCGCCTCGTTGGCCACACCACCACGGGCCGCTAACATGTCGGCTCGATAGCCGTCTGCTTGGTTCACCACGTCATCTCGCCAGGACTCAAGCCATGGCAAGACAATCGGTTCGCCGCCCTCATCTTCGATCAGGTCGACGGCTAGATCCATGCACGGGCCGGCCAACGCTATCCGCGCGCTCGTCTGAGCATCCGCTGTCAACACCGGATCGATAACTTCGCACCAACCGGAATGACTTAGACCTATAGAGCCAAAGCTCACACCGAAGTGCAAGTGCGCGATGGCATGCGCGGCGCCATGTCGAGCTGCGCTGAGGTCGAGCTCACCGCCGGTTGGGTCGGGTTCGGTTTGGGTGTTCATGGTTCCTTCTCATAGATACGACCTGAACTTTAGACCCCTCCAACGGGTCGCTCATGCAGCATCGACGGCTGCACGTCTCGGCGCACAATCCGCAACGTCCGCAACAAGAGGACTTCTGCTGTCCAAACCGTCAAGTCGAATTCGAGCCGATGCTGTCCAAACCGTCAAGTCGAATTTCGAGGACTCTTTCGGCGCTCACGCCAACCGCGAGATGCTCCCCCACGCTTGAGATCTCGCGGTTTACCCGACGTGTGGAAATACTCACTCGCTCTCAAGCGCCCAGCCTGGCTGGGATGGGGGCGCATCCGTCATTCAAAAATCAAGACCGTCGCCAACACCGTGGGTGGGATGGGGTGCCGCCCAGAAACCCGAGACTAGTGAGCCCACCCTCAATATCTGCGCAAAAAAAGTGTATTCATTCGCCCTACCGGCGTCGTGAAAAGTGAATTAGTAGGCTCCCGAAAGTCCCCACAATCAGGGCGTGAATCGCCTCGGACTGCTCGGTGAAAGTTTCTTGAAGTTTTTTCTGCAGCCGCTCAATTCTGGTCGTTCTTCCCGTGCGAACAGACAATTTCGGCACGAGACACCCATTGATCGGCGTCGTGAGATCAGGTCACGCTCTGATGCGGTGTGCCCGTGGCGGCGACAAGCATGTCATATGTCAGCTCTTGGATCCTGGTCACAGGCGTTGATATGTACATGGCGTTGTAGCTTCCGTAGACGATCCTGTTGTGCGCTAAATACTTTGAATCCACGGCGATCACCTTGGCGCTCCACCGCATGCCAACTTGGGGAGGTTCAATCACGGCGACCGTGAACGGAGCGCCGTTGAACTCGTCGCCGTAGCCGGCTGCAGCGAATCTGGTCACAGTGACGATCGGACTCATTGTGCTCGGTTCTACTACTACGCCTACGAGCAGGCGGGCACCGGAACTCGTGCTGAGAACCCAAACTCCGCTGCGGTCGAGTGTCAGCGGGGAGACCGGTGAGTCCTTTGACTCGTCGCGAGCATCTGAGGTAGCCTCGGCGCCGTTAGGCCGATCCTCTTGGAGGATCTCCGGCGACAGACTTGGGTTGAGGTCCTCAAGCGGTACGGGCCAAGACGCAGCAGGTCCATTTTCTTCCCAGCTGCGCTGCCTTTTCTCGAGCAATCCGGCAACCAATGAGTCGACCATCGTGTCGATGTCGTCGGGCATCTCAAACTGCACGGCCACCACCCCGAGCGGGACGCCGGGAAGCCCGACGCCGAACACAGCGCGAGGAACAGTGGATTCAGAGGAGACGAAGAGTGTCGCGTCATGAACCTCAAATTCGTCTGCAGGCAGTCGGTGTTTGACGCGACGCATGACGGCGCGCGCTATTGAGAGTGGATCGGGCTGATCGCCGCCTTCTGACATGTTCATTGCGTTTCGATCCCTCTCAATCAGTCCGACAACTCGTGGCCGGAGTGCCCGGTGGACTCAGCCCTGAGGCTTTCGCCGTCTCGGGCCA
Organism: Cryobacterium sp. LW097; assembly: GCF_002205495.2. Taxonomy (GTDB): domain Bacteria; phylum Actinomycetota; class Actinomycetes; order Actinomycetales; family Microbacteriaceae; genus Cryobacterium; species Cryobacterium zongtaii. The sequence goes on along the minus strand of NZ_CP021992.1, from coordinate 1,315,765 downwards.
GGTACTCAAGTTCAAGGGTGTGGACATCGAGGATGGCTTGGCTGATGGCCGATCGGGTCCCGCCTTGGTCAAGGAGCACGACGCGAGTCCGAAATTCTTCATGGCCGGTCGCATAGGCGACGTCCTCGTCGATGTGCTGGTGATAGTGGCCGCCGAGATACAGCTTGGGTTGCACCTGGAGGAAGCCGCGGTGGAACATGGCGCGTCCTGCTGCGGCGTACTTGAGGCCGGCGACGGGCCAGTACCTGTCCGTCGCTGTCAGGTTCGCATCCAGGGTTGGTACATGGAGCGGAGCGTCGTGGCCGAGGAGGATGTCAGCGTGGTCATGTCCGAGTGCGACTAGGTCTGCCTCGGTGATTGATTCTTCCGCCCAGATGGAGCGTCCCAGGACACGGTGGCCGATATCTATGGAGTTGGCGCCCCCGAGTGCGGCAAGGGTGGCACCGCTCGCGAGGACGGTTCTGTAGCCGCGTGGGATGTGGACGATGTTCGGCCTGATCCAGCGGAGCCCGTCGTCGGAGAGAGGGAACGTGTAGAGCAGGTCGAAGCTCTCGTGATTGCCGTCCACGAAGGCGATCGTTTGGGACATGGAGGCCAACCGCCGGCTGAGCTTGTCCACATCGATGCCCCAGTTGTGTCCCGGCCAGAGGAACCCGAAATCGCCCAGCACTACGAGCTGCTCAATACCCAGAGCCGCCATTGTTCGGGCGACGACCAGAACGTGCTGCAGGTCGCCGTGGACGTCGCCCAGAAAGCCAATACGGGTTGCGGTGGATAACGGTCCTCGCCTGGCTGCCTCAGTCATCGCCGGGTACCCGGCCGGCCCAACCAGCGGGAACAGCAATTGTCCCGCTGGAGTGCGGCTCAGCCCTTCTTACGGCGGTCATGCTCTCAACCTAAGGCGAGGCTCCGACGCGGCCGCGTTCAGATCCAGTCGGTGTCGATGAGTCGGTTTTTCATGGTCAGCAGCTCCGGCAGCTTGTCCGCGCGGTCCGGCAACAGGGTGCCGGTTTGGAGCTGGCGCAACTGCCTCCCCAGCCAGCGGGCAAGCGCGAACTCGCTCGGGTCTGCCGCGTTGAGGTATGGCAGCTGGCCGGTCGCTGACACATGACGAGTGCAGGAATCGAAGTTCTGTTGCCAACTCTGATGGTGAGGGTCCCAGGCGAAGGCCGGTGAGATATCGAGCCGGATCTCTTGGTATCGGCTCAGACCGTCTTCAAATCGGCGCTGGTAGCGGGCCCACTCCCCCAGCCGCCTCTCGGCCGCCGGCAGGCTGGCACGGTTGCGGGTGTTCTCCCGCGGAGTCCGCCCAGTTTCACGCCAGAAGTCTTCGTAGGCGCCCAGCGCTCGGACCCAATTCATCACTCGGCTAATACGAAGACCGCCGGGGTCATCGCCGCCGGCCCCGGCCTGGTCCGCCTCAGCGTAGGAGGCCGATCGCGGGTCGAGGTCATCTTCGAGTCGCCACAGTGCGGCGGCCCTGGCAGAAAGAAACTCGTGGCTAGTCGTGCCGGTCATGGGTCGCCCATCGTGGCCCCCCGAGTGGCGGCCTCGACGCAGTCATGCGCGGCACCACGGGACAAAGCCTCACGACTCGCGATCTCACGCGGCCTTGTCGATGAGTCGGCGGCAACGAGGCCCGCCGGCCGATACGGTCAAATCCGAGCTGTTGGCGTCGTCCCACTCCAGATCAGGCAGAACCAGCGCTTCTGCCACATCAGCGAACCGTGTCGTTCGACAGCGTCACAACGCTGGAAAATTCTTTGAGAATCTTTTACCGTGCCTGATCAGCATTTCCCGTGCGACTTGGAGGTTTATCGTGACGAAAATGACGAATATCCGTTTGATCCCAAAAACAGCCGCACACGTAACCTTCATGACAAACAACCGATTCATCGACAATCTCAACTCCGACACCAATCCCCGGGCCGAGGCGCACCCGGCCATGGCTACTGACACTGACGCCGGTGCCGCCCGCGCCGGCCATGGCTTCAGTACGCAGCAAGTCGCCGTGGCCGAATCCCAGGTCGTGCAGACCGGCGTGCTTAACAAGCTCACCGAGTGGCGATTCGACGACCGTGGCGATACCGGCACTCGTGCAAGGCCCGCGTTCGTCTCTGACCGGGCGATCCTGGTTGGTTTCCTCTTGCTGGCCAGCGAACACCGCCCACTCTGGATCAGCTCTCTCGCTGAGCTGTTCCAGAACGACCTCACCGCCGAATCCCGCACACTCCTCGACCTGCCCGCCCTGGTCGTGGACGACGCCCATGCGAACAAGCGCTGGTACACCGGCACCTACCGCGCCGTACACCGGATGCTCGCGTCAATGGATCCCTTCCCCCAAAACCACAGAAGGGCTTCTACCCACACGGAGGTTCAGGCCGTTCTGGATGCGCACGACACCGACCGTGAGAAGAAGATGAAGGCCCGGCTGGACGAGTTCACCGAGGGATTCCTGCACATGACCTTCTTGCAGCAGGCACCGCACCTGCAACATGCCACCAGACACATCGACCTGGCCATCGAGCAAGCATTCGTCGCCTCGCCAACCCGCCGCGGTTTCGCCAAAACGAACCTCGCACAGAAAATCGCGGCCGAACACACCGCCGGCCTGCAAACCCTGCGGCCGGGACCGGTGGACGTCTTCGCCGGCTGGTGGGTGGACCGAAAGGACAACGACCGGCACGACTTCGGATGGGGATGGGCCGCCAACATCGCCGTGCGCGTCGACTCGGAACGCCCCGGCGAATCTCGGTTCCCGAAGCTAGCGATCAGTGCGACGCTCAGCATGCCCAACGTCGGCGTAGCCGAAGAGGCAATTTCGCTGATGCGTTCGGCTCGGGGCACCGGCCTAGCCCCCGGGGTCGTCGATGCCGACTTGCAGTACTGGGCCAACAGCCGCCGAGAGCGTCTCTACGAACCGGCTACCGAGCTTGGCTTCACCCCCTCCACCGACTACCGCCCCGAGCAGCTCGGGCTTCGCGGTGGCAGGGCCGGAGCCGACTTCATCGAGGGGAAGGCCTACTGCCCGAGCATGCCCGCACCCCTCCAAAACGCATCAAAGGATCGTCGCGGCGACGTCATAGACGAATTGAGCTACCAGAATCGCCTCAGAGCCCGGGTGTATTTCGAACTGCGGCCCAAGGGTAAGCCGGATAGCAAGGGACGCGTCCGCGTTCTCTGCCCGGCGGCCGGTAACAGCCCCACTGTCACGTGCTCGCTGCGCAAAACGACAGACGCCGGCCGCGGCAAGCCCCGCCCCCACATCGCAGAGGAAGACCACCCGGACTACCTCGACAAGATCTGCTCCCAGCAGTCCGTGACCCTTGACAGCCGCGACGGCTTGCAGAGACAGGCGTTCACGTTCGGGAGTCAGACCTGGCACGACTTCCACGCCCACGCACGGAAGGCCGCCGAAGACCTCACCGCCAACATCCACAACCACTATCGCGAAAATCTGGGAAAATCGTCCCGCCGCTCCGTGCGTGGATTCGCCGCAGCGCAGGTCTTCGTGACCGTCCTGCTCACCAACTACAACCTGCGCGAACTCGCCGCCTTCATGGACGATGAAGACCGCGAGCGGTAGGTAGTCGCATCCACGATGTCGCTCCTGGAGTCCCAGGAGCGACGTCGTATCTTCCGGAGTCAATTGCGTGGGCTCATGGCAAGCGCCGCGCAGTCACCACTCAGCCTCAAACTGATCCTTCGCGGCAGCTACCACGGCCTCTGGTTGATCGAAATGATCGACAGGCCGGTCGTTGGTGTCGAAGGTAGTAGTGGGCGAGCACAGCCACAGCAAGAGATCTTCCTCGCGCCAGTCGTTTGCATCTGCCAGCCGAATGAGCTCTTCCATCACCGGGAATATCCTCGCGTGGGTCCGGTCGAATTGAAATCCCGGATACAGGACGGCGTTGCCTCGGACAACTCCCGCCAATCGCCGCGCTGCCCGGCGCCGGGACGCGAGCTTCCGGTTCAACGAATTAGCGCCCAAGAGCGCAGCGACCTGGCTACTGGTCAGCAAGCCGTGCTCTGCACCGATCCTTCGCCAGACGTTCTCTGTAGCCTGGAGGCTGCGCGCGATTTGGGGCGAAACCGTCTCTGGGCTTGCGGCCATGGCCCGCTTGAGAATGCTCTCTCCTGATTGAGACGGCTTCGCTCGCTGCGATTCTGCCCGCCCATCTGTTTCGACCATTTCTTCCTCCACGAAGCGACTGTTCGCCTCGCAGCCTAGGCGCGAAGTCCATTCGAATTTCGAGTTTGAGCTGTCGGTCCTGAAGCCGAAATGGAGTTGTCTTTGAGTCGGCGGATTGCGGCCCAGGATTTTCGTACGGTAGAGCTCCACCGGGCCGGACGCCCGACGGGTATCCACCCGAACAGAAGGACGCGGGGTGCGACATGGTTTTTAGAACTCGTGACTCAGCGCCAGAGAATCCCCTGCAAGGGCGAGATTTTATCTGGGGCATCGAAGGCGGTTGCTGGCTGATCACCACGGAAGACTCGACGTATCGGATCGACCTGGACGCTCTGACGGTCGACCGGTGTCGGTTCTCCGATTCCCCGGACTTCGCGCTGGGAAACGGACCCACTCGCCCGCTCAAGGAGATCGTGGAGTGCAGGGTCGGCCGGCGCGGGTATTGGCTCCTCAGCCCCGAAGGTCGAGACATCGAGACCATCGAGCACTTCTGGCAACGCTCCAGCCGCGTCGTCAGCATCCAAGCGGTACCCACCCCGAGAGGATCACACTGATGGCAGTGACGCTGACAGGCCAGGAAGGCGGACTGTGGGATGTGACCACGCGTGGGTCCACACACCGGTTTGATCTGGACGCTATGACTGTCACCCGCATTCCCGGTGAAACGTCCGGCCCAACCGTTAACGATCGCGCACGGCCCCTCCTCGAGATCGTGCACTGCACAGTCGGTGCGCGCGGGTACTGGCTGATGAGGCCCGACCCCGACGAGGCGGATTACCTCGAACACTACTGGCACCTCTCTAGCAGCATCCAAAGCATCAACCCAGCGCCTTCCGACTGATCGGAGACGTGGGCCTCTCTCCCGCAAAGGAGTGCACGATGGATTCGTTAGCCGATGACGCCACTGGCTGCTACGTCGTCACGACGGCGTCCGGGACTCGCTACTGGATTGACCTCGAGCGGAGATTGCTTCGCCGCGTGACCAGCCCGGTTGCCCAATCGAGTCTCCGCCTGCGACAGGACGGCGCGGACATCGACCTCCTGGAGATCGTCCACTGTCACGTTGGTCAGCCCATGGTCTTGATGATCAACCTGAACGTGCCGGGCGTCTGGCTCACAACTCGCGAGACGACACCGGTAAGGCGCATCGATGCCGTACCGCGGGTCATGGTGCGGCCATGACTGACCTTGACCTGACGGAGTACGACTACCGCCCCATCAATGCGCTGCCGTATTGGGAGGTGATCGGACCGTTCATCACCGAAGCCGTGGCAGAAGCCGCCGCTGCTTCTGGCCGACACGCCCGATCCCTTTCACCCGCCGCTGCCGCATTCGTGCTTTGGTGCTGGCAGAGCCGCGGGACGCCTCTGCAACGCGACCGGATCTTTCGTCGCACCACCATTGAGGAGTACATCCATCTAGGGATGAAGGCCTACACCAAAGGCAGCAAGGCCACCCACCGGGCGACCCTCACGCTCATCACCGGAGTGCTCAACCCACTCGGCCTTACCGATCATCAGCGAGCGATCCCCCGTTCAGCACCGACAGCACCGTACTCCGCCCAAGAGGTCGCCGAGCTATACAGCTGGGCGACCTCGCAAGGAACCGAGCACCGGCGTCGAGACGCGATTGCCTTGTTGACGCTCGGACTCGGGGCCGGCCTAGCTGCAAGAGAGATCCTCGGCGTTCGCGTCTCTGACGTGAACCGGACCGGAGCGATCCAGGTGATCGTGTGGGAGGGACGGGCCCGGGTCGTACCGCTCAGTCCAGCGTGGGAACGTCCCATCCGACGAATCCTGAGTGATCTCCAGTGGGATGACTGGATGTTTCGCCCCGGCCGTCACAGCGCCACATCCGGGCAAGTCACGGACTTCCTATTGCGCGCTCGAACTGAGCTGGATGTTCGACCCGCCAGGATGCGCGCCACTTGGCTCCTTGAGCACCTTACCGGTGGCACATCACCCCAGGAATTGTTGCGGATCTCCGGGCTCCGGAACTTGGCTGCGCTGGATAAGTTGAGAACTTTCGCCCCCAGATCGGGGGTCAAGGACTTCCCCCATCGATTCAACTAAATTCCTTTGATCAGGGATTTGGTATCGGTGGGTGATCTGAAATGTTCAGACTGGCTGAGTTCCTCCGCTCGCCGCGTAATTCCGCCGCACACGTACTCTTCATGCCCCCAAAAGACCGACTCAACGACAGTTTCCTCGCCGACTCCGCGACATACGCACACCTTCGGGCCCTAGACCCGGGGCTTCCCGATCATGTGTGGGAAGTCATCATTCGCTATCGGCCACAGCTCTCCACGCTGCAGTGGGACGCCATACGTGAGTTCACGATCGCTACTGCCGTCCGGATGCAACCTCGGACCTTCGAGACCGTCCGGCGCCTGCTGACCATGTCAGCCCGCTTCAACGTCTGGGTGTGGGCGGCGACGGGTACCGAGCTGGCAATTGACCGCGTCTACACGCACAATAACGCCTATCTCTTCCTGCAGGAGCGCCTGGCAAAGCACTCCGAGACACATCGGTGGGGCGTCGTCCGCCAGCTGGGCGCCATCGCCGATGCCCTCGGCACCACAAGCATCGAACGGTTGCCGTCACCACATCGCAATCCCAGACGCCGACCCTTCTCCCTGGCAGAGGTCGCAGCGATGCACAGCTGGGCCGCCAGTCTCACGACGGATTTGAAGCGGAAGAACGCTCTAGCGATTCTGGGCCTCGCCGGCGGTGCCGGCCTGCGCTCCGATGAGGTCATCGAGACGCGGATCCGAGACATTGAGGTTATAGAGGGACGTGTCTTCGTCAAGGTTCCCGGCAGTCGAGCGCGGACTGTGCCCGTTCGGACCCCGTGGAACCGCACCCTCATGCGCAGCATTGCCGGGCGCACCGATATCGACGATTTCGTCTTTCGCGGCTGGCGCCTCGATGAGTATCGACCGCGCGCCATCCAAAGCTTTCTCACGGAACACCCAAGCCGTATTCGAGCCACAGTCTCACGGCTCCGTGCCTCATGGATAACCACTCAAATCGACAATGGGCTACCACTGCCAGTCCTCATGACTATTGCTGGCCTCACCGCCACGGGAAGCCTCGACAAGCACCTTGAGCACGCGCGACCACTCGACCTGGGCGTGTACACCGGCCTCATCATCGGTGAGGAGCTTCCCCGATGAGCGCTGGCGACATCGACTACGGCTTCAGCGGATACGACCCTGATCTCGGCGGGATGACGCGAGCCGAAATCATGGGTCGCGGTCGCATCCACCAGCTCATCGACGACGAGATAGTGGTGCTCATGGAAGGCCGCGTCCGCAAGACAGGAGTGTTGGAGAAACTGCGGGAGTGGTCCGACGAAGACGCGGCGGCTTTCAGTCTCGGCGGACGGCCGTCGCTCATCTCGGAGCGGGCGGTCCTGACCGGCATGCTGTTGCTGGCCAATGAAGGCAATGCGATGTTCTTGACGAGCGTGCGTGACCTGTTCATGTTTCGCCTCAGTGACGCTTCCCGAGAGCTTCTTGGCTTGGAAGCCTCTCAGCTGGCGTTCGTGGGCCACCCTGCCGAGAAGAAGCGGTGGTACGCCAATACCAGCCGTGCTTTCCACCGTATGAACGATCTGATGGACCCATTCCCGCAGGAGCGCCGCTACTCCAAGACCTATACCCAGATCCAGTCAATCCTCCGAACGCACGACACCCAGCTGGCCGAGAAACGGAAGGCCCGACTAGACGAGTTCACCAAGCTCTTTCTCGTCATGACCTACAACGAACAGCCGCGCAACGTACGCCGCGCCGCAAACAAGATCGACATCTCCTTCGACCAGACCTACATCGGAACACCCACCACGAAAGGCTACTCACGCAAGTCCCTCTCGAAGAAGGTCGCCGAGGAGGCAGCCATCACGGAGAAGAGAACACTCAAGCCGGGCCCCGTAGACGCATTTGCAGGCTGGCACGTGACTACCGGCCCGCGAACAGATGCCAGCCGAGGAGAAGTTGACCTCACTGAGCCCGGCAAGAAGGACAGCGCGGCGGTCTATCGGTGGGGCTGGGAAATCAATATCGCAGTGAGAGTCGATTCGGAAAAGCCCGGGCGCCGGAGATTCCCCGCCCTTGCCGTCGCCGCGACGATGAGCCTTCCCAATGTCCAGGTCGCCGAAGAAGCAATCTCGCTCATGCGCGCCACCAAAGCGCTCGGCCTAGAACCAGGTGTCGGCGACGCAGACAAGCAGTATTGGGCCAACGCCACACCCGAACGGCTCCACGACGACGCACTCGCCGAAGGCTTCACGCCTTCCACCGACTACCGCGTCGATCGTCTGGGCCACCAAGGTGGCGACCACGGCGCCCTCTACATCGAAGGCGGCACCTACTGCCCCGCAACCCCGGAACCCCTCCAGAACGCCACGAAGGAGGTGCTCGGCAACCTCATCGACACTGCCACCTACCGCGAGCGAATCAAGACCCGAACGGCCTTCCAGCTGCACCAGAAGGAGAAGCCCGACGCGAAGGGCCGCGCTGTGCTGCGGTGTCCGGCACTCGGCCCGAGCCCCACTGTGACCTGCCCGCTTCGGGAACTGCTCAAAACGGTAACGGACAAGACCCGCCCCGCCGTAGATGAGGAGAACCTTCCTGACTTCGCCGACAAAATCTGCAGCCAGCACTCCGTCTCCTTCGACACCGCAAAAAACCGAAGAAGTGCCCAAGCATTTGAATACGGCAGCAAGGAATGGGACCAATTCCACACCCACGCCCGTAACTCCATCGAGTCGCTAAACAACCAGATAAAGAGCGGCGGAACGGAAGACATCGAATCTGCGAGCCGGCGACGGGTCCGCGGCTTCGGGGCAGCTCAACTCATCGTCACGATTCTGCTCACCAATTTCAATCTCCGAAAAATCGCGGCGTTCGTAAGCGACAAGATCATGCAAGACGCCAAGAACAATATCAGCGGAGAACCCGCCGTCGCTCCAATCCGCCGACGAGACCGCGAGTGGCACAACCCCTACACAAACACTTTTCCTGCCGGTGTAGCTCGGCCAGACAAGACTAAACAGCCAGCGTCAGACGAAACCGGCGGCCCACCGCTGAGAACCTAGCCGTCCTCGCGGCACCCTTTACCGCCCGAGAGGGCACGATCACCCGCATCCGCGACAATCCGACGCGCCACTAAACGCTCCACAACCGAGAAACTGCATCACCAAGACCGGCGTCAAAGCCGGCCCGGCAAAGTGGGAAGCCCGGGTACAAGAAATCGCTCCTGAGAATCCTCAGGAGCGATTTTTTTGTGACCTCCTGGCCCGTTTCGTGAAGAGTTTCGCGAACGGCCCTTTGGTCGGGCTGACAGGATTTGAACCTGCGACCCCCTGACCCCCAGTCAGGTGCGCTACCAAGCTGCGCTACAGCCCGCCGTGCCCGACAGATTCCCGTATGGGCATCCACCGGAGGCAACTGGAATAGCTTACCGCGTCGGCGGAGTGCTCGCGTTCACTTTTGGGGTGTATCTGGGCGCGGGGTGCTGGGAAATGCGGTTGACAATGTTGCAGAGCGACGTAGTGTCTACCGGAGACAGGGCACCGGATCTCGACAGGATCGGTCAACGGGTGGGCTCGGTCAGCGGGTGGGCTCGGTCAGCGGGTGGGCTCGATCAGCGGGTGCGACGACGATTCTCTGCTCACACATAGGTTGTCCATAGGAATGATGCGTAGAGTGACGCGAGGTCGTCACCGGCCGCTCATACAACGAAGGAAGTTATGTCCCAGAACAGCTCACGTCCCCTGTCCAAGTTCAACCTCGTCTTGGCACTGCTGTGGCTGGTCGACGTGGTCGTGACCGCCGCGGGGTACCTGATCCTGACCTCCTCCAACGCCACCCAGGCCGAGTTCTACACCTCGCAGTCCTCCGACTACGTGGCGTACTTCTCCGCCCAGTCCGGCAGCGGTCTCGGTGCCACCCTGATCGGCACCGGCATCCTGGGCTTCATCATCACCCTCGCGGCCATGGTCGTGTCCCGGTCAATCGCCAAGAACGCCGTCGTGGCGCCCGCCGCTATCGATGACGAGCCGGACTTCGACTTCGATGAGACCGACTTCGACTCCGCCTCCGACACTGACGAGAAGACTGCCGTGACGACGCCGGCTGCCGCCGCGCCGACCGTTGAGGCTCCCACCACCAACACCACCTCGGGCGACGAACCCACCGACGAGCCCAAGACCGCTCGCTAGCTCCTCCGCGCGCAGGCGCTGACGTGGGAATGCCCGGGGCGGTGCCCTAACCACCGCCCCGGGCATATCTATGTTTGGGCCTCCCCCGCCCAAAAACCTGTTAGGAGAGAGCTTCGAGGAGCTTCTGCACCTCGGCGTCGGGCAGCACGGACCACGGTGAACCGTCCGGGTCCGCGGCCGCGGCATCCGGGCTCTCGCCCTGATTCCACCATTTACTCTCGTAGGGAACCCCGTCGAAGAGGATCAGGGCGCTCTTCTCGTAGATGGCGGTGCCGTCCCAGGTGGGGTAGGTGCCGGCGGGCAGGGTGGGCTTGGGGATCGGGGTCTCCCCCGGCATCACCGGGCCGATCAGCACCCATGGTGTCTCCCACTCGTTGAGCACCGGGTTGTCGGGCAGGTCACCGCGCGTCCACCACTTGGTCTGGTAGACGTTCTTGTGCCAAACCACCTTGGTGCCCTCGAGGTAGGAGGATTCCTCCGCCCAGATCGAGTACGGGCTGGTGTCAGGGTCGTCGACGATCGACTCGATCTCCTTGGCCTCGTCGGTGGTCACCGACGCCGCCGCGTGAACGGGGCGGCCGGTGAAGCCCTTGCCCAGCACGTCCACGAACTTCTCATCGCCCTGGTCGATGCCGCTGCAGGAGTCCGACACCCGGGTGAGGTCGGCGTAGTTCGATCCGCAGGTGGTGTCCCGGTTGAGCGACCACAACGACATCCGGCCGATCTTCTGTTCCCGCGCGAACGTGTTCACGGCACGGGCGTCGTCGAGGTCGAAGACCTCGTCGGGCACGTCGTTCTGGCCGGCCATGGGCGTCATGCCGATCTTCGACCACACCGTGGCGTCCGTCAGCTGGGTGCCGGCCCGGCTGTACAGGGTGCCGATCTGCCGGTGCGCGGCCGTGACGGCGCGAATGGATGCCTCGGCCATGGTCTCGTCGGCGTCCTTGCTGCTGCCGTAGTCCATGGTCATCAGGTTCACCCCGGCCAGGTCCACCTTGGCGTCGAGCATGGCGGTGACCGCGTCGGTGCCGTCTTCGGTGAGACCGAAGGTGCCCACGGGCAGGGTCAGCCACACCGCAAGGTCCTCACCGTCGGCGCGGCGGTCGGCCTGCAGGTCGGCGAGGGCGGTGGCCCGGCGTTCGGCCGCCGCACTGTCGGTGAGGTTGTCCCCCTCGAGATCGAGGTCGATGGTGGTCACGTCGTACCGGTCGAGCACCGCGGCGTAGGCGGCGGTGAGCTTCTCGGTGTCGGTGCAGCCGGTGCCCAGTTCGGTGTTGAGCAGGCCGCCGAAGGAGACGATGACCTGACCGTCGAGCTGGGTCACCCGGGCCAGCCGGCGGTCGAGGTCCAGCTCGTCCGCAGCCTCATCGAGGGTGTAATAGGTGCCCCAGCTGGGCGTGCAGGGCTCTTCGGCGTCAGCAACGATGAATGAGAGCACCACGTCGCTGCCGGCCCGGTCGGCCGACGCCTCGAAGTCGTAGGTGGGGGTGGCGGTCACGTCGACGTAGCCGGCGAACCAGGGGTCGTAGGCCTCGGCGGCCTGCGCCGAACCCCACCACTGCCAGCCGAGGTAACCGCCGCTGGACAACGCCACGACGAGCACCACACCGAGGAAGACCCGCACCACCGAGAGGCGCCGACGCGGCTTGGCGACCGCGGTGACGGTCTCGGGGGCGGTGGGCGCTGATGCGCCGGGTTCTACGGCGCTCATTTGAGTGCTCCCTGCTTGGTGCTCTTGGAGCCGGGCTGGTTCACGAACGGTCCGGTGATCAATTCCACGTCGCTGGGCAGCTCGCCGACTGCGTGGCCGTGATAGATCACCGCGCGCCAGTCCAGGACGGGCTCCAGCGGTTGAGGCGCCTCGACGGCGACACTGCGGCGGGGGGCGCGTTCGACGAACATCCACTGGGTCAAGCCGAGCCAGACATCCACGATCGAGTTCCAGAGACCGATGTAGGCAGCAATCGCGAAGACGGCCAGCAGGGCGTTGAACCCGGCGAACAAGGCGTTGCCCCAGTTCCCTTGCGACACATCGCGCCACAGGGTGAGCGCGGAGAACGCGACGATCACGTACGGCACCACCACGAACAGCAGCGGCGCGGCCGTGCGGTTGCGCACCTTGGGGGTGCGGGCGAACGGGATCTTCTTGCTGGTCACGGCCTGCTGCATCGACTTGAGCACCCCGGCGAGGTTCACCGGCAGCAGGATCAGGTTGAAGCCGTAGATGCGCAGGATGTCGCTGAACTTGTAGCCGCAGGAGCGCAGGTCGCTGCCCATCGCGAGGAAGTACGGCACGGCGGCGAGCACAACGACGGGGCTGAGCAGTCGGCTGTCGTAGGGGTAGGCGAGCAGGAAGATCAGGCCGAAGCTGGCCCAGGCGATGCTGGCCATGTAGTTCACCCGCAGCGCCAGTTCGATCACGCTGATCGGGTGGCCCTGGCGGCGGCGCTCACGCAGCTGGCGCCAGAGCTTGGGCAGGATCAGCAGCCCACCGTTGGCCCAGCGGCGACGCTGCACGATGAGCGAACCGAAGTCGGGCGGGGTGGCGCTGTAGCTGAGTCGCTCGGGGTAGTTCGTCAGCGACCAGCCGTGGGTGCCCAGGTCGATGCTGGACTCGGTGTCCTCGATCACGGTGCGGTCCTGCACGTAGCGGCGCACCTCGAAGCCGCCCACGGTTTCCACCTCGACGATGTCTTCCAAGGCCACCTTGCGGATCACGGCGTTCGCCCCCACCCAGAAGGTGGCGCCGTAGTGCGACAGGCCCTGGTGCAGAATGTGCTGGATGTCGGTGGTGGCGCCGGCGAGCCGCTCGATGCGGGTGGGGGCGCCGCGGAACGACGAGTACGGCGTCTGGGTGACGGCGACTCTGGCGTTGTCGGGCTGTTCGAGGAAGTAGACCAGGCGCAGACAGTAGTCGCGCAGCAGCAGCGAGTCGGCGTCGAGGGTGAGCAGGTACTCGGAGTCGCGCACCACATAGTCGGCTGGTGCATCGTCGGCGACCGGGCGCAGGATGGTGCCGTCCGGCCCCTCCTCGCGCTGGAACCGGCGACCCATCAGACCGATGTACGCGTTGAGGTTCATCGCCTTGTTGGCCTCGTGCGACAGCGACGAGAACAGTTTGCGCTCGAAGGTGTCCAGCTCGGCGGAGAAGGTCCAGAGCAACCGGCGGTGCAGCTCCAGCATCCGGGCGGCGCTGGGGGCGGTGCCCTCCCGCGCGGCCGCGGTCAGCGCTGCGCCGGTGAGGGAAAGTTCCGCGGCAAGGCCACCGAGCACCTGCTCCACGAAGAAGGTGTCGACGTGGTCATCGATGGTCTCGGCGGAGGCCATCGCCTGCAGCCAGCGGGCAGCCCACTGGTAGCTGTCGGCGAGGCGCTGCACGGCCCGTTGGGTGGGCTGCTGGTCGTCAGCGAGTTCGATCTCGCAGATCAACAGCTCTTCGGCGAACCGGTTCTTCGGTACCGCCAGGGCCAGTTCGATGTCCCGGGCTATGCTGCGGGAGGACCGCAGCTGGGCGGCGACGGCCGGGTCGGTCGGGTGCGGCGGGTCGTCAAGCAGCAGCACGATGCGCAGGTCGGGATACTCCTGCAACGCGGCCGACCACAGAGTTGCCCGCACCACGCCGTGTTCCTCGCTGTAGGAAGGCACCAGCACGGTAAGTGAACCCTGGTGGTTGGCGAAGTGTCCGTCGAGTTCGGCACGGGGTACCCGCACGTGGTCGCGGAACCGTTGAAGTGCGCCCTGCCGGGCTACCAGGTACAGCAGCGCGGAGAAGGTGAGGAAGGTCACCACGATCACGTAGGAGACGGCCTCGGTGGTGAACCGGAAGCTCTCGGCGCCGTTATTGAGGAACTGACGCAGGATCGTGTAGATGACGTACGCGAGCCAGGCCAGCACAGTGCTGATGATGGCGAGTCGACCCCAGATGATTTTGGCGTCGCTGGGGATGTCGTGAACGGTGGGAAGGGGCTGGGTGCTGCGTTCGGCGCCGAGTTGGCGTTTGCGGGCAGGCGAAGCTAGGGACTTCGAGGGCACAGTGAATTCATCCTTGGAATAGGGCCAGGGATCTCGCTGGATCAGCGGTCGAGAGTTCGGGTTCTCGTTTAGACCAGGTCACAACGAAATGCAGGGACACGGAAATGTCGGAAGGGCTACGTGGTGCGCCCAGCGCCGCTCTAGGAAGCGGACGGCTGAGGGGGAAGAGGAAGCTGGAGCGGCCGCGAGCTGGCGAGCGTTCCGCGGGTTTCGGGGCCGGCGGATGCTGCGGGTGATGCGGTCGAACCTGGGCGTGAGCTCGATGTACTGAGGAACGTCGAAGTGGAGCACTCCGGTGTGGATCACGGGCCGGGTGAGGCTCGTTGATTGGGCGGTGCCGGTGGAACCGGGTGGGTTCTGCCAGCAGTTAGAACATAAGACAATGTCACCGGCGCGGGAAACCCCCTCGTTTGGGGGTACCTTCAACCTCAGCTTGCGGGTTCAGGTTTCCGTTTCCGCACCAGCGCTGGGATCGGGTCGCTAGGGTTGCGTTGTCCTTAGGCGGCCCTTGAGCAAAGCTTGCGCCAACCGTGCGGCGTCATTCCGCGGGCACACACGAAAAAGCCGCATGCCGGCATCCGAAGATGCGGCACACGGCCTGATCGAACCTGCCGGGTAGCCGGCGGTCGGGTTAGCGCTTGCGCTTCTCGCGCACCCGCATGCTGATGTTGATCGGGCTGCCGGCGAAGCCGTAGACCTCACGCAGACGACGCTGGATGAACCGGCGGTAGCCCGGGTCAAGGAACCCGGTGGTGAAGATCACGAAGGTCGGCGGGCGGCTGGAGGCCTGGGTACCGAACAGGATGCGTGGCTGCTTGCCACTGCGCACCGGGTGCGGGTGCTCCGCGGCCAGCTCGGCGAGGAAGGCGTTGAACTTGCCGGTGGCAACGCGGGTGTCCCACGACTCGAGTGCGAGCTCGAGGGCCGGAACCAGCTTCTCCATGTGACGGCCGGTCTTGGCCGAGATGTTCACGCGCGGGGCCCAGGCCACGTGCGCCAGGTCCTGCTCGATCTCACGCTCCAGGTAGCGGCGACGGTCGTCGTCGATCTGGTCCCACTTGTTGAACGCGAGCACCAGCGCACGGCCGGACTCGAGAACCAGGTCGATGACGCGCACGTCCTGCTCGCTGATGACCTCGGTGACGTCGATGAGCACCACGGCCACCTCGGCCTTTTCCAGGGCCGCGCTCGTGCGCAGCGACGCGTAGAAGTCGGCGCCCTGAGAGAGATGCACGCGACGACGGATGCCGGCGGTGTCGACGAAACGCCAGACCTTGCCGCCGAGCTCAACCTGCTCATCGACCGGGTCGCGGGTGGTGCCGGCCAGCGCGTTGACAACAACACGCTCTTCGCCGACGACCTTGTTCAACAGGCTGGACTTGCCCACGTTCGGGCGTCCCAGGATCGCGACGCGGCGCGGGCCGCCCACTTCCTGCTTGGCGACGTTGGAGATCTCGGGGAGCTTCTCGAGGATCGCGTCGAGCAGGTCGGCAACGCCGCGGCCGTGCAGCGCGGAGACCGGCCAGGGCTGGCCGAGGCCGAGCGCCCACAGGCTGGCCGCTTCGGGCTCCTGACGGATGTCGTCGACCTTGTTGGCGATGAGGAAGACCGGCTTGCCGCTGCGACGCAGCAGCTTGACGACGGCCTCGTCGGTGGAGGTCGGGCCCACGTTGGAGTCCACGACGAACATGACGACGTCGCACAGCTCAATGGCCAGTTCGGCCTGCATGGCCACGGACGCGTCGATGCCCTTGGCGTCGGGCTCCCAGCCGCCGGTGTCGACGAGGCTGAAGCGGCGTTCGTGCCATTCACCCTTGTAGGTGACCCGGTCGCGGGTCACGCCGGGAGTGTCCTCCACGACGGCCTCGCGGCGGCCGAGGATGCGGTTCACGAGCGCGGACTTGCCCACGTTGGGGCGGCCGACGATCGCGATGACCGGCAGGGCCGGCAGGTACTGGATCGCGTCGGGGTCATCGGAGACCGAGTCGAGAACGTCGAAGTCCTCGTCGTCAAGGTCGTATTCGTTCAGGCCGGTGCGCAGCGCGGTGGCGCGCTGAGTGATCAGGGCGTCGTCCTCGTCGAGGTCGGTCAGGCGCGATGCGATTTCCGGGTCGAGTTCGGGGATCGTCGTGTCGTCGAATTGATTAGTCATGCGAGTTCCTCGCGGTATTGATGACCTCTACAACCGCGTCAATGGTCTGGTCGAAGTCGAGATGGGTGGAGTCGACGGTGGTCACACCGTCTGCGGCGCTCATGAATTCCACTACCTGGGAGTCGGCGCGATCCCTCGATCGCAGCTGTTCCGCCACGGTGTGGGCCGATTGGGTTGATATTTCCGCAGAGCGCCTAGCCATTCTAGCCTCTTCGGTTGCTGTGAGTAGAATGCGAACCTCGGCCTCGGGCGCGACGACGGTGGTGATGTCGCGGCCCTCGACCACCACGCCCGGCTGCGGAACCGCCCGGGCGATGCGGCGGAACAGCTCGGTCAGGTGGCTGCGCACCGCGGGGACCCGGGCGATTGCGCTGACCGCCGCCGAGATCTGCGGTTCACGGATGGCGTCGGTGACGTCGGTCTCCCCCACCCGCACGAAATAGGCATCCGGTTCGGTGCCGATCGTGTAGTCGAAGCTGGGCAGCAGTGCGCTGACCGCGGCGGAGTTCTGCGGGTCAACCTCCTGGTCGATGACCAACCAGGCCAGCGCCCGGTAGGCGGCGCCGGTGTCGAGGTAGCCGTAACCGAGGCGGCGGGCCACGGCTCGGCTGACGCTGGACTTGCCGCTGCCGGCAGGCCCGTCGATCGCAACGAACAGGGGGTAGGAGTGCTTACTCAAATGTCTAACCGACAATCCGCCAGCCGCGGGCGGCCAGCTCAGTGGTGAGGCGGCTGACCGCCTCGGGGAGGATGCTGATCTCGGCGAGCCCGATCTGGGCTCCCGGCGAGTGTTCGAGGCGCAGGTCCTCGAGGTTGACGCCGGCCTCGCCGATTTCGTTGAACAGGCGGGCGAGCTGGCCGGGGGTGTCGTCGACCATCACGGTGAGGCTGGCGTAGCGGCGGTCCTGGCCGTGCTTGCCGGGCAGCCGGGCCACGCCGGTGTTGCCGCCGGCGATCTCCTCGGCCACCTGACGGCGGGCGCCGGGGGCGGATGGGTCGGCGAGGGCGCCGATGAACCGGTCCAGGTCGTCGCGCAGCGCGAGCAGGATCTCCCGTACCGGCGCCGGGTTGGCGCCGAGGATCTGCACCCACAGTTCCGGGTCGCTCGCGGCGACGCGGGTGACGTCGCGCAGGCCCTGCCCGGCGAGGTTCAGCGCGGAGGCGGGAGCATCGGTGAGGCGGCGGGCCATCAGGGTGGCCACCACCTGGGGCACGTGCGAGACCAGGGCGACACCCTTGTCGTGCTCTTCCGGGGTCATCTCCACCAGGGTGGCGCCGAGGTCGAGGATCAGGTCGTCGATCGCGGTGGCGCGCTGGTAGCTGATGTCATCGTGCGCGGCGACCACCCAGGGCCGGCCGATGAACAGGTCGGCGCGGCCGGCGAGCGGTCCGCCGCGTTCCCGGCCGGCGAGGGGGTGCGAGCCGATGTAGCGGGACGTGTCGGCGCCGCGGGCGCGCAACTCGGTCAGCGGGGCCAGCTTGACGCTGGCCACATCCGTCACGATCGCGTCGGGGAACGCGTCGAGTTCACGGGCGACGATGTCGGCGGTCACGTCCGGTGGCACACACACCACGATCAGCTGGGGGGCGTCGGCGGGCGTGGCGGCGCGGCCGGCACCGTAGTCGATGGCCAGTGACAGGTTGGTCGGCGAGGCGTCGGCGAGGATCACGTCGATGCCCCGGGCGCTCAGCCCCAGGCCGATGCTTGTTCCCAGGAGACCTGCGCCGACGACACGCACCGGCCCGATCAGGCGAGACTCGACCACGTTCGGCTCCAAACTTGCGCGGGTGACAGGGTGAAACGGATGCTGCGGGTTACTTCTGCACTTCGGCGCGGGACACCGTGAGCAGCTGACCGAGTTCCACCTTAGTGAGGTCGCGCACGGCGCCGGAGCGGAGGGTGCCCAGCTGCAGCGGGCCGAACTGGCGGCGCACCAGGTCCACGACGGGGTGGCCGACGGCGTCCATCATCCGCCGCACGATGCGGTTGCGGCCGGAGTGCAGGGTGAGCTCCACCAGGGTGAAGCCGTCGCCGGGAGGGCTGGTGAGGATGCGGGCCTTGTCGGCGGCGATGGGGCCGTCCTCCAGCTCGATACCACTCTGCAGCTTGCCGATGGTCTGCGCCGAGACGCGGCCCTCGACCTTGGCGATGTAGGTCTTGGCGACGCCGAAGGAGGGGTGCGCGAGCACGTGGGCGAGGTCGCCGTCGTTGGTGAGGATGAGCAGGCCGCTGGTGGCGGCGTCGAGGCGGCCCACGTTGAAGAGGCGTTCCTCGTACCCTTGCGTGAACTGGCGCAGGTCCGGCCGGCCGCTCTCGTCTTGCATGGAGGAGACCACGCCGACGGGCTTGTTCAGCATCACGTAGCGGCGGCTGGTGTCCAGCTGCACGGCGACGTTGTCCACGGCGATCTTGTCGGTCTCGGGGTGCACGCGGCGGCCGAGTTCGGTAACGACCTTGCCGTTGACCCGCACCCGGCCGGAGCTGATCATTTCTTCGCTGACCCGGCGGGAGGCGACGCCCGCGGCGGAGAGCACCTTCTGCAGGCGGATGCCGTCGGCGGCGGCCTCGGGATTGGTGGCGAAGTCCGGGTTGGTGCTGCTGGTGTCGGTGTAGCCGTCGTTGTGGTCGGCTGTGTTTTCGGTCATGGTAGATCCTCGAATCCGTTCGCACCGTCGGCGAGCAACGGCGAAATTAGTGGCAACTCGTCGAGCGAGTTGATTCCCAGCTGGGTGAGCAGCAGGTCGGTGGTGGCGTAATTGATCGCGCCGGTCTCGCTATCGGTGAAGGCCTCGGTGATCAATCCGCGGCCCAGGAGGGTGCGCACGACCGAGTCGACGTTAACGGCCCGAATCGAGGCTACCGCGCCGCGGCTGATCGGTTGCTTGTAAGCGATCACCGCGAGGGTCTCCAGGGCTGCCTGGGAGAGCCGGCTGGGGTTCTGGGTGAGCACAAAATCGGCCACCACCGGGTCGTGCTCCGCGCGCACGTAGATGCGCCAGCCGCCGGCCACCTCGCGCAGTTCGAAGCCGCGCCGCACGGTGCCGTCGACCCCGTCGAAGTCGGCGACCAGCCGCAGGATGGCCGCGCGTACGTCCACGAGCGGATGCGCGACCGCAGTGGCCAGGTGCACCAGGCTCTGCGGCTCATCCGCCACCATCAAAATCGCCTCGAGCCGCCGCTCAATGGCCACCGCTCCCCCGCCGCCGTTCGAGCGATTCCCGTCGGTCGAGCCTGTCGAGACCTCGTCAAGGGTCGTCACACTGGCATCAAGACTCATAATCGCCTCCAAGGTTCGCAAGATTGTCATCCGACCAGCCCTCGGCATCCCAGTGCAAACTGAGCTCGCCCAGCGGTTCGAGCTGGTCGAAGGTCAGAGCCCCGTGCCGGTACAGCTCCAGCACGGCAAGAAAACGGGCGATCACGAGCCCCTTCTCGGCGCAGTCCACGATCAGCTCCCGAAACGTCAGGCTTCGGTTGGCCCGCAACATCGCCACCACGATCGCCGCCTGCTCCCGGATGCTGACCAGCGGCGCGTGCAAATGCTCCAGCCCCACGGTCGGCAGCTCTCGCGGCGTGAGCGCCAACGCCGCCAGCGCGCCGAAATCGCCCAGCGACAACGTCCACACGAGCTCCGGCGTGGTCGTACGGTATTTCTCCTCGAGCCGCACCGAGCGCACATGGCGGGTGGCCTCGTGCTCGAGGCGTTCGAGGAACCACTCCGACGCGGTCTTGAACGCCCGGTACTGCAACAGCCGGGCGAAGAGCAGGTCGCGGGCCTCGAGCAGCGCCACGTCCTCGGCATCCACCAGTTCGCCCTGCGGCAGCAGCCCGACCAGTTTGAGGTCGAGCAGGGTGGCGGCCACGACGAGGAACTCGGTGGCCTGGTCGAGCTCCTCGGCGGCGTCGAGCCCGCGCAGGTAGGAGATGAACTCGTCGGTGACCCGGCTCAGCGAGATCTCGGTGATATCGAGTTCGTGCTTGCCGATCAACGAGAGCAGCAGGTCGAACGGTCCCTCGAAGTTCTGCAGAGCCACCGAGAAGCCGGGCGCGGGTGTGCCGGCGTCGCCGATGGACTCGAGCGTGCCGGTGCCGGCCGTGCGGGTGTGGGTCGTGGCGGTGGTCGCCGCGACGCGGGCCGAAGCGGCCGAGGTGCGCTTAGGCGACCGCGCCACGCTGGATCAGTTCCCGCGCCGCCTGCTTGTAGGCCTTGGCTGCGGCGTGTTCCGGAGCGAACTCGGTGATCGGCACCCCCGCGACACTGGCATCCGGGAATTTGACCGTACGGCCGATGACGGTGTCGAGCACCCGGTCGCCGAACGCGTCAACGACCCGTTCGAGTACCTCGCGCGAGTGCAGGGTGCGGGAGTCGTACATGGTGGCCAGGATGCCGTCGAGTTCGATGGCCGGGTTGAGCCGGTCGCGCACCTTGTCGATGGTTTCGATGAGCAGCGCCACCCCGCGCAGGGCGAAGAACTCGCACTCCAGCGGGATCAGCACGCCGTGGCTGGCGGTGAGGGCGTTGACGGTGAGGATGCCCAGCGACGGCTGGCAGTCGATGAGGATCACGTCGTAATCGTTGGAGACCTTGCGCAGCACCCGGGCGAGAATCTGCTCGCGGGCGACCTCGTTGACGAGGTGCACCTCCGCGGCGGAGAGGTCGATGTTGGCCGGGATGATGTCCAGAC
The DNA here is from genome assembly GCF_002205495.2 of Cryobacterium sp. LW097. Classification (GTDB taxonomy): domain Bacteria; phylum Actinomycetota; class Actinomycetes; order Actinomycetales; family Microbacteriaceae; genus Cryobacterium; species Cryobacterium zongtaii. The sequence goes on along the minus strand of NZ_CP021992.1, from coordinate 1,294,481 downwards.
CCACGACGGAGGTCTGCTGGATGGCTTCCTTGGGATCCTTGGAGCCGCTCAGGAGCAGGTCGTAGATGGTGGTGACGTCGTGCGTGGGCACGCCGAGACCGGCCGACAGGGCGCCCTGCGGGTCGAAGTCGATGGCGAGCACCCGGCGGCCGTAGCCGGCCAGTGCCGCTCCCAGGTTGATGGTGGTCGTCGTCTTGCCGACGCCGCCCTTCTGGTTGCACAGCGAGACGATGCGCGCCGGGCCGTGGCTTTTCAGCGGGGCGGGCTCATCGAACACCTGCAGCGGGCGACCGGTCGCACCGGTGGGTGGTTCCTCGAGTCCGGGAAGCTGCGTCCGGCTATCCGTTCTACGCGCCACTGGGCTGTCCTCGATCCGTCATGCAGTTCACTTGGTTGATTCTACCGAGCCGAGAGGCCCAGCCCGGCCAGATTCCCCGGTGTGCCGCCAGCTGCCTCGCCGGCTGCCTCGCCGGCTGAGTCAGCCGGCCTTCTTGTCGTCGGTGCCCCGGCGCACCCGCACCACGGTCTCCCAGCCGGCCACGAGCACGAGCACCCCGGTGGTCACCGAGCCCAGCTGCAGCGGGGTGAGCTCGAAGGCCGCGCCGAACGCAACCAGCAGCGCCCCGATGCCCACCAGGTACGACACGAGCAGCTCCCGCGCCACGACGAGCCGGAACAGCAGCATCCCCAGCACGTAGAGCGCCGGCCCGCCCACCAGGACCACCGCGGTGGACAGGGTCATCTCCGTATGGGGATGCGTGAGCACCTCTTTGTCGGCCACCGAGGTGAGCACGATGCCGGCGATGATCACGGCGTGCACGTAGGTGTACGCGAGCCGGGCGATGCGGCCGGGCTCCGCGGCGGCGGCGATGGCCTTGGCGCCGGCGCGTTCGCTGTGGTCGAAGTACAGCCACCACATCGCCACCGTCGCGCCGAACGCGAGCAGCATGCCCAGGATGCTCGCCGCCGAAGATTCCTTCGCGACGAACGCGAATCCTGTCACCAGCAGCGATTCGCCCAGTGCGATGATCACGAACAGGGCACTGCGCTCGGCGATGTGCGGGCCGGAGAGGTTCCATTGGTCGATGCCGGACGCGCCGAGTCCCGGCACCCGGAAGCCGACCCCGGCGGAGAGGTACTCGATGGCCAGGGCGATCAGCCAGAGCGGCAGCCGGTACTGCAACGGCAGCAGCGCGCCGACGATCCAGAACACGCTCGATAGAGCCAGCCAGATCAGGATCCGAACGAAGGTGCGGCGCAGCTCGGCATCGTGCCGCGCCACGGCGAGCACCATGAAGGCCGTGCGGCCCAGTTGCAGCACCGAGTAGGCCAGCGCGAAGACGATGCCGCGGTCACCGAACGACTCGTAGATCGAGACGCTCACCACGAAGCCCACCAGCGACAGGCCCAGCACCACGCCGCGCACGGGCAGCTTGGCCGGGTCGAGCCAGTTGGTCACCCAGGTCGTGTAGACCCACACCCACCAGAGCGCGAGCACCAGCATCGCCGACTCGAGGGCACCCTCCCAGGACTGGTTCTCGTAGAGGTAGCGGGAGAGCTGGGTGAGCGCGAAGACGAAGATCAGGTCGAAGAACAGCTCGACGTAGGTGACCCGGTCGGAGCTGGTGGAGTCCTCGGGCCGCAGCAGATTGCGGCGGATGCCGAAGCGGCCGGCCGGCGTCGGTGCGGGCGGTGGTGTTGAGGTACGGGTCACTCCCCCATTGTGGCCGCCCTTGCCTGCGAAACACACACACACATACACAGGTCACCGGCGGGCGGCGCGGGTCAGCGGGCGCGGGGGTGCGCCGTGGTGTACACGTCGCGGAGGGTGTCGATGGTGACGAGGGTGTAGATCTGGGTGGTGGCCACCGACGAGTGGCCGAGCAGCTCCTGTACCACGCGCACGTCGGCGCCGCCGGAGAGCAGGTGGGTGGCGAAGGAGTGCCGCAGCGTGTGCGGCGACACCTCGATGCCCAGCTCGGCGCGTTCGGCGGCGGCGCGGATGATCAACCAGGCGTTCTGCCGGCTCACCCGGTGCCCGCGTACGCCGAGGAACAGCGCCGGGGTGGCCTTACCCCGCCCCGACAGCACCGGTCGGGCACGCACCAGGTACGCGTCCACGGCGGCCCGGGCGAAGCTGCCGACGGGAACGATGCGCTGCTTGTTGCCCTTGCCGGTGAGCCGCACCACGTCTTCCTCGAGCATGTCGTCCACGTTGAGGTTGACCACCTCGGACACCCGCGCCCCGGTGGCGTAGAGCAGTTCGAGCAGCGCCTTGTCGCGCAGCTGCTGCAGTTCCTCCCCGTCGGTCGCGGCCAACAGCGCGTTCACCTGCTCGATCGAGATGGCCTTGGGCAGCCGCAGGCCGAGCTTGGGCGGTTTGGTCTCGTGCGCCACGTCCACGTCCACCAGCGATTCCTCGAGCAGGAACCGGTGGAAGCCGCGCACGGTGCTCAGGATCCGCGCGACGGAGGCCGCGGTCAGCGGCGATTCGGTGCGACTGCCCAGGTGCTGCACGAACGCGCTCACCTGCGGCCCGGTCACGGCGCGCAGATCGGTGATCTCGGCATCCGTGAGCCAGCCGGCGTAGATCACCAGGTCGCGCCGGTAGGCGGCGACGGTGTTGGCGCTCAGCCCGCGTTCAATCGAGACATGCCGCAAGTACGAGTGCACGGCCGGCTCGACGAGCGCGGGGCCGGTCACACCGTGTGGTCCCAGTTGTTCGGATGCCGCGGCCAGGGCAGGTCGGCCGGCGCCAACGACGCCCAGCCGCGGGAGCGGGAGGCGGCGGCAGCCAGCACACCGACGACGAGCGACGGGTTCTGCACCCGGCGTTCCAGTGCGGCGTCGACGGCGTCGTCCAGGGACACCCAGCGGGTGACCATGTCGGCTTCCTCGTCGGTGCGGTCGAAGGCCTCGGTGGCCGGCGACAGGCCGCGGGCCAGGTAGATGCGGATCACTTCGTTGCTGCCGCCCGGGGACGTGTAGAACTCGGTGAGCACATTCCACTCGGATGCGACGACGTCGGTCTCCTCGGCCAGCTCGCGCTGGGCGCCGAGAAGAGCGTGTTCGCCGTCGACGTCGAGCAGCCCGGCGGGCAACTCCCACTCCCGCATCCGCACCGGGTGCCGGTACTGCTGGATCAGCAGCACCCGGTCCTGGTCGTCGAGGGCGAGAATCGCGACCGCACCGGGGTGGTCGACGTACTCGCGCACGATCTCGGCGCCGTTGTAGTCGAACGCGTCCTGGCGGATGTTCCACACGTGGCCGTCGAACCGCACCGCACTGGAGGTCAGCGCGGTCGGTGCCGGCTCATCCTCGATGCGGGGCAGCAACGCGTCGGCTTCGGCGCGGGCGGCGAGGGTCTCAGGCATCTTCCTTGACCTCGAACAGGCGGCTGGCCTGCTGGCGGTCCAGGGCCGCACCGATCAGGCCGACGAACAGCGGGTGCGCGTGGCTGGGGCGTGAGCGCAGTTCGGGGTGGGCCTGGGTGCCCACGTAGAACGGGTGCTCGGCGCGGGGCAGCTCCACGTACTCGACGAGGTGGCCGTCGGGCGAGGTGCCGGAGAACCACAGGCCGGCCTCGGCGATCTGGGCGCGGTAGTTGTTGTTCACCTCGTAGCGGTGACGGTGACGCTCGGAGGCGACCGGGGCGCCGTAGAGCTCGGCAACGATGGATCCGTCGGCGAGGTTGGCCGGGTACAGGCCGAGGCGCATGGTGCCGCCCAGGTCGCCGCCGGCGATGATCTCGACCTGCTCTTCCATTGTCGCGATCACGGGGAACTCGGTCTCGGGCTCGAACTCGCTCGACGAGGCGCCGTCGAGGCCGGCCTTGTTACGGGCGTATTCGATGACCATGCACTGCAGGCCCAGGCACAGGCCGAGCACGGGGATGGCGTTCTCGCGGGCGAACTTGAGGGCACCGAGCTTGCCCTCGATGCCGCGCACGCCGAAGCCGCCGGGCACGCAGATGCCGTCGAGCTCGGCGAGCATCGCCGCGGCGCCTTCGGGCGTCTCGCAGGTGTCCGAGGCGATCCACTCGAGCTTGACCTTGGTCTGCTGGGCGAAACCGCCGGCGCGCAGCGCCTCGGTCACCGAGAGGTACGCGTCGGGCAGGTCGATGTACTTGCCGACCAGGCCGATGGTGACCTCGTGCTTGGGCTCGCGCACGGCGTCGAGCACGCGCTGCCAGGCGGTCCAGTCCACGTCCTTGACCGGCAGGCTCAGGGCGTCGGTGATGTACTTGTCCAGGCCCTGCTCGTGCAGCACGGCGGGGATCTCGTAGATGCTGGGCACGTCGACGCAGTTGACGACGGCGTCCTCTTCGACATCGCACATCAGCGCGATCTTGCGCTTGTTGGATTCGGAGACGGGGCGGTCGCTGCGCAGCACCAGGGCATCCGGCTGGATACCGAGGGAGCGGAGCGCTGCGACGGAGTGCTGGGTGGGCTTGGTCTTCTGCTCACCGGAGGCGGCCATGAACGGCACCAGCGACACGTGCACGAAGAAGACGTTCTTGCGGCCCAGCTCGTGGCGCACCTGGCGGGCGGCCTCGATGAAGGGCTGCGACTCGATGTCGCCGACGGTGCCGCCGACCTCGGTGATGATGACGTCGGGGCGCGGCTCGTCGCTGGCCTGCAGGCGCATCCGTCGCTTGATCTCGTCGGTGATGTGCGGGATGACCTGGACGGTGTCGCCCAGGTACTCGCCGCGGCGTTCGCGGGCGATGACCTGCGAGTAGACCTGACCGGTGGTGACGTTCGCCGCCTGGGTGAGGTTGATGTCGAGGAAGCGCTCGTAGTGGCCGATGTCGAGGTCGGTCTCCGAGCCGTCGTCGGTGACGAAGACTTCACCGTGCTGGAACGGGTTCATCGTGCCCGGGTCGACGTTGAGGTAGGGGTCCAGCTTCTGCATGACGACGCGTACGCCGCGAGCAGTCAGGAGGTTGCCGAGGCTTGCCGCCGTCAGGCCTTTACCCAATGAAGAAACGACACCACCGGTCACAAAAATGTGCTTCGTAATGCCGTCTGAATTGTCCGCGTTTGTAATGTTCACCACGGGCTTCGATCCTATCACCTAGCTGGGGCCTCTCCGTTGGAGCGAGTTGAGTGGGCAAGTTCAATGAGCTCGCGAGCGTGCTCGAGGCCGCTGGCGGAGTCGGGCAGTCCGGAGAGCAGCCGGGCCATCTCGGCGGCCCTGTCGTCGCCGGTGAGCTGGCGTACGCTGCTCGCGGTGACCGAGCCGTGGCTGTCCTTGACGACGCTGAGGTGGTTGCCGGCGAACGCCGCCACCTGGGCGAGGTGGGTGACCACGATCACCTGCGCGGTTTCAGCGAGTCGGGCGAGTCGCCGGCCGATCTCGATCGCGGCCGCGCCGCCCACTCCGGCGTCGACCTCGTCGAAGACGAAGGTTGGCACAGGGTCGGTGGCGTTGATGACGACCTCGATGGCCAGCATCACCCGCGACAGCTCGCCGCCGGATGCGCCGCGCGCCAGTGCCCGCGGCTCGGCGCCCGCGTGGGGCTGCAACATGATGCGCACCAGGTCGTGGCCGGTCACCGAGACCTCGTCCAGCCGGTCGATCTCCACCACCAGGCGGGCGTCCGGCATGGCCAACGCGGCCAGTTCGGTGGTGACGGCGGCGCCGAGCGCGGCGGCCGCGGTGGTGCGGATGCCGGTGAGCGCCTCGGCGAGCCGCTGCACGAGGTCGCGGTCGGCGGTCGTGTCGGCGCGCAGGGCGTCGATCCGGTCGGAGTCGCTGTCGAGCTCGAGCAGGCGGCTGCTGCCGGTGTCGAGAAAGTCGATGGCCTCGTCGAGGCCGCCGACGAACTTGCGCGAGAGCACGCTCAGCTCGGCGCGGCGCTCCTGCACCACCTCGAGTTCCCTGGCGCCGTCGGCGTCCAGGCCGGCGAGGTAGCTGGAGAGTTGGGCGGCGATGTCGGCGACGATGAAGCCGGCGTTGGCGAGGGCCTCGGCCAGCGGCGGCAGCACCGGGTCGTGTGCGGCGGCCCGGTCCAGCTGGCGGCGGGCGGATTCGAGCAGGGCGACGACATCGGGCGTGTCGTCGGTGGATTCCTCGGCCGAGAGCAGTTCGCGAGACGAGGCGGCGGCCAGCCGGAGTTCTTCGAGGTTGCCGAGCCGTTCGGCGCGGCCGGCGAGTTCGTCGTCTTCGCCGCGCTGCGGGGCGGCGAGCTCGATCTCGGCGATCCGCAAGCGCAGGTCTTCGGCTTCTCGGGCCCGGCGGTCCTGCTCGGCGATGAGCAGGTCGAGTTCGGCTTGGTTGGCGTGCCAGCGGTGGTAGACGTGCTGGAAGGCCGTGAGGGCCTCGGTGAGTTCGGGGCCGGCGAACCGGTCCAGCGCCCCGCGCTGCGCGGAGGTGGACCGCAGGCGCACCTGGTCGGACTGGCCGTGCACGACGACGAGGTCACCGCCGAGGTCGCCGAGCACCCCGGCGGGGGCGCTGCGGCCGCCGACGACGGCGCGGCTGCGGCCTTCGGCCGACACCGAACGGCTGAGCAGCAGCTCGGGGCCGTCGAGGTCTCCCCCGGCGTCCCGCACCCGCTGGGCGACGGGCCCGTCGGGGGCGATCAGCCAGCGGCCCTCCACCCAGCTCTGCGGTTGGCCGGCGCGCACGGTGCCCGGGTCGGCGCGCTCGCCCAGCAGCAGGCCGAGCGCGGTGACGACCATGGTCTTGCCCGCGCCGGTCTCGCCGGTGATGGCGGTGAAGCCGGGGCCGAGCGGCAGGGTGGCTTCCTTGATCACGCCGAGGTCGCGGATGACGAGTTCTTCGATCATGCGGTCACCTCACTCACGTCCGACCGGGCCCCGCCAGCCCGTGATGGGCAGGTTGAACTTGTTCACCAGCCGGTCGGTGAACGGGCCGCTGTGCAGCCGGGCGAGACGTACCGGAACCGGTGAGCGTCGCACGACCACCCGGGCGCCGGGCGGCAGATCATGCACGCGACGGCCATCGGCGCAGAGCACTGCGGTGCTGTCGCCGCGGGCGAGGATTTCCACGGCGAGGGAGGAGTCCGGTCCGACGACGAGGGGGCGGGCGAACAGGGCATGGGCGCTCAGCGGCACGAGCAGCAGGGCGTCCAGGCTCGGCCAGACGATGGGTCCCCCGGCGGAGAACGAGTAGGCGGTCGACCCGGTGGGGGTGGACAGCACCACGCCGTCGCAGCCGAAGGCGGACAGCGGGCGGCCGTCGACCTCGATGATGACCTCGATCATCCGCTGCCTGCTGGCCTTTTCGACGGTGGCCTCGTTGAGCGCCCAGGTTTCGTAGACCACCTCGTGGTCCACCTTCACCCGCACCGAGAGCGTCATGCGCTCCTCCACGAGGTAGTCGCGCAGCAGGGCGCGACGCACGGCCTCGCCGAGGTCGTCGCGTTCGCTTTCGGCCAGGAATCCCACGTGGCCCAGGTTGATGCCCAGCAGCGGCGCGGAGCAGCCGCGCACGATCTCAGCGGCGCGCAGGATGGTGCCGTCGCCGCCGAGCACGATCACGAGTTCCAGGTCGGTGGCCTGCACGGTCTCGCCGAGCACGGCGGTGCTGCCGTTCAGTTGCGGGCAGGACGCCAGCAGGTCGGCGCGTTCCTCGGCGGCCAGCACCGGTACGGCGCCGGCGGCGATCAGCTGTTCGCACACGGTGGCCGCGGCTTCGAGAGAGTCCTGACGGCCGGTGTGGGCGACGACGAGGATGTGTCGTGGCGTTGCGGTCATGCGCGTCACGCTCCCACCAGGATGGTTATCCGATCGATCCATTCTGTCGGATTAGTTCCGGTTCCACGTCTCAGCCACACGAGATACTCGTGGTTGCCTGCGGCCCCGGCGATCGGCGACGCGATCAGGCCGTTCACGCCGAGCCCCAGGTCCCAGGCGGCCCAGAGCACACCGGCGATGGCGTCGGCGCGAAGGCCGGCGTTGTGCACGACACCCTCCCGGATGCCGCCGCGACCGACCTCGAATTGGGGTTTGATCAGCAGCACGAAGTCGGCACCCTCGGTTGCGGTGGCGACCAGGGCCGGCAGCACCGTGGTGAGGGAGATGAACGAGAGGTCGCCGACGACGAGGTCGGGTTGCTCGGTGATGCCGGAGGCTCCCGCGATGGACTCCGCGGTGGCGTAGCGCAGGTTGAAGCCCTCGACGAGCGTCACCCGCTGGTCGGCCTTGATGGTCGGCGACAGCTGGCCGTGGCCCACGTCGACGGCGATGATCCGGGCGATGTCGCGTTCGAGCAGCACCTGGCTGAAGCCGCCGGTGGAGGCACCGGCATCCATCGCGGTGCGGCCGGTGACCGGCAGGTCGAACGCGTCGAGCGCGGCAACGAGCTTGTGCGCTCCGCGGCTCACGTAGTGGTCGGTGGGGGCCACGGCGATGACCTGGCTCTCGCGCACCTTGGCGGATGCCTTGACGACAGGGCTGCCGTCCACGGTGACTAGGCCCTCGGTGATGAGCCGGGCGGCGACGGTGCGCGATCGCACCAAGCCCCGTTCGAACAGCGCCGAATCCAGGCGCTGCTCCCCCGTGGGTGAAACCGTGGGTTCAGCGGCGGGCGCCGGTGGCGTGCTGATCGGCACGCTGGTGGGCTGTGGCGCCGACCGTCTCGGCTCCGGCGCGTCCTCGTGCTGGGTCCCCATCTCGGGGTCTGGCTCTGGCGTGCTGGAGGTGGTCATTCGGCCTTCGATCGGGGCACGTCGCCACCTTCGAGGTGGTCGCGCAGACTGTCGTGCAGCTGGAGATACGCCGTGGCCCGGTCCTCGAGCGGCAGCGCCTCGGCGGCCGTGATGCGGGCCTCGAGGTCACCATCCAGCACGGGCGGGGCGGGTGCGTCGTCGGTAGGCGCGGGCGCTGGTGCAGACGGCGTCGGGCGCGGCCCCGGGCGACCCGGGGTCGGCGCACTGGGCGGCCCGGCCGCATCTACTCCGTCTGCACTCACGCCTCCTAGGCTACCGTCCGAGATAGAGGCTCTCCGGAACGTTGAGGCCGTAGATCGGTCGGCCGGACGCCCAGATCACGGCGCAGGCGGCCCGCAACAGGTTGATTCCGTCGTCGCCGACAGCCATGATCTCCACGTCGGCACCGTGGATGCGCACGCTGGCGCCGTCGACCGTGGCCTGGGACTTGTCCTTGGAGAAGACCGTCACGGGGTAGGGCTCGTGCAGCTGGCGCAGGTCCTCGAGGATGAACGTCGGACGCTCCGTGGGGCCGGCCGCCAGGGCCTGCTTGGCCTTGTCGATGCCGGTGAGCACGAGCACCGACGGCATCCCGGCGCGGTTGGCGCCGAGAATGTCGGTGTCGAGCCGGTCGCCGATGAACAGCGGAGCGGTGGCATCGAAGCGTTTGATGGCCTCGAGGAAGATCGGGATCTCCGGCTTGCCGGCCACGAGCGGCAGACGCCCGACCGCGGTGTGCACCGCGGAGACCAGGGTGCCGTTGCCCGGGGCGATGCCGCGGGCCTGCGGAATGGTCCAGTCGGTGTTCGTCGCGATCCACGGAATGCCCGGGTAGTCGCCGTCCTGGGTCACGCCGGCGTTCAGCGCAAAGCTGGCCTCGGCCAGCTGGGTCCAGCCCACGTCGGGAGCGAAGCCCTGCACCACGGCGGCCGGGGAATCCTCGGCGGACCGGGTCACCTCGAAGCCGTGCTTCTGCAGTTCGTCGACGAGACCGTCGCCGCCCACCACCAGGATCCGCGATCCGGCCGGCACCTGCTCCACGAGCAGCCGCATGGCTGCCTGGGGCGAGGTGACGACGTCGGATGGCGCCACGGTGAGACCGAGGTCGGTCAGGTGGCCGGCCACGGATGCATCCGTGCGTGATGCGTTGTTGGTGATGTAGCCCACCCGGATGCTTTCAGCGGCCTTGTTGAGGCCGTCGATCGCGTACGGGATGGCGTGTGGGCCGGCGTAGACGACACCGTCGAGGTCGGCCAGGACCACGTCGATGCCGGCCAGGGGTGTGGCCGGCTCAGTCAACGGGCGTCGTTTCAGGATCTTCGTCCACACCCTTGGCGTCGTCGTGTGATTCGTCATCGGATGAAGCAGCGTCCTCGGTGTCAGTTTCGGTGTCTGAGATGGTGATGGTGTCGTCGGCGGTCTCGAGTTCGTCGGGCGTGTCGGCGTTGTCCTGATCGGACTCGTCCTCGTCCTGGTCGGCGTCCTCGTCCTCGTCTTCATCGAATTCTTCGTCGAGTTCGACGATCTCGATGGTCTCGTCGACGTCGCCGTTCAGAGCGGCGTCCGCGCGGGAGGCACGTTCGTTCCAGACGTCGGCCTCGTCGGTGCGGCCGAGTTCTTCGAGAACCTCGGCGTAGGCGGCGAACAGCTCCGAGCTGTAGGAGAACGCGGTCTTGGGGTCGAGCTGGGCGATTTCGAGCTCGCTCAGCGCGGCCTCGGTCTCCCCCAGGTCGAGACGGGCGCCGGACATGGCGATGGCCAGGGCCACCTGTACGCCGGCGGGCAGGGTGGAGCGGTCCACCGAACGGCCCAGCTCGAGGGCGCGGTCGGGGCGGCCCACGCCGCGTTCGCTGTCCACCATCAGCGGCAGCTGGGCGTTGGAGCCCGAGATACGGCGGTAGGTGCGGAGTTCCCGCAACGCCAGGGCGAAGTCGCCGGTGGCGTAGGCCGTGATGGCCAGGCTCTCGCGCACCACGGCGATGCGGCCGGCGCGACGCGCGGCGCTCATGACGTGGCGGTGCGCCAGCTCCGGGTCTTCCTCGATGACCCGGGCGGCCATGGCCAGGTGACGGCCCACGGCTTCCGCGTTGTCTTTGGTGAGGGTCTTGAGCTCATTGCGGGCGATGCGGTCGAGGTCCTCGGACGTGATGTCGTCGGGCAGCTCGGGGTCGTCGTGACGCGGGCGCACCGAACGCAGCTCGCGCTGCATGCGCTGCTCTTCGGTCATCTCCTCTTCGACGACGCGGGCGTCGCGGTCACCGCGGGCGGGGGCGCCTTCGCGGGTCCACAGCTTCTTGCCGGAGTCGCGGGGAGCTCCGGCGCGGGTCGGCGAGCCGCCGCGGGCGCTGTCCTTCAGCCACGGCTTGTTCTCGGTGTCGCGCTGGGGACGGTCGGAATTGCCCTTGTACGCGGGACGGTCTCCGTCGCGCTGCGGACGGTCGGAGTTGCCCTTGTACGCGGGGCGGTCGCTGTTGCCCTTGTACGCGGGACGGTCGCCGTCACGCTGCGGACGGTCGGAGTTGCCCTTGTATGCCGGACGGTCCGAGTTGTACGCGGGACGATCGCTGTTGCCCTTGTACGCCGGACGGTCGCCGTCACGCTGCGGGCGGTCGGAGTTGCCCTTGTATGCCGGACGGTCCGAGTTGTACGCGGGACGGTCGCTGTTGCCGCGGTAGGGAGGACGGTCGCCATCGCGCTGCGGGCGGTCCGAGTTGCCCTTGTACGCCGGACGGTCCGAGTTATATGCCGGGCGGTCGCTGTTCCCGCGGTAGGGAGGACGGTCGCCATCGCGCTGCGGGCGGTCCGAGTTGCCCTTGTACGCCGGACGGTCCGAGTTATATGCCGGGCGGTCGCTGTTCCCGCGGTAGGGAGGACGGTCGCCATCGCGCTGCGGGCGGTCCGAGTTGCCCTGGTACGCCGGGCGGTCGCTGTTCCCGCGGTAGGGAGGGCGGTCGCCGTCGCGCTGCGGACGGTCAGAGTTGTAGGAAGGACGATCGCTGTTGCCCTTGTACGTGGGACGGTCGGAGTTGCCACGGTAGGGAGGACGGTCACCATCGCGCTGCGGACGGTCCGAGTTGCCCTGGTACGCCGGGCGATCGCTGTTCCCGCGGTAGGGCGGGCGGTCGCCATCGCGCTGCGGACGGTCGGAGTTACCCCGGTACGGTGCACGCTCCCCGCCCTGCGGACGGTCGGAGTTGCCACGGTACGGAGGGCGATCGCCATCACGCTGGGGACGGTCATTTCCGCCGGTGTTGCCACGGTACGGCGGACGGTCTCCGTCGCGCTGCGGGCGGTCGGAGTTGCCGCGGTACGGCGGGCGGGCGCCGTCCTGGTTGGGTCGGTCCGACCCTCCGCGACCACCCTGGTAGCCGCCGGTGCGACGATCGCCGCTCCCGTTGTCGCGTGCGTCGTTCCCGTTGCGTTCCGTGGGGGTCACTGTTTATCTCCTGTAGGTGTGGCTATACGTACCGGACTACTTCTCCAGCGTACGTTAACGGCAAAATGGCCACCCGAATGGGTGGCCATTTTGACTAAGTTAAGTCCGGCGGTGTCCTACTCTCCCACAGGGTCCCCCCTGCAGTACCATCGGCGCAAAGAGTCTTAGCTTCCGGGTTCGGAATGTGACCGGGCGTTTCCCTCTTGCTATGGCCGCCGAAACAATGTGCGATGCCCCGACACCAAGGTGCCGGCCATCAAGTCGTTTCGAACCATCAAGCTTCGATTGCTCTAGTCTACAGGACATCACGGCTGGCCGCCTCCGCGAGCCGTGAGTTAGGCACCGAAAACTCGCGCATCCTGGTGCTTTTCTCACAGTTCGCGGAACCGGGGTGGGTGGGGGTTAAACGCAGAAAAGCCACCCCGGTGGGGTGGCTTTTCTGTTTTTTCTAAGTTAAGTCCGGCGGTGTCCTACTCTCCCACAGGGTCCCCCCTGCAGTACCATCGGCGCAAAGAGTCTTAGCTTCCGGGTTCGGAATGTGACCGGGCGTTTCCCTCTTGCTATAGCCGCCGAAACACCTGGTGATGGTGAATCGATTCTATATTTTTTAGTTATAGAGCCCTCCGTGGAGGGCGTTTGTTCTCGACCGTACATCGAGAACCACATAGTGGACGCATAGCAGCTTATTCAAACTGAGTGTTATCAAATTATCGGCTTATTAGTACCGGTCAGCTCCAAGAGTCTTTAGTCCTCTCTTCCACATCCGGCCTATCAACGCAGTAGTCTAGCTGCGAGCCTCTCCCCCTAAGGGATGGAAATCTCATCTCGAAGCCGGCTTCCCGCTTAGATGCTTTCAGCGGTTATCCGTTCCGAACGTAGCTAATCAGCGGTGCTCCTGGCGGAACAACTGACACACCAGAGGTTCGTCCATCCCGGTCCTCTCGTACTAGGGATAGATCTTCTCAAATTTCCTGCGCGCGCAGCGGATAGGGACCGAACTGTCTCACGACGTTCTAAACCCAGCTCGCGTACCGCTTTAATGGGCGAACAGCCCAACCCTTGGGACCTACTCCAGCCCCAGGATGCGACGAGCCGACATCGAGGTGCCAAACCATGCCGTCGATATGGACTCTTGGGCAAGATCAGCCTGTTATCCCCGAGGTACCTTTTATCCGTTGAGCGACAGCGCTTCCACAAGCCACTGCCGGATCACTAGTCCCGACTTTCGTCCCTGCTCGACTTGTCAGTCTTACAGTCAAGCTCCCTTGTGCACTTACACTCGACACCTGATTGCCAACCAGGTTGAGGGAACCTTTGGGCGCCTCCGTTACTTTTTAGGAGGCAACCGCCCCAGTTAAACTACCCACCAGGCACTGTCCCTGAACCGGATCACGGTTCGAAGTTAGGTATCCAATATGACCAGAGTGGTATTTCAACGATGACTCCACCTGAACTAGCGTCCAAGCTTCAAAGTCTCCCACCTATCCTACACAAGCCACACCGAACACCAATACCAAGCTGTAGTAAAGGTCACGGGGTCTTTCCGTCCTGCTGCGCGTAACGAGCATCTTTACTCGTAATGCAATTTCGCCGAGTTCGCGGTTGAGACAGCTGGGAAGTCGTTACGCCATTCGTGCAGGTCGGAACTTACCCGACAAGGAATTTCGCTACCTTAGGATGGTTATAGTTACCACCGCCGTTTACTGGGGCTTAAATTCTCAGCTTCGCCTTGCGGCTAACCGTTCCTCTTAACCTTCCAGCACCGGGCAGGCGTCAGTCCGTATACATCGTCTTGCGACTTGGCACGGACCTGTGTTTTTAGTAAACAGTCGCTTCCCACTGGTCTCTGCGGCCTTCGAACGCTCCAGGAGTAAATCCCTTCACGCCTCAGGCCCCCCTTCTCCCGAAGTTACGGGGGCATTTTGCCGAGTTCCTTAACCACGATTCTCTCGATCTCCTTAGTATTCTCTACCTGATCACCTGAGTCGGTTTGGGGTACGGGTGACTAAAACCTCGCGTCGATGCTTTTCTTGGCAGCATAGGATCACTGATTTCGCCCTTACGGGCTACCCATCGGGTCTCAGGCTTAATGAACGACGGATTTGCCTATCGTTCGCCCTACATCCTTAGACCGGGACAACCATCGCCCGGCTCAGCTACCTTCCTGCGTCACACCTGTTAATACGCTAACCGCACCAGCATAGGGTCGCACGCTAGGCCTCACGCTTCACCCCGAAGGGATCCATCTAGAGGATTCAGATGCTTAGCATTACTGGATTAGCTTGGACGGTTTTTCATCAGTACGGGAATATAGACCCGTTGTCCATCGACTACGCCTGTCGGCCTCGCCTTAGGTCCCGACTTACCCAGGGCGGATTAGCCTGGCCCTGGAAACCTTGATCTTTCGGAGGACGGGTTTCTCACCCGTCTTTCGCTACTCATGCCTGCATTCTCACTCGTGTAGCCTCCACGGCTGGTTTACACCGCCGCTTCGCTGGCCACACGACGCTCTCCTACCCATCAACACGGCTGAACCAACACCACAAGGGTGCGGCTTACCAAAAATATCAATGCCACAACTTCGGTGGCGTGCTTGAGCCCCGTTACATTGTCGGCGCGGAATCACTTGACCAGTGAGCTATTACGCACTCTTTCAAGGGTGGCTGCTTCTAAGCCAACCTCCTGGTTGTCTATGCAACTCCACATCCTTTCCCACTTAGCACGCGCTTTGGGACCTTAGATGGTGGTCTGGGTTGTTTCCCTCTCGACGATGAAGCTTATCCCCCACCGTCTCACTGCTGCGCTCTCACTTACCGGCATTCGGAGTTTGGCTAACGTCAGTAACCTTTTAGGGCCCATCGGCTATCCAGTAGCTCTACCTCCGGCAAGAAACACGCAACGCTGCACCTAAATGCATTTCGGAGAGAACCAGCTATCACGAAGTTTGATTGGCCTTTCACCCCTATCCACAGCTCATCCCCTCCATTTTCAACTGAAGTGGGTTCGGTCCTCCACGACGTCTTACCGTCGCTTCAACCTGGCCATGGATAGATCACTTCGCTTCGGGTCTAGGACATGCGACTGAATCGCCCTATTCAGACTCGCTTTCGCTACGCATTCCCCTCTCGGGTTAAGCTCGCCACATATCACTAACTCGCAGGCTCATTCTTCAAAAGGCACGCTGTCACACCAACAAAGGGTGCTCCAACGGTTTGTAAGCAAACGGTTTCAGGTACTATTTCACTCCCCTCCCGGGGTACTTTTCACCTTTCCCTCACGGTACTTGTTCACTATCGGTCATGTAGGAGTATTTAGGCTTATCAGGTGGTCCTGACAGATTCACACGGGATTTCTCGGGCCCCGTGCTACTTGGGATACTCTTCGCGCCATTGGAACATTTCGACTACGGGGTTCGCACCCTCTATGACCAGGCTTTCAATCCTGTTCGTCTATATTCCTTTGTAACGCTCACTGTTCGGCAGAATCAGCAGAAAAGTCCCGCAACCCCGACCATGCAACGCCTGCCGGCTATCACACATGATCGGTTTAGCCTCTTCCGGGTTCGCTCGCCACTACTAACGGAATCACTATTGTTTTCTCTTCCTGTGGGTACTGAGATGTTTCACTTCCCCACGTTCCCTCTACCCGCCCTATATATTCAGGCGGGAGTCACCAGGTCACCTTGCGGGCCTGGCGGGGTTTCCCCATTCGGACATCCTCGGATCACAGTTCGTTTATCAACTCCCCGAGGCTTATCGCAGATTACTACGTCCTTCTTCGGCTCTACATGCCAAGGCATTCACCGTTTGCTCTTGAAAATTTGAAATCACATGAGTTTGAATCGATTAAGTGCCGCGAATAAATTCGCGACCGAAATTGACCAATGATCACACACTTCGAAAAGTGTGTTGATCTTTGTAATTTGACCCCGAAGGGTTCAAATTTAAGATGCTCGCGTCCACTGTGTAGTTCTCAAAGTACGGGCGGTACCCCTTACGACCAGCGGCTCCATCACTGAAGCTCGACTGCTGACCGAAAAAGGTCCAGAGGAAAAGTCCACTCACCACTCGAAAGTGATTCGTGTTCCGGTCCCTCAGGACCCAACAGCGTGCATATACATTCCCTCGACAACCAAACCGGTCCAACCCCCGAAGGAGCGTACTGAGTTCAACTGTTCTGTTTCTGTATCAATGTCAATGTTCCACCCATGAGCGCCATCGAAGAACATTCGTCTTCGTATGACTTGGCAGTGTTACTCCGCTGTATACAGACGGCACTGCTGTGCTCCTTAGAAAGGAGGTGATCCAGCCGCACCTTCCGGTACGGCTACCTTGTTACGACTTAGTCCTAATCACCGATCCCACCTTCGACAGCTCCATCCCTTGCGGGTTTGGCCACTGGCTTCGGGTGTTACCGACTTTCATGACTTGACGGGCGGTGTGTACAAGGCCCGGGAACGTATTCACCGCAGCGTTGCTGATCTGCGATTACTAGCGACTCCGACTTCATGAGGTCGAGTTGCAGACCTCAATCCGAACTGAGACCGGCTTTTTGGGATTCGCTCCACCTTGCGGTATTGCAGCCCTTTGTACCGGCCATTGTAGCATGCGTGAAGCCCAAGACATAAGGGGCATGATGATTTGACGTCATCCCCACCTTCCTCCGAGTTGACCCCGGCAGTATCCCATGAGTTCCCACCATTACGTGCTGGCAACATAGGACGAGGGTTGCGCTCGTTGCGGGACTTAACCCAACATCTCACGACACGAGCTGACGACAACCATGCACCACCTGTATAGAGACCTTGCGGGGCGACTGTTTCCAGCCGTTTCCTCTATATGTCAAGCCTTGGTAAGGTTCTTCGCGTTGCATCGAATTAATCCGCATGCTCCGCCGCTTGTGCGGGCCCCCGTCAATTCCTTTGAGTTTTAGCCTTGCGGCCGTACTCCCCAGGCGGGGAACTTAATGCGTTAGCTGCGACACGGAGACCGTGGAATGGTCCCCACATCTAGTTCCCAACGTTTACGGCATGGACTACCAGGGTATCTAATCCTGTTCGCTCCCCATGCTTTCGCTCCTCAGCGTCAGTTACGGCCCAGAGATCTGCCTTCGCCATTGGTGTTCCTCCTGATATCTGCGCATTCCACCGCTACACCAGGAATTCCAATCTCCCCTACCGCACTCTAGTCTGCCCGTACCCACTGCAGGCCCGAGGTTGAGCCTCGGGTTTTCACAGCAGACGCGACAAACCGCCTACGAGCTCTTTACGCCCAATAATTCCGGACAACGCTTGCACCCTACGTATTACCGCGGCTGCTGGCACGTAGTTAGCCGGTGCTTTTTCTGCAGGTACCGTCACTTTCGCTTCTTCCCTACTAAAAGAGGTTTACAACCCGAAGGCCGTCGTCCCTCACGCGGCGTTGCTGCATCAGGCTTGCGCCCATTGTGCAATATTCCCCACTGCTGCCTCCCGTAGGAGTCTGGGCCGTGTCTCAGTCCCAGTGTGGCCGGTCACCCTCTCAGGCCGGCTACCCGTCGTCGCCTTGGTGAGCCATTACCTCACCAACTAGCTGATAGGCCGCGAGTCCATCCTTGACCGAAATTCTTTCCAACTCCTAGCCATGCGGCTGAAGTTCGTATCCGGTATTAGACACCGTTTCCAGTGCTTATCCCAGAGTCAAGGGCAGGTTACTCACGTGTTACTCACCCGTTCGCCACTGATCCAAGGAGCAAGCTCCTCTTCACCGTTCGACTTGCATGTGTTAAGCACGCCGCCAGCGTTCGTCCTGAGCCAGGATCAAACTCTCCGTAAATGTTTAATAGCCTCACCGAGCAAGCCCGGCGGGCACATCTAGTGCCGAAAGCCACCGGAATAGGCGAACAATCAGCAAGTTTGAAACTGACAGAACAAATCATTACTGACTTGCTTTGTTGTTTAAATGTTTTCCAAAGGAATCTCTTTCGCGGTATCCCCTAGAAAGGGACCCTACGACCGAGGTTTTTGGCATTTGACATTGTGCACGCTGTTGAGTTCTCAAGGATCGGACGCACCCAGCCGCCGGCCAATTGACCTTTGCACTGAGGCACTTCGATGTTGTTCTGTTTCCGTCAAGCCCGGCAGTTCGAATGAATTCGCTGCCAACACTTGGAAGTGGTCCCGCTTGAGGCCGGGAAGCTCTTCGGCTTTCCGCACCTGTGGGGTGACAAGAGATGACATTACGCGGGTTCCGAATGCCCCGCAATCCCGGGAGCATCCCGGGCGTGTCGCAGATAGACACCCGCCCGCAATGCGGCCGTAACCTGCCGGTCACACAGCGGGCGGGCGGGGTCTATTCGACGAAAACGCCGGCGAGGGTCTTCTTGCCACGACGGAGCACGGCCACTCCCCCGGGCAGGACCGATCCCTCAACGGTGGCCGTCTCATCGGTGACCTTCACGTTGTTCAGGTACACGCCGCCCTGGCCGATCGCGCGGCGGGCTTCACCCAGGCTCTTGGTCAGTCCGGTGTCCACGAGTAGCTGCATTACCTGCGCCTGCGGGAACGTCGTGGTGTTCGGCAGTGCCCGAAGCGCCGACTCGAGGGTTTCGGCATCAAGATCGGCGAGCTCGCCCTGACCGAAGAGGGCCTGCGTGGCCCGAATGGCCGCATCCGTCGCCGAGACACCGTGCACCAGGCTGGTCACCTCGTAGGCGAGGGTGCGCTGGGCTTCGCGCTTGAACGGCTCGGTGGCCACCAGCTCCTCGAGCGCATCGATCTGCACGCGAGTGAGGAACGTGAAGATCTTGAGCCGGGCGATGACGTCGGCGTCGTCGGTGTTCAGCCAGAACTGGTACATCGCGTACGGGCTCGTGAGAGTGGGATCCAGCCATACCGCGTTCCCCTCGCTCTTGCCGAACTTGGTTCCGTCGGTGTTCGTGATCAGCGGGGTGCCGATCGCGTGCACGCTCGTGCCCTCCGCGCGGTGGATGAGGTCGGTGCCGCTGGTGAGGTTGCCCCACTGGTCGCTGCCCCCGGTCTGCAGCACACAGCCGTGGCTGCGGTAGAGCTCGAGGAAGTCCATGCCCTGCAGCACCTGGTAGCTGAACTCGGTGTAGCTGATGCCCGCGTCGGAATTGAGCCGTGCGCTCACCGCATCCTTCTTGAGCATGGTGCCCACCCGGTAGTACTTGCCGATGTCGCGCAGGAAGTCGATCGCCGACAGCGGCGCCGTCCAGTCGAGGTTGTTCACCAGGGTGACGGCGTTGTCGCCCTCGGCGCTGAGGAAGCGGGTGACCTGAGCCTGCAGGTAGCCGACCCACTCGTTGACGACCTCCGGAGTGTTCAGCGTGCGCTCCGCCGTGGGGCGCGGGTCGCCGATGAGCCCGGTGGACCCGCCGACGAGGCCGAGCGGCCGGTGGCCGGCTAGCTGCAGCCGACGCATCAGCAGGAGTTGAACCAGGTTGCCGAGGTGCAGGCTGGCCGCGGTGGGGTCGAAGCCGCAGTAGTACGTGATCGGGTCTCCGGCGAGCAGGGCGCGCAGCGCCGACTCATCGGTGGAAACGTGGACCAGGCCACGCCAGGAGATTTCCTCCCAGACGTCGGCGAAGGTGGGATCGTTGGCTTGCTGAGCAAGGATGCTGGGGTCTGACACGAAGCCAGATTACCAGCGCAGGCGGCCGGGTTCTCGGGATTCAGCCTCCGACACGGGCCGGATATCAAGCCCTGAAGCTAAATACAGCTGGATTAATGCTTGAAGCTTGATTAGGCTGTGATTAGGACGGAGGCTTAACCCATGTTTGTGATTACCGCCGATCAAATCGACAGCCGCCATGATCGTGATCGCGCCAGCGACATGATCGCCGAGTTGGTGCAGCGCCACGCCGAGGCTTTCACGCTGCCCCCCGACCAGACCTCCGGCGACGAGATCCAGCTCCTCGTCGGCACGGCCGCCGACGCGTTCGCTATTGTGCTTGATCTGCACCGCACCGGATTCTGGAGCGTCGGGGTGGGCGTCGGCCCGGTGCGCACCCCGCTACCGGCCACCACCCGGCAGGCCACGGGTGACGCGTTCATCGCCGCCAGGGCCGCGGTGACCCGGGCCAAACGGGCCGAGGCCCGCTTCGCGCTGGACACCCCGCCCGCCGCGGACCGGCCCGGAACTTCGACAGCCACGGAAGTGGAGGCACTCGTGACGATGCTGCTCCTGCTGCGCCAGCGCCGCAGCGGTGAGGGGTGGGAGGCGGTGGACCTGCTCGAGAACGGGCTCGCGCAGACCGACATCGCCCGCAGGCTCGGCATCTCCACGGCCGCGGTGAGCCAGCGAGTGAAAAGCGCGCAGTGGAAGGTGGAGCGCGCCGCGCACCCGGCACTGGTTAGGCTGCTAGACAATCTTGACAGTGACACCGTCGACAACGACACCCACGACAGCGACACCCACGACAGCGACACCAGCGAAATGGATGGCCTCCGCCGATGAATGCCCTGACTTCCCTCGACGTCGTGCAGTACCTGTACTGGGTGCTCCTGCTCCTGGTCACAATGGCCTCGTTGATCCTGGCCGTCCTCGCCTTCCGGCTGGGAAAGCAGCCGTTCGCGATCGCGTCGGCCGGGGCGTTAGGCGGGGCCCTGCTGCTCGCCGCCCTCCCCCTCGGGGAGGCGCCGGTGGTCTTCGGGGTGGTCATCGGCCTGGCCGCGCTGGCGTTGGCCGTGATCGGCGGCGGTCCGGCCGCCGTACTGGCCCTGCAGCTGGCCACGAAGAACTCGGTGGCGCCCGGCAGCCACGGCGGCATCCTCGTCGGCACCGAGTCCTCCCCCGCCGCCGACACGGCATCCGTCGGCGATGCGGTCCCGTCGACTGCGGTGCACGAGGTGCTGCGCGGCGGTCTCACCATCGGCATCCTGGAGCGTTTGGCCGTCGCCGGCGCGATCCTGGCGGGCTTTCCCGAGGCCCTCGCCGTTGTCGTCGCGATCAAGGGCGTCGGCCGTTTCACCGAGCTGGCATCCTCTGAGGCGCGCGAACGGTTCATCATCGGTACATTCGCCAGCCTCATCTGGGCGTGCGCCTGCGCCATCCTTGTGAGCCTCGCGCAGTCCTGACGCCGGCTGCGGCCGCCCGCACACATGAAAACAAGCCCGGCCCGCAGGATCATCCTGCGGGCCGGGCTTGTTGGTTGCGGGGTGCTTAGTCTTCGAGCACCGCGTCGAGGGTGATCTCCACGCCGGTGAGCGCCTTGCTGACCGGGCAGTTCTCCTTCGCGGCCTGCGCCGCGGCGAGGAAGGTCTCACTGTCGATGCCGGAAACCTCACCGGAGACGGTGAGGTGGATGCCGGTGAGGCGAAAGCCACCGGCGGGGTCGGCACCGAGGGTGACATCCGCGGAGACGTCCAGGGCCTCGATGGTTCCGCCACTGGCGGCCAGTTCGGCGGAGAGCTGCATGGAGTAGCAGGCGGAGTGGGCGGCGCCGAGCAGTTCCTCAGGGCTGGTGATCCCATTGGCGTCGTCAGCGGCGCGCCGGGGGAACGACACGTCGTGGGTGCCGAGCTGCGAGCTCGTCAGTTCGACCTGGCCTGCGCCGTCGTCGAGAGTTCCGGTCCAGGCTGTGCGGGCGGTACGTGTGGGCATTGATGCTTCCTTCTGTGTCGCTTTTCTGGGGATAGCCAGAGTAACTGGCCGGTAGGTATGAGAATCATTGGAGTGCGTGCGGATGCCGTCGGTACGCGGACACCGTCCGGTCCCCCGGAATCCAGAACCGCCAGGCGTACTCGGTGCCGCCGCCGGGGCCGCTCACTCCGGTCCGCGGGCCGGTCTGCATCGCCGGAGCCGCCTCGGCCAGGGTCAGCTCGAACGGTTCGGCGCCGAGGTCGGCACCGTCCTGGTGCAGCCCGATACCCAGCGCCTGGGTGAGGCGGGCCGGGCCGCGCGCCAGGTCCCGCACAGCCACCGTCGGACCGCGACGGGCGCGAGCCGACTCGTGGCCCGCCACGATCTCGCCGGCCCGCAGCAGCACCGCCGACGCCTCGCCCTCGGGAGAGCAGACGATGTTGGCGCACACGTGCATGCCGTAGCTGAAGTACGCGTACAGGTGACCCGGCGGCCCGAACATGGTGGTGTTTCGATCGGTGCGCCGACGGAAGGCGTGCGAGCCGGGGTCCGTTCCGGCCAGGTACGCCTCCACCTCGGTGATGCGCAGCACGGTGTCGCCGTGCCGGAGCAGGCCGCCCAGCAGCAGCGGAGCCACGTCGACCGCGCCCCGGGCGAACAGGTCAGGGTCGACGGTCATCCGCAGCGTTTTCGTCGGGGCGTGCCGGTGCTCAGCGGTACGCTCAGCGAGCCAACGCCGTGGCCAGGGAATGCACCCGGGCCACCAGGGCGGCGCGCTGCTCGGCGACGCGCACGGGCGCGGTGCCGGCCTGGCCGTCACGGCGGTTGACCGAGCCCTGGATGGTGAGCACCTCGCGCACCTCGGGAACGAGGTGCGGCGAGATCTCCGCGAGTCCGGCGTCGTCGATCTCGTGCAGGTCGAGGCCCTGGGCCTCGGCGACCTTCACCAGGGTGCCGGTGATCTCGTGCGCGTCCCGGAAGCTGACGTGCCGTTTCACCAGCCACTCCGCAACATCCGTGGCCAGCGAGAAGCCCTGCGGCGCCAACTCGGCCATGCGCTCGGTGTGGAAGGTAATCGTGGCGATCATGCCCGTGAACGCGGGCAGGAGCACCTCGAGGGTTTCGATGGAATCGAAAACCGGCTCCTTGTCCTCCTGCAGGTCGCGGTTGTACGCCAGCGGCAGGCCCTTGAGGGTGGTGAGCAGCCCGGTGAGGTTGCCGATCAGCCGACCGGACTTGCCGCGCGCGAGCTCGGCGATGTCGGGGTTCTTCTTCTGCGGCATGATCGACGACCCCGTGGAATAAGAGTCGTGCAGGGTGACGAAACCGAACTCGCGGGTGTTCCAGAGGATGATCTCCTCGGCCAGGCGGGACAGGTCGATGCCGATCTGCGCCGTGATGTAGGCGAATTCGGCCACCAGGTCGCGGCTGGCGGTGCCGTCGATGGAGTTCTCCACGACGGCGCCGAACCCGAGTTCGGTGGCGATGAGGGTCGCGTCGAGGCCGAGGGTGTTGCCGGCCAGTGCGCCGGAGCCGTACGGGGAGGAATTCGCCCGCTTGTTCCAGTCCGTGAACCGTTCGAGGTCGCGCACCAGCGGCCAGCAGTGCGCGAAGAGGTGGTGGGCCAGCAGCACCGGCTGCGCGTGCTGCAGGTGGGTGCGGCCGGGCATGATGGCGGTCTCGTTCGCCTCGGCCTGCGCGGCGAGGGCGTCGATGAGGTCAACGACGAGCCGGGCGATGACGGCGGCGTGGTCGCGCAGCAGCATCCGCACCAGGGTGGCGACCTGGTCGTTGCGGCTGCGGCCGGCCCGCAGCTTGCCGCCGAGTTCGGTGCCGACGATGTCGATCAGCCCGCGCTCCAGCGCCGAGTGCACGTCTTCGTCGGTCGCGGCCGGCTGGAACCGGCCATCGTTGACGGCCTCATCGAGGGTGTCCAGGCCGGCGAGCATGCCGGCCAGTTCGTCCTCGGTGAGGTAGCCGGCAGCGGCCAGGGCACGCGCGTGGGCGCGCGACCCGCGGATGTCGTACCCGGCCAGCTGCCAGTCGAAATGGGTGGATTTGCTCAAGCGCGCCAACTCCGGCGACGGTCCGCCGGCGAAGCGGCCGCCCCAGAGGGCGCCCGCCTCACCCGCACGGTTGATGCTCGTGTCGCCGGTCATGCCGGGACCTACTTCGCGGCCTGGTCGCGGCGGGCCGCGATCTTGCTCGGCAGGCTCCACAGCTCGATGAAGCCCTTGGCCATCGACTGGTCGAACGAGTCGCCGGTGTCGTAGGTGGCCAGGTCGAAGTCGTACAGGCTCTGCTTGCTCTGACGCCCGGTGACGACGGCGGTGCCGGCGTGCAGCGTCATCCGGATGTCGCCGGAGACGTACTTCTGGGTGTCGTCGATGAAGGCGTCCAGCGACTTCTTCAGGCCGGAGAACCAGAGGCCGTCGTAGACGAGCTCGCTCCACTTGGCTTCGACGCCGCGCTTGTAGCGGGCGACGTCGCGCTCGACGGTGACGTTCTCGAGCTCTTCGTGCGCCGTGATCAGGGCGATTCCGGCCGGGGACTCGTAGACCTCGCGGCTCTTGATGCCCACGAGACGGTCTTCGACGATGTCGATGCGGCCGACACCCTGGTCGCCGGCGAGCTTGTTCAGCAGCACCACGGCCTCGAGCGGGGTGACCGGCTTGCCGTCAACGGCAACGGGAACGCCCTGGTCGAAGGTGATGATGACCTCGGTGGCCTCGCGCGGGATGGACGGGTCCTGCGTGTAGGTGTATAGGTCCTCGATCGGCGCGTTCCACGGGTCTTCCAGGAAGCCGGTCTCGACGGCGCGACCCCAGACGTTCTGGTCGATGGAGTACGGGCTCTTCTTCGACTGCGCGATCGGCAGGTTGTGCAGCGCGGCGTACTCGATGGCTTTGTCGCGGGTCAGCGCGAAGTCGCGCACCGGAGCGAGCGAGGTGAGCTCGGGGGCCAGGGCCGTGACGGCGGCTTCGAAGCGCACCTGGTCGTTGCCCTTGCCGGTGCAGCCGTGCGCGACACTGTCGGCGCCGAGGGCGCGGGCGGTGGCGGCGAGGTGCTTGGCGATCAGCGGGCGGCTGATCGCGGAGACCAGCGGGTACCGCTTCTGGTACAGCGCATTGGCCTTGAGCGCCGGGACGATGTAGTCGTTGGCGAATTCGTCCTTGGCGTCGACGACGATCGACTCCACGGCGCCGCAGTCGAGGGCGCGCTGTCGGATGACATCCATGTCCTCGCCCTCTTGTCCGACGTCGACAGCCAGTGCGACGACCTCTTTGCCGGTGGCGTCCTTCAGCCAGCCGATGCCCACCGAGGTGTCAAGGCCCCCGGAATATGCCAGTACAACCCGCTCAGCCATGGTTCTCCTTCATAAGTTTTGCGTGATTCAAGTTTATTGGTGGTGCGTGCGAGCCGGCGGTTAGCGCGCGTTGTGCGCGAGCAGCCAGACGAGCAGCGCCTTCTGGGCGTGCAGGCGGTTTTCCGCCTCGTCCCAGATGATGCTCTGAGGACCGTCGATAACCTCGGCCGTGACTTCGTAACCACGGTCGGCCGGCAGGCAGTGCATGAAGTGCGCGTCGGGTTTGGCCAGGGCCATCAGGTCGGCGTCGACGCGGTAGCTGCCGAGGGAGCCGAGCCGGATGGCCTTTTCCTCTTCCTTGCCCATCGACACCCAGGTGTCGGTGATGACGACATCAACGCCGGCAACGGCCGCGGCCGGGTCGGTGAACAGGGCCACGGAACCGCCGGTCTGGGCGGAGATGGCCTCCGCGTCGGCGACGACCTGCGGGTGGGGGGTGTACCCGGCCGGCGAGGCGATGCGCACGTGCATGCCGGCGGTCGCCCCGGCGAGCAGGTAGGACTGCGCCATGTTGCAGGCGCCGTCGCCGAGGAAGGTCAGGGTCTGACCGGCGAGGTCGCCGCGGTGCTCCCGGATGGTGAGCAGGTCCGCGAGCAACTGGCAGGGGTGGAAGTCGTCGGAGAGCGCATTGACCACGGGCACCGTGGTGTTCAGGGCCATCTCTTCAAGTCCGGCCTGGCCGTAGGTGCGCCACACGATCGCGGCGACCTGACGCTCGAGCACCCGGGCAGTGTCAGCGGCGGTTTCCTTGCCGCCGAGCTGGCTGCTCGCGGTGCTGATGATCAACGGGCTGCCGCCGAGGTCGGCGATGCCGACGGCGAACGAAACCCGGGTGCGGGTGGAGGACTTGTCGAAGATCACGGCGACAGTTTTCGGTCCGGCCAGCGGCTGGACCGAGAATCGGTCTCGCTTCAGTTCCAGGGCCAGATCGAGGATCTCGGCCTGTTCGGCCGGAGAAATGTCGTCGTCGCGCAAGAAATGGCGGGTCACGGGGTCACTTTCGCTGAATTCTGAGGTGTAATGCGGGATTCCTCCACCTTATCTCGTGGCGGGTTACCTAGTGGCGGGCACGAGACCCGAACTGGTCACACGGGCCAGGGCCGCCCGAAAACGCTCGTCGAAGTCGGCCAGCTCGGCATCACCGACGATCAGTGGCGGTGCGATCCGGATGCTGAATTCGTTCGCGGCGTTCACGATCAGGCCTTCAACCAGCGCGGCGGCGGCCAGCTTGAGGGCCACCGGTTCGCTCAGGCCAATGCCCAGCAGCAGCCCGCGGCCACGCACTTCACTGATCAGGGGCGAATCCATGCCGACGAGGAGCTCACGGATCTCCTCGCCGCGACGGGCGGCGTTGCCGACGAGGTCGTCGCGTTCGATGACACCCAGCACCGCATTGGAGGTGGCCGTGACGAACGGGTTGCCGCCGAAGGTGGAGCCGTGCTGGCCGCGGAGGAACAGGTCGCTGGTGTCGCCGAAGGTGACGAGCGCTCCGATCGGCACTCCCCCACCGATGCCCTTGGCGACCGTGACGGCATCCGGCAGCACGTTGGAGTGTTCGTAGGCGAACCACTTGCCCGTGCGGCCGGCGCCGGTCTGCACCTCGTCGATGATGAGCAGCACGCCGTGCTGGGTGCAGAGCTCGCGGGCGCGGTGCAGGTAGCCCTCGGGCAGGTCGATGACGCCGGCCTCACCCTTGACGGGTTCGAGGAACAGTGCGGCGACGGTGTCGTCCAGTTCACGCTCGAGGGCGGCGATGCTGGTCTCGATGTGCTGCACGCCACCGGGAACGGGTTCGAACGGGGCGCGCATCAGCGGCTTGCCGGTGAGGGCGAGCGCGCCCATGGTGCGGCCATGGAACGAGTCGTTCAGCGCGAGGATCCGGCTGCGGCGACCGCCGGCGGTGTTCAGCCGGGCGAGCTTGAACGCGGCCTCGTTGGCCTCGGCTCCGGAATTGCAGAAATAGACCCGGCCGGCGTCGCCCGCACCGGTGAGGCGTTTGAGCCGCTCGGCCAGCTCGATCTGCGAGGGCGAGGCGAAGTAGTTGGAGATGTGCGCGAGGGTGCCGATCTGCTGCTGGGCGGCGGCGACCATGTCGGGGTGGGCGTGGCCGAGGGAGTTGACGGCGATGCCGGCCAGGAAGTCGAGGTATTTGGTGCCGTTCTCGTCCCAGACGTAGCAGCCCTCACCGCGCACCAGCACGGCCAGCGGGGGCGACAGGGTTTTCATCATTGCGTCTGCGTAGCGTTCGTGCAGGGTCATGCGGGAACCACCTCAGTACCGATACCGCTTCCGGTGAAGATTTCGACCAGGATCGAGTGCGGCACTCGACCATCGATGATCGCCGCTTTGGCGACGCCGCCCTCGACGGCGTCCAGGCAGGCTGTCATCTTGGGGATCATTCCCGATTCGAGATCGGGAAGCAGGGTGCGGAGCGCATCGACGTCGATGACCGACACGAGAGAGTCGCGGTTGGGCCAGTCGCTGTACAGGCCGGCCACGTCGGTGAGGATCACGAGCTTGGCGGCGTTCAAAGACACGGCGAGGGCCGCGGCGGCGGCATCCGCGTTGACGTTGAGCGACTGGCCCGGCACCTCAACGTCCGGCGCGATCGACGAGACCACCGGAATCCGGCCGGCGCTCAGCTGCGCGTGCACGGCCTCGGGATCCACGCCGATCACGTCACCCACCAGGCCGAGGTCCACCTCTTCGCCGTCGATGACGACACCGCGGCGGCGTCCGCGGAACAGGCCGGCGTCTTCGCCGCTGAGGCCGGCGGCGAGGGGGCCGTGCGCGTTGATGTGGCTGACCAGGTCGCGGTTGATCTGTCCGGTGAGCACCATCCGCACCACGTCCATGGCCTCGGGGGTGGTGACCCTGTAGCCACCGCGGAATTCACTCTCGATACCGAGGCGGGCGAGCATCGCGGAGATCTGCGGGCCGCCGCCGTGCACCACGACGGGGCGGATGCCCGCGTAGCGGAGGTACACCATGTCCTCGGCGAACGCGCGCTGCAGTTCCTCGCTGACCATGGCGTTGCCGCCGAACTTGACGACGATGATCTGGTCGTGGAACTTCTTCAGCCAGGGCAGGGCCTCGATCAGCGTGGCGGCCTTGACCTTCGCCTCCGCGGGGGTGTTGTCGACGTCGTCGAGGGTGGGAACCTGTGGCGGTGTGGCGGGAGTGGCGGTGCTCATCGGCTCGGTGCTCATCAGCTGGAGTACGCGCTGTTCTCTTCGACGTAGTCGTGGGTGAGGTCGTTGGTCCAGATCGTGGCGCCCGCGGTGCCGGCGTGCAGGTCGATGACCACCGAAACGGCGCGCGGGGTGAGGTCGACCAGCTCGCGCGGCTGGTCCGGCTCGCCCGCCGTACAGACCTGGATGCCGTTGATGGCCACATCGATGCCATACGGGTCGAATGCCGCGTCGGCCTCGGGGATGGTGCCCACCGCGGCGAGCACCCGGCCCCAGTTGGGGTCGTTGCCGTAGATCGCGGCCTTGAACAGATTGCTGCGCGACACGGCGCGGGCCACCGTGACGGCCTCGGTTTCGGACGCGGCGTTACAAACCTCGATGGCCACATCGTGCGAGGCGCCCTCGGCGTCGCCCTGCAGCTGCAGGGTCAGGTCGCGGCACAGGTTGGTGAGCGCGGTGGTGAATTCTTCGGGGTCCGCGTCGACGCCGCTGGCGCCGGAGGCCAGCAGGCTGACGGTGTCGTTGGTGGACATGCAGCCGTCGGAGTCGAGCCTGTCGAAGGTGACCCTGGTGGTTTCCCGCAACGCGGCATCCAGCTGTGCGGAGGACAGGACGGCGTCGGTGGTGATCACGACGAGCATGGTGGCCAGGCCGGGGGCGAGCATCCCGGCACCCTTGGCCATCCCGCCGATGGTCCAGCCGGCCGGGGACACCTGGGTGGCCTGCTTGGGCCGGGTGTCGGTGGTCATGATCGCCTGCGCGGCGGCGAGGCCGGCGGCGGCGGATGATGCGACGGCGTCCTTGAGGGCCACGCCGGCGTCGAAGACGCCCGCGGTGATCTTGTCGAGGTCGAGCTGCTCGCCGATCAGGCCGGTGGAACAGACCAGTACGTCGCCGGAGGAGACCTGGAGCTGTTCGGCGACGGCCTCGGCGGTGGCGTGGGTGGTCTGGAAGCCGATGCTGCCGGTGTAGCAGTTGGCGCCGCCGGAGTTGAGGACGATGGCGCTGACGCGGCCGTCGCTCATCACCTGCTGGCTCCAGATGATCGGGTTGGCCTTGCACCGGTTGCTGGTGAACACCGTCGCGGCGTTGGCGAGCGGGCCGAGGTTGGCGACGATGGCCAGGTCGAGGCCACCGGACTTCTTGAGGCCGGCGGTGACGCCGGCGGCGGCGAATCCGGCGGGGGCGGTGACGCTCACGGGGCAACTCCATTCGTGCTGAGACCCCGGGTTTCGGGCAGCCCCAGGGCAATGTTGGCGGATTGGATGGCGGCGCCGGCGGTGCCCTTGACGAGGTTGTCGACGGCGGTGACCGTGACCACCCGACCGGCGGCTTCGTCGATCGCGAGGCCGATGAGGGCGGTGTTGGCGCCGAGAACGTCGGCGGTACGCGGGAACTGGCCGGTCGGCAGGACGTGCACGAACGGTTCGTCGGCGTAGAGGGATTCCCAGGCGTGGCGCACGGCGGCGGCGCTGGTGCCAGGTACCAGTCGGGCCGTCGAGGTGGCGAGGATGCCGCGCGACATCGGCACGATCACCGGGGTGAACGACACGGTGGGCCCGGTCGCGCCGGCCCAGCGCAGGCTCTGCTGGATCTCGGGGATGTGCCGGTGGCTGCCGCCGACGGCGTAGGGGTTGGCGGAGCCGAGGATCTCGGCGGCGAGATTGGGCACCTTGAGGCTCTTACCGGCGCCGGAGGGGCCGACGGCGAGCACGGCGACGATGTCGGCCGGTTCGATCACGCCCGCGAGGATGCCGGGGGCCAGGGCGAGGGCGACCGTGCTGGCGTTGCAGCCCGGCGCGGCGATGCGGCGGGCGCCGATCAGCCGGTCACGTTGCCGGCCGCCGCCGACGGGCAGTTCGGGCACACCGTAGGCCCAGGCGCCGAAGTAGTCGCCGCCGTAGAACGCGGCCCAGTCGGCCTCGCTCTCGAGGCGGTGGTCCGCGCCGCAGTCCACCACGAGGGTGTCGGCACTCAGTTGGGCGGTCAGTGCCCCGGATGCGCCGTGCGGGAGGGCGAGGAAGACGACGTCGTGGCCGGCCAGGGTGGTCGCATCCGTGTCGGCCAGCACGAGGTGGGACAGTGAGCGCAGGTGTGGTTGCACGTCGACCAGGCGCTGGCCGGAGTTGCTGTGCGCAGTGACCGTGCGCACCTCGAAATCGGGGTGAGCGGCCAGCAAACGCAGCAGCTCACCGCCCGCATACCCGCTGGCGCCCGCAACCGCTACCGAAAAGACCATGGACCAAACCTACCCGGACGCCAGCACAGCCCGACAATCGCGCATTGCCCAATGAAGCCCCGCGGCACGCGCAAGTCCCCGCGGCACGCGGTAGCCCCCGCGGCACGTGCAAACCCCCGCGGCACGCGCAAGTCCCCGCGGCACGCGCACCAAAACGTGCCGGCGTGCTCGGGACGTGCCGCCACGCTCGAGACCTGCCGCCACGCAGCCCGACCGGATCAACCCGGTTCGGCGAAAGGAGTGACGGCAGGGCTCGGCAGCGTCGAAATTATTCGCGTAGGTGCGCTCCGTAGCGGGCGGCGGCGAGTTGCACGCCGGCCAGCTTCGCGTCGCTGGCCTCTGCGGCGGTGAGGGTGCGGTCCGGCGCCCGGAACCGCAGCGCGAAGGTGAGCGACTTCTGCCCGGCCTCGATGCCCGTTCCGCGGTAGTCGTCGACCAGCTCGATGCTTTCCAGCAACGTGCCGCTGCCCTCCCGCACGGCCGTGAGCACGTCCCTGGCCGGAACCTGCACACCCACCACGAGCGAGAGGTCCTGGGTGGCGGCGGGCTTGGTGCCGATCACGGTGGCCTGCAGCTCCCCGGTGACCTGGGCAAAGACCG